>NZ_NHSJ01000130.1 GCF_002937075.1 Rhodoblastus sphagnicola
CGCGTCCAGCGAGATTCCGAAGAGCGTCGAGGCGCTGAGGCAGTTCTGGATGCCGATCAGGTTCAAGCGCGACACGTGAGCCGGTCCCCACCGGGGCTTCAGCCCCTGGTGCGCTCGTGCCGCTTACGATGCACTGGCCCCGGACGTCCGCGAGGAGAAGGCCGGCGGCGGCCGTCACGGCTGAACCGCCGATATAGACGGCGGTCGTCGCGTGATTGACGATTGTGACCTCCTTGCGTCCGGCGCGGGCCGCGACAACTTGCGTGGCGGAGGTTGCGACGCTGACCTGCCCGGTCGCGATGTTGGCGTAGGTTTCCGTTGTCGGAACCGGATTGCCTTGGCTGATCGTCGCGCCGCCAATATCCAGATTGACCGCGCCAATCAGGTTGGCGCCGGCCGCGAGGGCGGGAAGAGCGGAGACGCTGACCGAGCCAATCGCACTCGATCCGCTGGAAGGCTCGACAACGAGGAAACAGATACGGATTGCGCGGACCACGTTACCGGTTGCGTCGCAGGGAGATTATTGCCCCCGGTGTCGCGGCGCCGCTGTCGCTGGCGAGCAGATTGGCCGGAGCCGTGATGGGCAGGGGGTTGGACGGACCGATCGCCGCGAGATTGCCGAGCGCGTTGACAAAGCCGACTTCAGTCGCGCTCGATGGGGCCGCGCTTCCATTCGCGCCGACACTGGCGTTGGAGCCGCCCGCGCCGCCCCCGAAACTGGCTAATTTATTGCCTGCGCCATCTTCGATGACGACGCCTCGGGTTACAGACCCATTGGGGTATCGCCAGTCCATGAAAATCTCCGCAATGCGTTGCGCGGGAGCCCGCTCAGAGCGAGGCGGCCAGCGTGAACAGGGCGTCCAGGTCGGAATTGGTCTTGTTCATCGCGGCGGCGAGAGCCACGACGATCAAGCTCGACCTCTCAAAAGTCTGGTCGCCCAGCACCGCCATTTGCGCGGCGAACTGCTCGGCGTTTGGGAGAGCGGCGATGGCGGAAGACAAGCTTGCGGGCATGGCTCCTGTCGAAATCAGCGCGATCGCTTCCGCATTGGTGATCAAGCCGTCCTGCGCGGCGGCTTGAAAAAACTGACGACGAGAAACTTGCGTTGGAACGGCCGAAGCCGTGTTTGGCGCGGCGCCTGGCGCGCCGCCGTTCGACAGCCAGGACAAATAGACCTGAAAGTCGGTATTCCTGGGATCCGCAGGAATGAAAGCCCCATCCGAACGCATGACAGGTTGCGCGTTGGGGGCGGATTTTGCGTCCGTTAGCGTATAGGAAATCGTCATATATCAAATCTCCGCGCTCAGATTCTGGGACCCAGAATAAAAACCGTAAGTATTTCCAGAATTTATCGTGTGGTTTCCGACATATGCTATGCCATTATTACACACACCTATAGACGGGGCATCGCTAATATTATACGAAGAACTGAAGGTTACGCTCCCAGTTGACGTTGGCGCTGACCGCATTTGAGAAAAGTTCTGAAAGACCTGAACATACGCCGCGCTGCTAGCGGCATTATAGGACAAGGCGACACCCGTCCACGTCAGAAGGCGGAAATAGTACTGGCAGATCGCAAGTTCGAGGCTCGGCGGGCGGCGCTCGAACGCCGTCGCCACGGCGCCCGGCTCGAATTGCGGCCGCAAAATCGTTCCGGTCGAGAATTCGACATTCGTCTGGGTCGCGGCGCTGAGGGCGGTCGCGGTGAAGGGCGCGCTGGCATAGGAGCCGGATCCAGAATAGCCAGTCCCCTGCCAGACACGGGCCTGAGCCGCGCCAGCATGGGAAAGCATGTAAGCGCCCCCCTCGATCAGATTGCTTTCTATCGGCAGGATCAGCGAACCGGCCGTTACGGTAATCGTCGTGTCGATGCCGCTCGCCGCGAAAGTGTAGGTCGCGCCGGATGCGCCGGCGCGAACACCATCGTGGCCATAAGCCCCAGCCGCAAGCGTCACGGTTCCCGAAACATTACGTTGATTGATCGCGAAGCTGGCGTTGCGAAGTCGGTTGCGAAACCCCGCCGCGTCGCCCGATGCGATGCCTTGAGGGAAGTTTGCCTGTCCGGTCGTCGCGTTGATGACCAGGGCGTCGGTCCAACTCGATCCGTTCGACGAGACTTTGAAATGGAGATTGTCATCGCCCGCAAGGCCGACTTGTGCGCGTCCGGAAAATCCATCCTGGAACAGAATTGACGCGGTATTGGCTGCCGCGGACTTGTTGACCACGAGATTGAAACTGAGGCCGTTGAACAGCGCCGAAGAGCCATAGGCGGAGAGAACGTTGTTCGGATCAGCCGCGACGCCCACGCCAACATTGGCGAGGTTCGAAGCCGCCTGGTCGGCAATCGTCCATTTCCCCGGACTTGCGGCGCCATTCCCCTGCAGGACGATATAGCCATAGGGGGAGGAAATGGCGGCGCTCGCGGCGCCGTTGATCACGTCTGACCCGTTTGGACTCAGCGTGATCGTTTTCGAGGCGCTGGCGGCGCCGCTCTCATCCAGGATGCGTAGCGACACGCCGGTGGGAAAGGCGGAGACGGCCGGCAGAGTTACGGTGCGCGCCGCCGTGATCGCCGTATAGGCGATGGTGCGATCCGTGATCAGCGCCGTGTAGTTGAGGTCCGAGACGGACGTTCTCGTCGTGGCGGCCACCTCGGACAATTTCGCCGCGGCCCAACCGCCGGGCGTAACTCCATCGTGAACGGTGAGGCGATTGTTGGTGAGATCGACGATCAACTCGCCCTGCGCGCCGGTATAGGCCGCGACATTCGCCGCCGTGTCGCGGCGGCGTTTCAATTGAACGGACATGCGTCTTCCCTGACTGCGATGAGGCTGAAAATACGGCGTTCAGCTTGAAAGCGCGCCGAGATCGATGATCGTTGTGACGGCGGACTGAACGCTGCCGAAATCGTCGGTTTCGGCGACCGCCTGGTTGACCAGACCGAAATCCATGGGAACGCCGACCGCCAGTGTCGCCGTGACCGGACCGATCGCGCCAAGGCCCTGGATTGTGTGCGTGTAGGCGGCGCAGGTGGAGAGATCCTCAACGCCACCGCCATAAATGTTGTAGCTTTGAAACTTCAGATAGACCATCTGGCCGATATGGGCCGCAGTGACGTCGTACTGAAGGATCGCGGAATCGAGTTGGCAGAAGACGCTTCCGGCCGCATGCGCGGAGACCGATGAGGCGCTGAAACCGCGATACAAGCCGGCGAGGCCGTATTGATCGGCGCCGGACAGGGTTGCATTCGTATAGCTGAGATATTCGCCATCAACATAGCACAGCGTGACGCCCGCCGAGGCCGCCGTCGCCGAAACGGACTGGAGGCTTCCCCCGCTTTGCGTCAGGTCGACGCTCAGCGTATCGGCCCCGTCCGGATTGCTTCCGGTATAGGCCGGCAGCGCGGAGATGAGAACGCCCTGTTTGGCCGGAGACGAGAGTCGCGCAATCTGCGAATAGGATGCGCCGTCGAGGGAAACCCAGACGATGCAGCCGCCCCAGTTGGGATCGGCGTTCTGTCCGCTGGCGCCAATCCAGATCTGCGCGACATTGCCCGTGATGCCGGGCGGCGGTTCGATGATCAAGGGCATATTGACCGGCTGCGCCGCGACACTGGCGTCAGGCGCGCCGTTGGTTTTTGGCTGTGTCGGATATTGCGTCGCCGTCGCGACGCCTTGCGGAAATTCTTCCGCCGTCACCGTCAGGGCGCCCTCGGAATCCTCTTCGATGTCCGTGATACGAACCACCGTCTTGTTGAGTCCGAGCGCGGGATCGCTGAGCGTCACCAGATCCATCGGGTCGAGGAGACAGAACTCCATCGACAGTTTGAAGCTGTAGGTGTTGCGGATGTAAAGGCCGCGTTGCAGGATCAACTGCGCCGAGGTTTGCGCCGCGAGCGCGTCGCAGATCTCGTGCGCGGCGATTGTCGAACCGGTGCGCCGACCGAAGCGGTTGATGGCGCCCTGGTCGAAGGCGACGATGGGCCCCGTGTTGTAGGAATCCGAGCGCGCCTGGATCTCGATCGCCTGCTGGTTGTAAGCCGCGTAGGGATCGGAGCGCGTGATCTTGATCGGATCCTCGCCCGCGACGTCGAGAAAATCTTCGTCGGTGAGGTCGTAGATGGGGACCAGATTTGGCGTCCAGGTTTTCTGCAGGGTCGCCGAACCGCCGGTGACGACGCCGTCGCCGTAGGGAAGGATTCTCAACAGGCCAGCCGACCAGACCGCCGTGGAATTTGTGAGATGCAGCCAGCGCGACAGGATCGATGACGCCGTCTCCTGCGTGTTGAGCACGGGACTGATGGCGAGACCGTTCGCCCAGCAATAGGTCTGGTAGGAACTGTCGCCAGCATTGGCGTAGAGCGCGGTGGCGTCGATCGAGGCGGCGGGAAAGCCGACGCCATATTGCGGATTGGTGAGAAAATCCGAAATGACCTGCGCGGGGTCGGCGTCAATCCCATTGAAGCCCGTCCCGTGGAGAATGCCGTGGACCTCGAAATTGTTGTCGCCGACGCTGGCGGAAGAGCCGAGATTGTAAGCGGCGCTCGCGACATAGGCGACGCCTGGGTAGGTCAGCGCCTGGTTCGGGAAGGCCGACGCCAGATAGGACCAGACGGTCTGCGGCGAAGCGCCAGAGAACAGACTGAGGCCAAGGTCGATGAGGGTCGTCGTGGTGTTGGACGTTTGCCAGACCTGGCCGATGCCGGCGATCGGACCCTCGCAGACGCCCATCATGATCGAACACGAGTAATTGTAGCCCGCGCTCGCGCCGCCCTTGCCGCCCTTGCCGCTCGTATGTTGCGCGATGGCCTTGAAATTCTCGTACCAGAAGCAATTTGGCGCGAGCACGTTGCAGCCGTAGACGATCGGCACGGGCACGCAACTTGACGTGGTCTGCACCTGCAGACCGGAATATTTGGTGATCTGGGTGTTGACGTTCCCAGCGCCGAGAAAACCCATGTCCGCGCCTTCAGTTTCTTGGGGTGGGCCAGATCGAAAAATAGGCGAGTTTGCGCCGGGGATCGGTCAGGGCGGGGTTTTGCGTCAGTTGATCCTCGATCACGCAACCGGCGTCATGATAGGCGTGAATGATCGCGATGGGATCGATCCGCGTGACGATGCCGCCATGGGAATAGCTTCGGCCATAACGGAACAGAGCAATGTCGCCCGGCCGGGGCTTTTGGACCGGCGCGCAGCGTTGAGTGAAAAAGCTCAAGTACTTTTCGTCTTCACGATGGATCATCCAGTCGGGATCGTATGGGCGCGGATCGAACGGCGGGATGAGGCCGAGATCGACGAAGACGCGCACGATCAGCATGCCGCAATCGACGCCGACACCGCGTATGTCGGCGCCATGACGATAGGGCGTGAGCATCCATTTGCGCGCTTCGGCCACGACCGCGCCGCGCTGCTCGTTTTCGTTCATTTGCACGATCCTACTTGCCGCCCTTGGCGCCGCGGGAGGTGACGGAGGAGAGTGGACCCGTCATGATCTGTGGCGGCGGAACGAAGGGGAATCCCCGGAATTTTCCGAGATTGTTGAAACGGCTCTTGCATGTGTTCATGGTGCGGTCGCAGCCGTAGGTCGCAACAAAAGTGTCTCCGGTCGCTGGCGGATAGGGCAGCGGGTAGGACAGGATCAGGCTGCCGTTGCTCGCCGCCTTGATGGTCACGTCGGCGCCCGTGTTGGCGCCGGAGGTGAAGGCGATCGTGCCTTGCTGGTAAGCCGCAGTCGCCGCGCTCCAGGCGATCATCGTTTGTGTCGAGCCCGCGCCGACGGCGCCGGCGGTCGAATAGGTTCCTGCGGCCAGGCCGCATTGCGCGTCGTACAACACGTGCTGGCAATCGGCCTGATAGACGTTGCGGGGCATGTCGATATCGAGCAGCACGAGGTCGGAGGCCACGGTGATCTGCGCGCTGGAGCGACCGATCGAGTCGATCTGGGCGACGCGCCCCTTGAACAGGATCACCGAGCCGATCGGCGTGTTCCAATCGCTGAAGAAGACTTTTTCGCGCTGGATTTCGGCGCAGTCGAGCAGGCCCTGCTGCATCGCCTGGAGGAAGGGAATGCCGCCGATCGTGTCCGTCGCGCGGGCGAACAGCGTGACCTGCTGGCTGTCGACATTTACACCGCAACTCGCGCGGTATTTCAGGCCCGAAATCAGCACCGAATTGGCGAGATAGGTGAAGCCGTTGATCGCGACCGGCCTGTCGAGGTCGGTGTAGGTCAAGACCGTTCCGGTCGAGAGCCAGATGGTGAAACATTCGGCGGTGAGCAGCGGCGCGTCCGACGTCGGACGCAGCGCGTTCAGATAGGAGATGAGCGCGGCGGGAGCGGATTTCATTCAGCGCACCTGACGGAATTTCAGTCCGCCGATCTTCCACAGACCGGACAGAAAATTTTCGAATTCGGCGACGTCGTCGAGGAAGCGGCATTGGAAGCCGTACGAAAACGTCGCGGCGATGGTCGCGCCGCTCGCCGGCGGCGTGGCGAAGGCGATGGTGTTGGGGGCGGTGAATGTGTAAGCCGTCGTCGAGGCGCCGCCGACGGTGACGTTGGCGATGGAGATGACGTAGCTCACCGGTTCGTAATAGCCGCCGATGGCGCGTCCAAGAACGAAGCGTGTTGTCGCGCCGTCGCCGGTGGCGATGGTTTGGGATGTGGCCGCATTGTCGGTTGGATCGACGTAGAGAAACGTGTTCAACTGCCCATTGCACGACATCCAGAAGCCCATCAGGGTTTGCAGGGATTGGGACTGGAGCGCCGGGTTCGCGCCCGAGGAATCGAGCGCGTCGAAGGACAATTCGAATTGGTAGAGCGCGCGGGCGTAAAGCGGGACGCGCACCTCGCGGCCCGACGCGTGGGACGCCACCCGTGTCGAAAAAGTTGGCGTCTTCTTGACGCTCCAGCCCTGGCCGGGGAGTGTCGGAAATGTTGCAAGGGTCACGTGCGCACCGTTTCCAGTTTCAGGCTTTTGAGGGTCCAGAATTCCGTCATGAACTCTTCGAGGTCGAGGCTGTCGTCTGCGAATCGCGCGAGATGGGCGGCGGTGAAATCCGCCGTCACCACCACGCCCGACGCCGGGGCGGAGGTGAAGGTCACGACCGCCGGCAGGATCGACAGCGCATAGGCGGTGGGTGGCGCGGCCACGCCGTCGAGATAGACGGTGGGTGCGCCGAGGAGCGCCTGGACGTTTTCGCTGAAGCCGCCAATTTTTTGAGTCAGTGCAAAGCTTGTCGTCGTTCCGTCGCCGACGCCGATTGGTTCGCCCACGACCACGCCGAGCGCGTTTGGCGGGGTGAACAGGAAGGCTTGGGACTGGCCCGCGTGATTGGCGATGAAGGCGACGACCTCTTGCAGTTCGGCATGGGCGGCGGCGCCGCGCAGCAGGTCAAAATTCAGCTCGATATCATGGAGCGGATTGAGACGGCGCGCCGCACGCGATTCGCGGCCGGAAACATGCGCCTGGACGCAGGTGAGGAAACGCGGCTGGAATTTCACGCTCCAGCCTTGGCCCGCGAGCGTTGGGAAAGTGGCGAAGGTTCCGACGGTTGGCGATGGATCGGGCGCGGTCGGCGCCGTGGCCGGCCCCTTGCCGCCAATCCAGTTGCCGGTCGCCCAGGCGCCTCCGTCGCCCCAGACATCGCCGTCGAGGGGAAAGACCGGGAAAGGCCGGGCGTCACAGTTCCAAGCGCAGCAGAAGGGCGTGAAGACCATGGCGACGCCCGAACCGGACGTCGCATTGTTGGCGCTCCAGTAATCGTGCACGGATTGCAGGGCGAGATCGGCCAGCGTGTCGTCGCGTTGGGGGCGCCAGCCCGAGCCTACCGAACCCGTCCACAGCGACCAGAACGGCGTGGCGCTTTCGCTGGATTTGGGATCGTAGAACACGTTGGGCTGGTTGGTGCAACGATCAACCGTAGCGAAGCCATATTCGACGAAGGCGATCGGTTTTGACTGCGGTGTCCAGGCCGTGGTTGGGCCGTGGGGGCTCCAGCCTGTTCCGTCGCCATTGTCGTAGATCGCGCGGTGCGTGTTGTTCCACCACCAGCGCAGGCCCTTTCGCGTCAGCAATTGCTGGTTGGCGGCGAAGGCGTGGCGGGTTTGGGTGACGCGGTCGCCGAGCGGCAGCGTGCAGCGCTGGTCGGTGCCCAGCGGGTCGAGGCCGACGCCGCCGCCAAGACTGTTGGTGTAGAACCAATTGAAACCCTCGCCGCCTTCGATGTTGGCTTTCAGATAATCGGCGTTTTGCAGCGAGGGCTGGCCGGATAGTCCGAGGCCGTTCATCGTCTCCGGACCGGGCGGCCAGGTTTGCGGCGCGGGCGCGTTCCAGTTCTTGCAGTCGAGACCGCCGTCGCCGAGCGTCCAATCGGACAGCGGCAGATAATTGTCGAACGAGACGACATCGATGTTTTGCGAGGCGAACAGCGAGTCGAGATGCGGCCATTGGCCGTTGGCGCCCGGATGCTGCCAGCCGTTCCAACTCGACCAGTCCGGGGAATAGGCGATCAGGTTCTTGTGATTGGTCAGATCGCGCGCAAAACCAGCCGCGTCGAAGGTGGCGCGCACGTCGGCCGCGAGTTGGACGAGGCCGGCGACGAAGGGATAGTCCCATTGGGCGTGGCCGTTGACGTCGGTTGTTCCCGCCTGAGTCCAGTTGGGGCCGCGTAAAATTTCCAGGCCGCGCAATTCGGAGCCGAGCAGGAACAGATCGACCCCGCCCGCGAGCGCGCAGAGGTTGGCGTAATGCAGGATGAAGCGGCGGTAGGTGAAATCGGTGGGCGATCCCGAATAGGCGACCGTCAGATTGACGGCGTCGCGGGTGAACTGCGAGGGGGTCGCGCCGCCGAGAAAGCTGTTCACATTTTGGGTCGTGGCCGCGGTGAGATCGGTGGCGAGGCCGATGCGGCCGCGCCAGGGTTTTCCCGCCGTGTCCATCAGAATGAACGGATAGAAGATCACGCGCAAACCACGCGCGCGCAAATCGCGGATGCAGCGCACGATGCTCTGGTCCGAGGGCGCGCCGCCATAGGTGGCGGCGCCATTGTTGGTCGAGATCGGAATGAGGCCGGCCGAGTTTTGCGTAAGGCCGGAGACTTTCCAGTTGGCGGCGGTCCAGGCGCCGTTCGCGTAAGTCTCGAAGGCGCCCCCGATGAAATTGGTCGAGGGGTAGATCTTGCAGGTCGCGGCGTCAGTGGAATTGCCGAACCAGGCGCAGACCAGGGCGACCGTCTGGCACTCGGGATGCGCCGCCTGAAGCTGATCGAGCGCGTAGGAATAGTCGGTCTTGGTTCCGGTGGGCGCGAGATGGGTGTTGATGGGCGAGAACGACGACTCCGTAGCTTTCTTTCCCTGGGCGGGGAACGTGTCGTAGGTGAATTCGCCGGTGGCCGGCAGCAGGCACACGCCGAAGAGTTGCGCCATGATCTTACTGCGCCAGTCGACGCAAGCCGAGGTGATCGCCGTTGCGCATCGCCTGGTTCATCGCTTTCATGATTTGTCGCGAATTGGCGCCCAGCCAACTCTTCACCGAGGCCGCGTCCATGGCCGAGACATTGAGATGGACATGCGTGTCGCCGCCGCCTTGCGCCTGGGCGCCGCCGCCATTGGCCTGATTGCTCAGCATGGAGCGGAAGGCGCCCGCTTCGGCTGCCGGCATGATCAATTCGTTCTGATGCACCATGGCGAGTTGGCTCTGCGGGATCGACCAGGCGCCGATAT
>NZ_NHSJ01000131.1 GCF_002937075.1 Rhodoblastus sphagnicola
CGCAAAATCTCAAGCAGCGACACCGCCATCCGACAACCTCCGATTCGGGTTGTCGTTGATAGATTCACACATTTTCGCCCGCGGGAATCCTAAAGCTCCCTCAAAGTCTAGAGAACTGAACAGCCCTGCGCAGCCGGAGCGGCGCGGTGGCGTGAGTGATGTGTCTTTGGGTCAGGCTTGGTTTTTCAGCCGCCAGCTTTCGTTGCCGGTCTCAACGATGTCGCAATGGTGCGTGATGCTGCGCGCCAGACGACGCGCGCTGGAGCGCGATCTCGATCTTGTCCTCGCTACACCGACCGACTGTCAGCTGACCCGAGACTTGCTGGCGAGGGGCGGTCGCGCTCGCGATCAACTGCTGACGTTCTGCGACTTTCCCGGCGAGGTCAAACCCACCAACAACGTCAGCGAAAGCAGCTTGCGCCCAAGCGTCCCTCAGCGCAAGGTCGCCAACGGCGACCGCGCCAGATGGGCCGCCGACTTCGAAGCCGGCGTGCGCACCGCTGTGGATACCGCGCGCCTGGCGGGCGAAGGTCCGTTCAAAACCATCCTCAATATCGTCACGCACTGACGCCGATGCCGCCCGTCCAGGCATGCCGCGCCGGAGAAGTCAGAATCGCTGGATTGGGGCGTGGGCAATTGCGCATTGGCAGGCGCTGAACAAAGCCTTCAATATCAACCTGAGCATCGACAGGGCCGCCCCTCGGCGCGCCCTGATCTGGTTCAGGCTTTGGCGCCTGGGGACCTACCGCGCGCTGGAGGGCCAGGAGCGACGAGGGCGAGAAAGCGACGAGGGCGAGGAGACGCAGGGGCGTTTCCTGTTCCACGTCGCGCCCTGGTCGTCCCGTTACGGCGACTCAGCCGGGTCCGCTTGCGCCGCCGCCGGCGCGGCCTTCCGACGCTCCTGGCGGCCGATAAAAAACGCCATCACCGCGACGAAGAACACCGGTACGAACACCACGGTCAGCAGCGTCGCCGAGACCATGCCGCCGAACACGCCCGCGCCCAGCGCCTGTTGACTTTTGGCGCTGGCTCTCGTGGCGATCATCAGCGGCGCCACGCCGAGGATGAAGGCCAGCGAGGTCATGACGATCAGGCGGAAGCGCAGCCACGCTTCGCCTTGACCTGGGGGACTCCGTAAGAAGCGCGTCCAGCGCAGTTTCGATCTGGCTGTCAATTGCCGCAAAAACCCGCAGGCGGGAAGTATGGGGTTGCAAGGTTGCTAACCCAAAGCCACTCGCGCATGACGAACTTTTGTTACTCGCACCCGCGAGCGGCCTCTTTTTGAAACGGATACTCTAGGACGCGACCGCCATCTGTCCAAAGACTTCGAAAGCGGCATCGCCGCCGCCGAGGGCTGGCTCATCTTCGCCAACATCCGGCTGTTCTCAAGCCGCCTCGTGCGAGCTTGAAACATGACGATCATTATGAGTCAGACTCTCGGGATTTTGCGCAGGCGACATGCCGCGGCATTTGTCCCCGGAGATGTCGTCAAACCGTAATATAGGTTGACTAGTTTTCGCCGGGAGCCGGAGCTTTGAAAGAAACGATGCGTCACCGTTGCGCTTTCCGGGCCAACAGGCGGAGCGTCAGGCGTTTCGGATGCTCGCCGCCGCGGCTGAAACGCAGCGTGGACGCAGGTGGCCCTTCAAGGAACTGTGGGTGAGCTTAATTCGAGCCGGGATCTGAAATCGTGTTCCGCTTTCGTTTCGAACAAGCGGGGATTTCCGTAATTGCGTTGGCATTCGCGGCAATGATCGCCTTCTCCACCTCCGGGTCCATCCAAGCGGCAACGATTGGCGCTGCGGCTTCGCCCCGCGGGACGCTCATCAGTTTCGATATTCCATCCCAGCCGCTGGCTTCGGCGCTGGACCGCTATGGCGATGCGACGGGGCGTGAGGTCTTCTATGATGCGGTGCTCGCCGCGGGCCGCAAATCCGCCAGCGTCTCCGGCATGTTGACGCCAGAGCTGGCGCTTCGCGCGCTGCTTGCGGAAACAGGGTTGTCGGCGCGCTTCCTGGCCGACGATACCTTCGTCCTATTGCCGACTGCGGAGGTTGAACGCCAGCCGGTCGTTGACGCCGCGCCGCAAGCGGTTCGACAACGATACTACGCGCGGATTCAATTCGCCCTGAGAGACGCCTTCTGTCGGAGCGGTGCGCAGCCGGGACGCTACCGGGTCGTGGCCGTGTTGTGGATCGGTGCGAGCGGTGATCTCCAGCGCTCTCAGCGACTTGGCTCGACGGGCGTGTCCGATATCGACCGCAGAATAGACGCGACGCTGCGAGACGTGAGGCCCGGCGAGCCGCCGCCGTCCGGCTTCACGCAACCCGTCCTGATCATGATTGTGCCGCAGCAGCAGGGTGTGACCATGGGATGCGGGCTGGATGCCGCCAGTCAGCCGGCGGCGAGAGCCCGACCATGACTGATGCAAACCTCGTCAAACTTCGGCGGCTCTTTCTCGATCGCTATGACAATCTCAAGGCTAAGCTGACGCAGCGCCTAGGATCGGCCGATCTTGCCGGTGATGCGCTTCAGGACACCTGGATTAAGTTGGCGCGCACGGAAACGGTCGGGATCGTACAGAGTCCGTCCAGCTATCTCTTTCGTGTCATCCTCAATGTCGCGCGCGACAATCGGCGGGCCGAAAAGCGTCATCTGACAGCCATGGAGATTGAGAGCCTGCTCGATCTCGCTGACGACACGCCTCACCCGGCGCAGGTCGCGGAAGCACGCTCCGAGCTGCATGCATTCGAGGCCGTGCTGGCGGAGCTTCCGCCGTTGCGGCGCGCCATCCTGCTGGCGGCTCGTGTCGATAACCTGCCGCGCCAGGAAATAGCCGATCGCCTCGGTATTTCCTTGCGACTCGTCTCCAAGGAGTTGCGGCTCGCCCACGAATACTGCGTCGCGCGCCGCAAAGAAATGAAAGACTGACCATGCGCGTCAGACCCGCGAGAAACGTCATAGAAGCGAGGCCCCCAGCGACCAATCGCTGTGCGGCGACGGCTCCGGCCGGCGCGAGGCGAGTATGAGCGACATCAACAAGACGGTTCCCGAACTCGACGCCTTGCACCGCGAAGCCGTCGCTTGGTTTCAGCGACTGACCTCGGGGCAGGCGACGATAGACGATGCGGAGGCGTTGAAGCGTTGGCGGGATCAGAGCGCGGCCCACAGCGCGGCGTTGGCCGACGCCAGCCGGGCCTGGAGCGATGTGGGCCCGGCGGGACTGAGCTTGCGACGGCGCGACAGCGAGCGGGCCAACGGGCTCGCTTATTGGCGCAGGAGGACGATGAGCCGTCGTGCGGTTCTGGGCGGCGGGCTTGCCACGGCCGCGGCCGCGTCCTATGCGGTGATCGATCCGCCGCTCGGCCTCTGGCCATCGCTGTCCGAATTTAAGGCCGACTACCGGACCGCCACCGGCAGGCAACTGAGCGTGACGGTCGCCGACGACGTCTCAGTCCAGCTTAACACGCAGACCAGCATCGCCGTCCAACCGCCGGACGGCGAACGCGCCCGACTCGAACTCATTGCGGGGGAGGCATCGTTCGCCACCGCGCCGGAAGCGCGGCGCTCCCTTGTCGTGCGCGCGGGAGACGGCAGAACAGTGACCAGCGATGGCCGCTTCAGCATCCGCAATATCCGGGCCTCGGAGAGTTGGGTGTGCGTGACGTGCTTTGGCGGCGATGTAAGGATCGAACACAAGGCAGGGGCGACGGCGCTTGGTCCGGGCCAGCAGATCCGATATGACGCGACCGGATTAGGACGTATCGCCACGGTTGACCAGGAGAGCGCCTCGGCCTGGCAACGCGGCATTGTCGTGTTTCGCGCGACGCCGCTCGCCGAAGTCGTCGTGGAGATCAACCGCTATCGGCCGGGCAGGATCGTCCTCCTCAACGCCGCGCTGGGGCGGAAGTTGGTCAACGGTCGCTTCCGGATCGATCAGATGGACGAAATTTTGGCGCGGCTGGAGCTGGCTTTCGGCGCAAAAAGCCACGTTCTGGCAGGCGGAATCGTCCTGCTGAGCTGAGAGTTAGCCGCGCAAATGTTGGCGCGCCGCCAAAATCTTGCGGGGAGCCGTGCGCGATCGGATCCGGGATTCCGTCTTAACGGTAAGACCCCTCTGGTCCCGACGGTAGGCCATTGCCGGCCACGCCGGCGATGCTTGTCTGCCCGAAGGAGTTGCTCCCGTGCCCGTCAACAATGCCGCGTCGCATCTGCCTCGCTCGCTTCGGCTTTTCAATCATGCGACTTGGCTCACCGGCGCCAGCATGCTGACGCTGGCGGTGGCGCTGAGCCCAGCTCACGCCCGCTCGCTCGGCTACTCGGCTGTGTATTCGGCGACCACGGCGGCGACCGATGCCGCGGCCGCGTCGGCACAGCAGGCGGCGACTGCTGCGAAGCAAAGCCAAGCCTCGATGCTGCGGGCGACGCAGGCGCTCCAGGCGGTGCAGGCGGCAAAGAGCGCGGCGCGCGCGGCGGCGAGCGCGGCGCCGACCACCGTCACCGACGGGCTGTCGCCGGGCGGCCTGATCGTCGATCCACGTGTCGCAGCCGGCGTCGCCAATCTTTGGGTCAACGCCAACCTGCCGACGCAATCGTCGAGCAACGGCCGCATCACCGTCACGGCGCAGCAGACCGCGCAGCGCGCCATCATGACCTGGCGGCAGTTCAATGTCGGAAAGAATACCACGCTGCATTTCGACCAGACCGGCGGAAACTCGGCCAATGGAAATTCCTGGGTGGCGCTGAACCGGATCGACGCCACCGGCTCGCCGAGTGAGATCCTCGGCCAGATCAAGGCCGAGGGGACGGTGCTGCTGATCAATCCCAACGGCATCATCTTCACAGGCAGTTCGCAGATCAACGTCCACACGCTGATCGCCTCGTCGCTGGACCTCAACAGTTACAGCGGTTATGGCGTGACCAACGTCGGCGTATTCGACGCCAATGGCGGCTATCGCTCGTTCACGGTGAACGGTGCGACCTTTTTCGCGCCGGTGAACGAGAATAACGGCAACACCCAATTTCTGGCGAGCGGCCTCTACGCCAATGCCTCAGGCGCCGTAGGCGGGCCCACCAGCCTGATCGTTTCGGCCGGCAATCTTCCCTCCGGGCAGGCCAACCAGGGCATCGTGGTTCAGCCGGGCGCCGTGATCGCGACCGACGTCAGCGGTTTCGACAATGGCGGCTATGTCGCCCTGCTTGGACCGAAGGTGAGTAACGCCGGCAGCATCACCACCTCGGCCGGCCAGATCATCCTGGCGGCGAGTTCCACGATCGGACTGACCCAGCCATCGAGCAGCAACACCGCCATCACGGTCACGATCGTGCCGGCGAGCGGCTACTTCCCCAGCGTCAACAATAATGGTCTTGGATACACTCCCGCCGCTATTTCCGGCGGCGGCTTGGTCTCCAATGAGGTCAACGGCCTGCTGTCATCGCCGCGCGGCAACATCACGCTGGCCGGCGATTGGGTCAACCAGTTCGGCGTCGCCCGGGCGAGCACCAGCATCACCCGCGCCGGATCGATTGTGATCAACGCCAACCAACGGCTGACGCTCGGCAGCGACAGCGTCAGCCTGATCGACGCCGATGAAAACGGCGAGACCATCCCGTCGGACGCCGCGTCGCTCGCCAATTTCGTTGCGCCGAAAATCACCATCACCGCCGCCAACATGGACATGCAGGGCGCCACTCAGGACGGACCGGGGGCGCTGGTGCTGGCGCCCGGCGCCGCGATGACGGTGATGACAGGCGGCGAACTGGCGCAGGGCGGCCCGACATCGCCGGTCGGCCGAGTTGTCCTCGAAGCCGGCAGCGCCATCGATCTGGCCGGCATGAACGCCACCGCCTCGGTCACCGACACGCTCTACACCTTCAAGGTCACCGCCAACGATGTCGCCGATACGCCGCTGGCGCGGAGCCTGATCGGCAAGACCGTGACCATCGATCTCAGCCGCAGCGGCACGCGCGCCGATGGCGAGACCTGGGTCGGCTCGCCGCTGTTCGCCTCGAGTGGCGCCGGCTATTTGGCCAACGTTCCGAAGACCATCGATCAATTGCTTACCAAGGGCGGGGCATTGACCTTCGCCGGCGCCAGCGGCGGCTTCGCGCCGTTCAAGGACGTGCTTCAGGCGTCCGGTTCGGTGGTGAATGTCTCCGGAGGCATACTCGCGGTCGCCGGCGGCGAGATTCATACCACGCAGGTGATCGGCGCCGATGGCCGCCGTTACGACATCAGCAGCGCCGATCCGTTTATCACCAATCAGATTGCCGGCGGCTTCGTCGTCAATCATCCGCATTGGGGCGTCACCGAAACCTACGACAACGGTCTTTTGGCCACGGGTTACTACAAACCCGGCTATCTCGACGGCATCAGCGCCGGCAGCCTGTCGGTGACGGCAGGGACCCCGATACTGGAAGGCGCGACGCTGGCGTCGGCGTGGACCTCGCCCTACCAGGCGCAACTCGCCCTCAGTGATACCGGCGCCGGCGGCGCTCAGCTCACCCCGGATCAGCTGCCGGTGGGCGGCGCGCTGTCGATCACCTCGGTCGGCGCCAACGGCGGCGGCGGCGCCTCGATCATTCTGCGCAAGATCACCGAGGATGTGCTCGGCGCGGATTTTGCCTTCGGATCGACGCTGACGCTGCCGACGGTCGATCTCGTCACCAGCTACATGACGACCTTCGATACCTCGACCTGGACGAGGTCGCCGCCGATCCCCGTTGTGACGACGACGCCGGTCATCGCCTATTCGACCGACATGCTGTCGGCCGGCGGCTTCGGCTCGATCACGATCGGCAGCAGCAGCGCGCTGTCGATGGAGAAGGGCGCGGTGCTGAAGGTCGCCGATGGCGGCAACATCAAGCTTTCCAACGCCACCACCATCGACGGCAGCTTGATTGCCCATGGCGGCAAGATCACCATCACCGGCTACACCAGCAACTACGTTCCTCCCGTCAACGCCGTGACGATCGGCGCCGATGCGCTGATCGACGTCTCCGGCCTGTGGGTCAACGACACCGGCGCCCGCGGCGACGCGATCCTGGGCGCGGCGCATATCGACGGTGGATCGGTGACGATCCAGACCTATGCCGAAGGCGCCAATGAAAGCGGGGTTTTTTATTATGATGGGACCCCCAACATCACCGTCGATGCGACGCAGAGCATCGTGCTGGCGGCCGGCAGCGTCATCGACCTGACGAGCGGCGGCTATGTCGGCGTCACCGGCAAGCTCAAGACCGCCGCCAGCGGCCTGCCGGCAGGAGCGGGCGGAAATCTCGCTTTGCTGACCTATGCCCAGAATCCAAGCTACGCCAACAAAGGGTGGGACAATCCCTACGCTGACATGGGCAATTCGGCGCCCTATTCGCAGGATGGGGCGAACCGTCCGAACCAGGCCAATGTGTTCATGGACGGCGCCATCTACAGCGGCGGCCTCGCTACCGGCGGCGCATTCGCCCTGCAGGCGCCGACCATCCAGATCGGCGGCGTTTCCACAGTCACCTCCTATGCCTCATCGAGCGCCCGGGCCGGGGAGATCGACCTTCCGGCCTCGTTCTTCGCCGCCAACGGCTTTTCCAGCTATGCGCTGACCTCGACCTGGGGCGGCGTCACCGTCACGGCCGGCGCGAGTGTGCTGCTGCAGCAGAAGAATTATCTGCTGTCGGGTTCCGTGCGGCCGGCCACCGGCGCGCGGCTGCGCGATGTCGCGGCTTTCGGCGTGGCGACGGACGGCCTGCGCCAACCGGTCAATCTAAGCCTGACCCAGCAGCCTTTCGCCTATGCCGACATCAATCATTTTGTCTCCGGCGCCGCCGCCAATCCCACCGACCTCGCCGTCAATGCCGGCATTCTGGTGGATTCCGGTGCGGCGATCGTCGGCGAAGCGAAGGCTGCGATCACGCTCACCGCCGGCGGCCCTCTCACCATGCTCGGCAGCATCACCGCCCATGGCGGCAGCATTACGCTGACCAACAACGGCGCCGGAATCTATCCGAGCTTCATTAAGCTTGGCAGCCATCTGAGCCCCGGCCAGACCGAGGCGCCGCTCGACATCTGGATCGGCTCGCAGGCGGTGCTCGATGTCAGCGGCAGCTTCGTCGCCAATCCGCTGGTCACCACCTACCTCACCGGCGCCGCGCTCGACGGCGGCTCGATCGCGATCAGCGGCGGGCCGATCGTGGCGATGCCGGGATCGCTGTTCGACATCTCCGGCATCAGCGCCAGCGTCGAGGAGCCGGGCGTCACGAAAGGGATGTTCCGATCCGGTTTTGTGGCCCGTCAGGTGTGGAGCAATGGCGGCTCGCTGTCGCTGACCAGAAATCAGACCACCGACTATTATCTCGGTTCGGGGGCCTCGTCCCAGAACCTCTATTTTGACGGCACGGTCCGCGCATCCGGCGGAGCGCCGCTCGCCTCCGGCGGCGCGCTGACGATCGGCGGGTATTTCGACGGCGGGGCGTCCTATGCCTCGCTGATCATTTCGCAGAGCGACGCCTCGACGACGGCGCTTTCCACCGCCGCGTTGGCCTCCAACGGAAACTATCCGGTCACCCTGAGTGAAATCACCGCGCTGCTGACAAATTCGGCCATCACGGCGAACAGCGCGCATATCAACGCCGACCTGCTGAACCACAGCGGCTTTGCCTCCGCCACGCTGATGGCGACGACCATCGCCTTCAGCGGCAATGTCGATATCGCTCTGCCCGGCGCGCTGACGCTGGCCGGCAATCTCGCTCTGCTGCCGACCGGCGGCGCCAATCCGAACTATTCCGCGGCCTCGATCGGCGCGACCACGGTGAACATCGACGCCGGCTCGCTGCTGTTGGTCAGCAATACGTCGAAGACGCCGACATTGTCCGACGGCACGCTGAACCTGCACGCTGCGGCGCAGATCGATCTCGCCGGCTACATAACTATTTCCAACGCCGCCGACGTCCATCTCACGAGCGGCGGCGACATCCGCCTTCTGGCCGAAACCGATCCGCAATTCTCGCTCGGCAATTTCTACTGGACCAATATCAACACCAACACCCCTTCGCCCTACTTCAAAAACGTCCTCGACAATCTCAGCCTTCTCACCTCGCAGAGCACGATCCAGACGCCTGGTCTGCTGCAGGTTCCGAATAATCTGACGTTGACCGGACGTGAGGTCTATCCGGCGACGGATTCGGCTTTCGTGCTGATGTCGCGCGGCCTCGGCGCCGGCAGCGGCGCGGTGAACACCATCACCATCGCCTCCAACGGCCAGACGCCGGGGACGCCGCTGTCGGTCAATGGCGCGATCCTCGTCGATGCGCCGTCCATCGTTCAGGCCGGTGCGCTGATGGCGCCGCTCGGCGCCATCCAGCTCGGCTTCACGGCCGGAGTCCTGCCGACACTGTGGACCGACGCTCCGGTCAGCGCACCGCATCTGGTGGCGACCAATGCGGTGACGCTGGCGGCGGGAAGCCTGACCTCGGTTTCAGCAGCGGGACTCGAAATCCCGTTCGGCGCCACCGTCAACGGCATCGACTGGTCGGCGATCGACAGGGGCGTTGCCGATTACGTCACCAGCAACAACGGTACCGTGAATTTCCCGACTGTGACCGCGCCGCCGTCGAAATCGATCGTTCTCAAAGCCGCGGTGGTCGACAGCCGATCCGGCGCGGTGGTCGATGTCAGCGGCGGCGGCGACATCTACGCCACCGAATTCGTCGCCGGCACCGGCGGCAGCCGCAACGTGCTGCTGCAGAGCAGCGCAGACAAGGGCCAGACGGTCTATGCGCTGGCGCCGTCCTATGCGGCCGCCGTGGCGGCGAGCGATCCCTATTACGATCAGAGCCTTACGGTGGGCGCCTCGGTGACCCTGCCCGGTGGCAACGGCATTGCGGCGGGCGCCTATACGCTGCTGCCGGCGAGCTACGCCACCTTGCCCGGGGCCTATCGGGTGGTGGTGACCAAGACCGACACCGGCAACAGCCGGTCGTTCAGCACAATGATGGCGGACGGCTCGATCCTGATGACCGGCACGCTCGGCAACGCCGTCACCGGCGCGCGGTCGTCGCAGACCGCGCTGTTGCAGATCCAGTCGAACGCGGTGTGGAACAAATATTCCGAAATCGACATCGCCCACGCCAACAGCTACTTCGCCGTGCTCGCGGCCAAGACCGGCGCCGTCACGCCGTATCTGCCGATCGATGGCGGCGTGCTGCAGGTCAACGCCACTACGGCGCTGACGCTGGCCGGCAGCTTCAATTTCGCGCCGGCCTCGGGCGGGCGCGGCGGCGAGGCCGATATCGGCGGCAGCAATTTGCTGGTGCTGGCGTCTGACCTCGCCCCGCCGACCGCCGATGCCGCCGCCGGCTATATCGTTCTCGACGCCGACCAGCTCAGCCATCTCGGCGCCACCACGCTGCTGCTCGGCGGCGCCAGCACGCTCGGCGCCAAGGGCCGGACGATCGTGGCTTCGGCGGGCAATCTGGAGATCGAGACCGATGCCGACCATCCGCTGTCGGCGCCCGACTTGCTGTTGGTCAGCAAGCCGAATAGCGGCGGCAATGGATTGACCATCGATTCCGGCAGCGTCGTCCGCGCATCGGGTACAGTCCCGACCGGGACCGAGCTTGCGCTCAGGTTCGGCTCGGGATCGCTGATGCGGGTGTCGAACGGCATCCCGGTCGTCATCACCCAGACCGGCAATACAGCGGACGGGGTTGCGGTCGCGATCGGCGCCGCGCCGGGGACCGCCGTCGTCGATGCCGCGTCCGGCGCGGCGGTCGTCATCGACGCCACCTCTTTCGCGCTTGCGACCAGCGGTTCGAGCGCGATGGCGGCGAATACCTTGCTGCAGGCGCGGAATTTCGATCTGTCCGGCAACATCATCAATCTCGGTTCGGCTCCTGCCGGCGCCGCCGGCCTGACGATTTCGCCTGCGCTGATCGCCGCCTTCGCCGGGGCCGACACCGTCAGCCTGCACAGCGCCGCCGGCATCGATTTCTTCGGGCCGGCGCAACTCGGCAATGCGGCGGCGCCGATCGGGCTGTTGTCGCTGGACGCCGGCGGCCTCTACGGCGACGGCGCTGCGGTCGGCATCTCGGCCACGGCGATCATGCTGAGCAATAGCCGAGGCAGTGCGGCGGGCGCGTCGCTCGGCGCCGGCGGCGGCCTGGCCGTCAATGCCAGCAGCACGATCACGCTGGGGGCGGGGACTAAGCTGCTCGACGGCTTTGCCGGCGTGGTCTTGACGGCCGGTGAAAAGATCATCTTCGCCGGCAGCGGCAGCCTCGATGCGGGGACGGCGGCGGTCACGCTGGCGACGCCCAATGTAGTCGCGGCGGCCGGCGGCAGCCAGTCGCTCGCCACCACAGGGTTGCTCAGCATCCTGCCAGGCGCGAGAGGAGCGTAGGCGGTCTCCGCGAAGGAGATCGGCGGCGGCCTCGCTTTGACCGGCGGTCGCATCATCGACAGCGGCACGGTCACCGCGCTGGCCGGCAAGTTGACGCTCACCGCCACCTCGGGCGAGATCGAACTGACCTCGGGCGCCAGGATCAATGCCGGCGGCTCGCACATCGTGCTGTTCGACGCGACCGAAGACGCCCCGGGCGGCATCGTCAAACTGATCGCGAGCAACGGCAACGTGACGATTGACGCCGGCGCCGCCGTCGATGTTGCGGCGACCGGCAGCGGATATGCCGGCACGCTCGCGATCCAGACCGCGAAGACGGGCGCCGCGACGCTGAACGGCGTGCTCTCCGGCGGCGCGGCTTACGACGATCTCGGCGGCAATTTCGTCCTGAGCGCCGGGCGTCTCGTCGGCGCGCTGCCGTTTGGCGGCGGCTTCACCGGCGGTTTCGAGGTCGCGTTACAAAGCGGCGACATTGTCATCGGCGCCGGTCAAACCCTGACCTCCGGCGCCGTGGTGCTGGCCGCCAATGGCGGCAGCGTGATCGTCGATGGCGCCATCGACGCCAGCGGTCCGTCCGGCGGCAGCATCGCGCTGTATGGCGCAGGCAATGGCGGCAGTGGCGGCGTCGCCATCAATGCGGGCGCGCGGTTGCTGGCGCGCTATCGCGCCGACAATCCCAACGATCCAGCATACGGCAATGCCGCATCCACTTTGGCGCAGACCGGCGGCGTCATTACGCTGGGCGCGTCCGGCGCGCCGACCGGCGGCCTTGATCCGACCTATGGCTACCAACAGGTCGCGCAGTCCGGCGCGATCACAGTGGCGGCCGGCGCCGTGCTCGACGTCAGCGGCGGGCCGGGCGGCACTGACATCAACAATGCCGGCGGCGCCATCCTGATCCGCGCCCCGATCCTGACCAGCGGCAATGTCAATGTCTCGTTCAGGGGCACGGTGGTCACCGCGGGGCAGGGCGGGCCGAGCGGCAATGGCGTCATCCTCGACGCCTATGCGGTGTGGAGCGCCACCGACGGCAGCGCCGCCGGAAAGCACTTCGACGGCATCATCGATCCCGCCGGCTGGTTCGCCAATGACGGCGCCGCCTTGCCCGGTGTTGATCAGAACGGCTATGCCGTCACCGCGCCGACGCCGAGCAATCCGCTGGCGACCGGTTCGCTGTTCACGCCGACGACGCCGAACGGCGATCACATCGCGTTCTATCAGACCACGCTCGTCAACTTCGTCCAATCGGCGCTGGACGCCACGGCGCTCGCCGGCGATTTCGCCGGCACCAGCGGCGTCAGCTTAGGCAGCACTCTGCATCTGCGGCCGGGCGTCGATCTCGTCAACCCGTCGCGCAGCATCAACAGCGGCAATATCACCGTCGCCAGCAACTGGAACCTCGGCGCCGGCGTGGCCGACAGCAACGGCGCGGTCACGCTGTTCTATCGCACCACCAACGCGATCGATCCGGGCGAACCGGGCCAGCTCAATCTCGCCGCCGTCAACAACGTCCAGGTCAACGCCACCATCAGCGACGGCTTCTTCGCGCCCTACAAGGCGACTGCGCTGCCGACGGTCATTCCGGGAAGCCTGACGACGCCGGGATCAATCAGCTACGGAACCCCAAATGTCGCCATCGCGGCCTATCAAACCGAGTTGGCTGACAGCCAGTTCAGTTACTACTCCAGCCAACTGGATGGCGATGGAAATTATAGCTACGACGGTGGGATGTATACGATCTCTGACGTCTTCGGCGGCTATATCGATACCAGCCTGATCGGGCCGGCCACGCTTCAGGCGCCGGCGATTTTCTCGGCCGGAAACGCCAATGTCATCGATCAGTATAACCAGGCTTACGTCGGCTACGTCGGGCTGTTTAAGGTCTATGCCCACGAGACGAACTGGGATTCCTACGAATATGTTCCTCCCGCGACGCTGGGTGTTTCCGCGCCAAATCATCTTCCTCCAGCCGCCCCCACCAGCACAACGGCCTGGAACTACGCGACCAAAGGAAGTGGCTACATCTGGCAGTATGCGGAGTACCTTGTCGATACCAACGTTATCAACCAGGGCAGCGCCGCCTCGCTCGGCGATCTCACGTCGATGTCGCAGTCGACGCTCCTGAGCAAATTGGACACGATCGTCAATGACAATTGCCTGTTGTGCGTCGCTTACGCCCCGCCTTTCGCCCCCTATTACACGCCCACGGGTTCCACCGTTGTCGTTGGCGGCATAACTTACTCTGGAGGCGATGCTTCGACGCTGCCGGCGATTCAGTCGGGCTATGTCGCAACGACACCGGTCCCGATCGCCGTCCCTCCAGTCGGCTTCACGCCGCCTTCATTGTCCTCGCCGGCCACCGCGGCGCAGACCGCGGCGGCGCTGGCGATGATGCAGAACGCCATCGCCAACAATCCCGGCGTCGACGGCGTGCTGAATCCGCAATATGTCACGGCGACCTCGGCCGATTTGATGCCGGTCGGCTTCGCCGGCGGCAAGGGTTCGTTCTCCTATGATTTCGTCGCCGGCGCGAACCTCGGCAGCGCCGGCGAGATCGCCGCCAATCCCCACGCGGTCGTGGTGGCGCCGGCCGGGACCATCACCACCGGCGCCAACCCGAGCGACAGCGTCACGCTGGATGGCCACACCGCCTACTACAATCCGCAGGACACCGCCCGGACGGTTGATATCCCGCATGTGATCCGCACCGGAACCGGCTCGATCACCATCACGGCGGCGGGCAGTTTCGAGGTGCTCGACGCCACGTCGCCGGGCGCGGTCTATACCGCCGGCGCCGTCGCCGCCAATGCCGCCGACTTCACCGCGCCGTTGGTGGCCACGGCGTCGTCGCTTCCGGCGAGTCAGAGCGGCGCCGCCGGTCTGTTCACCACCCCGGTCTGGGCGACAAGCGGCGGATCGGTCACGATCACCGCCGGCGCCGACATCGTCGGCATCGAAACCCCGATCGACGCCGACGGGTCGCAGACCGGCGCCAAGAACGTCACCACCGGGGAGTTCTGGGCCGCCTGGTACTACCGCGCCGGCCTCAGCAGCGGAACCGCGACGCCGTTCGACCCGAGTTACAGTTCCTATGGCCAATCCGCTTACCAGAACAGCACCTGGGTCAATTACGGCACGTTTTTCCAGGGGCTGGGCGCGCTCGGCGGCGGCAACATCAGGTTGAAGGCCGGGGCTGACATCGTCGATATCTCGGCGTCGCTGCCGGAGACAATTCAGGTCAGCGGCGGCGTCTCGGCCAATGGTCCGGCCGCCACGGCGCATTATTACGGCGGCGGAAATCTGGTGGTGCAGGCCGGCGGCGATCTCACCAGCAGCGCCTTCTACGTCGGCCGCGGCGCCGGCGCGATCTCGGTCGGCGGTAGCGTCACGGCCACGCGCGCCAACCCGGTGACCGGCGCGGCGACGCAATTCCAGCCCTACAGTGTCGATGGCGGCGGCAAGGTGCAGCTGGCGGGGACGCCCATCGCGCTGCCATTGCTGCTCGCCGTGCAGGACGGGACGATCGCGGTCCGGGCGACAGGGTCGATCAACGTCGGCGGCGTCATCGATCCGGCGACGCTGCCGTTCGCCACCGCTGGCAATGTCCAGCGATTGAACAGCGCTTTTACAGACCTCTCCATCGCGACGAACAACGGCAACCCGGGACTTGTTCCGCTGGGATTCGGCGCCGTCTTCGCCAGCTATGGCGCAGATAGCGGCGTGTCCCTGCTGGCGGTGTCCGGCGACCTCGGCCTCGATACGCTCGGCCAGATCCCGGGCTTCAACCTGAAGACCAGCGGCGCCATCAGTAACAGCGCGGGCATCGCCTATGAGCCGGTGTTGCCCGCGACCGTTCGCGCCGAAGCCCTGCTCGGCGATCTGACGCTCGCCACCGGCGCTGACGGCGGAGCGATTTTCAGGAGCTCTGACGCGTTTTTTGCGCCCTCCAGCTTCTTCCTCGCACCCTCCGCCAACGGCTCGTTCGCGCTGCTGGCCGGCGGTTCGATTTCCACGTTCTATCCATCGCGGCAAATCTATCAGTCGTTGGTCATGCTCGACGCCACGACAAGGCCAGATGTCCTCGACAGCGCCTTTTCGCTGTTCCCGTCGCTGCTCGGCACACCCTATCCGACGACGCTGACGCAGCCGCTGCACGCCGGCGATGCCGATCCGGTCGTGATCTATGCCGGCGGCGACATCAGCGGCGCCTTCGTATTGTTGAAGGCGGCGAAGATCGAGGCCGGCCACGACATCGTCAACACCAGCCTGGTCGGCCAGAACAACAGTTCCGGCGACATCACCAGCGTGATCGCCGGCAACGACATTGTCGCCCGGCAGACCACGGCCGCGAACGTCACACTCTACGATCAATCGAGCATCTTCGCTGTCTACGGTCCCGGCGCGCTGCTGGTCGAGGCCGGCCGCGATCTCGGGCCGTTTTTCACCGGGAGCAGTTCGAATGGCATCCAACTCGGCTCTATCAAGCTGAGCAGCGGCATCCTGGCGCTCGGCGACGGCAGCACGCTCGGCAGCGCCGTGGTGAAGTCCAATCTGCCGGTCGCGGGCGCCGACATCACCGCCTTGTTCGGCGTCGGCTACGGCCTCGACGTCGCGGCCGCGATCGCGGCCTATGTCGATCCGGCGGGGGCCAAGACCGGCGGCATCGACTATCTCCCCGATATCGCCAAACTCCTCGGCGTCAGCGAGGCCGACGCTTGGGCGACGTTCAAAAACCTGCCGCCGCTGCGGCAAAAACTGCTGCTCGAACGCGCCTTCCTGGATTTCCTGACGGAGGTCAACCGGGACTACAGCAACGCCGCGAGCCCGTATTATCAGCAATATGCGCGGGCCTATCAGAGCATCGCCACGCTGTTCCCTGCCTCGCTCGGCTACACCGACAACGACAGCGGCGGCAACAACGGCGCCTCCGTCCTGGTCCACACCGGCGACCTGCGGATGGCGCGCTCGCTGATCGAGACGCAGACCGGCGGCGACATCAACATTTTTGGCCCGGGCGGCAACGCCTTTGTCGGGGCCAACGCCGCCGACAAGCTATCGCCGAGCCAGCAGGGCATCCTGACGCTGCAAGGCGGCTCGATCAGGTCCTACACCGACGGCAGCGTGCAGGTCTATCAGAGCCGGATCTTCACTGAGCAGGGCGGCAACGTCGAATTGTTCTCCGCCAATGCCGACCTCAACGCCGGCAAGGGGCCGAAGAGTTCGTCGGCCTATCCGCCGCTGCAATTGATCTGCGATGGCGATGGTTATTGCCGGGTGAGCCCGTCGGGTCTGGTGACGGGCGCCGGCGTCGGCGCGCTGCTCTCGATTCCCGGACAGGATCCGAAGCTGAGCAATGTGGTGCTGTCGGCGCCGCACGGCACTGTGGATGCGGGCGCCGCTGGCATTCGCGCCGCCGGCAATCTCAACATCGTGGCGTTGCAGGTGCTCAATGCCTTCAACATCCAGGTCGGCGGCGCGTCCACGGGTATTCCGGTGGTGCAGGGTCCGCCGGTCGCCGCGCTGACGGCGGCCAACAACGCCGCTGGCGCCGGGCAACAGACGTCGCTGCCGGCGCAAAACAACACCAGTGACAGGCCCTCGATCATCATCGTCGAAGTGATGGGCTACGGCGGCGGCGATGGCAATCCCGGCGACAACAATAACAACGACGATCGTCGCCCAAAGCCGCCGGGCCGGCAAAGCTACGATCCTAACGGCATGTTCCGTGTGCTCGGGAATGGCAATTTTACCGAGGAGCAGACGAAGGATCTGACCAACGACGAAAAACAGCGGCTGTATAATCAGATCAGCCGGAACGGCGCCTTTTAGAGACTGGAGTGGCCTCGGGGTGGATGGAATCAGGCCACTCTTATGACCGTGGTCAAGCACCCGGTTCAAACAGCCAGCGCAGGCGCCTTCGCGCAGGTTCAATCGTTCGACAGCGAGGAGACGGGATGGACCTAAAGACGACGGTTGATCATGCTCTTATCCGCGGGTTGGGTACGGCATTTCCGCAATTCGTCTTGGGCTATCCCAGTCTAGAGGTCGGGCGTTGGATTGCGCCAGCCACATAGTGGCGCTCGGGAATTCCCCACCGTGGCCGCGTCCCGTCACCTCGCTGTCGTCCTGAACGTTTTCTTCATCCCATTGGAGGCCCGCGGGATGAATGTCGCCGTAAAAGACCTCCACCACCATCGACACCCATCGCCATGCCCCTTCACGCAATCGGCTGCGGATCGACCTGCTGGAGCGCCAGATTTACGGACAAAAGTCGGAGCGCTCGGCGCGCCTGGTCGACCTGCTGGCGCTGGCGTACGAAGAGGCGGAGGCTAGCGCCACGGAAGACGAACTGGCCGCGGAAAAGGCCGTCGCCAACACCACGACCGTGCGCGCATTTACGCGCAAGCGTCCCGAGCGCAACACGTTTCCCGACCATCTCACGCGCGAACGCGTGGTGATCGAAGCCCCGACGACCCTCGAATGCTGCGGCGGCAAAAGGCTGCGCAAGCTCGGCGAGGAGGTGACGCGGACGCGGGAGTCGCCACCGCGCCCGTGGAAGGTGGTCGAGACGGTGCGCGAGAAATTCACGTGCCGCGATTGCGAGAAGATCAGCCAAGCGCCCGCGCCCTTCCACGCCATTCCCAGTGGATGGGCGGCGCCGAGCCTGCTGGCGATGATCGTGTTCGAGAAATTCGGCCAGCGCCAGCCGTTGAACCGTCAGGCCGAACGCTGCGCGTTGGAAGGCGCGCCAATCGCTTTGTCGACCATGGCGGACGCCTTTGAAGGCTACGGCAAGCTTTATCAGGCCGACTGAAAGCCCGGTCCGATCAAGGAGGCGGCGTGCTGGGTGCATGCGCGGCGCCCGTTCTTCATCATGGCCGACATCGAGGAGAACACCCGGCGCAAGGCCGCCGGCAAGAAGGAAATCCCGCTGTCGCCGATCGCGATCGAGGTCGTGCGCCGCATTGATGCGCTGTTCGAGATCGAGCGGGCCGTCAACGGCAAGAGCGCTGCGGAGCGCCTGGCGGTTCGACAAAAGCTGAGCCAGCCGCTGGTCGAGCACCTTCAGGTCTATTTGCGCGAGCAACGCGCCAGGTTCTCGCGCGGGCATGATCTGGCCAAGGCGATCAACTACATTCTCAAGCGTTGGCCGGCCTTCACGCTGTTTCTTGAGGGCGGGCGCGTTTGCCTCTCGAACAACGCCGCCGAGCGCGGCCTGAGAGGGATCGCTCTGGGAAGAAAATCGTGGCCGTTCTGCGGTTCAGATCGCGGGGGGCGAGCGCGCGGCGGCCATGTACCGCCTGATCGTCACCTGCAAGATGAATGGCGTCGGTCCGCAAGCTTGGTTGGCCGACGTCCTCGCCCGCATCGCCGGCCACCCTGCGCGCCGACTGGATGAACTGACGCCGTGGAACTGGAAGCCGCAGACCCCAGCCGAGACCGCCAAGGCCGCCTGAAACGATCGCAAGGAAACTAAGCAGACATTCGTTGGGAAGCCAACGAATGTCTGTTTAGCGTCATCGGACCGCCAAGCGGCTCTGCTCCTCCGCCGTCAGCTTCTGCGCCTGGTCGTCCGACAGCCGACCCATGCCGACGAACTGGACGGAGCTGTTGGGATCGTAGCTCTGCCGGCTGCGGTTCAGGCGGCGCCGTTCCTCCTCATCGCGATTCGGCGTAGATCCATCACCCCCGCCGTAGCCCAGCACTTCAACGATGATCACCGACGGCTGCGCATTGCCGCTGCCCTGGGTCGGCGCTGCGGCCTGCTGCGTCGCCGCGGTGGCGTTGGTGGCTGACAGGGCCGCGCTGATGCTCGGCGCCTGCACCGTCGGGATGCCGGTGGTCCTGCCCTGCGCCTGGATATTGGCGGCGTTGAGGATCTGCAGAGCGGCGATGTTGATGTCGCCGGAGACGCGAATGCCCGCTTCGCCCGCGTCCACCTTGCCGAGCGGCGCGATCAGGTCGATGTCGCCGGCCTTTACTTCCGGGATCGGGTTCAGCGTTGCGATACCGGCGCCGGTCGAGGGCGCCTGCGGCGCCAGCGTGACGTTGCCGTATTCGTCGTAGACCCGCTTCGGCGGGGTGTAGACCACCGTCGTCTTGGCGCCACGACCGGCATTGATGTCGCCCTCCGCCGACCATACCAGGATGTTGCCGCCGAACGTGGTCATGATGCGCGACAGGCCGAGCAGCACCGAGCCCTTGGCATACATCTGGATAGCGCCCGAACCCTGGGTGACGATGCCGGCGGTCGCTGGCGGGACCACGCCCTCGATGCCGACCACCTGCTGGCCGCCCGGCGTCAGCATCTGGATGCCGCCGCCGAACAGGGTCTGCACCCCCGCGCCGCCAAACATCGTGATGTCGCCGCGATAGCCGTCCGCCTCCGGGAACAGCGCTCTAATGGCCTCGCGGCCGCGCAGATAGGAGCCGTAGCGCGTGCTCGACGGATCGTTGTATTCGCGACCGCCCGCCTTCAACTCGGCGAAGTACACCGTGCGCAGGAAGATCTGTTGCTGCTCCGGCGCCAGCGCGGCGAAGGTGCTGCGTGCTTCCGCCGCGCCGCCGGTGAAGCCAAAGCGCTGCTTTAGCCAGTCGGCAAGTTCGTGCTCATAGGTCTTGGCCACCTTACCGGCCTGGTCGGCCAGCGGCGTCCCGGTGACGGCAAGGTTGGCCGGATCGAGATAGGCCAGCAGCGCCGTGTAGTTCGGCCCGGCCGAACCGGCGCCGGCCTGCATCAGGATGTCGGCGCCCGGCCGCGTGTCGCCCGAGGCCAGCGGCCCGATCGAGACGATCGATCCCTTGTCGCCGAGATACAGGTTGCGGCCGGCGATCACTTGCAGCGAGCCGGGGCCGCCGATCTGAACGTCGGCATAAAGAATGTCGCGACCGGCCTCGATCGACGAGACGTCGGTGGCGTCGTTGTTGAGGAACAGGCTCGGCGCTTCCTGACCGCCGTAACGATAAGCGCCCTTGCCGAAATTGACGATGTCGCGCCCGGCATAGATGCGCGCCGGCATCGCAGCGGCATAGCCGGTCTGCAACACGCCATTGAAATTTTCTCGTGTGGAATCGCCGAGTGTGAAGTTCACGATGTCGCCGTTCATCGCATAGACGCGGATGGTCTTGTCGTCGCCGGCGTGGAGGTTGGTGGTCACAGTGTCGGGCTGGAAAGCGAAGTAAGCGTTGCTATTCCCGGGGCGGAATGGATTGGGGATCGAGTTCGGGTCGGTCTTTGCGCCGGACACGATCCAGGCGCCGCCATCGTTGAGCCCGCTGTAGCCGACGACAAAGGCTGCGGCGTAGATCGAATTGCCGGCCATCAGTTCGAGGTAGCCATCGGCCGAGGGCGCCAGCTCAAACCTGCGATAGTTGGCCGTCCAGTACAGGCTGCCGCGCGCCGCGACGGCTTCGAAGATCGGTGGTAGCATGGAACGCGCCATCTGGTTGCTGCCCGACAGCCAGTATTCGTTCAGGCCCTCGTTGGATCCCATACTGTAGGGGACCAGGTTGCCGCCTGCCGAATGCAACTTGATCGCACTGTCCGCACGCCACAGGGAATACGCTGAGGCCACGTTGGTAGTGCCTTCCGCATAGATCATGCCCGGATTGCCCGTGCCGCCGAGCACCAGATCGCCGCGTGCCGCCAGGCTGGCCGTGCCGTCGCCGATTACGACCACCGGCCCGCCGAGGCCGCCGTCTGTCTGCAGCACGGCCGCGGCGTAGGGATTTGGCGCGCGGGGATCGTTCGGCGCGCCCGAGCCGTAGCGCAACGGCGCCGAGCCGATGGCTGCAGCCTTCACAGAGATGTCGCCGCGCACATTCGTGAACGATCCGTACAGATCGTCCGGGGTGAAGCCGTTGCTGACCCCGAGCGGATTGAGCCGACCGCCGATCGCGATCGCCATGTCGCCGCCGCCGCTCTGGCTCAACGTGCCGCCGGTGACGATACCGTCCGACGTCTTTGCAACAGACGTCACCCTGCCGCTGGATCCGACGGCGAAGACGAGGCCCGAACTGGCATAGGTCTGGAAGCTGTTCGAACTGATTTGCCGGATCGAATCGAGCGCGCCGGCATCTGCGCCGACATCGACCGTCAGGTTGCCGCCGCCCAGCGTTCCAAAGCCGCCAAAGCCACGCAGCACATTGTTTTCATAAGCACCGAAACGGATGCCCCAGGCCGCTGCTGTCGTGGCGTCGCCCTGGCGAACCAGCCAGTTGCCGACCGAATAATTGTTCTGGCCCAATTGCGAGATATTATCCTGATAGATGTAGCCAGTCAGCTTGCGCCCGGCTGCGATCCCGAGATCGCCGCCGCCCTCGGTGAAGTAGCCGCCTTGCGAAGTCACGCCGGCGTACTCGCTACCAACCGAGATCTGGGCGCCGGCGGTGTAGACGCCGAACGGCGTATCCTGCGTCAGGTCGCGACCGGCGATGAGATCGAGATTGCCGGCGCCGGTGCGGATCACGCTCGACAGCGGCAGCCCCGTCAGGTCGGTGTGCAGATCCGAAAGCACCATGTTGCCGGCAGTGCCGAGCGTTGACAGCGATTGTACCGAGCGGCTGTCGGCGCTCTGCAGGTCGGCGCCGCTGACCATGCGGAGCGACCATGACTGGCTTCCAGCAGCCAGCATCGGCGTCGTCTTGCCGTAAATTGTTGTCAGCGCAAAATAATAGCTGGACTGGGGTAGCGTTGCTCCGGTCGGCAAAGTCTGGGCTGCTAAGGCAACTGAGTAGAAGTATGCGGCAAGATTTGTTCCTGCTGGAACGATAGTGCCACTGACAATGCCGACGGCGCCGTCGCCTGGAAGAACAATTCCAGCAGAGAACCGAGCGCCTTGGGGAATTGGGGCCGTCACTGTCTGACCAGCGCTGTAGAGCAGACCACCAACCGGACTATAGATGCTCGCGGTTGCCACCCAGCCTGTTTCTGCGATAGCAATCCGAGTGCTGAAGTCGAACGGAACGGCAACCCCACGAATCAGATAGTTGTCGCTGCTCAACACCGCGTCGAAATTCAGGATCGTCGGGCCAGAGAATTCGATCTGTCCCTGAGATATTGTCATCGGCACAGTCAGCGTTCGCGGCACATCCAGATATTCGAACGTCTGGTTCGTACCAATCGGAATCACGACAGGGACGCCAAAACCGTCGGACACGCTGCCGTTCACGGCAAGGTTGCCCGAAGCCCGGATCACCAGCGCTCCCACCTCGCCAGCGCCGTAACCGGCCGAGGCAGAATCGCGATCCGCGTTCGGTCCATAGCGATAGCCTGCCAGATTGAGATCGCCAGTGATGGTGAGATCACCCGCGCTGTTCACGATCTCCACGCCGGGGCGCAGATGGAACGCCGCGCCCTTGTTCTTCAGGCCGGCGAGCCGGTTCTGCAGACCGCCATTGGCGAGCGCAGCATTCATGTAGGCGACGTTGCGCCCGTCGATCTGGTTGAGGCCGACCGCCCCGGTATTGGCCCCGGTCGTCGCCACCGGCGCCGTGTCGCCATTGTCCTGCATCAACGTGCCATTCGGGCTGTTGAGGTCGTAGGTCCAGAACGCATTGACGGAGATGTTTTTGGCGCCCGCGATGTTGAGCGGCGCCGATGCGTCGATGTTGAGGTCGCCGCTGGTCTCGCCGGTGCGCATGCTGGAAATCTCGATGGCGCCGCGGGCGACGCCGTCCGGCGACGACAAGTCCATGGTGGCGCCGGATTGCAGCGTCACGCCGCCGCGGCCGAACAGGTCGATGCTGCCGCGGTTCTTGGCGTCGATGGCGACGCCGTCGCTGTCGATCTGCAGCATTGTGCCGTGGACGTCGAGGATGCCGCCGGACGCGACCGTGAGATTGCCGAGCGCGGACAGGCGGATGCTGCCGGGCCTGGCGCCGCTGGCGTCGATGGCGCCGGCGACGCTGAGATTGCCCGCCGCATCGTCGAGCGACACGATGACATGATGCGCCTTGACCTCGCTGCCGATGGTGAGGCTGCCGCGCTTGATCGCGAAGTCGCGCGTGCCGAAGAAGCCGCCGGCGTTGAGGCCGCGGTTGAGCCGCGCAAAGTTCAGGCTCTGGCCGCCCTCGACGGCGTCGAACGCGCCGATCGTGCGGGCCGAGAGCTTGAACGAGCCGCTGTTATATCCTGCTGTCGCCGCCCCCTTGAACAGGCCGTCGAGCGACGCCATCTCGCCGCCGCCGACATTGTAGAAGCCGATCGTCCCGGCCGAGGCGTCCGGCGCGATCAACGAGATCGAGCCGGCGGCATTGTTGACTGCGGAAACATCGAAGGTCGCGCCGTTGAAGATCGCGATGTCGCCATGCGCGCTTTCCAGCGAGATGTCGCCGCCCCAGGAATATTTCGCGACGTCGTGGAACGGGATCGTGCGGCCGGACAGGTCGAGCCGCGCACGGCTGCCAATCTCGATTCCGTCCTGCGCTGTCACGCTCAACTTGCCGGAAGGCAGCGCGATGGCGGACTCCAGCGTCACCGACGAGGCGGCCGAGCGCAGGTTCAGCGTCGCGCCGAGCGCGGCCACCGCCGCCGTGTCGGCCGGGGCGCCCGCCGGCGCGACCAGGCGCAGCGCGCCGCCGGCGATGAACGACATCGTCGATCCGTTGTCGCCGGTAAGCAGAGGCGTGATCAGGTTGAGCGTCGCGGCATCGCCCGCATAGGCGTTCGGGTCGAACGGCGTTGCCGGGTTTGGCCCGGTGCGCCACACCGACAACGAATTGGTGTTGTTGGACGTGACGCGCGCCGAGGCGTTCAGGTTGACTGTTTCGAAGCCGAGCATCAGCCGGTTGAACTGCAGCGTGCTCATCGGCTGCGAATTTGCGAGATAGCCGAACACGATTTCGCGCGCCGCGACGTTGAAGGTGGCATGGCCCGCGCCCGGGCCATTGGCGATGATCGCGCCCGGCGCCGCCGCGGCGTAGATCGGCTGCAGCGTGGGGCTCCAGCCGGTGAGGATCGCCTTGCTGCCCCAGACCAGACGATCGGTGGTGAGCGTGACGTTGTCCTGCGCGCCGCCGTAACCGTAGATCGCGGGCGTGCTCAGCACGAAGCTGTCGAGGATCGATTTGCCGCCGGCGTCGAGCGTGGAGAGATTGACCGAGCCGTAGAAATTGACCGAATTCGCCGCCGACAGGATCAGGTTCTTCATGCCGGGCGCGCCGGTGGTCGGGTCGCCGCGCATCAACCGGTCGAGTGTGGACTGGTCGAGTGTCAGGCCGCCCGGCAGGATTCCCGCGGTTGCCGCGTCGGCGAGCGATTGCGTGGCGCCGATGTTGATATAGGGCAGCGCCAGTTCGAGATCGCGGGCGCCGAAGCGCGTGGTGTCGCTGATCGTGACGCCCTGACCCGCGGTGAAGCCGATCGAGCCTTCGCTGTAGAGCGACGTGTTGTCCTCGAGAATGATCTGCGTCGTCGTCGAACGCGACGGATCGAGCGCGATCGAGCCGTTGGAGACCGCCAGCAGCGTCGGCGCGTTGAACAGATATCCGGTGGTGGAATCCGGCGCGAGCAGTCCGCCGCCGAGCGTGTTGATCGAGGCGCCCGACTTCATGATGATGCCGCCGTCGCCCGCCGCCAGAATGACCTGCGAGCCGCGCAGCACGACGCCGCTCTCGATCACCAGCGAACGTGTCAGACCATCGGTGACCGTGAACAGCGGCGTGTTGGCGGCCAATGTGGCCGACGGCGCCCCGCCAAGATAGAGGCTCGGCGCGCCGATGCGGGCGATCTCGGAGCCCGCGACCGTAATGAGGTTGTCGGTGCGCATCGTGCTGCTGCCCGGCCCGGTGACGACCAGGTCGTTCTGGAACGCATACTGCGCGCCGCCGGGCGTGACCGACAGCGTGCCGCCGTAGCCGCCGTTCTCCGGCGTAAAGTCCGCGCGGCCGTTGAACACAACAGCGGATTCCACGCGCGGCGCGCTGCCGGCCGCCAGCGGCGCCAGGTTGAGCGTCAGGAACTTGCCGTCCACCGTCATCGGCGCGCGCAGCGTGCCGAAGGTGGATGCCTGCGCCAGTTGGAAGGTCTCGAAACCCTGCTCGTTATATGGCGAGTAGCTGCGCGTCGCAGCGCCAGATGTCACGATCATCGACGTGGCGAGCGTGTCGATGATGGCGGCGCCGGCGACGCTGCGGATGCCACTGACCAGATACGAGCCGGACGCGACCGGCAGAGCGGAGCCGTAATTCGCCGTTCCCTTGGCGCCGAGTTCGACGCGGTAGGCGCCGGGCAGCAGCGCGTAGTTCGCCGGAAGCAGCGTGTAGGCGCCGGCCGGCAGGCCGGGCACGCCCTCGGGAATCGTGACCTGCTCGCCGACGCCCGGCACGGCGCCGGTCCAGGCAGAGGCGTAGGCGCCGGCGGTCGGCGCCACGTCGATGCCGGGCATGATTGCATAGACCTTGTTGCCGGCTGCGCTAAAGCTGTTGCCGGGATTGGCATTGGCCAGCGCCGTGACCAGCGCATCGACCGAACCGCCACGGCCGGAGACAAAGGCTGCGCCCGCCAGCGCACCGCCGCCGGACAAATCGAGCGTTGAGCCGGCATCGCCGACCATGCGGCTCGCCGTCACTGTGACGCCGAGACGTGGACGCGCGCTTCCGGAGACAATCGTGCCGGTCAGCAGATTGCAGGTGAGCGGCGCGACGCCGTTGACGGTGAAATTGACGCCGTCGACCGTGCCGCCATAGGGCATCACGAGCCCCTTGGCGCTCACCGACGTCAGGCTGCCAGGCAGGAGTTCGACCAGCCCTTGATCCGGGCTGGTCTGCAGTGCGGCGTTGGATGGCGTCTCGGCGGTGAGCCCGATCGTGCCGAGCGGCGCCAGCAGATTGCCGCCCTGCCGGATCGTACCGGCGCGCATGTTGAGCACCCCGAACACCGAATACGGCGCGGCGACGCTCTGGTCGTCGCGACGCCCGATATTGATCGCGCCGCTGTTGGCCACGTTGGGATCGAGCACCGGCGCGCCGCTCGCATTGATCGTGGCGCCCGCATAAAGCTGCGCCATCGCGCCGGAGGCCGGATAGATGCGGCGCGCGATCAGGTCGAGGTCGCCTTGCGAGGCAAGAACCGTGGTCGCATCGTTGGCGGCGCCTGTTGCCTGCGCCGTCGCGGCGAGGAAGCGGAGATCGCTGCGGCTATCGAGCGTCAGCCTCGCGAGTTGCGCATTCATGCTGTTGACGACGTCGATCAGGCCGCCTTCGACGCGGAGCGTGCCCGTGGTCGGCCATGTCGGCAGGATCGAGGCCAGCACCATGTCGGCGCCCGCCCGCAACGTGAACTGGCCGTCGAGCGTCACGTAGGGCGACGACACCGTCGCATGGCCGCCTTCGACGGAATTGTACAGGTTGGCCGTGCGCAGCGCGATGCTGCGTCCGGCTGACAGCGTGACGTCGCCGTCGAAGACGATCGCGGTGCGCGCGAACAGCGACAGATTGTCGAAGCCGCCGGCGGCGACCTGCTCGACGCTGAGGTTTGCGTAGCCGGGCTTGAGGGCATCGTCAGACGCGCCGGCCTGCAGACCCGGAGGCAGCAGGCTGGGCTGCCGCGTCTGCGAAACATGAAGCGCCCGTCCGGCCAGCATACGGGCCGGCGGCGGGTTCGGCAACATGCTGTAGATCGGCGCTTCCAGATTCAGCGTCAGCGTGCCGCCGGAGGCCCCGGCGCCGCCGGCGCGCGCCAGCAGCGTGCCGTCATTGTAGATGCCCGTGGAGGAATCCATCACGATGCTGCCGCCGCTGCTGGCGACATTGCGGTTGACGAGCGTGCCGTCGCCGGCCGTCGCGACGGCGAGCTCGGCGCTGGCGCCGGAGACGTCGATGACCGCGCCTTCGCGGACCACGACATAGGATTCGGTCGAGAGGTTGCCGTTTGTATATTGGGTGCTCTTGCCGCCGAGGCTGCCGAGCACGACCTTGCCGCCGTCCGGCGCCACGCCGAACGCATGGCCCCTGGCATCGAGCGCCGTGAAGGCCTGCGCCGACGCGTCGAGCCGGGCCTGCGCGCCGATCCAGACCGAGAGGCCGCCGATATCGGCGCCGAGAGGGATCGTGTTGCCGGTGTTGAGCACATTGATGGTCCCGACGCGCGCAGTGATGCTGCCGTCGATGGTGACCTGTCCGCCGCTGGCGATGCGAACGCTGCGACCGGGATCGACCGCGATCGAGGCGCCGGCGCCGACTGAAATGCCCCCGCCTGCGAGCTGGCCGAGCGCCGGGTCCGCGGTGCGGCCCGACAGCAATTCAAGGTCGGCGCCACCGCGCGCGGTCAGCGTCCCCTTGATCGGATCGGCGATGTAGAGCTCCGGCGACAGCCATGGGGTGAGCGCCATCGAGGGATCGCTGCCGGTCGGCGCGGCGAAGCTGGCTTCGGTCAAGCGATAGACCGGCATCACGGGGGCCAAGGTCGCCCCGCCCGGCACGATCAGGCCGCTTTCGCCATTGATCGAATAGCTTGAGAAACCGCTGCTCAGCAGGTCAGCCCCGACGTGCAAGGCTGCGACCGGCTTGATCGCGGCATCCGATGGCAGGATCGTCCCCGCGCGAATGAGTGTCCCCGCGGCAATCGTGACGTTGACCGCCGCGATGGATCCGGCGGCGTGCGGGAAGACAACCGGCGTGTCGAGCGCGAAGCCCGACGGGAAAGCGTCCGCCGGCAAGACGTAACCTGCGGGCAGCGTACGAATGGCGCTTGGAACTGACCCGTAAAGAAAAGCCGATTCGGGGACGACCATACCGGCGCTAACTTGGACGTCGCTTCCATTGAAGTTATACCAGATGTTCTGCGTGCCGGCAGGGACGACCCAGTCGGCCGCCAACGTCAGGCCCGCCGCGGGAATGGTGGCGTTGAACGGCAACGCCACGCCGCCGGCAACCGACGAGATACTTTCGTCATAGCTGACCGGCAGCGCAGCGCCAGCGGCAACGAACAGCGCCTGCGCCAATATTACGTCCGCCGGGGTGGCCGATCCGACCGGTAGCGTCGAGCCGATTTCGTAGCTGGCGTCGCCGATCACCACCACGCCCGACGTCGATAATGTGAGTTTGCCGCCGCCATCGACGCCAAAACCGCGAAAACCGCCCTTCAACGTCAGGACGCCCGAGCCGCCGCCTCCGTAATCGGCCATCAAGGTGACGTCGCCGCCCTTGTCGCCTTTGGTCTTTCCGGAAGCGAGAACGGCGCCCCCTGACGACACGTCGATCGCCGAGCGATCTTCGAGCGTCACATCGCCGGTCGAACGCAGCGCGACATTGCCGCCATTGACGAAGGCAAGACCCGACAGCGTCGATGGGTCGGTCATCGCATTGGACGACAGTCCGCGCACATTGAGGGTGACGCCGGCGCGCACGACGATGGATGCGTTGCCGTCGCTATCCGTGAGATATCCGCCGGCGTCGCCATTGCCGCCGATATTGCTCACCGAGACGCTGCCGCCCCGCGCGGTGACATCCGCGGCGATATCCGCATGGGGCGCAAAGATCTGGAGGTTGCCGCCTGAAGCCAGGGTCAGCGGCGCGGCCATGGCGACTTTCTCCTTGGCGTCCAGCCACAGGCCGCCAAGCCCGAAGCGCGACAACGACTTGGCATCGAGATGCACCGTGCCGTTCAGACTGGGATCGATGGCGTTGTTCAAGCCGAAATTACCCGCAAAGACAGCGTCCGATCCCACGGTGATCGTCGTCGCCACGGGCACGTCGTAGAGCTTGGTGTTGGCCGGGTTGGCGGAATACACATAATTGGCAACGGCCAGCGTTCCGGAAAGGGCCGCGCTGTTCTGCGCCTGCTTGTAGCCATCGCTGACTCCGGCCGCCCGCGCGCTGTTCTGACGCTCGCCGGTGATCACATCTGCGACAATCTCGGCCTGAAACAGCGAGGTCGGCGTCGAAAGGTTGAGGCGGCCGGCGTCGCGGCCGATCGTATAGCCGGATTCGTAGCGCGAACTGGAGTTGCGATCGAGGATCGACGTCCAGTACTCGGTCAGTTCCGGAACGACCTTTCCCTGAATCATGTGGCTGCGCGAGAAACCGCCCGCCATGCCCAGGAACTTCATATCGGCCGGAGCATTGTCGAAGCTGTAGATGCGGCCGTCGGCGCCGATCAGCTTGCTCGAATAGATGTTGCCGCCGGCATAGCTCACCGAGCCGCCGGAGATGTCGAACTTGGCGCCCTGCTGCGCGATCACTTCCGGCGCCGCCAGCGTGATGCTGCCGCCGAGCGCGGTCCATTCGCCGATTGTGTGTGCGGTGTTGGAGAGGTAGCCGCCAAGCTCAAGCAGCCCGCCCTTGGTGTAGTAACGGTCGCTGGCATAGCCGCCGGCGCCGGCCGGAACCAGAACGAGATCGCGGATGTCGATCCAGACGTTCTTGTTGATCAGCACGCCACTGTCGCGGTTGACCGGAGAGTCGCGCAGTTCATTGCCCTGCACGCTGATCCTGATCTGGTTGGCCGACATTGGCCGCACCACGCCCTGCACGCCGGAGACGTCCACCGTTGAGCCGGTCTCGGTAAAGATGCGCTGGCTGGCGCTGACGGCGACGGTGCCGCCTTGCGCCATGGTCAGCGAATTGTTCTTCAACTCGACGATGCCGCCGCTGACGATCTCGACGCGCGACTGGTCGAGCCGGTCCGCCAGTTGCGACAGATTGTCGAATTGCCCGGTCGCCTGCAGGTTCTGGCCGGACTTCGCGATCAGCGCGTCGCGCTGGGAATCCAGCGCGGTGTCGGTGGAGTCCAGTTCCGGAAGGATGACGCTGACGCTGTTGCCGGTGAGCGTAATCTTGCCGTTGGTGTCGCTCGCCGAATTGAGCAAATGGATGGCGCCGCGCTGGTGCACCGAGGTGGTCGAGATCAGCACACCGTCCTGCGTGAGCGTGCGTCCGGCCAGCGTGATATCGCCCTGCTGCGACAGCACGGCGCCGCTGTTGCTGACCGCGCCGCTGAGGCTGCCGGCGTAAATGACAGGCGCCACTTCGCTGCCGCGAGTCGTCGAGAACGCATTGCCGTCGGTGCCAAAGCCCTTGCGCAGGATGAAATCATCGCCGGCGGCGAGCAGCGCCTGCCCCTTTGGCGTGGTGATCGAGCCGGCATTGACGACCTCGCTGCCGAGCAGCATGACGAAGCCGCCGCCAGAGGTCACCGAGGTTGGCGCCGCCGTCGAGATCAGCGCGCCGGCTTCCACCACCACCTTGCCGCCCGCAGCCGTGAAGCTCGGCGTGTAACTTCCTGCGTTCTGCGCCGAATAGATGCCGTTGGCCCGGAACTGGGCGTCGGTGATGTCAGCCGTGGAAGCGATCAGCGCGCCAACGTTGATCTGGCTGGCGCCGCCGAAAATGACGCCGCTCTGGTTGATGACATAGACTTGGCCGTCGGCCTTGATGTTGCCGAGGATCTGGCTCGGCGCGACGCCGGCCTCGACGCGGTTCAGCGCGACCCAACTGGCATGGCCCTGCTGGTCGAAGTTCAACGTGGTGCGGGCGCCGACATTGAAGGATCGCCAGTTCAGGATTGCGTTGGCTGTGGTCTGGCGGATGCCGACCAAAGTCTGGCCACCGGCGCCGACCGTTTGCGTTGGCGTATTGGCGCCGCTCCAGGTCGTGACCGCATTGGCAACGCCATTGCCGGCGAGACCCGAGTCCGGCGCGAGGCCGCCCGGCGCGAGGCCGTTGGCAACGCCGAGCGGCGCCGTAGTGGACAATTCGCGCGCCTGCGCAGCCGCCCGCGCGGCGGCCTGCGCCGCCTGCATGGCCTGGATCGAACGATTGAGCGCGTTCTGGCTCTGTTTGGCGACCGCACCGGCCTGCTGCGCCGCGACTGTAGCAGCATCCGAGGCGAAATTCGGCGCGGATACGCCGGCGGCCGAACCGTTCAGCGATCGGGCCATGGCGTCCGGCGACCCCGCCAGCATCAGTCCGAGAACAAGTCCGCTGGCGCCGGCAAGCAACGCACTGCGCGACACGGCGCCGGACGACCGCGCGGCGATCCGTGACCCCTGATCGTTGGCGCGACTGGACAGACGACGGTTGGATGCAGCGGCGCGGAACGACATGAAAACTCTTTCTCAAGACAGATCGGGCGGCTAAAGCATGCCGCTCGCTCCCGAAGATCATCGGCTGTCCTAAGGACGTTCCGGCGATCAACGAGAGGAAGTCGCAACGAGAAGAATTATTTCCGCTGGAAAACGCTGATTGTCTTGCTGCTGTCGCATTAGCTCAACATGACGAGGCCGCCGCCGAGCGACCGCACCTTGGCGCCGAAGACCTCATGGAACTGGGTGATGACCATGTCCAGCCGGCTGAGCTTGAAGCGGGCGCTGACCCTCCGTCTACCGATTTCGGCATTCAGCAGCACGATGTGGCCCGGGCGATAGCGGTTGACCTCATCGATGACATGCGAGAGCAGTTCGTTCTCGAACACCAGAACGCCGTCGCGCCAGCCGGCGGACACATCGGGATTGGCCGCGGTGGCGGCGCCGATATCGTCCGCATAGGCCAGTTGCTTGCCTGCATTGAGACCGACGCTCCGTCCGCGAACGCCGACGTCGACCGTGCCATTGAGACACGTCACACGCACCTCGGAACGGTCGAACCGGAGCGTGAACTGGGCATTGGCCGCCGAGACAGCGCCGGCGGCAGCCCGGACGGTCACGACGCCCGATTGCGCCGACACCGCCGCCTCGCCGGCCACCAGTTCGATGTCCCGCTTGTCGCCGTCGACTTCGCGGATATTCAGGCTGGTGCGCGTGTTCATCTCGATCAGGACGTCGCCCCCCAGCGCCAGCTTGCGCTGCTCGCCGACCCCGGTGCGATAATCCGAGCCCAGTTCGGTCAGCGACGGCCACAGGTCCAGCGGGGGCCGAATGAGCAACCCGCCTGCGACGACCGCCGCCGAGGCCGCAACCGCGCCGCCGATGAAGGCGCGCCGGCCCATTGGCCGGGCGCGACCGGAGAAGCCAAGGCCATGGCGCTGCGCCTCAAGCAGCGGCGTCTCCAGCATCCCCCATAGACGGCAAACCTGGGCATAGGCTGCGGCATGACGAGGGCTCCGCGCGCACCAACGCCGAACTTCGTCCAGATCGGCCTGCGTGGCGTCGCCGGTCGCCAGATGCACGACCCAATCCTTGGCGCGGTTGCGCAACAGCTCGTCACTGTCGTGTTCGTCACCTTTCATCATCGAAGCCAGCTCATTCGCGGCCGGCCTTGGCCGCAATGGCCTGCACAGCACGTTCATTTTCTATTGTATCGATCGACCTGTCCGGTCCGCCGGCATCGCCGTCCAGAAACGCCTCGCAATGATCGAGGGCGCGCCGCAACTCCATCCTTACCATCCGCGGAGTGATGCCGAACCGGTCCGCAATTTCATTTTGCGACAAGCCCTTGACCCGCCCTGCGATCAAGATCTCCCGCGACCGGTGGGGCAGCGCGGCAATCGCCCGGTGCAGCGCCTTGACCTCCGACCGCGCCGCGACCTCGCGTTCCGGGCTGGGTGCGGGATCGGGCAACACCTCGAGGGCGTCGCGCACGTCGGAACGGCGCGCCCGACGGTTTTCCGCCCGTCGATGATCTGTCGCGATATTCGTCGCCATCCGCAGGAGATATCCCGCCGGGCTGCGGACAACGCCCGCCTCGTCGCCGCGGTGCAGGCGCAGCCAGGTCTCGTTCAGGCTTTCGTCGGCCAGTTCGGCGGACCCTAGACGGCGTGTCAGGCGTTTTCTGAAGTCGTCGTACTGATCGACCAGCAATTCGCGGAGCGTATTCCAGGTCATCGTATCAGGTCGGACAGACGATCAGGCGCCAGAATTGCCGGACCGGCGCTGGGCGCAACTGACGTCCATTCGCAATCCAGGCGCCAACACATGCCGCATCACTCCGGTATTCAGCGACGCTGTAGCGATCAAATATGACAGATCGACAACGGTCAGCTCCATAATATCGCCTTACTCAGGCGGACCGCATTCCCGAGGCTGATCACGTCCGCGAGGCGCGATCACCATCGTTACGGGCTGGGCGACCTTCGCAGGCGCCATGCCCGCCAATGTCACACGCCGCAAGGCAAGGACGAGCGCGTCGTCGCGGCGAAAGTCCCCGGTAGACCCTAGCAGAACAGCATGCCGCACCGTTCCAACGGGGTTAATCCAAAGCTGCAGCGCGATCCGGAAATTTCCGGGTCGCGTCAGTTCGGATTTGCAAAGCGCATCGAGAATGCCGACTTGCAGAGCAGCCATCAACGTTTGCTCGTCCCCAGACGGCAACCGCAGCGCCGCCTCCCGGTCCGCGGGAACCACGGTTACGGCGTCAACGTCAGTCTGTCGCGCGACCAACCCCGTGCCGGCAAGAAGCCTCTGCAACGCCACTGACGGAGCGAGGTCGCCACTGACGGACGCGGACTTCCGGCCCGCGACCAAAGAAGTCTCGTACAACACCTGCACGCTGCTTGCAGCGGCGTAGGCATTCAGCGCGCCTGCCAAGGTTTGCGCGGGGATTCCGTAGCGAACTTCGTGCTCAGGCATAGACGGCGAGGCCGCCTGCCCAGCTTTCGTGGCCGTGAGGCCAAACGCCCACATCCCAAAGCCCAGTATCATTGCCCGGAGCAAGCGAGCCGATCGGGTCACGATACCTTCCTCCCTGGCGGTGGCGCCCACATTCATCGCGATGCAATCTCGCACAATAAATGCGTAAGCGGGAAACGTTTAGCGGGGCAGTCACCCGCTCCGGGTGGTGTCGTTCTAAATTGACATAAGCAGGATTTCCGAAAAGTGGCCACCGGTTTTCGGATAAAAATCCTGCAAAAACAAAGGAAGCTAAGCAGACATTCGTTGGGAAGCCAACGAATGTCTGCTTAGGGCATCCGTGTGTTGCGCGCCATCTTTGTGTAAGTTGCGTGACAGTTTGGAGGCGGAGATGCCAGCCCATCACCAACGAATCGAAACGTCACAAACCGCTGTGTCCGTCGTCAGAAGAAATGGGACAAACTGAGCTTTTCAGGAACGGAGGGTCTGGCTCATCTGGGTCATGTTATGCGGCTTGCGCGTGATGCTGCAAGCGGCGAGTTTCGATGGTCTGGCGTTTGATCCTTTCTCGTTCGCTTAAAATGGCGTCGCCCCGGCTGAGATAGACGTCAGCCGGCGTGAGATTGTCGAGGCTTTCGGGAGAGCGGTCGTTGTTGTAGCGCTCGACGAAGGCCGCGATCTCGCGCTCCAGTTCTCCCGGCAGATAATAGTCTTCAAGCAGGATGCGGTTCTTCAGCGTCTGATGCCAGCGCTCGATTTTGCCTTGCGTCTGCGGATGATAGGGCGCGCCGCGCACGTGAGCCATGCCCTGCGTTTCCAGATATTGCGCCAGTTCCTCGGCGATGTAGGACGCGCCGTTGTCCGACAGGAGGCGAGGCTTCTTCGCCGGCAGGTGCGAAGCCTCGACCAGGCGGATGATCTCCGCCTTTTCAGAGGGCGAATACCTCATGCCTCGTCCTCCCGGTCCAAGTCTTCCAGACTGATTTGCCCATCCGCGATCACGCTTTTTTTAAGCAGGCGATTTTCCAGCGTCAGGTCAGCGACCGCTTCCTTCAGCGCCTGCGCCTCGCGCTTGAGCGCCTTGACCTTTTCGGTGTTGGCCGAGCGGGCCGTATCGCCGGTCAGCCGGCGCTTGCCAGCCTCCAGGAAGTCCTTGGACCAGCCGTAATCATCGAGGTGGCGATGCCTTCGCGCCGGCAAAGCTCGGCGATGCTCTCCTCGCCGCGCAAGCCCTCAAGCACGACGCGGATCTTCTCCTCGGCCGAAAAATGCCGACAGGTCGCGCGGCGAATGTCCTTCAGAACTTTTCAGCCGGCGGCTTGGCGTCCGAAGCCACTCTCGCAGGTCCGGGTTTCTGTCTCATCTTCGCTCCTTGTCAGCTACGATGAGCCAGAAACCCTCCGTTCTCAATGAACCCGTTTTTGTCCCACTCACGCTGACGGCGAACAGTCGTTTGGATTTGTAATATATTTGAAGGATTTACCCAGATAATTGACGCTTCGGAAATTGAAAAGCGACTTACGGCGCTTGAGCAGGGGCAGGCCAATGAAAACGAGCGTCAAAGCCAGGCTGGCGGCCATAGCGGCGAAGAGCTCGAAACCCTATCGCATCGTTCTTTGCACCGAGGGCGACGCCACGGCGGTTGAAGAGGAAATGCGGCTGGCGGGCGAATTGGAGGGCCACGGCGTCAAGATCATCGTCTTAACGGTGCCGAGAAGGTCCCTGGAAAGGATGACGATCCAATGAGCCGCACAAGCCCGCGCTCGCGCAGGACACTCACACGCCCAGGGTTAAGTGACATGGCGACGCGAGAAGGTGAAGCACGCTGCGCCGCGTTTTTTGGCGCATGTCAGCGATATGTCGTGCGGCGCCGGCGCATGGTTGGATAATGCAGCATAACCAAACCGCAAAAATTCGGTTGTTGATCATCGAATTCGATTGTCATGTAGAAACATTTCGAATAAAAGAGAACCACGATATTTGTTTGGACGGCCGTTTTTCTACCGCGCTTGTGCGCTTGCGACGAACCTCCCCCCACTTCGAAATTCGGAAAAGCTGCCGTGCATTCGCGTGGCGGACGATCAATACTGCCATGAGGAGGGTTCTGTTATGACCACCGGCACAGTGAAATGGTTTAATTCCACCAAGGGTTTCGGCTTCATCCAGCCCGACGACGGCGGATCTGATGCGTTCGTCCACATCTCTGCTGTCGAGCGCGCCGGAATGCGCGATCTCGTCGAAGGCCAGAAGCTTGGCTACGAGCTGAAGCGCGACAACAAGACCGGCAAGATGTCGGCCGAACAGCTCGAAGCAGTCTAATCGAGTTCATCGTTGGCGGCGCGACCACGGATGTACTGGCGCCCGCCGACAGACGAACACCCAAAGGCCAGGCATTGTCTGGCCTTTTTCATTTAATCCCGGGCGTATTTCCGTTTCCGCCTTTCGGTTGGCCAAAGGACTGCAAGTCCTTGTGCAGAGCTTTAAGGATAGGGCTTGTCCATGCCCCGCGCCCGATAGGCGCGCCGATCAGGCGTCACGCTTGCCGACGACGATCCGCAGGACCACACAAGCCGGCGGATTGATCGACCTGATCGATGAAATCGAGGCGCTTCTGGTTGCGGGTCGGGCGCTGCCGCGCCAGCGTCACTCGTCGAAAGGCGCCGCCAGCGCTGCCTCGCCCTCCTCCTGATCGTCGTCGCGCATGAGTCCAAGGTTAGAGCGGATTCGGCTTAAACCGGCTTATAGCCAGCAGCGGCGAAGAAGTTTGCGCATTCCTTGGGCGAGAACTCGGCGAGCAAGTCTGCGACCTTTGCCCATAGTCCATCGACAGTTCGCTCCGCAGCTTTTCGCAGCAGCGCCTTCAGCTTCGAGAAGGCGTTCTCGATTGGGTTGAAATCGGGGCTGTAGGGCGGCAGGTAAGGCAACTGCGCGCCAGCGGCCTTGATCGCCCGGCCGCTTATGGCTGCCGAGATTGTCCATAATGACGATGTCGCCTGGCGAAAGCGTCGGGACCAAAATCTGATCGACATAGGCCTGGAACGAGACGCCGTTGATGGGACCATCAATGACCATGGGAGCGCCCAGACCGTTGCGGCGCAACCCGCCGATGAATGTCGTCGTTTTCCAGCGCCTATGCGGCGCGCCCGCGTAGTCGCGCCATATTGGTCGTCATCCAGGTTTCATCAATGAAGACAAGGCGGTTAGGGGGGAGGCTGCTTTGCCCGTCAGGCCAATCTTCGCGCTTCTTGCGGACGTCCGGGCGATCCTGCTCACTCGCGTGAGCCATTTTTTTAGGGTGAGGCCGCAGCGATCGAGGAAGGTCCACAAGGTTGAGCGCGCCACCGTCACACCATGCGTTTTGAGCAGTCGCGCGAGCAATTCGTCGAGCGAAAGGTCGGGCGTCTCATCAATCAGAGCAAGGAGGAAATCGCGATGCGGTTCAAGCTTTCTGGGCTTGGCGGCGCCTTGCTTATGTGCTTTGCGGTCACCCGTTTGCCGCGCGCGTCGCACCCAGACAATGGCTGTCGCCACCCCTATGCCGAAATGGCCGGCTGATCCCCGGGCCGATGAAACGCCAGACAACGCGGCCTCGATAACGCGATCACGCAAATCCTGGCTGTAAGCACGGGCCATGGGAAGGCGCCACCGCCCACACAACGGCTGCGCCGAGCGCCTCGCCCCGAGGAATCAGGCTGAAATGCTCTTGCCGGCGTCATACGTCTCCCGCGCCACGCGGCCCCAGACGGTTTCGATGTAATTGCCGCCATTGCTGGCGTTGGAGAGTTTTTTTCGCAATTTGCAGCTGAAGACGTCGATGATCCAGCAGTCGCCGCCAAGGCCGCATGATGTTCACTTTTTGTCCGTTTATTTGTATTGCGTGAACGTTCCATTAGATGAGGCCATATTGCACTGATCTTGTCGTGACCCCGAAGACGTCAGAACCACGCACAATTTGCACTTTTGCGCCCGTTCTGCTAACGGATTACTTCTGGTAAGGCTACGCTTCAGTTCGTGGGCCGACCTTCATGTCGCGTTTGGCGCGACCGACCGCAGCATGAGCTGCTTCCCCTGTATCCTGGGCTTCTAGCGCCGAATTCGGCGGCGGCGCCCGTTTCATCAGCTGGAGGCCTCATGCCCGCGCCTGTTTTCTCATCCGTTTTCCGCCTCGGCCTGGCGCGGGGCGTTTCGCTTTGCATGCTGATCGTCGCCACACCCGCCCTGGCCGAACCGATCGCGCTCCCCGACATCAATGTTTCCGCCGACCGTCCGTCGTCAGACTCGCGCGGAGCGCCGGCATCTCAAGGCTCCGCTGTTGCCAGCCAGGCGACGCCGGTCGCCGCGCAGGGGCAAAACGACTATCTGATCGACCAGGGCAAGGCCGGCGCGAAGTTCGACATCCCCAACAAGGAAGTGCCGCAGTCCATCGTCGAAATCCCACAAAAACTGCTGGTCGAGCAGAACGACATTTATCTCAACGACGCCTTGCGCAATGTCGCCAGCGTGCAGCCAACTTACAGTGACGTCTCGGGGGCGCCCATCTTCCGCATTCGCGGTTTTGTTGCGCGCAACATCTATCGCGACGGCCTGCGCGACGAAACGTTCGACCGTAGCGCCTGGCTCGGCGACATCGACCGCATCGAAGTCCTGAAAGGCCCGGCCTCCGTGCTCTACGGCGACGGCAGCCTTGGCGGCTCGATCAACTATGTCACAAAAAAGGCGCTGGGACCGGACAGCATCAAGGCCTTCGGCTGGTACGGCAATTTTGACACGGCCGGCGGCGGCTTCGACGTGACCCGCCGCGTCACCGATTCTACCGTGGCGCGCGTCATCGTCGATAAGACCTACAGCGACACCTATGTGCAGAACAATCCGGTGCGCCAGAGCCACGCCGCCCTGCTGACGCAGACGCAAGTGTCGGACGCCGCCACGCTTTCCACCCGCTTCGAGGACCGCGAGCGCAATTCGGGAGTGGACACGGGACTGCCGGTCTATGGAACCCTGCTCGGGACCAAGCTGTCGCTGCCGATCTGGGCCAATTACAACACCAACTGGTCGCGGCGCACCGACATCGGCCGCTCCGGCGCGGTGGATCTCGACTACCGCATCAACAACGACTGGACCTTTCACAGCGGGGCGGCCGTCAATTATTACTGGTTCAACCAGGGTCTCTCCGTGATCAGCGGTTATACCGCCAACAACACCAAGTTGACGCGCACCTTCCAGATCGCCTCGTCGGAAACCTGGCAGGGCACGCAGGACAGCTATCTCCAGAACAAGGGAACGTTGTTCGGTCTGCCCAATCTTTTCCTGGTCGGGACGGAGTTGAGCTACAGCCATGTAACCCGTCCACAATCGACCAGCGGCTCCTTCAGCTTCCCGGTGAGGCTCTATGGCGACACCACGGCGGGCCCCGGCTACAATGCCTCGTCCAATCTGACGTTCAAGCAATATCGCGAAGGCCATTACGTTCAGGACCAGATCGAGTTGCTGCCCGGCCTCAAGGCGATCGGCGGCGTCCGCTACGATCTGGTCAGCCGCGACAGCGCCGATACGGTCACCGCCGTCTATCAGAGCCAACGCAATGATGCGCTCAGCGAGCGCGCCGGCCTCACCTATGAATTCATCCCCGGCTATGTCGCCTATGGCGGTTATTCCCATTCCTTCGCGCCGCCCGGCAGCACGGTTTCGCTCGGCGCGGTCAAGGGCCAGTTGCTGCCGCCGGAAATCGGCGACAATGTGGAAGCCGGCGTCAAGGCGGATTTGAACAATTGGCTGACCGCCACCGCCGCCGTGTTTCGCCTCGACCGCCGCAATGTCGTGAGCGCCGACCCGGTGTCGGGCTACGCCACGACGACCGGCGAACAGCTCAGCCAGGGCTTTGAACTCGACGCGAGCGTGAAACTGGCGCCTGGATGGAACCTGTCGCTGTCCTACGCCTATGACGACGCCCGGGTGAAGAAGGACACCACTTATCGCGTCGGCGCGCCGGTCGACAATGCGCCGAAGAACGCCGCGCATCTGTGGTCGTCTTACGAATTCCAGTCCGGCGATTTCAAGGGCCTGTCGTTTGGCGGCGGCGTCACCTATGTCGGCGACCGCGCCGGCGTGCTGGTCAAGGCGGCGACGCCCAATGTGAACTATGTGCTGCCGGAATACGCCACCTTCGACCTGATGGCGGCCTACAAATATGAAAACCTGAAATTCAGCATCAACGCGACCAATGTGTTCGACAAGCGCTATTATCTCGCCAGCGCGTCGAGCACCGCGATCACCACGGTCTATATGGGTCAGCCGGCCACCGTGCTGGCGCGGGTCGATGTCGAATATTGAACGGCCTTGGGGCGGCGCGAGGCTCCCGCTCGCCACCGCCCCGGCCGTCGGCGCGGAGACCGACCAGCGCGGCAAACCCTTGCCGCCCGGCCTGCCGGCGCGCAGCGCCGTGATGGGGCATCGCAGAATCTCCCATAAAACGCACTCTAAGCCGATAGTTTCGTAATATCACATCGTTGCATAAACGGTCGTGTGGGCGAAAGTTTACCCCGCGATTGAAAAATCAGGCGATTTTTGTTGCGCGATTTATTTGTCCAACCCGATTGGCTGGCAACAGGATCATCGCGGACGCTGATCGGAGGCCATTTCGATATCGAATATCATGGCATCGCTGCTGATCGCTGCGTCGTCCGTTCTCGGCTCCGGACGTGGCGCCTGCATCGGTGGTGGATTAGGCTTGAGGCGCAATCGTTCGACCGGTTTTCTTTGCAGAAGATGCTCGGCGACAATTTCGTCCAAGTCCGCCTCTGTCTGGTATTTGTACCAGATACCCTCGGGGTATATGACCAACACTGGGCCAATGTTGCAACATTCCGGAGACAGGCAACCGGCCGCGTTTACCCGCAATCCGGCGATCCCAATCTCCTTGGCCTTGGTCCGAAGATAGGTCAGGAGCCGTTCCGCATCTGAAGCGCCACAGCATCGGCGTGCGCTTTCTCCAGGCCGGACGAAGGTGCATACAAATATATGTACATCGTAGTATGAATCCGGGCGTGTCGCGGTCATGGACTTACCTGCGCGGCTGGCGAGTCAAAGAATGGGATGAGGTCGTCCGTCCCAAGGCCAGGCAAAGGCGCGCCTTGGCGCCATTCGCCAGACTCGCCTCGACGAAACCGGCGTCAACTTCGTAGGTTTCTTTCAGGTAATCAGCGTTCACCATGTCGCCGGGCAATCCGACCGAAAAACGGCCCCCACGGTCGACGGATGCGACATGCGTGGCGTAGCGGAGGGCATGGTTGGGGTCGTGGGTGGTCATCAGGACCGCCATCCCGGACTGATGAACCAATTGCGAGACATGATCGAGGATGCGGGCCTGATTGCCGAAATCCAGCGCCGAGGTTGGTTCGTCCAACACCAGAATGCGAGGCTGTTGAACAAGAGCGCGCGCCAGCAGCATCAACTGGCGCTCTCCCCCGCTGATTTCCGTACAGGCGCGATAGGCCAGATGCGCGATCCCCAGCGAGTCCATCACCTCTTCCGCGATGAGGACGTCATCGCGGCCAGGCGACGACAGGGGGCCGAGATGGGCGGTTCGCCCCATGGCCACGACGAGGCCGACCTCGAACGGAAACGGCGGCGTATGGGCCTGCGGGACATAGCCCACCGCCCTGGCGATCATTCGCCGCGACCAGCCCGCGATATCCTCGCCATCGACCAGGGTTCGGCCGCCAAGGGACGGCATGAGGCGCAGCACGGTCTTGAACAGCGTCGTCTTGCCGACGCCGTTGGGTCCGAGCAGGCACAAAAACTCCCCGCCCGACAGGGTGAAGTCGACATCGTGCACGACGACGCGCCCGCCATAGCCGCAACTCAGTCCCTGGACAGCCAGATGCGGGGGCGTCATGCCCATGCCTTTCGGGTGTGCGACAGCAGAGATATGAACACCGGCGCCCCGAGCAGCGAGGTCAGGATGCCCAGCGGAATTTCCTGCGACAGCAGCGAACGGGCGATGTCGTCCACCAGCAGCAGGTAGCAACCGCCCATGACCGCGCACACCGGGATCAGCGCCCGATTGTCCGATCCCACGACGAGCCGGCCGAGATAGGGCACCACCAGTCCGACGAGGCCGATGAGCCCGCCGATCGCCACGGCCACCGCCGTCATCAGTGTCGCGCAGGCGATCACCATCAGGCGCAATCGGCCAACGTCGATCCCCAGGGTCATCGCCTCTTCGTCTCCGAAGGCGAGTACATTCAGGCGCCAGGACATCGCGACAAGGCCGAGCAGACCCACGCCGATCGGCGCCAGGGCGAAATAGACGTCGGCGGCATGCACGGAAGCCAGGCTGCCCATCAACCAGAACACGATCGTGGGGAGGGTGTTGTCCGGGTCCGCGACCAGCTTCATCAGCGCGATTAAAGCGGCGAACACGGTCCCGACGATGACGCCGGCGAGGATCATCGTCAGCGGAGTGTCGCCGCCGGATCGCCAACCGATCAGACAGGTCGCGCCGACGGCGAGCAGACCGAAGCCGAACGCCATGGCCGGGACGCCGAGCGGCGGGAACGCCAGCAAGATGGCCAGGGCGGCGCCCGCTCCGGCGCCAGCGCTCACGCCCAGAATGTCGGGCGAGACCATGGGGTTGCGGAACATGCTTTGATAGGCTGCGCCCGAGGCCGCCAGCGCGGCGCCGACTTCCAGCGCGGCGACGATTCTCGGCAGGCGCACGTTCATGACGATGGTTTCGAGTTGCAGGCTCCAATCCGCATGAACCGGCGCGATTTTTGAGGCGAGGATCGCGAGCGCTGTCGCTGGCGCAACCGGATAGCGCCCGACCATGAAAGACGCCAGCGCGCAGAGCGCAAGCGCGAGGGTCAGCGCCGCGATCCGATACGGCGTTTTCAATGCGCGAGGGCGAGCGGCGCCACATCGCGCCCCGCCGTCTCTGGTCGGCGCCGCCGTCGTCATCATCGATCTCCTGCGGGCGAAGGGTCCGGCGGCTCCGCGTTCAGAATGTGGCGGATGTCGGCGTCGCCGAGCGCGACCTTGAAGAAGGCGGCGTGGAAGGCCCTGGTTTCCGCGACCATGTCGATGTCGCCGAACAGTTCGGGATGGATGATCGTCGCCGCCCAGAGAACCTGAATCGCCTCTTCCGCGCTTCGAACGCCCCAAGAGTATGCGCTCTTGGGATTGACGTGGACGCGGCCTTCGCGGACAGCCGCGATCGAACGCCAGCTGGCGTCGGAGAGAATCTCATCGCGCACCGTCGGCGTCAGGGTGACGATGACCTCGGGATCGGCGGCGATGACATCTTCCATCGACACTTTGCCCGACATGCCGTTGACGCCCGCCGCCTCTGCGACATTGCGACCGCCGGCGAGCTCGATCCATGAACTGACCAGCGTGTTCTTGCCTTCGGTCGCAAGCGCGGCGCCGCCAGCGTAATAGACGCGCGTGCGCCGTTCGGGCGAAATCGTCCCGACTCGCGCGGAAACCTTTGCGATATTGGCGCGATAATAGGCGCAAAAGCGCGCGGCGGCCTCGCGCTCGGCCGGGCCGAGCACGTCGGCGGCGATGCTGACGGCGCGCATCAGTTCTTCCGCATTGCGCCGCTCCAGAACGACCGTCGGAATGCCGGCGCGTTCGATCTTGTCGATGCTGGCCATGCCGGACAGCAGGATGGCGACCTGCGGCTGTCGCGCGGTCAAATCCTCGATATTGATGTCATTCGAGGATATTGGGGTCGGGAGTTGACGAATGCGGGGATAGAATTTGGCGAACCAGGGATTCTTGGTGATGGTGGTGGACGTCGCCACCAGCTTGTCCTGCGCGCCCAGCAACAAGAACCATGCGTCGACGGCGCCGCCGGTGCCGATCGCCCGGGTGACTTGCGCGGGAATGGCGACGGGACGGTCGCGCATGTCGGTGACAATGCGCTCGTCGGCGGACGCCGTCGCGACGCACGCCAGCAGCGGCAGGACGATGAACGCGGTCGTCAGTCGCCGCCACAAGCGGGAGTCATGAAGGCCCTTCATAGCGGCTTCTCGCCGAACAGAGCGAAGCGACAATGATCCTGGCGCGCGCCAAACGGCAGATCGACGAAAAACTCGCCGTCCGAACCAATGATCCGGACTTCGGCGGTCAAACCCAGCGCGGCCGGCATCTGGAGATCGGCTTGCGGACGCGGGCTGGCCTGCAAGGGCAAGCGATCCGCGATGCCTGCGGCGCGGTAGGCGTCCATGGACGGGCTGGCGCGCTCGTCCGCCGAGGAGGTCTTGGCGGCGCAATGAAAATCGCCGTCGATGATCACCATTTTGCCGCCAGGAGCCAGCACGCGCGTCCATTCAAAAAGGGCTCTCTCGGGATCGGGACGCGTCCAGAGCAGATGGCGATTGACCACGACGTCGAAACTGGCGTCGGGGAACGGATGCGCCTCGGCGTCTCCGATCAGAAACGTAGCGGTCAGGCTCCGCGCCGCCGCCTTGGCGCGCGCCTGCGCTAACATGTCCTCCGCGATATCCGCGCCGGTGACCTGATGGCCCATGGCCGCCAGCAGTAGGGAGGCCCATTCCGCCCGCTCGGTCTCCATCTCGATGGTGTGGTGGGCGGAGGCGTCATAAGCCGCCGCGCGCTGGTTCCAGTGGTCGCGTATGACCGTCTTGATCTCGTCGAGCATGTTTCACCCCCTCTCGCCGGCGGACTGGTCGATCGCCTGTTCCGCGATTTCGATCTTGCGCATCAGGCCATGCTGGAACGCCTCGCCGATGTTCTGCTGGCCGAAGCAGCAGGAGCGCACGGCGGGCGGCGCGGTGAAGCGCAGCCGCCCGCGCGTGAGCGGCGCGTCATCGGGCGCCTCCCGCCAGAGTTGTCCGACTTCCCAGCAGCCCTGGCTGGCGGCGCCGTCGGCGAACAGGATGCGGGCGCGGCCGTTCACTTGCCTGATCCGATATCCGCATGGCCCTGGGGAGGCGGTAATTGGTTGACGACGAAAACCCCCTGCGCAACCGGGCCCGGCAGGAAGCTGGTCCCGGTTGCGCACGAATCGGCCGTCGTAGCTTCATCTGACATCTGGCTTGGTCTCCGATCGTTCCGAGTCGCCGCGCCGGCGCCTTGCATTCGCGGGGCTCAGAACTTCATCGACGCCGAGAACGCGAAGGTCCGGGGCGCGCCCAACGCCAGGGACGAGCTTGAGACCGTCCAGTAGTTGGTGTTGGTGATGTTCTGTACGTTGAAGCGGAAGGTGGTGTCGTAGCCTTCGATCCTGGTCGCATAGCGCAGGCCCAAGTCGCCGGTCGTCACCGCAGGGACCGATAGCGTGTTAGCGGCGTTGGCGTAGACGGAGTCATTGTAGGAAACACCGCCGGTCAGCGTCAGCCCGGGCAATGGCAGCGCATATTCGCCATAGAGGCGGGCCATATGCTGTGGGACGCCGACGGGAACCTTGCCGTTGATCGAGGCGACGGTGACGTCGTCGACGCTCGCTTGCAGCACGGTGAAGCCGCCCGTCACAGTGAAATTCTCAGTCAGCTTTCCGGTGGCGACGAATTCGCCGCCGACATGGGTCTCGACGCCGCTTTGCACGTAGAGACTGGCGCTGTTGGTGAAGGCATAGGCTTGCTCGATGCGGAACAACGCCGCGTTGATGTCGACCATTCCGGCGGTCGCCTTCAATCCGCCCTCCACGCCGCGCGCGACATATGGCGCGAGCGTCACGTTCGGATTGGTCACGCCGGTCGAGGGCGAGGTTGGTCCCTTCTGGAGGGCTTCATTGTAGGAAACGTACAAGCTGACTTCCGGCAGCATCTTGTAGAGCAGAGCGACGCTCGGCGACACCCTGCTTTGCTGGTATTCGGGGATAGTCGTGTACGCGCCGGCCTTGGTCGCGCTGTACACATAGGCCTGATCGTTGATGCTGGCCCAGGTCAGTCCGCCGATCAGCGACCATTGATCGTTGAACGACACCTGATCGGCGATCGTGCCCGCGAACAGGTTGGCGCGGTCGGTGTCACGATTTGGATCTCCGACGGTGTCGGCGCTGGTGTCCGCCGGCCAGGCGAAGGGATGATAGAGGTTGTTGGTTCCCTTGTAGTTCACCGTGCCGTTGGCATAGGGATAGGCGTATCTGACGACGGAATATTCCTCATTGACGCCGACCGTCGCCTTGTGACGCCAATCCCAGGTGTCGAACTTGATGTCGAGATAGGCGTTGCCGTCGACGGCTTGTTTTCCGGCATGGTAATAGTTGCGCGACATCGTGAAGTCGCCGGCATTGTCGATGATCTTGTCGCTGGCGCGATGGCGGTACATGTCGATGTTCGAATAGGAGACGGCGCCACGCAATGTGACGGAATCGCTCAACTCCGAACTGATCCGCGTCGCCACGCGGTCATAGGCGTCGCGGGCGATGCTGTAGGTCGGCATGTAATTCTTCGATGCGCTCGGCGCCTTGGGAATGGCGGTGACATTCGAACCGATGGTGAAAATATTGTCGCCGCCGGCGACGTTGATGTAGAAATGCTCGAAGTCCAGAGACCAGATGGTCCCGGGGCTGATATGCCAGTCGAGCGCGCCGCTGGCGAGGTAGCGTTCGTGGCTGTCGTCGTTGACGCCGACATCGCCTTTTCCGACGTAAAGCAGATTCAGCCGATAGGCGAAGCGACCCTCCTGGTCGAGCGGTCCCCCGAAATCGCCATGTACGTAGCCTTGCGCGCCGCCGTAATCGCCGACGGTCATGTTGGCGAAAGGCTCTGCTGTCGGACGCTTCTGGACATAGTTGATCACGCCGGCCGGGTTGGTGAACCCGAACAGGAGGGCGGACGGACCGTTCAGAACCTCGATCCGTTCCTTGTCTTCGAGCGGCGTGCGCGAATAGATGCGCAAGCCATCGATGAAGGACTGGTTGGTGTCGGTCGTGAACCCGCGAATGGTGAAAGCGGCGCCGCCTCCAACCATGTTGTTGCCGGAACCCGCGTAGACCGTCGGGTTGTATTTCACGGCCTCGGACGCCGTCTGCGCTTGCAGGTTTGTGATCAACTCCCGTGACGCGACATTGATCGAATAAGGCGTGTCCTTCAGCGACTTCGCCCCCAGCGCGCCGACCGAGGCGCTGGACGCGCGATAGCCATTTTCCACGCTACCCTCTTTGGCGGGCGAAGCTGCGCCACTCGGGTTGGAGACCGGCGAGACGGGCGCGGGCGACGGGAGGCGGTCCGCGGCCACGTCAACGTCCGGCAAGACCGTAGATTGAGAAAAGGCCGGAGCGGCGATTGAGAGAACGGACGTGGCGACGCCGCAGGCAAGGAACGCCTTGAAGACGCAGCGTGAGTTTCGGACAGACGCAAGCATGAGTGGTCCCAGGGAGTCCATGAGTGAAAATTTTGGAGGGGAGACGGCTCATGCCGCGATCGGTCGTCTTGGCGACGACATGATCCACGCACTCAAGATTACGGAATGCTTATGATCATAATTTTGTTATCATGAGCCTGACCGCATGGCAACATTGTTACTTTGGTTTGACTTAAATATGTAATCTTATTTTATCCCGTTAGCGACGCGCCGGAATTTACGCACCCTTCGCGCCGTGTCATTCCTCGTCCTTTCAGCGCATGTGAAAATTGATATTGGTGCTGGTCGAGAAGCGCCCGCCGGGCGGAGGCGGCGTCTGGAGCGAACTCATGATGGCGTGCGCGGCGCTGTCGAGAGCGCTGGAACCGGAGGACCGGATGACCGACTGGCTGATGACACGCCCCGACGGACCGATCGTGAAAGCCACGCCGACCGAGCCGGTCGCGCCCGAGGCCTGCGCCGCCGCCGGGTAAAATTTATGGCGGTTGAGTTGGGCGATCACCAGGCCGGCAAAATTGGCGGACGACAGGCCGGATTCGGCGCGCGCGCCTCCGGCCGCGCCGCGATGCGCTTCCTGCCGTGCTTCCTGCGCCTTGCGCTCCTCGCGCCGCCGCTGTTCTGCGAGTCGCTTCTTCCGTTGGATTTCGCGCAGTTCCGCCGGGCGCGGCTCGTCATCGTCCTCGACTTCAGGCTTCGGCTTGGAAATGGGTTTCGGTTTGGCGAGCGGCAAGGGGGGCGCGTCGGCCGTCGCCTGCCGAGGCGGCGGCGCCGTGAGTTCGGCGCTTTGCGCTGGCGGCGAAACGGGACTCTCAGCGGTTTCCTCCTGAGGTTTTATTTCCTCGCGCGGGGCTTGATCGACCGTTGCATCCCCCTCCGGGACCAGCGCGACCTCCATCGCATCGAGAGAGGGAGGCGGGTTGATGTTTGCTTGAGCCACGAGCAAAAGCCCGAAATGGGCTGCGACGACCAGCGCCAGGGTCGCCGGTCGCAACCAGGTGGGACGCAAATCCCAGTTGGCGGCGAGCCTCATTGGCTATTCCTCGGCGCGGTGTTCTTTGGCGCCTCCGCGGAAGACGCCGACCCCGCGTCAAACCCCTTGCGCGAATTGTCCGTGACGATGGCCAGATGGGTCATGCCATTATGCGCGAGGTCGTCCATGACGGAAACGATCTGGCCGAAGGCCGCATCCTTGTCGCCGCGAATGTGCACGACATGGGCGAGGTCGTCGCCAACCTTGAGTTTGACGCGATCCACCAGATCGGCGCGATCGACCTGTTCCGCGCCGAGGGCGACATGGCCGTCGCGATCAACCGCCACCACCACGGGCTCCTTCGGGTCGAGCGGTTTTGCCGCCTTCGCCTGTGGCAGATCGACTTTGACGCCCGTCGCCAGCAGCGGCGCCGTGACCATGAAAATAATCAGCAGAACCAGCATGACATCGACCAACGGCGTCACATTGATGTCGGCCTGCGCGCGAAAGAGGCCCGGCCTGCCATTCTGTAGAGGTGAGGAAAGCATGGTCGCTCCTCAGGCGCGGCAGAATTGGGCGGCGCGGTCGGCGGCGCGATGGACGAGTTTTTGCCCGATCGTCGAAAAGGCCGCGCCGAGTCGGTTATAAGCGATGGAAGCGGGAATGGCGGCGGCGAGGCCGTAGGCCGTGGCGGCGAGCGCCTCGGCTATGCCCGGCGCCACCACCGCGAGCGAGGTGTCTCGTGCGGCGGCGATGCCGACAAAGCTCGCCATGATGCCCCAGACCGTGCCGAACAGACCGATGAAGGGAGAAACCGAGGAAATCACCGCCAGATTGGACAAGCCGCCCTCCGCTTTCATCAACACTTCGACATGGGCTCGGGTGAGTTTTTCCGCGGTTCGGGCGCGGCGCTCAGAGACGCTTTCTCCTTGGATGTGGATTTTAGCTTCCTCGGCGCCTTGCGCATCGGCGTCCGCCAGCAGAAGCGTGTGCGGGTCGCGCACAGCTCTGGACAGCCGCGACAGGCCGAACAGGGCCTCGACGATCAGCATCCAGCACCAGATCGAGGCGAGCCCGAGAACGATCATCACCAATTTGCCGACGAGTCCGGCCTGGAAGAACAATGCGAGGGGCGAGAGTGACAGGGAGTCCATGATTTCTCCTCAATGGGACAAGACATCGCCGGCGCCCTCGGCCGGGGTTCCCAGCCGTGGCCCTGGCGGACAAAGGGGCCGTGGATGAGATGCAGGGCGGCGGTGATCGGGTGCGACGCGCCACCGCGCAAGGCTTGGTCCTTGGGGACTGCATGTCCATTTTTTCGGCGAATGACTGTACGCAGGCGCAGACATGGCGTCTCCGAATGAAGAGGAGTCGGAAACGTCGAAGTGACGCCAATGACTCAGGGTTTTTCGGGAAACGGCTCATGCCGCAGTCGGTCGCCTTGGAAAGCGACGTGATTCGCGCTTGAGGATCCCATGGGACGCGCGATCGATCACACCGCAGCAGGATCGGCGCCAAACCGCGGATCACGTTCGATACTCTGTTTTCCCGGGGCAATCCGCGTCAGGTGATCCGAGAGTGTACGAATATGTCATTTTTCAAGAATGGCGCGTTCAGGAACGAACGGCGCAGCCACGCACGTGTGGCGCGGATCCCGACGTTGGAGGCTTGCGCCTCATGGAAGCTGTGTCAGCGACTGGTTCACTTGCAGGGTGATCTCGCGCGCCGAGGCGGTCAATTCCGATGCGGAAGCAACAGTCTGGATTGGCGGCGGCCTGTTCGGCTGCGCCGGAGACCGCCTCGGCGTCACGCGAGGTCTCTTCCGCCGCCGCTGAAAGGTTTTTGCGGAATCCGCCACCTCACGGGAGGATCTTCCCGGCCTGCTTGGCGGGCGCCGAGGGCGCGCGGTCGGCAAAGGGAGCAGACCATTGTCCACCGCCATCAGAATACGGCAGGCGATCGCGTGGTGCAATTTCCTGCATTTCGTGTCATTTTTTCCGTCTCCGCGCAGATTCGCGAGACTTGAATGCCCGACTTTTACACGACCCGCGAATTGGCCGCCCTCTTGCGCGTCAAGGAGCGGAAGGTTTACGACCTCGCCGCTTCGGGCGAGATTCCGGTGCGGCGGGTCACCGGAAAGCTGCTGTTCCCGCGCGACGCGATCGGGCGATGGCTCGACACGAACGCGCCTTCGGCTCCGCCCGCCGCCACGCCTTCCCCATCCGAATCCGAGCGACCGCTGATCGCCGTCGGCGGCCATGATCCCCTGCTTGAATGGGCGCTGCGCGAATCGGGGTCAGGGATCGCCGGTTTCCTCGACGGCGCGGTCGACGGGCTGAAGCGGGCCGAAGCGGATCAATGCATTGTCGCCGGATTGCACATCCCGGAAGACGGTGGCTGGAACGTCGCAACGGTTGAAGCGAAATTCGCCCGGAAACCATGGGTCCTGATCGAATGGGCGCGGCGGCGGCGCGGCCTGATCCTGCGTCCGGGTCTTTTGCGCCGGCCGAAAGATCTCAAGGACGTCCGCGGGCTGAGGTTCCAGGCGCGGCAGGCGGCGTCGGGCAGCGAATTGGTGCTGGACCGGCTGCTCGCCGCCGAAAAGATGACGCGAGCCGACCTGCACACCATCGCAGCCGTCGAGCGTTCCGAAATGGATCTGGCGATGAGCCTGGCGCAGGGAAGCGCCGATGTCGGCCTCGGCATTGAAGCGGCGGCGCGCCAGTTCCAGCTCGACTTCGTTCCGTTGATCGAGGAACGGTTCGACCTGCTGGTTTGGCGTAAGGCGTATTTTGACCCGCCATTCCAGAAACTGCTCGCTGTGAGCCGTTCGGATCGATTTCTCGCCAGGGCCAATGCGCTCGGCGGCTATGACGTCTCGGCTTCAGGCGCCGTTCATATGAATGGCGCGTGAGCTTCGCGAGCCATGAGCCCGTACGATGAACCGGAGGGTCGCGTACGGGCTCCGGGCGAGCCGGAGGGCCGGCCGCTCAGGCGGGCTTGGCGCCGGTGTGGACGAGGGTGCCGACGTGCTCGCCGCGCAGGGCGGCGGTCAGGCGGCCGGGAACCAGGCCATTCACCACCTGCACGCGCTCGATCTGGCGCGCGGTCGCCATCACTTCCAGCAGCGCGCGGTCTATGGGCAGCGTTCCCGTCTGCTTCGCCAGTTCGGCGTAGCCGACATCCTTGTGCAGCTTGGCCTTGGCGCCCTCGGCGCCGTTCGGGTCGGCGTCAAACACACCGTCGACGTCCTCGACAATGGTGAGGCCGGCGGCGCCGAGCGCGTCGGCGACCAGGAAGGCGCCGGTGTCCGCCCGATGCGCGGGAATGCGCGCGCCGGGGAATTCGTGGTGGTGGTAGGGCGGGAAGGCGCTGCCCACCACTGCGCGGGCGGCGGCGAGATGGATCGCCAACTGGCTGGCGATGGTCGGGTGCTCGATGTAGGACACGCCCTCGGGCGCCAGCAGCGACGCAAGGATGTGGCCGTTCTGGCCGGCTTCGCTGGCGGCCAGCGGCGCGAGCGAGCCCACGGGCAGGCCGAGGTCGAGGCCGACGCTGTAGAGGTGGCGCGCGCGAACCCCCGCGCCGGTCAGGATCAAGAGCCGATGCTCCGGCAGCAGTTTGCGGATTTCCTCGACCAGCGGCAGGATCGCCTGGGCGCCGCGATCCATGATGCGGCCGCCGATTTTCACCACTTGCAGCCAGGGCAGCAGGCGGATGGGGCGCACCCCGGCGACGGGGCGGGTGAGTGTATTGTCTTGAAGCGTCTGGCGCGCGAGCGCGGAAGAGACGTGCTTGATGGCGTCGGTCATAACTTTGTCTCTCAATTCGCGGTGATGATGGTGCCGACATGCTCGCCGGCGAGCGCGCGGGTGAGATTGCCGGGGACGAGTCCGTTGACGACCTGGACCTCGCGCACATGGGTCGCGTTCTTGATGAGATCGAGAACCGGGAATTCCAGGATCGAATCCTGAAGGCCCTTGGCCTTCATCTCGTCCACCGAGATTTTCGGAATGAAGGTGGCGTTTTTGTCGGTCTTGGGATTGGCGGTGTAGAGGCCTTTCTCGTCCTTCACGAAGATCATGGCGCGGCAGCCGAATTGCTCGGCCAGCAGGTAGCAGCCGGCGTCGGTGCGGTAGGGCGGGATCACGCCCTCGGCGGCCGGGCGCATCCACAACTTGTAGGGCGGCATGCCGCTGAACACGACGGCGTTGACCTCGGCCAGATAGAGCGGAACCGCCGACAGACCGGCGCCATCGACCATGGAAATGCCGTGCTTGGCGAGCAATTGCCCGAGCATGGCCGCGTTCTGGTCGGCGACCGAGGCGCCGAGCTGCGCGAGCACGCCGGTCGGCAGGTTCAGCCCCGCCGCGATGGAATAGAGATGGCGGGCGCGGGTGCCGGCGCCGGTGCCGATCAGCATCTTGTGCGCCTTGCGCGCGGCGACGATCTCGTCGACCAGCGGATAGAGCGCGGCGCGGCCCCGGTCAATCACGCTCTGGCCGCCGATCTTGATCACGGCGGCGTCGGGCAGGATGCGGAAGTTCTCGGCGGCGGCGGCGGCTTCGAGCAGTTCGGGGTCGGTCAACGACCTGTGCATCAGAAGGGATTCGAGGTCTGCTGTGGTGTTGCTCATTGTGGCGCCTTTCATTGTGTTCCGTTCAAGTCGCGCTGTACTGAGCGCCATCGGTACAGATCACGACAGCTTCTCTCAATTCGCGAAATTCATGCATTTTTTCCGGGTTGCGGAGAGAACGACAGCCCAGACCGCCAATGCCGCTGTCGGCGTGCATCAAATTGCGAGAAAAGGTCCGATTGGAGACGCGTTGGACATCTAATTTGAAAAATCGTAGTCTCCGCCGAGAGCGGCTGCGGCGAGCTCGTCGAGGCGCCTTAAGTAGAACGGCCGGCAGCGGGGCCGCAGGCGACGTATTGCGCCCACCGCGTCTTTTGTCGCAGTCGCCAGGCCAGCGAGAAGCGCGACGCGCAAATGAAGCGGCGCTAAGGCGGTTGCGCCTTTGCTGATCGCGGGAGTTACACGCAACGCTTCGGCGTCAAATCCGGGAACGATCTCGTTGAGAAGCCAGCTCTTGCCATAGAGCCCCGACGACGCCTCCAGTTGGAGGCGGCGCAGGATCAGCAAGAGCCGCATCATCGCGACCGGGGATGCGAGCGAAGTTGGCTCACCCTTCAATCGCCGACTGAGGATGCCTTCTCCGACTTGGGCGTCGGCCCAATTCTTGAAAAAGGGGCATGTGAAAAGGCCTGGGGGCCGGACGCCGATCGGCGTCGTAAGGCGTTGATCTATTCGGTACGGGAGGGGTCACGCTGCCGCGCCGATGAACGGCCCGTCGATTCTAGCCGCGCCGGCGCTCCCGTTCTTGCAGATCTACTGGGTCACCCGTGTTGGTCGGGCGCATGTTTTGGCTGAACCGACCACGCCGCCGGCTCGTCGTCCTTGTCGGCTTCCGCCCCCGCCGCCGTCGCCTGAACCTTGTCGGGCGCGTGATGGGCGGGCGCGTAGATCGTATAGACCTGCATTGGCGTCGCGCCGGTATTGGTGATGTTGTGCCAGGTCCCCGCCGGAACGAGAACGCACCAGCCGTCCGAAACGTCCTTTTCAAAAGTCAGTTGGTCCTTCCCGGCTCCCATCTGGACGCGGCCGCTGCCAGCGTCAAGGCGCAGGAACTGATCGGTCTCCGGATGCGCTTCAAGACCAATGTCGCCGCCAACGGGGATCGACATCAGCGTCACCTGCAGATAGCGGCCGCTCCAGGCGACGGAGCGGTAATTTGAATTTTCCTTCGTCGCGCGTTCAATGTCGAACGATTGCGGCTGAGGCCCAATGTCCTTGATCCTGTCAGCAGCGCTGCCCATGAATGATCTCCTGAAGATTGCGGGCGATGCGCGTTCGCGCATTGGCCCCGGCAATTCGTTGCTCATTGCGATGACAATATCGCGTCGTCCGCCGACGGCGGGAAGGATCGGAAAACACCCAGTCAAAGCTGCGTTCAGAGGCGTGATATGCTTCGGGAATCCTAAATCAGCGCCTTGCCTTGGAGTGCTGGAAGACGCTTCGCGGTAAACTCGATGCCAGGGCGAGCCGCGCGGCGCCACAAGGGCGCGCGACCCGATCAAGGCGCTGTTCTGGTCGGCGGTGATCAACGGCGTCGTGGCGGCGCCGCTGATGGTCATCATCATGCTGATGGCGATGCGACGCGACGTGATGGGTCGCTTTGTGCTGCCGCGCGCTTTGTGGGCCATTTGGTGGCTGTGCGCTGGCGCAATGACGGTCGCGGCGGGAGTGATGTTTGCGACTTGGCGGTCTTGATCCATGCTTGGTCGACGCAACACCGAGACTTGATCAATTCCCGACGATAGGAGGGCGACATCGAGCGTCGCCCCGTGACGTCCTCCGGCCTTCATCAAGCCCTGCGGGGCGCATCCCCTTTTGCGCCTTGATCGATGGTTGCGGGCGTCTCACACGTCATCCCGCCGATGTCCGCCAAGCGCGGCTGCGGCGCTGGCCACGAAGGCGCCGATGATCAGCGACAGGACCATCAGAAGTGAAGTGGTGATCCCGACCTTACGGGCTTTGTCGGCTGTTTCCTTGGCCTTTGCTTTTGTCTGATCGATCTGAGCAATGACATTGTCGACGCGCTGTTGCGCATCATCGGCGGCCAGCCCGGTCCGAGCGGAAACGAGTTGCGCGAGGTAACTTCTGTCGGCAGCCGACACCGATCCGGAGGCGAAACTCACAACGAGAATCCTCGAAGCTTCCGGCGGGGGCTCGGTCACATTCTGGATGGCTGCAATCGCGCTTGAGGCAAACGGCGGGGCCGTCGGCGTGCGAAACATCAGGTCGACAAAATATTCGGTCGGCAAACCCGCTGCATTGGTCGCCCTGTCTTTTGCGGACAGGAGCGCGCCTTGGGCCGCTCCCGTCGCCAACGATGTCGCCGCGCCGGCGCCTCCCGCTATGATTGCCGACACGGACGAACTCAAAACTCCAGCAAACAGGACTGTAGCGAGAGCCCACATCACCAAGCCATGCGCCGTGTCACGGAAGAATACTTCATCCTTGTGAACGCCAGGCCATCCCGTTCTCAACCGGCCGGTGAGATATCCGCCCAGCGCGGAGGAAAGCCATTGAACGACAATCAGCCAGATTGCCGTCGATACGGCAAAGGTCGTCGCGCCGACGCCAGCGTTCGACCATGGCGAAACCATCGTGAGGCCCAGGCCGGACCCCATCAGCAACAAGATCAGGGATAATGCCGCCGCCACGATCGCGCCAGCAATTACAGCGCTCCAAGAGATCGCCGAAGCTGGCGCTTCGTCACGATCAGCCATCTCGCCTTCAGCGAGGCCGGTTATTTCCAAGATCGTCATCGTTACTCTCCCTATCGGTACAGAAGAGCGATGAGGATGATAATCGGAATTGGAACTCCCAGAAGCAAAAGCAAAATGCTACGTCCCATAATAGCCTCCTCTATCGGATCGCACACCACAATCAATGCGTGGGCTGGAATTCTTGAACGCGCGCCTCGCGCGCAAAGCGCGGCCGTAAAACTGGCCGCCGCCAAATCCGGTGAAACCGCCCAATAACGCGATCACCAGGATGATAAGAACAATGGTTCCAATCGACATTGTCGAACTTCTTATTTTGGGTTGGTCGCAACCGCTTATTGGCGCGCGACATCAACCGCTCCGCCACGCCGCGCCGCCGTCGGCGTTGTCAGGGCGGCGGCGTTGGGCGGAAGCCCAATGGCTATTTGGTCTTCCCCGTCTCCTTGATCGTGTCTTTCAAGCCGCCGATGGCATTCTGGATCTTGCCTTCGGTCTTTTCGGCTTTGCCTTGGGACTCCAGCTTGCTATCGCCGACCGCCGCGCCCGCCGCCTGCTTGACCCGACCCGTGATTTCCTTCGCCGATCCGGCGATCCGATCCTTGTCAACCATTCGAGCCTCCTGTTATTTGCCGCGCCCCAGAATTGGCCCGGCAGCCCCTCAACACGTGGAGCATTATCCAGCGCGCCGACCGCTAAGGTAGGTTCGGAAACTACTCATCGTATGCGCGGCCGCTGAGCCTGATCCCGAACAAGGCGACGAAATTGCTGTCATTCTTCCAACCCTTTTCGGACTGTCAGTAATTCCTGCCCACCCGCCTCGCTAATTTCCGGATATTCCTTTTCGTGCTTGCCATCGCCGTCTCCCATGAGATCGTTGCGACGACCATTTGAATCCACCCATTTCGCCAGCGAGGAGTTCACGCGCGTTCTGATCGACAAGAAGATCGTGATCAGCATGGACGGCCAGGGCGCGTGGCGCGACGAATGTCTTCGTCGAGCGCATCTGGAAATCGATGGAATACGAGGAGGTTTATCTGCGCGCTTACGAGAGAGTCGGCGAGGCGCGCGCGTCGATCGCCCGGTATCTCAACTTCTATAACAGCCGGCGCCCGCATTCATCGCTTGACCGGCGCACGCCGGAGGAGGCCGACTTCGATCCGACGCCCCCTGTGGCGGAGGCCTGAACCGAAGGTCCGCGAAGCGAATTTTTCCGCCGCCGGGGTGTTGGATGCGACTACGGTCGGGCTAAGCCCTCCCTGCGTCACACCCAACACTACGGCGCCCACGGACGAAAGACCCGGCGGAAAACCACTTATCGTTTGCGGGAAACTGTTCAGACAACCGGAGCCAGCTCTATCGCCGCCGGCGAAAGATTTGGCGCGTCCTTGCGCGGCAAAGCCGAGAGGACGTCTTGGAAATCCCCGGCCGAAATCCCGCGCAGATAGAGAACCGGCAGCAGAGCGTCCAGGCTCCTGGTGCGCCGGGCCCATTTCGGCAGAATATTCGACTTGAACCGGATTCGGGCGCCTTCGGCCGCGCCGCGGTCGCGCGCTTTCGGCTTGTCCTCCTCGATCGGCCCGACGCCGGTCTGGAGGGTGCGAACCGGGTCGTGGCCGTGACGAACCACTCGTTGACGGCCATCCGGAAGCACAAGCTCGGCATTCCCGGCAAGAAACGTCTCGAATTCCGCCTCGACCGCTTGGGCGATCAGGCGGCGCGCGCCAGCTTGCAGGATTCGGTGAGCGGATCATCGATTCCGTCTTTCTGGCGATAGGAGACAACATTGTCGTGCGACAAGGCGTAACGCTCCTTGTTGGAGGTTCGGGCGGGTTTGGTCACCAACCCCGTTACGCCGCCTTGCTCACATCGTCGCCCAGTCTCCGCCATAGCCCCTTTCGCCGTCGTGTGGAATCCATGCATGGTCTTGAAGCCGCCACGGCGGGTTCTTCGCCGCCCGCGAGGTCCGATTTCCGTCAGATGCCCCAGCGACCGCATTCACCGGCGCGCGCTCGAATGCTGCCGCCGAATCTCCTGCGGCCGAGATGACGCAGGAACTGTCGAGCCAGATGGTGCGATGAACGCCCTCATATCAGCGCCTGCTTGATATCTGGGTTTTCGGTGTGTATGCGTCCGATGGCGTCGTCATTGCCGATGCGCCAACGATGGTTGTCGTCCGAGTCGTTGCATGTGAAATTCTCGGCGAGGTTGAAGGCCTAACGAGGCGCCGTCATGCGATCGCGTCTGGCACATTTCGTTTTCGCCATAGCGGTGATCGGATCTTCGATGACGGCGCCTGTCGCGTCCGTTGCTGTCAGCGATCCGGCCGATGCGTCGCAGCAGACCGGCTCGCGATGGCAGATCGAGATGCCGGCGCAATCCGTCGATGAAGCCATCTATCGACTTGGCGTGCTAACCGGCGTCCAGATATTCGCCGATGGAAAGGCTGTGGCCGGGCGGCGCACCAAGGCGGTCTCCGGCTCATATGCAGCTGAAGATGCGTTGCGCGCCACGCTGGCCGGGACCGGGCTTGTGGTCCGGTCGGCGGGGGCGGGCTCGCTGATGGTGACGGCGGCGTTGTCGGAGTCGGAAGGCGAGGCGCTTCGTCGTCTTTACTCCTCCGACCTGCAGCGGAAGATTGTGGCGACGCTCTGTGGCGCGGACCCAGGCTTTGGAGCCTACCGGCTCGCGTTGCGGATGTGGCTATCGGAGCAAGGGCGTCCCGAAAATGTGGAATTGCTCAGTTCGACCGGCGATCACGATCGCGACGTCCGTATCGACGCCATGCTGCGGGGCATCGCGGCGAGCAAGCCGCCCGAAGGTCTGCCGCAGCCGGTGATCATGGTGATTTTGCCACGATCCCCGCAGGTGAGCGGCGATTGCCCGCGGGGCGGTCCGGCGGACGGAAGCCGCGACGGGCGATAACGTCCTGTCACAATAGTTCCATAAAGGGGAGGGCGCGCATTGTTCTCCTCCGCCGAAAGCTCGGGGATCTCACGCGTTCGCGCCGCTTCGAGTTGGAATGACGATTGTATGAAAGTCAGCGGTCAGGCGCTGTTGCTGCAGACATTGCTGGACGATTACGCTCCGTTGCGTAGCCAGCTCGCGCGTCGCCTCGGCTCGCCCGACGCGGCCGACGATGTCCTGCAGGAGGCTTATCTGCGGCTCGGCCGGATCGAGGAGCCGGGCCCGATTCGGCATCCGCGCAGCTATTTGTTTCGCATTGCGCTCAACATCGCCGCCGACCGCCGCCGCTCGGAAGCGCGGCGCCTCGAACGGTCGGAGGTCGAGCTCCTGCTCAAGCTGGAGCATGACGAACTCGATCCCGAACGCGTCGCCGCCGGCCGCTCCTCGATGCGTCAGCTCGTCGAAGCGTTGGAACAATTGCCGGAGCGCCGCCGCGCGATATTCCTTGCCGTTCGTAGCGACGGACGGCCGATCGCGGATATCGCGGTTCAGTTCGGCATTTCGACGCGAATGGTCGAGCGTGAGCTCAAGCAGGCGCTGGACCACTGCCGGCAGCATCTCGAAATAAATCTGTCACAGAAGTTCGATCCCGGCCACCCTGTGACGTCTAAGGATTGAGGGGCATGGTGCGCGACGTGACATTCGATCAAGAGGGAGGCAAGTCGGAGTCGGGTGGCGAAGGCCGTCTCGCCGAAGAGGCGACGGCATGGGTGCTCCGGCTCGCATCGGGAGACGCCACCGACGCAGATGCGGCCGCGTTGCAGCGATGGCGCCGCCAGAGCCCGGCGCATCGCCAGGCCTTTGCCGAGGCCAAGCTGCTCTGGGAAGTGCTCGGCCCGGCGGGTGACGTGGTGCGCGAGCGCGCCAGGGTGTCCACTGCGCAAGCGCGTGTCGTCGCCACCCGGCGAAACGCCCAACTCGGGCGTCGCGCGTTCCTCGGTGGCGCGCTCGCCGCTTCCCTTGCGGGCGTCGGCTATGTCGGATCGCGACCGCCGTTTCGGTTGTGGCCATCGCCCGGCGAATTGACGGCGGATTTCCGGACTGGCGCCGGCGAACGCCAGACGGTCGCGCTGGCGGACGATGTCTCCATCGTCATGAATACAAGGACCAGCATCGACCTCCGTTCGCAGGCGTCCGGTTCGCGCGGATTCGAGCTGCTTGATGGCGAGGCGGCGGTCGCGACAAAAGCAACTTTCGAGATATTTGCCGCCAGTGGCCGGGTCACGGCGTCCGCCGCCCGCTTCAACATGCGGCGGGATCAGGCGTCGGTGTGCGTCACCTGTGTGGAGGGGGCGGTCCGGGTCAGCCGGCTCGAGCGCTTTGTCGAAGTGCCGGCCGGACAGCAGGTGGTCTACGACGACAATGGCTTGCAGCAGGTGACGCCGACCGATGTCGCCGTCGCCACGGCCTGGGAGCGTGGGCAGCTGATCTTCCGTCACGAGCCGCTGGCGCGCGTGGTGCGCGAGATCGATCGCTATCGTCCCGGCAAGATCGTGCTGCTGAACGAAAAGCTCGGGGAACGCGACGTCGTTGCGACATTCCAGCTCAGCCGCATCGATGAAGCCGTCACCAACCTCGCGCAGACCTTCGGCGCGCGCCTGCGCCGCCTGCCGGGCGGCATGGTTCTGCTCAGCTGATTCAAGATTCCGGAAAAGATTTGCGAAACGCGGTTCGGACTCGGCCGCAGGGTGGCGGTCTTAAAGGTGAGAGGGTGCGATCACCCTGACATCTGACGTTCAACCCTGCGAGTGATTTCGATGGCGCTTGAAAAACCCGGCGTTGGCTCCAGCAAGGCTCGGCCCGCAGCGCATGGGAAATTGTCGGATCGGCCCGCCAAGGTGACACCGCTCGCCGGCCGGTCATTGTCGCGGCGATTGCTGTTGACGGGGGTGAGCGCGCTGGCGCTGGTCATCACCGCTCCGGATCCCGGCCACGCGCGGCCGTTGAACGGCGGCGGCGGCGCGGTGTCGGCGCCGAACATCGCGGCGGACGCCGCCGCGCAAGCGGCGCAGCAAGCGGCGGGGGCCGCGCGGCAATCGGCGGACTCGCTGTCCCGCGCCGCCCGCACGGTGCAGGACATGCAGGCGTTGCAGGCGGCGGCGCGGCAGACCTCGCTCACGGCGCCTGCCACCATTCCGAACGGTCTCAGCGCCGGCGGCCTGCTGCCGAACATGCCGGCGGGTTGGACCGGCGTCAACGCGCCGGCGCAAAGCGTGGACGGTTCGGGCCAGACCCAGGTCGGCATCCGCCAGACCGCGCCGCAGGCAATCCTGAACTGGACCTCGTTCAATGTCGGCGCGCGCACCACGTTGACTTTCGACCAGCAGGGCAACGCCGGCTGGGCGGCGCTGAACCGCGTCAACGGCGCAACGGCGCCAAGCCAGATCCTCGGCGCCATCAAGGCCGACGGTCAGGTCTATGTCATCAACCAGAACGGCATCATTCTTGGCGGCGCCAGCCAGATCAATGTCGGCTCGCTGATTGCGTCGTCAGCCGTGATCGATGACAGCAAGTTTCTCGCCACGGGAATCTACAGCACGGGCGCCGCCACGCCGAGCTTCACCGCGGCGGGCGGCCAGGTTGTTGTGGAGCGCGGCGCGTCGATCGGCGCGCGAGCTCCGTCGTCGGTGACCGCGGGGGGCGGTTTCGCCCTGATGATTGGCTCAGCTGTCGAAAACGGCGGCACGATCTCGACGCCGAAGGGTCAGGCGCTGCTGGTCGCTGGCGACAGCTTTATCCTGCGGCGTGGTTTCAGCACAGACGGCAATCTGACATCGACCACGCGCGGCATCGAACTGTCTCCGATCATTGGCCTGAACAGCGAGAGCGGAAACGTCAGCAACACCGGCCTGATTTTGGCCCAGCAGGGCGACATCACGCTCGCGGGCCGCACGCTCCTGCAGAACGGCGCCTTGATCGCGACGACTTCGGTCAACACCCGCGGCACGATTCATCTGCTGAACAGCGCATCCGACTCCGCAGGAAGCATCACGCTCGCCGGCGGCGGCCTCACCGCGATCCTGCCTGAACTCGACAGCGCCGAAACCGCGCTGGACAGCCAGCGCGCGGGGCTGGTCGATGCCTCCATCGTCGCGAACGCGGGCCGCGCCGCCAATGCCACCGGCGCCTTCGGCAACCTCTCGCTGGTTGCCGACCGCCAGGATCAGTCGCGCGTCGAGATCGTCACCGGCGGCGCCGTCACCTTCAAGGGCGGTTCAGCTACGGCCGCGCAAGGCGGCCAGATTGCGGTCTCCGCGGGCAGGCGCATCTTCACGGAAGATGGCGCGTTGCTCGATGCCTCCGGCGTGCGCAATGTCGCGCTGGCGATGGCGTCGAACAACATCAAGGTCAACATCCAAGGCAACGAACTCAGGGACTTACCGCAGAACCGTGAGTCCAATGTGCTCAAGAACAACGATGTCTGGATCGACGTGCGCGGTCTCACGCTGGCGCCGGCGGGCGTCGGCGGTTACGCGTCGGATCGCTACTACACGAGAGGTGGTCTGCTTGAAGTCGGCGGCTATCTCGGCGCCACCGCGCATACGATTGGCGAATGGTCGGCAATCGGCGGCAGCATCACGCTTGCCGCTCCAGAAGTGATCGCGCAGAAGGGATCGCGCATCGACATCTCCGGCGGCGCGCTGGATTATGCCGCCGGCTGGATTCGCTCGACCAATCTGATCGGCCGCGACGGCCGCAAATACAGCATCGACACTGCGCCGGGCGATATGAGCTTTGTCCGTTTCGCCGGCGGCTTCACCCGAACCCATAGCATCCAGGGTAAGGTCGACGACCGTCTCACCGAAACCTGGACCAGCCCGCTCAGCCGCGGTCGCAACACCGCCCGCTGGGAAGAGGGCTACACCGTCGGCCGTGATGCCGGCCGGCTGATCCTATCGACGCCGACATCTGTGTTCGAAGCCGATATCATCGCCGATACGATCAGCGGCGAACGCCAGACCGGCAAGCGCGCCAATGGCGTCAGCGATGGCTACAAGCTCACCCAGACCACGGTCGCACAGAACGGCACGCTGGCGCTTGGCGACTATAACGCCAACGGCCGCGCCGACCTCTACGCGTCCGACGTGCGTATCTCCAGCGTGACGGACATCGCCAAAGGCCCCGCCGCGGGCATTGCGGCTCTGCCCGCCGGACGCGCCAAAACCGCCTGGTTCGATGCCGATCATCTCAGTGCGCAGAAGCTCGGCGGCGTCGATTTCGGCGCCCGCGGCGCCATCACCATTGATGCGCCGCTCGTTCTGGCCGATGGCGGCAATGTCACGCTCATCGCCCCGGTGATCGACATCAAGGCCGATGTCACGGCGCGCGCCGGCGCGGTCAGCGCGACCAATCTGTTTACGGCCGCCGGTGGTGGCGGCTCGCTGACGACACTGATTTTGAACGGTGGATCGACAACGACACTGCGTGAAAGTGCGACCATCGATGTGCGTGGTGTCTGGAGCAACCTGCAGCTCGACGCGCTGCATGGTGATGGTCTGGCTCGGCGCGATGGCGGGTCCGTCTCGCTGGGATCGACGGGATCTGTCCTGCTGGAGAAGGGCTCTGCGATTGACGTCTCGTCCGGCGCCGCGCTCGAAAGAGACGGAAAGCTGCGGGGAGGTCGCGGTGGCGACGTCACGCTGACTGCAAATCTCAACAGCAATAGCTCCGCTGGATTGCTCGAGCTTGGCGGAGTCATTCTTGGCTATGGCGTAACCGGCGGAGGTAGCCTCACCGTCCAGGCTGGACGCGTGCAGATCGGTTCAGCCGCCGAAGCTCCCGCTGCTGGCGCGGTGGTGCTGGGCGAAGGATTTTTCAACAAGGGCTTCGGTAATTACAACGTCACGGGAAATCAGGGGCTGACCGTTGTCGCCGGCGCCGACATCGACGTGTCGATGCCGGTCTATTCTCTTGGTGATCGCGCCGTGGAGGTCATCACCGGCGGTGATCCGGCTGCTGCGCTCAAGCTGTGGACGCCGCCGCTCTATCTGCCCAACGTCAACAACGATCTGCTCGTGCAGCGCGGCGGCGCGAATCTCACATTGAATGCCGGAAATTTCCAAGGCACAGTCGCTGATCTCGCCTCGGTGCAGTTGAGTGTTGAGCGCGGCGCCGTGATCTCCGTCGATCCCGGCCGCGCCATTCGCCTGAGCAGCATCGGACAGCTCACGGTTGATGGCGCGCTGAATGCGTGGGGCGGCAGCATCGACATCGGGCAGACCAGGATCTCCGATGCAGAGCTGGCGCGCGGATTGGGCCATGGCCGCTCGATCTGGATCGGCGACCATGCGGTGCTCGACGTCGCTGCACGTGCGGCGACATCCGTCAATCTCAGGGGCGGGCGCTATGGCGCCGTCGCCAATGGCGGCAACATCACCATCGGCAGCTCGATCGATTTGACAACAGGCGAGGCTGCGTCCGCGCCCGATCTGTTCGTGGTGGTGCGCAGCGGCGCGCGCCTCGATGCGTCAGGCGCGCAGGCGACGCTCGATCTCGCAGGCCAGGGTGCGGTCAATGTCGCCAGCAATGGCGGCGCCATTACCCTGACGTCCAATAACGGCCTGTATCTCGATGGCGCTTTCGTCGCCAATGCCGGCGGCGCCGGGGCTGCCGGCGGTTCGCTGTCGATAGCCCTGGAAGCGCCGACCTATCTGGCGACGGCCGCCAATACGAGCAATCGCGTGTTGGCGTCGCGCGAAATCATCCTCTCCCAGGCCGGAGTTGCGTCCGGAATCGCGGGCGCTCCGGACGCCGCTGCGGACGGTCTGGTTTACGGGTACGGCCGTCTCGGCGCCGATCGCCTGACGGCCGGCGGCTTCGACAATCTGACGCTGCTCAGTCACGGCCTCATCAGCTTCGACAACAATGTATCGCTGGCGATGCGGCAGAGCCTGCGCCTGTATTCCGCCGGGCTTGTGCTCGTGGAGACGTCGGCGGCCAACGCGCGCGTCGATCTGTCGGCAGCCTATGTCAACTTGTCTGGCGTCGCGGAGCGCAACGTCGATGGACGCATCGTCCCGGCCTACCGTCTCGGTGGCGTCTCCGCGCGCGAGGCGGATGCGCGCTTCTCGGTCAGCTCACACCTGCTGGATATCCAGAAGGAGGTTCGCTTCAACATTTCCGGCGCAATCCGTCAGCTCCCGTCCGGAACGCTGATGATCGATCGGCGCGGCTTTGCCGATGTGACCCTGGCGAGTACGGGCGATTTGCGCCTTCTCGGCGTGACGCGGCTGGAGACCAGCGCAGATCTGACGCTGGCCGCCGCGCAGGTCTATCCCGGGACAGGGGCCAGTGCGACGGTGCATGCCGGCTAGCGCGGTGGCAATGCCACCATTCAGTATGATCCGCGCTACAGCCTGACGGTCCGCGGCGCCGGCGACGTTCCAGCGGCGCCCTATGCGGTGTTCGGCTCGCTGCGCCTGTTTTCGCACACGATCAATCAGGGCGGCGTCGTCCGCGCGCCACTCGGTACCCTCTCGATGGGTTATCTCGGCGGCATCGCCGGCAATACGGCCGCGATCAATCTATTGCCGGGGAGCGTGACCTCGACCAGCGCGCTCGGTCTCATGATGCCCTATGGCGGCACTGTAGACGGCGTCGTCTGGAACTATGCCGGCAAGCAGACCGTGCTGGAAGGCGTGGTGTCGGATCAGCGTGGCGTGACGTTGAGCAGCATGGCTGTCAATGTTGCGCCGGGCGCCACCATCGATCTGCGCGGTGGCGGCGAGCTGACAGGAGCCGGTTTCTCGAGCGGCCGCGGCGGCTCGGTCGATGTGCTGCTGCATCCGCTGAGCGATGCCGGTCCCGCCTATTCGGGCTATAGTTCGTCCGGCAACGAGGTCTTTGCGATCGTTCCGGGCCAAGCGTCCGGCTATGCGCCGGTCGCCGCCGAGGCCGGGGCCGCCAATCCGGCCATCGGCCGTAAGATCACGCTCGATGGCGGCACGCCGGGTCTGCCCGCCGGCGCCTATGCATTGATGCCCTCGACCTATGCGCTTTTGCCCGGCGCATTCCGCATCGAGATTTCCGCCGCCGATTCCCGTGGCGTGGCGCCTGCCGTGGCGCTGTCCAATGGCTCCTTTATCGCGTCGGGCCGTCTCGGTGTCGCCCATACCGGCATCAGCGACAGCCTCGCGCGCCAGGTGATTCTGACGCCGGGCGACAAGGTCCGCTCGCACTCATCCTATAACGAAATGACCTATGCCGATTACGTGCGCGCCGATGCCGCCCGCCTGGGCGTGCCGCGCGCCATGTCGCCGCTGGACGGCAAGAACCTGTTCTTGCAACTGACACCGGGCGCGGGCGGCAATGCGCTGCGTTTCGACGGATCGGTGGATTTCAGCGCCGTCACCGGCGGCTTCGCGGGTTCGGCGGTTATCTCCGTGGGTGGCAGTGGCAAGATCGAGGTGCTCGCTGCGGGCGGGGCGCCGACGGACGGTTTCGACGGCGTTTCGCTCTATGCCGATACGGTGAACCGTCTCGGCGCCCGCCGTCTTGTTATCGGCGCGCCCGGACTGGTGAAATACGGCCAGTCCGGCAACTACTTCACCTTCAGCCAGACCCGCGGATCGGACAGTATTTTCCTGCGCCAGGGCGCGATCCTGTCGGCGGCGTTCGCGACGCCGGAATGCTGTCCAGCATCGACAGCGGCGTCGTCAAAAGCTCCGCACCCTGGTTCAGCCTGTGGACGGCCAACACGGCGATCGATCTGTTCTCCGCCGGCGGCAACCTGACGCCGAGCACCCAGCTTGGAGAAACAGGGTTGGGCAACTCGCCGGTCGACAGCGTCGGCGCCACGGCAGGACGGTTCGTCTATCCGTCGATCCTGCGGGCGGTGGCGCCATCGGGCAGCATCTATCTCGGTGCGTCGGCCGTCAGCCGGCTAAATCCGGCAACCAATTTTTCGCTGGTGCTGGCGCCGTCGCCGAACGGCGAACTGGAATTTCTCGCCGGCGATTCGATCTATGCCAGCGGCTACACGGTGAGCCGCTCCGGCGCCGATCCTGCGGTGATGCCGACCGTGACGTCGCCGGCGACCATGACCAATCTGAGCAGCCTCTCATTCCCGCTCGAGCAGAATCTCTTCGCCTTCGGTCCGAACTCCGCGTCGGGTCTGTTCGAGCTTGCACCGGCGAAGTTCTATGCGCTGGCCGGCGACGTCGTCGGTTTGCAGACCGGCAGCATCGTTCGCATCACCTCTGCCGCCAGCAGTGCGATCGGGCTCAGCGACCGCACCTTCTATGAAGGCGCCGGAGCCGTCTCGATCCGGGCCGGCCGCGACATCGTCTCCAGCGGAAACTATCTCGGAGAGAGCTCTCTCCTCCCGTCGGGCGGCAGTGCGTTTGGAGGGACGGCGACCGGCAATCTCTTCGTGCACAATTCGCCGGACGATGTCTCGGTGGTTTCGGCCGGCCGCGATATTCTGCACAGCAGCTTCACCGTCGCCGGTCCCGGCGCGCTGGAGATCTCCGCCGGTCGCAATCTGCTGATGGAAGGCAAGGCCAGCGTGACTTCGATTGGCGCTGTCGTCGCCGGAGATGCGCGTCCCGGCGCATCCATCGCGATGTTGGCCGGCGCCAGCGCCGAGGGACCGGACTATGCAAGGCTCGCAGCGCTCTATCTCGATCCCGCCAATCGGGCGTCGACAACGACGCCGCTGGCTGGACAGGTTGGCAAGGTCGCCAAAACCTATGAAAGCGAACTTCTGACCTGGCTGAAGGAGCGCAGCGGCTTTTCCGGCACGGTGGAGGAGGCGCGCGCCGCCCTCGCCGCGCTGCCGCCGGAGCAGCAGCGCATCTTCCTGCGGCAAATCTACTTCGCAGAACTCCGCGCCGGCGGACGCGAATATAACGACCCGGCAAGCTCGCGTTACGGTTCATACTTGCGCGGTCGCCAGATGATCGCGACGCTGTTCCCGGATCGCGACGCCCAGGGCCATCCGGTCGCGCGCAGTGGCGATATCACCATGTTTGGCGGCGCCGGCGTCAGCACACTGTTCGGCGGCGGCATCCAGATGATGGCGCCGTCGGGCAAGGTGGTGATCGGCGTCGACGGCGCGGAGCCGCCGCCCACGGCGGGCATCGTCACGCAGGGGCGAGGCGACATCCAGATCTATTCGCAGGGCAGCGTGCTGCTCGGCCTGTCGCGCATCATGACCACCTTCGGCGGCAATATCTTTGCATGGTCGGCATCGGGCGATATCAATGCCGGCCGCGGTTCCAAGACGACGGTGCTATATACGCCGCCGAAGCGCGTCTATGATATCTACGGCAACGTGACGCTGTCGCCGCAGGCGCCGTCGTCCGGCGCCGGCATCGCCACGCTCAATCCGATCCCTGAGGTCAAGGCCGGCGATATCGACCTGATCGCGCCGCTCGGCGCGATCGACGCCGGCGAAGCCGGCATCCGCGTCTCCGGCAACATCAACCTGGCGGCGCTGCAGATCGTCAACGCGGCCAACATTGTGGTGCAGGGATCCTCGACGGGCATTCCGACCGTGCAGGCGCCGAGCATCAGCGCCGGCCTGACGGCGTCCAACGCGACGGCGGCGACGCAACAGACCACAACCCCTGCGCCGGCCGCCAACAACAACCCGTCGGTGATCATCGTCGAAGTGCTCGGTTACGGCGGCGGCGATGGCGAGCAGGGCGAACAGCCCAAGCGCGAAAAGCGCCGGGGCGCGCTGGCGACGCCGCCGGCGGGCGATGGCTACAATGATCGCAGCGCCGTGCAGATCGCTGGCTACGGTGTCCTGATCGACGCCGAAGCGCGCATCCTGACGCCCGAAGAGCGGGAGAAGCTTGGGCAGCGGTAAGGCCGATGTTTCTCGACCATCTGCTTCTGGCGCGCATGAAACCGCCGGCGTAATGCCGGTGGCCAATGAGTCAGAGTCCGTCCGAAAAGTTTACGTTTTCAAGCAGAGCTTTCGCAGCATGAGGCGGATTGAGGCGAGACGGATGAACGCCACGGCGCTTCGCGTGAGGTTTTCGAAGCCTTTCGCCTGATCGGAGCGCTTCACGATCTCGGTCGTGACGAACGGCAAAGCCTTCTTCTGGGCCGCTTTGAACTTTGGACCTTGGTAACCGCCGTCTGCGAAGAGGTTGTCCAGAAACGGATAGAGCCCGAACAACGTTGATAGAACCAAGCCGCCGCCGTCGCGGTCCTGAATGTCGGCGGGATGAACCACGGCGTACAGCAGCAGCCCTACCGTATCAACGAGGATGTGGCGCTTCTTGCCCTTGATCTTTTTCCCCGCGTCGTAGCCATGCGGATCGACGCAACGCCCCCTTTTTCAGCGCTCTTCACGCTTTGGCTGTCAATCACGCAGGCTGTCGGGCTGGCCTCGCGCCCCATCGCCTCGCGGCACATAGAGGGCGTGATGAATGCGATAGAGCGTGCCGTCCCAATTCCAAAGATCGAAATAGCCGAACAGCGTGCTGCGCGGCGGCAAATCCTTTGGAACGTAGCGCCATTGGCAGCCCGTGCTCAAAACGTACATCAGGCCGTTGACGATCTCGCGCAGATCAACCGACCGCTTGCGCCCGCCGCGCTTGGCGGGCGGGATCAGCGGAGCTGATATACTCCCATTCGGCATCGGTGAGATCGCTGGGATAACGCAGTTTGTCGCGGGCGTATTTCCCCCGGTTCTCGGTGGTCCACATCGGCGGCCCCTCCAGAATCAGGCCGACCCCAATGAATCTCAACCGACTCAAGCGATTCAAATTCTTTTCGGACGGACACTGAGAGCTGAACAAGATGATGCGACAACACTAAAGCTGATGTATCAAACATGAGTATGGCTGTTCGGTCTGCCGGGTTTGCGTCCCTCGGCGGCTCGCGCCAAAAGGGCCTGGTGGGAAGCTTTTGATGCCGGAGATTCACCTTGTTGGCGTCGCGGCCCTGCTGACGCTCAGCGTCATCGTCTTGCTCGCCGGGCGCGGCCGCAACCTCACGCTTGTCGTCTATGGCTGTGCGCTGGTGATTTCGCTCGTCCTGTGCGGCGGAGCGACGATGCGCCTGCTCATGCAGTCGCCGCCATCGTCGCTGGCGCTGCCGATAGGGCTGCCCTGGCTGGGCGCGCATTTCCGGATTGACGCTCTTTCCAGCTTCTTCCTCGCGATCATCAACTTCGGCGGCGCGGCCGCCAGTCTTTACGGGCTTGGTTACGGCCGACACGAGCGCGAGCCGCTTCGGGTGCTGCCTTTCTTTCCGGCGTTTCTCGCTGGCATGAACGTCGTGCTGATGGCCGACGACGCCTTTACTTTCCTCCTGTCCTGGGAGTTCATGTCGCTGGCGTCGTGGTCGCTGGTGATGGCGCATCATCGCGAGGCGGACAATATTCGCGCCGGCCTGGTCAACATCGTCATGGCGGGCATCGGCGCCTTCGCGCTGCTGCTGGCCTTTGGCGTGCTTGCCGGACCCGATGGCTTCTATGCCTTCGCGGACATGCGAACCCATGCGCCGGCGCCTCTCGCGGCGGCGGCTGTTCTCGCGCTCGTCCTGTTCGGCGCGGGGTCCAAGGCCGGTCTCGTTCCCCTGCATGTGTGGCTGCCTCTGGCGCATCCGGCCGCGCCGAGCCACGTCTCCGCCCTGATGAGCGGCGTCATGACCAAAGTCGCCGTTTACGCCTTCATCCGCGTGGCCTTCGACCTGTTGGGGCCGCCGGCATGGTGGTGGGGCGTTCCCGTTCTGATTTTGGGCGCGGCGACCGCCGTAATCGGCGTGCTGTTCGCACTGGTGCATACGGACCTGAAGCGGATTCTCGCCTATAGCACCATCGAGAATATCGGCATCATCTTCGTCGCTCTCGGCCTGTCGCTCGGATTTCTGGCCAGCGGATTCGCCGCCGCCGCCGCTCTGGCGATGACGGCCGCCCTGTTCCATGTCCTGAACCACTCGTTGTTCAAGAGCCTGCTGTTTTTCGGCGCCGGCGCCGTCATCACCGCCACCGGCTCCCGCGAAATCGGACAATTGGGCGGACTGTTGAACCGCATGCCGGCGACCGGCCTGTTCATGCTGGTCGGCTGCGCCGCGATTTCGGCCTTGCCGCCCTTGAACGGCTTCGCCTCCGAATGGCTCGCCTTCCAGGCCATCCTGCTCAGCCCGTCGCTGCCGAGCTGGGCGCTGAAACTGCTGACGCCGGCGGCGGGCGCGATGCTGGCGCTGGCGGCGGCGCTCGCGGGCGCCTGCTTCGTTCGCCTGTTCGGGATCGCCTTTCTCGGCCGCCCGCGCACGATAACGAGCGCCAAGGCGGTCGAGGTCGATCGCTTCTCGCTCACCGCAATGGGCGGCTTGGCCTGTCTTTGCCTGCTGGCCGGTATTTTTCCGGGGCAGGTCATCGACGCGCTGGCGCCGGTGGCGCGCGCGACGACAGGCGCCGCCATGCACCCACAAGCCGCCATGCCCTGGCTCTCCATCGCGCCGATCGCCGAAAGCAGGAGCTCCTACGACGGGCTGCTCGTTTTCGTCTTCATCGTCAGTTCGGCGCTGCTGGCGGCTTTCATCGTTCACCGACTCGCCTCCAACGCCCTTCGCCGGGCGCCGGCCTGGGACTGCGGCTTTCCCGATGCCGATCCGATCACGCAATATTCCGCCGAGAGTTTCGCCCAGCCGGTGCGGCGCGTTTTCAGCAGTTTCGCGTTCCGCGCGCGGGCGCAAGTCGATATGCCGCCTCCCGGCGACCTCCGACCCGCAAGCTACACGGTCGAATGGGTCGATCTTTCCTGGGCCGTGTTTTATCGGCCCGTCGTCGCGGCTGTCGCCAAAATGGCCTATTGGATGAACCGGATGCAGTATCTCACCATTCGGCAATATCTCAGCCTCGTCTTCGCCGCCCTGGTCTTCCTGCTGCTGGTGCTCGCCTCATGGGCATGATTGGCGATCTTTCCGGCCTGGTCGGCGAATTTGCGATCCAGATTTCGCAGATGCTGCTGGTGCTGCTGCTGGCGCCGCTGCTCACCGGTTTCGTTCGGAAGGTCAAGGCGCGGTTGTTGCGGCGGCGCGGGCCGCCGCTGCTACAGCCTTACTGGGATCTCGCCAAACTGGCGCGCAAGGAAGCCATTGTCGCGGAAAGCGCGTCATGGCTGTTCCGGGGCATTCCCTATCTCGTCTTCGCAATGACCTGGGTGGCCGCCGCATTGGTTCCCACCTTCGGCACGGGCCTGCTGTTCAGTTGGTCGGCCGACCTCATCGCCATCATCGCGCTGCTCGGCGGCGCGCGATTCTTTCTGGCTCTGGCCGGCATGGACGTCGGCACGAGTTTCGGCGGTCTCGGCTCCAGCCGCGAGATGATGTTCGCCACTTTGGCCGAACCGGCGCTGATCATGATCGTGTTCACGCTGGCCCTGATCGCCGGCTCGACGCAATTGTCGACCGTCGCCGAATTCATGCTGTCGCCCGACGTCGGCCTGCGCATCTCGCTGGCGCTGGCGCTGGTCGCGCTGGTGATCGTCGCGCTGGCTGAAAACGCGCGCATTCCCGTCGACAATCCCGCGACCCACCTCGAACTGACCATGGTGCATGAGGCTATGGTGCTGGAATATTCCGGGCGGCATCTGGCGATGATCGATCTGTCGGCGCAGATCAAGCTTCTGCTCTATGTTTCGCTGATCGCTTGCGTGTTCGCGCCCTTCGGGCTGGCGCCGGTCGCGGCGAGTTTTTCCGCTCATATGTTCGGCGTCGTCGCCTATGTCGGCAAGCTCGCCTTCGCCGGGCTCATGCTGGCGCTGTTCGAGACGAGTGTCGCCAAGATGCGGGTGTTCCGTGTGCCCGACTTTATCGGCGTGGCCTTGATGTTGGGCTTGCTCGCCACGCTGCTGCGCTTCATGTCGAGAGGATTCTGAGATGGACCCGATTGCTTTCGACATCGCCCACATGTTCGCAGGCGGCTTGGTTCTCGTGAGCTTCCTGCTGCTTTATCAGGATCGTCTCTACGCCCTGCTGAACATGTTCGCCGTCCAGGCGCTGGTGCTGGCTCTTTCCGTAAGCTGGCAGGCCTACATCCAGCAGGCGCCGCATCTCTACATCACCGCCGTCATTACTTTGATCTTCAAGGGCATTGTCATCCCCTACGCCTTGCATCGGATTGTCGCGCGTCTTGGCATCCATCGGGAAGTCGAAGTTGTGGTCGGCGCCGTGCCGACGATGGTGGCCGGCATCGCGCTGGTGGCGCTGTCCATGGTGGTGATGCTGCGCGTCACGCAACACGCCGACGCCCTCGCGCGCGAGGATCTCGCCTTCGCCTTGTCGGTGGTCCTGCTCGGGCTTTTGATGATGGTCACGCGAAACAACGCCGTCAGTCAGGTGGTCGGCTTCATGTCGCTTGAAAATGGACTCATTCTGGCGGCGACGGGCGCCAAGGGCATGCCGCTCGTCGTCGAGATCAGCATCGGCTTTTCAGTTCTGATCGCGCTGATCGTGGTCGGCATCTTCCTGTTTCGCATCCGCGAGCGGTTCGACTCGGTGGATGTCCAGGCGCTCGACGAGTCCCGAGGCAAGGGCCGATGAGCGCGCTCGTGAACGCGCTGATCAGCGTCCTGCTCGCCAACAACGTCTATCTGCTGCTGCTGCTGCCCGCCGTGGCGGCGGTCGCGCTGGCGTTCGCAAGGGGATATCGCCTGTCGTCCCGGCTCAACATGGCGGCGTCAGGGCTGACCTTTCTTACGGCGCTCACGCTGTTTGCCGGCCAGCAGGCGACGGACCGCTATTTCCTGGTCGACGATCTCAACATCGTGTTCGTCGTGCTCAATACGTTCGTGGCCTTCACCACCAGCGTGTTCTCAGCCGGTTACATCGCGCGGGAACTTGAAACCGGGCATTTGACGCAAACGCATCTGCGCTTCTATCACACCCTGTATCAGGCGCTGCTGGGCGCCATGAACCTGGCATTTGTCGCCAACAATATCGGCTTGATGTGGGTTGCGATCGAAGTCGCGACGCTGACGACCGTTCTGATGGTTGGCATCTACCGCACCGATCGGTCGCTTGAAGCGGCGTGGAAATATTTCATTCTTGGCAGCGTCGGCATCGCCCTGGCGCTGTTTGGCACCATCCTGATCTATATGGCGGCGCGCCCGGTGATCGGCGAAGGCTTGAATGGCATGGTCTGGACCGTGCTGATCTCCCGCGTCGCGGACTTCGACCCCGCGCTGCTGAACCTCGCCTTTGTCTTCCTGCTGCTGGGCTACGGCACGAAAGTGGGGCTGGCGCCGATGTACGCCTGGCTTCCCGACGCGCATGCGGAAGGACCGACGCCGATTTCGGCGATCCTGTCGGGTTCGCTGCTGAACGTCGCCCTTTACGCCGTCCTGCGCTTCAAATTGTTGATGGCGGCCAATTCCAACGCCATCGCGCCGGGACCGCTGATGGCGGCGCTGGGACTGCTGTCGCTGGTCTTTGCCGGATTCATGCTCTATCGCCGCAGCGATATCAAAAGGATGTTCGCCTATTCGTCGATCGAGCATATGGGCATCATTGCGTTCGCCTTCGGCATGGGCGGCGCGCTGGCGAATTTCGCGGGCCTGTTGCACATGACCATGCACAGCCTGACCAAGTCGGCGATCTTCTTCGCGGTGGGTCAGATCGCCCAGGCCAAGGGAACCAAGAAAATCGCCGACATCCGAGGCCTCACGGTCACCCACCCTTTCTTGGGCTGGGGCCTTGTCGTCGCCATGGCGGCGCTGGCGGGCATGCCGCCGACGGGCGTGTTCACCAGCGAATTCCTGATCGTCAGTTCGACCATCGCGCGCGCGCCGCTGCTGGCGCTGCCCCTGGTGATCGGGCTTCTGGTCGCCTTCGGCGCCCTGATGTGGCGGTTGCACGGGTTCGCCTTCGGCGAGCCGACGGAGAATGTCGCGCCGGTCAAGGCGTCGTCGCTTCCGCTGGCGGCCCATCTCGCGCTGGTGCTGGTCGCCGGCCTCTATCTTCCCCAGCCGCTGGTGTTGTGGTTCCAGCATGTCGCCGCGATGCTCGGCTGAACCGGAGGCGCCATGCCCACATTGTCCGAAATCCGCGACCCTTTCCCTGAGATGGATTGCCGCCCCTGGCCGAGGCGTCTGATCGCTGCGCCGGCGTGGCGCGCGCTGGTCGAAAAACTCGCGGCGGGCGAGCTTTCGCTGCTCGGTCTTTGGGGCGAGGCCGCGTGCGTCCATATGGCCGTTCTCGAACCGTCGCCTTATTCAGTCGTGGTCGCCAGCCTTGCCGCCGAAGATGGCGGCTTCCCGTCGGTTGGCCGGCGTCATCCGCCAGCGATCCGGCTCGAACGCGCCATCCACGATCTGTTCGGCCTTCGGGCTGTCGACGCGCTCGACGACCGACCCTGGCTCGACCATGGCCGCTGGCCGGTTCGCGCGCCGCTTGGCGCGAAAATCCCGGCGCTCGCTTCGCCGCCCGCCTATGCTTTCCTGCCCAGCGTCGGCCAGGGCCTGAGTCAAATTCCTGTCGGTCCCGTCCACGCGGGAATTATCGAGCCGGGCCATTTCCGCTTCACCACCGGCGGCGAAACCCTCGTCCGGCTGGAGGCGCGGCTCGGTTATACCCACAAGGGCGTCGAGGGGCTGATGGCCGGCGCGACGCTCGACCATGCCGCAAAACTGGCGGCGCGCTGTTCCGGCGACAGCACGGTCGCTTATTCGCTGGCCTTCGCGCAAGCGGTCGAAGCGGCGCAGGGTTTGGCGCCGCCGCCTCGGGCGGTCTGGATCCGGGCGTTGATGGCGGAACTGGAGCGCATCGCCAACCATCTCGGCGATTTCGGCGCCATCTGTAACGACGCCGCTTTCGCGCTCATGTTGGCCCATTGCTCCGTGTTGCGCGAACACGTTTTACGCGCTTGCGCGTCCTGCTTTGGCCATCGCCTGATGATGGACGCGATTGTCCCTGGCGGTGTGCGCGTCGATGGCGCCGAGCATGCCGAGATCATCCTGCGCGGCCTCGTGGCGACGATCCGCCTCGCGCTGCCGCAACTGGCGGCCCTCTATGACAATACGGCGTCGTTGCAGGACCGAACCGTCGGCGCGGGAATCTTGAAGCCCGAACTGGCGCGGCGGTTCGCCTGCGGCGGCTTTGTCGGCCGCGCCTCCGGCCGTTCGTTCGACGCCCGCCGCGATCTCGCCTACGCACCCTACGATAAACTCAGCTTCGACGTTCCGGTGCTGCAAGAGGGCGACGTCAACGCGCGCGTGTGGATCCGCATCAGGGAAATCGAACAAAGCCTGTGTTTGATCGACCAGATCCTGACCGAAACGCCGTCGGGCGATTCTTACGCGGAAACGGCTACGCCCCAGGCGGGCGAGGGCCTCGCAATCGTCGAAGGTTTTCGCGGCGATATCCTGGTGTGGACAAGAGTCGGGTCCGACGGCGCTGTCGAACGCTGCCACCTGCGCGACCCCTCATGGTTCCAGTGGCCGCTTCTGGAAGCTGTCGTCGAAGGCAATATCGTCGCGGATTTTCCGCTCTGCAACAAATCGTTCAACTGCTCCTATTCCGGGCACGATCTCTAGGTTCGGCCATGCGCGACATCCTGCTACAAGGCTTTCTGCGGTCGCCATTGACCGAACCGCGCCCGGCCGCCGATGATTCCGAACTGGCCGCTTTGTCCGCGCAACTCAAGCGGGGCGTGGACAAGACGTTCGGGCGCAGCCTGGCGATCCGCCACGTCGACGCAGGCTCCTGCAATGCCTGCGAACTGGAAATCCACGCCTTGAACAATCCGTTCTACGATCTGGAACGGTTCGGACTGAAATTCGTCGCTTCGCCGCGCCACGCGGACGTGCTGCTGGTGACCGGACCGGTGACCAGAAACATGCGCGAGGCTCTCGAGCGCACCTACGCGGCGACGCCCGCGCCCAAATGGGTGGTCGCTTCCGGCGCATGCGCGATCGACGGAGGCTTTTACCGGGAGAGCTACGCCTGCGTCGGCGCCGCCGCGGACGTCATACCTGTCGATTTGCATATTCCTGGCTGCCCTCCGGAGCCGATCATGCTCGTGAAAGGTTTGCTGGCGCTGCTCTGCCCAGAGCCTGCGAATCTTTCGATTTTGACCGTTCCCCACCCTAGTTAAATCAACGGCGTAACAGGATTAAGCACCGGAAAACTCGAAAGATTCACAAACTCTCAGGACAATGGCCCGCGCGGCGGCTTGATGGTGGCCGGCAATGTCCGGTTGTGGAGCCAATCCGCCGTTCCCGGTGTCGGCGTGCATCAAATTGCGAGAAAAGGTCCGATTGGAGACGCGTTGGACATCTAATAGATTGAGAGTTCCCCCGGCTTTGCCGGGGTGGCAGTAGAAGTTTGACGTTTGCGGGAGCCCACCGCGATTGTTCCCTTTGTGAGCCGCCAAGCACACTGAAGGGTCAACTCGCGATGGACGAGTTTGAAAGCCTAAGTCACTCAAAATGGGAGTGCAAATACCACGTCGTTTTCATTCCGAAATTCGGACGCAAGGCGCTGTATGAACCGCGCCGGGTTTGCCGGAGGCTCCAACTCCCAAATAGGATGGAGCCATCATGAGCACTACGACCAACAAATTTTCACCTGAGGTTCGCGCCCGCGCGGTGCGGATGGTTTTGGATCACGAAGGCGATCACGCCTCGCGCTGGGCGGCGGTATCGTCGGTGGCGTCGAAGATCGGCTGCTCGCCGCACACCCTGCGTGAATGGGTCAACAAGGCTGAAGTCGATGCCGGCAAGCGCTCTGGCGTGCCGAGCGATGTCGCCGAGAAGCTGAAGGCGCTGGAGCGCGAGAACCGCGAACTCAAGCAGGCCAACGAGATCCTGCGCAAGGCATCGGCTTATTTTGCGCTGGCGGAGCTCGACCGCCGAT
>NZ_NHSJ01000132.1 GCF_002937075.1 Rhodoblastus sphagnicola
CCGTCAGGGCGCGTTCGGACACGCCAAGACGCGCGCGCGCCGCGCAGATCGCCCGAAACACGTTCCATTTGTGCGCGACTTTTTCCGGCGGGCGCGCTTTTGACGCCGCTTGGCTGGCCACATGGGCAAGCGTCAGCGATCGCCGCCCGAAGGGCGTCGTCGGAGGTTGGTGTATGGTTTCCATTCTGTTTGCCTTCGTTCAGGCAAAGAAAAACCTCTCGCCAAAACAGCGCCGACTCTTGACAGCGATGTGGGGAAGACCTAAATTCCAGCTTGCAACACAGAATTTTCGGGCTTCCGGGACGGAGACGTTTCGGGAGCTTTTTCTTTGCGCGTTTCTCCAGTTGTTTGCGAATTCAGATGTGCCGAATCGTCAGGCCTCCTTCGGTTGTGAAGAAGACCGATCCACGCATCGATTGGCGCGAATATGAAATCCGCGTGAAATCGGGCTTGAAATGGACGAGCGCTGATAGCGCGCGCCTAAGAACGCGTGTTAGCCATTGGCCAAGCGCCAACGATCGCTGCCCAAAGGGCGGCGTCGATTGAAGGGGGTCCATTGCCTTGCCTCATCCAGGCAAAGAAATTCCGTCCACCGAAACGGCGCTTTCGCGCGGGTGACTCTTGACTATGATTCGCGGAAGTGAGATTCTCAGGCTGCCAAGAATGAGAAAGGGGCTTCCGGGACTTTGTTTCGGGGGCCTTTTTCTTTGCGTCGGTTGCTCCGTTAGAGTTGCAGAAAACGCGGGTTACTTACTCTCGCGGCCCAGGAAGGCCGCATAGAGATCAGGCAAGCTTTCAATCAGAAACGCGCCAAACTCGGGAGCGACCTTCTTGTCGATTGCGACTGTGCAAAGCTTTTTGTCGTCTTGGATGCGCGCCACGGTTTTGCCGTCAGGCGCGACCCAAGCCGCTGGCTCCGCCCTGGGCTTGGCTGTTTTTGTCTTCTTGAGGACTGCGGCCGAAAACAGGATATTGAACCGATCATCCGACGATGCCGCTGACATCTTTTCGTCGGAAATCATCGTGCGAACAGCCGCGAGCGACGTTTCCGATTCAAGATTCGCCGCCAAGGCGACCCATCGGTCTCGCCCGGTCTTAGGTGCGGGGCCAATCGCATCGATAATGTCAGGTGGAATCTTGGTCGCCGCCGAAATAAGCCGAGACAATCCCGACTTGTCAACGAACAGCGCGGCCATGATGGTCGTTCGCTCAAAACCGCGCTGCTCAAGCGAGGCCGCGAACCGCGCACGCTCGATGAACGACAGGTCCGTGCGCGCGTTATTTTCCTGGCCCTGAGCAATGACAAGCTCGTCATCGCTGAGCTTTTTGACGATGGCGCGCACTGGTCGCTGCAACTCGACCGCCGCCCGCAGACGCCGGTGACCATATGCAACCTGGAAGCGCCCTTCTTTTTCCGGATGGGGCCTGACGAGGATGGGAACCTGCTGGCCGTGCGTCCGCATGGATTCGACGAGGTCGTCATAATTCGCTTCATCGAAGCCGATGCGATCCGAGATGAAGGACGGATCGATGGCCTCCGTCGGTATGTCCTGGATCGCATTGGCCTTCAATTGTTCGATCGAACGCGTCACAGCGCCGATGGCGCCGCGGGCGCCGCCAAAGTTTGCGCTTGCGGTTGGCGTCATCATCTCAGTCAAAGCGACGACAGGACGATTCAAGTTGCCGGCCGGCAACTCCGATCCGCCAAGGCCTGAAAGCAGGTTCTTGCGCGCCATTACGCCCTCCCCCAGGATGCCCTGACCAACTGCTCGATTTCGCCGTTGACATTGTCGAGCGCCTCCATCGCGCGATCGTAGGTCGAGCGCGTGAACTGGTCGCGTGTGACCTCATAAAGCGTCTGCTTGGTGATGCCCGCATCGGAAATCGCCGTGCTCTTGAGCATCGGGTAATTCAGCACGTGTTCGCCAAAAATCGACCGCATGAACGACACCATCTGATTTTGGGGGCCGTCGCCCGGCTCATAGCGCGTGACAAGATATCGCAACCAGTCGTAGCCCATATTTCCGCCCGCGCTCGCAATCACCCCGAGCAGGTCGGAGGTCATGATGAGAAACTGACACATGGACATCACATCGAGCATTTGCGGATGAACCGTGACGAGCACCGCCGTCGCTGCACAAAGCGCTGACATGGTCAGGAAGCCGAGTTGCGGCGGACAATCGATGATGACCACGTCATATTGGTCGGCCACCGTCGCCAATGCGGAGTCCATGCGCGTGAAAAACATCCCTTCGTCCGCCAATCCCGCCGTCAAGGCCTTGGGCGTCTCATGCTCGAACTCCATGAGTTCGAGATTGGCGGGGATGAGATCCAGATTGGCGAAATAAGTCTTGCGGATAATGTCCTTCAGTTCGCAGCGTTCAGAGCCGTAGCGGATCGCGCCATAAAGAGTCTGATTTTCGCCGAGGTCGAACTCCGGTTGGACGCCATGCAGGGCGGACATACTGGCCTGGGGATCGAGATCGATCGCCAGGACGCGATAACCATGTAAGGCCATATATTGGGCCAAATGCGCCGATGTCGTCGTCTTGCCGCTGCCGCCCTTGAAGTTCACAACGGAAATCACCTGGAGGTGTTCCGATCCGCTCCTCGCCGGGACGTACCGCCGCTCCGCCTTGCCGCTTACATCCAGGTAAGCGCGCACGCGCTGGATATCGTCGGCGGAATACAACCTGCGCCCTTGAGGCCCGACTTCGACGTCCGGTCCTTTTCCATCCAGCGAAAGACGCCGAAGATAGCCATCGTTGACGCCAATGAATTTTGCAGCTTCGCCAGAGGAAAACTTGCGCAGTGATTTTTGCGCCTCGGGAGGATAAAGCTGAAGTCGATGCGCTTGAAGCTTGGACGACAGCTCTCGGGCGTGCGCCCCGACCAAATCATGGATGGCGCTTGCCCTGGCGATTGTTGAGGCGCTCGTAACCACGTCTTGTCCTCGTATGCACGGACAACCGTGCCAAAAAGTGTTTCCTGCCGTTTATTGATCGTCCGATTCTATATTTCTGGCAAGCGGTTTTGAGTTAACAGACATTTAATTTAACGTGCATACCAAATCAGCCTCGATCATTAAGTTTCGGTTCGGCAACGCACAAACGAATCCATTTTACGCGCAATTCCGCAAAAGTTGCCGGCCGGCAACTTTTGTATGTGCCCTCAAAAACGTCCCGCTAAGGGCGCCTCCCCCGACTTCGCCAGGGATTAGTGCTCCGTTGTGGCCCGCGGCAGCCCCGCTCGCCAGCGACCGGATCGCCGAATTTGGCTGCGTCGCTAAGCGGCGGAAAGGCAGGCGCGATGGTCTAACGCGGGTCGGAGGCATAAAGCATCGCAAGCCTCGCCGGCTTTCAGCGTTCCCCGGGCCGCAACGCCATCAGCACAAGGCCGATGGACAATCCTTGGCTCGCGCTTTCGCCAACATCGCGCGGAGATCGCGGCTAGGTCTGGCGATGGTCCCGCCCTTTTTAAGGATCGCCGCGATCATCACCGCGACGTCCGTCGCGCCAATGATGTCCTGGGCCTCGCGCCAGGCGTCGGCCGAAATGCCAAGCGCGGCGCGCGTCAAAGCTGCGGTGGCGATCAGATCGCCACGACCGGATCCCTTACCGCGCGCAATCGGCGACGCCGGCGCAGACCCGTAGGCCGATCTGCTTGTTGTAGGGAAGCCCCGGGCTGTCGCCGGCGCGCACGGTTTCGGGGTGGAAGCTCAGCAACGTGCCGAGCATTGTCAGGGCGCGTCCCGAGACGCCAAGCCGCGGAACGCGCCGAGCAGGTCGCACGAGACACAGTTCATTTATGCGTGGCTTCTTTCGGGGACGCGCTTTTGACGCCGCCTCGCTGGCCCCACGGGCGAGCGTCGTTGCTTGCTGACCGAACGCCAAGGCTGGGGGCTGGACCCAAAGACCCTGGCGCGCGTGATCGCAGTCTTGGCCGCCGCAGGGGCGGCGTCGTCAAATGCCGATATCAAATTCTTGAGGATTGTTCGGACTTTGCGGGAAAAGCGTCGGGCGTCACTGGCGTAACCTTCGTGGAACGGCTCGCGGTTTTGTCTTCGAACCGGGGCAGGGGCGTTCGGTGGCCGCAGCCGACCCGATGACCTTTACAGCTATCGGGAAAGAAATCCCTGGCGTCCTCGTGCGCCGCCGCCAATCCGGTTGGATCGAAGCGTTCGGGAAAGGACAGCGCGACGATCGAGGCGCGCGCCGGACGTTGTCGCTCCATCGGAGACATATTGGTCGTCAGGTTGGCGTCGAACGGGATCAATCTATCCGTTCAGTTCCGGCGCCGTGATCGTTCGCGATCTTGACGTAGCCTAAGTCTTCATCCGGTTGTTTAGACATTTTGGCGGTGAAGTCGCGGTAAGCTTCGGGGTAGGCTTCCTGCGCGACCGTGTGCGCAGTCAGGGGGCTTCCGGCTCGAACGCTTTGGGACAGTTGATGGCGCCGACGGCCCATTTCTCCGGACCTTTGTGTCAGCCATTTGGCTCACGCCAAGCCGCCTCGCTTTTTTTGTTTTGTCATCGGGCAGGTGGAAGCCGAGCTGTTTTCGATGTCATGATAGGTAACGCCCTCGGCTACGGGCAAGTGGTTTGTGGATTTCGTCCAAGGCGCCGCTTCAGTCGCTGCGTCTTTCACCTCGGTCGGGTTCTGATCGAAGTTCGGGTCAACCATCGACACGGCTCCATCAATTCGAGAGGGGCGGGGAGGGCATGTCGAAAGCGGGCTGATAATTGTGCTCGACGGTTTCGGCCAAGTGTGCGGCGGAGGTCGTCGCGTGCATCAAGTAGCTGGACGAGCAGGTAGTTGGTGTGCGCCAGCTTGGTCGCGATCTCGCGTTGAATCGAGGCGGCAGGCATTGACGCGAGTTGCCCGTAGCAGTTTGCGACTCGAAAGTCGGCGGGTTGTGTCGAGCATGAGGGCTTGAAGCCACGAGGCCGTTGGCGTCGCAGTAATCCCTTCGTCCGTCATTTCTTGTTGTTGGTCGGACGTTAGAGAATTTTCAAGCGAAGTGGACGCCGGTTCGCGTGAAGAAAGTGCGTTGAAATAAGACTCTCGAGTCAGAGACGGCGACTGGCCTTAGCGGAGTCCAACAGGCAGATCGATGCGGCGACGCGCGCTCTGGACCCGGGCATTCCGACCCTTTGGCCGTCGTGGCGCGCCGAAAGATCCCGAGCCGACGGTCGTCTTGAAAACGGGGCAGGCGGCTTCCCCCAGCCTCGACATGTTGGGCGCGGGGGGCAATGACGCGCGGTTGGAAGCGGTTCCGGGTTCGACCATTTCCGGCTGGACTGAGCGCTTGGAACGCCAGTCCGGCCTGTCACGCAGGTACGGTATCAGGGCGCCATCTTGATATCTGTCTGCCTAAATTCGTTGGCGGTCGCCAAAATCGGGACGTCGAAATACTTCGCGCATGCATAATGCAGACAATCGCCAATATTGAGACCGTGGCGACCCGATCGATAGCGATGGGCGGCCGACAGGGCGAGGCGAGTCGCTTCGACAGCGGGAGGCAGGTCGCGGATCGTGATTCCGCGGTCATCGAGGAATTCCATTACGATTGGTTCGACGTCCGCGACCGGTCGCGCGAACTTGTCCGCACGGGCCAGACCGAGCGCCGCCTCCAACACTGCGATCGGAGAAGTGAATGCGTTGTCGGCGGACGCGAGCGCTTTGGATATACGGTTGGCTTCGGGCTCGTCGGAAAGGACGGCGATAATCGCGCAGGCGTCCACGAACATCAGCGGTTGCTCCACATCTCGTCGAAAGCCTCGCGCGGTAGCGGAGTCTTGGCTTGATCGCTCAGCGTAATGCCGTATTTGTCGCGGATCCGGACGGCCGTCTGTTGCGGGGTCTCGGCGTTACGTCGGTGCGCGATAGCCTCCTTCATTGCGATCACGATCGCTTCCGTGATGGTGACGCCAGCCATGTGAGCGAATTTGCGCGTAAGGGCGTCCGCCTCGGGATTGTTGACGTTGATCGCCATGACGGCTCCATGTAGATCGATTTCTAACAAAATGTAGATTGCGTGATCAACATTATCAATGTCGGGATGCGCAACAAAGAGAATTCGTCAACGGATGCGATGGCATGGCGCGGTTGCAAAGCGGCCGGGACATCCATGTGATGTGCGCGATCGGCGCGCGGCGAAACGAAGTGCTGCGCTTTCGCGTCAACATCACGCCGTCTGTCACCAGTCAGGGGACCGGCATCCATGCGGTCATTCGCCCGGTGAACGACCTGCCGCCGCCTCTCTAAAAGCAGAAAGTCGAGCCCGGAATTCTCGCGAATTTCCGCATGAACAAGGGGCCGGCGAAGTTGATGGACCCCAACGGCCATCACAACATCATCGAATGCGCCGAGCCGATCGAGTCTCAAGGAAAGAGCGCTGACGAAAGGATAGATGTCGGGAGCGGAAGTCCCGCATGGCGCTAACAGCGGTCGTTGCCGTCCTCCCTCATCGCATCCCGTCGGTGGTGAAAAGCAGTCATTCCGATGGACTGGAAGGCGTCTCCTGCTGGCTCTCCATATCCAGAGGCGCTGTCGGCGGAAGAGGGGAACGGTATGGCGGCGGCCGTACTCACGAATGCGGGTGTGGGTTGACTGGCATGCCCGGTCCGATTTTTTGCAGATTGCCGTCTATGATCCGCTCGCCCTCGGCCACGCCGGTCGTGATCGCCACCATGCCCTCGTGGGTGGCGCCGAGCGAAACCATGCGCTGTTCGACAATATTGTCCTTGCCGACAAGATAAAGATATTTGCCGAGCTGGCTTGACCCCAAAGCCGCCTGCGGAACCATCAACGCGCCGGGATCGTCGCGCAAATGCAGGCGTATCCGGACATATTGGCCTGGCAACAGCGTGAAATCATGATTGTCGATCAGCGCGCGGGCGGTGATCGTGCCGGTCGCCTGATCGACGATATTGTTCAGAAAGCTCAGCCTGCCCTGTTGGCGCGCCTGGGTCTGGCCGGTGAGAAAAATATCGGCCTTGACCGGCCCCGCCTTGCGCGCGGCGTCTATGGCGGCGAGATCGGTTTCGCTCGGGTTGAAGGTCACATAGATCGGGTCGAGTTGCACCAGCGTGTTCAGCACCGTGCCGCCGACGCCGACCATCGTCCCGATCGCCGCCTGGTTGCGGCCAAGCCGGCCGGAAAACGGCGCGCGGATCTCGGTATATTCGAGATTGAGCTGCGCGGCGCGGATGGACGCCTGATCGGAGGCGAGGGCGGCTTCGGCCTGCTCCATGGCGCTGCGGCGCTGGTCGAAGGAATCCTTTGCCAGGAAACCCGTCTGCGCCAGTTTGCCGCCACGGTCGAGATTGCCGCGCGCATATTTAAGCGCCGCGCTTTCACGCTGGGCTTGCGCCTTGGCCTGATCCAGCGCCGCCTGATAATCGCGGGGATCGATGCGATAGAGCAGATCGCCCGCCTTGACATCGGCGCCGTCGGCGGCGACCTGTTCCATCAGATAGCCGGAGACCCTGCTTTGCAGAGTGACGTTTTGCAGCGATTCCGTGCGCGCGGAATAGTCGAGCGTCACCGGCACCGTCATTTTCACCACCTGCGAAACCGGCACGGGCATGACGAAGGCCGGCGCGGACGCGTGGGCTTCGCCCTCACCCCATTTGCGGGATTCGCGCGACAGCAGGAAAACGCCGCCACCGAAGACGATGAGCGCCAGCGCGCCCTTGATGAGCTTATGCGTCGTCATGACCGATCTCCATTCATTCGGCGGCGCCGGGTATTGCGTGATCCAGCGCGGGGGGAGGCTGTTGCAGCCCGCGCTCGCGCAGACGTTCGATGAGGTAATAAAACACCGGGACGAACAGCAGCGTCAGCAGCGTCGCCGCGAGCATGCCGCCGAACACGGTCGTGCCGATGGATTGCCGGCCGGCCGCGCCGGCGCCCTCCGCCACCATCAACGGGGTGACGCCGAGAATGAAGGCGAAGGCCGTCATCAGGATCGGGCGCAGGCGCAAGCGCCCCGCCTCCATCGCCGCCTCGACGATCTCCAATCCCTCCTCGCGACGGCGACGCGCGAATTCGACGATCAGAATGGCGTTTTTCGCGGCGAGGCCGATCAGCATGACAAAGCCGATCTGCGAATAGACGTCGATCTGCAATTGCCGAATCCAGATCGCCAGAACCGCGCCGAGCAAGGCCAGCGGCACCGCCATCAGCACGATGAAGGGCATGGTCCAGCTCTCATATTGCGCGGCCAGGATCAGGAAGACGAAGACCAGCGCCAGAGCGAAAATCAGCGACGCCGCCGCGCCGGCCTTGAGTTCCTGCAAGGTCACGCCGGTCCATTCGTAGGAATAGTCGCGCGGCAGCACCGTCGCGGCGGCGCGCTGCATCGCCGCCACCGCCTGCCCGGAACTGTAGCCCGGCGCCGCCACGCCATTGATCAGCGCGGCGCCGTAATTGTTGTAGTGCGTCACGGTCTCCGGCCCGACAATGGAGCGCAGCGCGCCCAGCGTCGACAGCGGCACCATGCCGCCCGTGGCGTTGCGCACATAGAAGCGGGAAATGTCGGCGGGATTGGCGCGCGCATCCTGGTTGGCCTGCAAGGTGACGCGGAAAGTGCGGCCAAACAGGTTCATGTCGTTGACATAGAGCGAGCCGAGATAGATCTGCAAAGTGTTGAACACATCCGGCAGGCTCAAGCCCAGAAGCTTCGCCTTGGTGCGGTCGAGATCATATTGATATTGCGGCGTCGAGGTGCTGAAGGCGGAGAACAATTGTTGCGGATTGAGCTCGGGCTGCTTGCGCGCTTCCGCGATCAACGCTTGCGTCACATCGTTCAAAGCCTGGGCGCCGCGCCCGGACAAATCCTCGACCTGGAATTCGAAGCCGCCGGTGGCGCCGAGGCCGGGGATCGACGGCGGATCGAAACTGAGCGCGATGGCGTCGGGAATCCCGAGCAGTTTCGGCCTGACTTCCGCGACGATGCGCGAGGCGCTCTGTTCCGGCGGACGCTCGTCCCAGGGTTTCAAAATGGCGAATTCCACCGCGGAATTGCTCTGCGCCGCATTGGTGAGGAAATTCAGGCCGCTGATCGAGCCGACAATATCGACGCCGGGCGTGGCTTGCAGCACGTCGCGCACTTTCTTCGCCACGGCGTCGGTGCGCTCCAGCGAGGCGCCATCGGGCAATTGGATGACGACGAAGAAATAGCCCTGGTCCTCCACCGGCAGGAAGGTCGAGGGAATTGTCTTCCAGATCAGAACCGTCGCGGCCACGGCGACGGCAAACAGCGCCAGCACGGCCCAACGCAGCCGGATCAGTTGGCGCACCAGCCGGGAATAGGCGTGCTGCATCCGCTCGAAGCCGGCGTTGAACCAGCGAAACAGGATGAATTCGCCGCTGGGCCGATGTTTCAGGAACACCGCCGCCAGCGCCGGGCTGAGCGTCAGCGAATTGAAGGCGGATATGCCGACCGAAATCGCCACGGTCAGCGCGAACTGGTTATAGAGCCGTCCGGCCACGCCGGGGATGAAAGCCACGGGAATGAACACCGCCATCAGCACCGCCGTGGTGGCGATGATCGGCCCGGTGACTTCGGCCATGGCCTTGCGCACCGCCTCAAGCGGCGGCAGACCCGCTTCAAGCTGGCGCTCGACATTTTCGACGACGACGATGGCGTCATCGACCACCAGCCCGATGGCGAGCACCATGCCCAACAGGCTCAGCATGTTGAGCGAAAAGCCCAGCGCCTCCATCACCACCAGCGTCGCGATCAGGGAGACGGGAATGGCGATGGTGGGGATCAGCGTCGCGCGCCAGTTTTGCAGGAAGACAAAGACCACCGCGACCACGAGGACGAGCGCCTCCGCCAGGGTGATCAGCACGTCATGCATCGCCGCCGCGACAAAGCGCGTGGTGTCGTAATGCATGGCGTAGGCGATGCCCTTGGGAAAACGCTGCGACAATTGTTCCATCTCATCCTGCACGCTTTTTTGCAGGTCGAGGGCATTGGAGCCGGGCATCTGGAACACGCCCAGCACCACGGTCGGCTCTTCGCCGAAAAAGGCGGTGGAGGAATATTGCAGGGCGCCGAGTTCGATGCGCGCCACGTCGCGCAACCGCACCACCGCGCCGCCCACAGGCTCCGCGCGTAAAACGATGTCGCCGAATTGCTCGGGGGTGCTGAGGCGGCCCAGCGCATTGACCTGCATCTCGAACGCCGTGCCGGCGGGCGCCGGCGACTGGCCGATCTTGCCGGCGGCGACCTGGACATTCTGCTCGGCCAGGGCGTTTTGCACATCGACGGCGGTGACGCCGAGATTGGCGAGCCGGTCGGGATCGAGCCAGACGCGCATGGAATAGCGGCGCTCGCCGAAAATCTGCACATCGCCGACGCCGCTCAGCCGCTTCAGGGGATCGACGATCTGCAAGGTGGCGTAATTGCTCAAGGCGATCGAATCGACCGAATGATCCGGCGAGGTCAGATTGACGATCAGGACGAAATTCGGGTTCTGCTTCTTGATGGTCACGCCGCCCTGATTGACGATCGCCGGCAAGGCCGACGCCGCCTGGGAGACGCGGTTCTGCACGTCCACGGCGGCGATGGCGAGCGGATAGCCGACCTGAAACGTGATGGTGATGTTCGATGAGCCGTCGTTGGAGCTGGTCGACGACATATAGGCCATGCCGGCCACGCCATTGATCTGCTGTTCCAGCGGCGTCGTCACCGTATCCGCCACGACTTGCGCGCTGGCGCCCGGATAATTCGCCGACACGACGACCTGGGGCGGGGTGATGTCGGGGAATTGCGAGACCGGCAGCAGGAGATAGCAAATCGCGCCGGCCATCACCATGATGATGGCGACCGCTGAGGCGAAGATCGGTCGCGTGGTGAAAAAGCCGATCATTGCGCGCAGGCTCCGCACCGGACGGGTGCGATCCGCCGCCACAGGCCATGTGGCGCTTTGCCGCGGACAGGGCCGCCATCGACGGAACGGCGCAGACCGCGCAACTGGCGCGCCAATCCGGCGCGATCGACGCCATCAGCCCGGATCATCAGGGAAACCAAGGGATCGTCGAGCAAGGCGTCGATGCGTCGCTCCAGCATTTGCGCGTCCATGTCGGATCCTTCCGGCTTGAAGTCCGCAACGCTTTGGATCAGCGTAGGCAGAGCGGATGAGTGATTTCTTGACCGGCTTATGCTGTGGTGTTACCGGTAAGTCTCACTTAAAGTTACAGACTGGTCACACCCTGTCAAGTGGCCGGTTCGGATTTTTGAAGGAATGTGAAAATGTCCAGGGAAGGCGGGCTAACCCGAACGCCACCTCGGGAGCGCATCATCGATACGGCGCGAGAGCTGTTTCACAAGCATGGATTGCGCGGCGTCGGCGTCGACGCCATCGCCGAAGCGGCGGGCACCAACAAGATGACGCTTTATCGCCATTTCGGCTCAAAGGACGAGTTGATCGCCGCCTGCCTAACGGAAACCGGGCGGGAATATGCGCGGGAATGGGATGAATGGGAGGCGGAATTCGCCGACGATCCCATGAAACTGCTGCGGGAATGGATCGGCTGCGCGGTGTCCTGCGCCATTGGCGATCCCCGTGGTTGCGACATCGCCAACGCCGCCGTGGAGATCACCGAAGCTGATCACCCCGCGCGCAAGGTGATCGCGCGAGTCAAGACCGAGCATCGCGATCGTTTGGCCCGGATTTGCCAGGCCGCCGGCTTCCGCGACGCCGAACTGCTCGCGGATTGCTTGACCCTGCTGGTGGAGGGCGCCCGCGTCAGCTGGCAGTCGGTGGGTCCCGGGGGGCCAGGCAGTCGCTTCGCCGAGACCGCCGAAGCCATTATCGCG
>NZ_NHSJ01000133.1 GCF_002937075.1 Rhodoblastus sphagnicola
GGGCGGGGGGGCGGTCACGTCGATGGGCGGCAGAGTTTCGCGCGCCGCATCCTCGGCGCGCGCGCGCGGCGCGTTCTGGCAAGTCAGCAGCGCGGTGGCGAGCAGCAGCAGGCAGCGCGCGGAGCGCCGCCTCGGCATGAGGGCGGCGAGCGGGGCAAAAGACGGGTTCATGCGGCATTCCATCAGGCAATAATGACTTTGCGCGTGCGGCTGGGCGCCGTCGCGTCGACAACAGGCCGAGGCGCGGGGCGCGCTAGCGGCGGGTTTTCGGGGAGCAGAAAAAGGGCTTTGCCATCGCGCCTCCATAGCCGAACGCGCGCCCACGCCGGCTTGGACGTGGGGAGCTTCCGTGGTTTGGGGAAACGGCTTAGGCCGCGGTCGGTCGCCTCAAGGCGACGTCAAGGATTTCTCAATGGTATTCCGCTCGAAATCCTATCGGGCAAGAACTAACAGGCGCTGCATCGCGACCGCAAGACAGAGACTGCTGCAATATTGTGCATTCCGCGTTGGAATCCTGGGCAAATCGGATCAACATGAATTCCGCGCCACGCAGAAGCCCAATGCCCCCCGGTGCAACGAAAAGCAGGCGTTCCCACGCCGAAACGCAAGACGCCTTCGAGCCGTTCCGCGCCGAAGACCTTGGCCGCCACAGCCATTGCCGGACGCAAGACTCACCGACCAGAACCGGCTCGACGCGGACCTTCTTGGTCTGATCGTGGCGTGGCGGACTGGCGCCTTTCGGCGATCGAAACGCCAAAGCGCCCTTTACAGCGCGATGCGTTTCCACGTAAACGCATCGCTCTGGACTCTTTGTTTTCGCATGATATTTTCCAAAAATCGGCGTCCTCTTTTTAGGATCATGCTCAAGCTCGGCGGACGTATTCTGGTTTTTCGCAACGGGGCGTTGAACATCGGCGCCCCGAAGCTGTTAATCTTCCAATGGCTGAAGCAAGCCTTCGCGCTACGATCCACGCGCGTTCCCGTGATGGGCGGCGACCGGCGGTTTCACGGTTGCTTTCGATCGCGTCCCGTCCTCTGCATCTTTCCAGCGTCCCCATCTCAGGAGCCCTCAATGTCGCATCGCCGTTTCGAGCGGAAAGCCCTGGCTGTCCCCAGTTCGCGCCTGTCGCGGCTGTCCAGGCTTGGCGGGCTCGTTTCCTCCATCGCGGGCGGTGTCGCCGCCGACGCGGCGCGCCGTTTCGCGCGCGGCGAGCGCCCGAGCATGGAAGACCTGCTGCTCACGCCCGCCAATGCAATGAAATTGGCCGACGAACTGGCGCGGATGCGCGGGGCGGCGATGAAGGTCGGCCAGTTGATCTCGATGGACGCGGGCGACATGCTGCCGCCGGAAATGGCGGCGATCCTTGCCCGCCTGCGCTCCGAAGCGCATCACATGCCGTGGGTGCAGTTGAAGAGGGTGCTCGACCGCGCCTGGGGCGTCGAGTGGCGGCAAGAAAAATTCGCCGAGTTCGACACCCACCCCATCGCGGCGGCCTCGATCGGCCAGGTCCACCGGGCGCGAACCCACGATGGCCACGAGCTCGCGATCAAGGTGCAATATCCCGGCGTGCGCGCCAGCATCGATTCCGACGTGGACAATGTCGCCACGTTGATCCGCCTCGCGGGGCTGGTTCCCAAAGCGATCGACATCGCGCCGATGCTGGCCGAAGCCAAGCGCCAGTTGCATGAAGAGGCCGATTACGAATGCGAGGGCCGACGCCTCGCCGAGTTCGGCGCGCTGCTCGCCGACCGGCCCGAGTTTTGTACACCCGAGCTTTACGCCGATCTCACGCGAAAAAACGTGCTGGCGATGAGCTATGTCCAGGGCGTCCCGATCGACGACCTCGTCGCCGCGCCGCAGGCCGAGCGCGACCGGGCGATGACGTTGCTGATCGGCCTGTTGTTCCGGGAATTGTTCGAGTTCCGCCTGATGCAGACCGATCCGAATTTCGCCAATTATCTCTACGCGCCGGCGTCCGGCCGGATCGTCCTGCTCGACTTCGGCGCCACGCGCGCCTTCCCGGCTGAATTCGTGGACCTCTATCGCCGCCTGTTGCGCGCGGGGCTCGATGGCGACCGCGCCGGCCTGCGCGCCGCCGCGCTGGAGCTCGGTTTCTGGGACGAGGACACGCCCGCGCCGCTGGAGCAGGCCATGCTCGAAATGTTCGAAATGTCGATCCAACCTTTGCGGCAGGCTGCGCCGTTCGACTTTGGCGCGACGGACCTCGCGCTGCGCATGCGCGACGCCGGCGTGGCCATGGCCGGTTATCGCGAGCATTTCCGCATCCCTCCGATAAACGCCCTGTTCCTGCAGCGCAAATTCGGCGGCATCTACCTGCTGGCCACGCGGCTGGGGGCGCGCGTCGACCTGCGGGCCCAGATCGCGCCACATCTTTGATTGGAGAGACCCGCATGGCCGCGGCCATCACGTTCTGGGACAAAATCGCCAAACGCTACGCGGCGCGGCCAATCAAGGATGTCGCGGCCTACGCGCCATGCTCGCCGCCACCGCCCGCCAGCTCAAACCAACCGATCGGGTGCTGGAGATCGGCTGCGGCGCGGGCTCGACCGCGATCCGCCTCGCGCCTTATGCGGGTTCATGGATGGCGACCGACTTCTCGGCGGAAATGCTGCGCATAGCCGAGGCGAAACCCGCGCCAAAAAACCTGCGCTTCGTCCTCGCCGATGCCGAAAACGCCTTCGACGGCGGTCCTTTCGACGCGATCTGCGCCTTCCAGATCCTGCATCTGGTCGACGACCTGCCTGGCCTGCTGTCGCGCATTCATGCGCATCTGAAACCCGGCGGCCTGTTGCTTCTGCAGGGCTATCGCCCGGAGCAGGTCGCCTATCGCACGGGCGGCCCGTCGCAAGTGGAAAATCTTTACACGCGGCAATTGCTGGAAGCCGCATTCGCCGACTTCACATGCGCCATCAAATGCCATGACGCCGAGATTCACGAGGGCGTCGCCATGGCGGCATGTCCGCGCTGATCGATCTCGTCGCCTTCAAACCTGCGGCATGATCAACCTCTCAAGATTTCTCCAAGGAGATGATTGCATGAATCTCGATCGCGCGGCGCTCGCCTTCGCGGGGCTGATGATCCTCGTTTCATTGACCCTGACTCATTTCGTGTCGCCCTGGTTCTGGCTCTTCACGGCTTTCATCGGCCTCAACCTGCTCCAGGCGGCATTCACCGGCTTCTGCCCCGCCGCCCTGGTTTTCAAGCGTTTTGGGGTTGCCAGCGGGTGCGTTTTCAAATGAAAGCCGCTCGTCGCCGACGCCTGCATGGCCTCACGTCGCTGACGATCCTCGACTTTTGACGCGCCCCCCGCATCGTTGCGCGGCGGCCCTTCGCGGCTTTTTGTATTTCGGCGCGGCACGCGCGAAGATGGCTGTGGCTTCAACAGGCGTGATCGGCTTTGGCGGCGCGAATTTCGCCCTGCTCTTCCCTTCCGAATGCGATGCGGCCATCGCTTGCGGCCGCGCCGGCATGCATGGCGATCATGAACTCCGGCATGGCGTTGAAAAAGCGAAAGCGGCGGTCGGCGTCGCGCGGTCCCAGACGAAACAGGCACGGCGCCTGCGCGCCAGTCTCACGCGCGATCACGGCGGACCTCCCGATGTGGCCAACCGTCATCGCACACCCGCCGCGCGCGCAAATCCGTGGCTTTCATCGATCGCAGGCGAGGCGACCGCGACATATTCCCACGTTCAAACTTATACATGAAATCTTGCTTTCAGCCCATGGCCGCGCTATGACTACCGCATCGTGAAGTTTGCGGCATTTGCATCCTTTGAGCCGCAAACGATCATGGAGACGCCTATGTCGCGTGTTGAGTTCACGTCGTCAGCTTTGCGGACTCCGGCTTATCCCGCTTTCGCCGAGACCGCGCCGGAAACACTCGCGGGCGCGCAATGAGCGCGCGGTTTTTACGCGCGGCGCTTGTCGCGCTGCTGCTGGCGCCGGGCGTCGCGCAGGCCGAAATCCTGCTGGAGCACCCGTGGGCGCAGGTCACGCCGCCCAAGGCCGTGGTCGGACGCGCCTATGTCGTCGTCACCAATCATTCCGGCGCGATGGAGCATCTCGTCGGCGTGCGGACGGATGCGGCGCTGAGCACGGAAATCGCCGGCATTCGCGTCCTGCAGGACGTGCCGAATTTGCGTCGCCTCTACAACATCGACATTCCGCCGGAGCGCAGCTTCGTGTTCGCGCCGGGCGGCTATCACATTCTGATGCGCAATCTGAAAAAGCCGCTGGTCGCCGGCGACCGGATCGCCGGCGTATTGATTTTCGAAAACGCCGGCGAGGTCCCGGTGACGTTCACGGTCGAAGCGCAACCCGCGCCCGCGCGCTAAACCGAGCCGGCCGCGCGCGACAGCGAACAAAGCGAAACAAGGCCCCCTTAACATTGCGGCATACGCATATTTGGATGTTCATATCCACTCCGCCATCACCGCCTCCTGGCGCAAGAGCGGAAACGCGGCGGCCGGAGGCGGAACAGCCGCGCAATCGAAACGACGCAGCCCTGTGCGGGAGGAAAACTTGAAGCAAGCCATTTTCGGCCTGGCTCTGGCCTTGTTCCTGACGCCGGCTCTTGCCGGGAATTATCAGCCTGTCGACGTCACCAGGCTGCCTGAGGGCAAGCAGACCAATCTCGGACTTTATCTCTCGGCGCCCGAGGCGTTCAAGATGAAGTCCGAGGGCGGCGCCGGAGTGCTGTTCATCGACATTCGCACCAAAGGCGAAATCCAGTTCGTCGGCGCGCCGACCGTCATCGATCAGAACATTCCCTTCATGGAGATCGACAATCCCGCGCGCTGGGACCAAAGGAGCAACCGCTACGCCATGTCGCTCAATCCGGATTTCGTCGGCGCCGTCGCGGCGCTCGCCGCCCGCGCGAACCTTGGCAAAGGCGATCCGATCATCCTGATGTGCCGCTCCGGCGATCGCTCCGCGCGCGCCGTGAATGTGCTTCAGCAAGCCGGCTACGCCAAGGTCTATTCGGTGGTGGACGGGTTCGAGGGCGACGTCAGCCCGGCCGGTCGCCGCGAGCTCAATGGCTGGAAGAACGCCGACCTGCCCTGGAGCTACAAGATCAGCGAAAGCCAAGCCTACATCCGCTGAGGGCGAAGGCGCCGGACGCGCCCATCGCGCCCGACGAGATCGACGCCGTGGTCGGCGCGCTCAACCCGGACTATTACAAGTTCAAATGAGGAGAAATCGTCGTCAGGCGGCGAGCCAGCCGTCGATGTCTTCGACCTTGGGCAGGCCGCCGGCATGGACGACCTTGCCGTCGATGACGATTCCGGGAGTGGAGACCACGCCGAAGGCGGCGATTTCAGCGTAATCCGTCACTTTTTCGATTTCGACCGCGAGGCCAAGCCTTTCAGCTTCCGCGCGCAAAATATCCGCCGTCGTCTGGCAGCGTTTGCAGCCGGGGCCGAGCACCTTGATGGTTTTCATATTGGTTCCCTCTCAGGAAAACAGGAAGTTGAACAGATAGCCGACCGCCAGTATGCCGGCGGCGACGACGCCGACGAACACAGCGATGAGGCGCGCGGTCATCACCTTGCGCAGGATGACCATTTCGGGGAAGGACAGCGCGATCACGCTCATCATGAAGGCGAGCGTGGTTCCCAGCGCCGCCCCCTTGCTCAGCAGCGCCTCGACGACGGGAATGATGCCGGCGGCGTTGGAATAGATGGGAATGCCGATCACGACCACCGCCGGGACCGACCACCACGCCTCCCGGCCCATGATCGAGGCGAGCAGATCGGTCGGGACGTAGCCGTGAATGAAGGCGCCCACGCCAATGCCGACGAGGATCCAGATCCAGACGCGGCCGACAATGTCGCGCACCGCCTCCAGCCCGGCCTCGATCCGGTCGATGACCGTCGCGTGATCCGGGATGACGACGGACTCGCCGGCGCGCACATTGCGCACCCATTCCTCCAGCCAGCCTTCAAGATGCAGCCGGCCGATGATCCAGCCGGAGACGATGGCGACGATCATGCCGAACACCAGATAGACCAGCGCCACCTCCCAGCCGACCAGCGCGAACAGCAGGCCGAGCGCGACCTCGTTGACCATGGGCGCCGCGATCAGGAAGGAGAAGGTGACGCCGAGCGGCACGCCCGCCGAGACGAAGCCGACGAACAGCGGCACGGCGGAGCAGGAGCAAAACGGCGTGAACACGCCGAGCGTCGCCGCCGCGACATTGCCGACGCCCTCGCGCCGTCCCGCCAGCAGCGCGCGCGTGCGCTCCGGCGAAAAGAAGCTGCGCACGATGCCCATGCCGAACACGACCAGCGTCAGCAGCATCAGAACTTTTGGCGCGTCGAAGACAAAGAAGCGCGCCGCCTCCGCCAGATGGCCGTCCGGCGGCAGCGGCAGTCTTGCGACCGCCCAGCCGGAAAACTCTTCGAGCCGCCAATAGAGCGCGAACCAGAGCGCGAGGGCGCCCGCGGTCGCGGCGATCCAGACGGCGGGCGATTTCGCGGCATAGGCCCGCACGGAAACGGCGACGTTCATGCGGCCTCCCTGTTCGCCAGCGGCAGCGCCGCCATGACCGCCTCGACAATCGCCCGCGTCGCGGGCGGCAGGGCCGGATTGACGCGGTAACGCACCCATTGCGCGTCGCGCCGGTCAACGACCAGCCCGGCGGATTTCAGCGCGCCCATATGGCGCGACATGCGCGACTGGCTGGCGTCGATCCTGCGCATCAATTCGCAGACGCAATGCTCGTCGCCATCCCAAAGAAGGCGCATGGCGGCGAGGCGCGTCGGTTCGGCCATGGCCGCGAGAATGGCGACGATATCCTGCATGGCCACTACTTACGCTGAAATGCGCATATGCGCCTTGACGCATATCAAGATTGATCGGCGCTTTGCGCGGGGCTTGGTCCGCGCGCGCGCATGGCGTCCCGGCGACAAACCGCCGCCACGCCATGCGCTTTTGACGAAAACCCGACTATTGGGCTTGTCTCCCGCGTCCACATCCCCCGCCCGGACCGCAGCCGCGACCGCCCCCCGTGGACTCCAGCGCCTGACGGCAGGCGGCGGCGACATTGTCCTTGTTTTTCTCAAGGCAAATGCGAACCGCCCGGTTCACATGAGGCAGACCCTTGCAATATTGCTCGATGTCGCTGGCGCAGGCGGCGGCGACCGGGCCGCGCTGGGCCTGGGCCTGGGCCTGGGCCAGCGTTGGCGAGGCGAGCATTGCGGCGGCGATCACGGCCATTATGCTGATTTTCATGACGCGCTCCTTGTCGAAAAAGACTGTCTCCGACAGTCCGGGAACCTTGACACAGCGCGCATGACAATCGCCTGACGCGCGTCGACAGCCTTTTGCAAGCTTCGAGGGCGGATCATGCTTCGTCCCCCGCCCGGGAGCTGACCATGACCGGATCGCATTGGAATCTTGTCGCCGCTGTCGCCGTCGCGCTCTGCGTCGCGACGCCGGGCCGGGCTGAGTCCGTGTCGCCCGAAACAGCGCGCGACCTCGTTCGCAACGGCGATATACTGGCGCTTCATGACGTGCTGAGCCGCATTCGACCCGCCATCGAGGGCGAGATCATCGCGGTGGCCCTCGAAACGGACGGACGCCGGTTCTTATACAGGATCAAGGCGCTCGGCCGCGACGGGCGCTATCGTGACTATCGCGCGGATGCGAAGGACGGCGCAGCCGTCCATGACCCGTGACGAAAGCCATGCGCATTCTGGTGGTCGAAGACGAAAGCAAGGTTGGCGAGGAACTCCGCCGCGCCCTTGGGGCCGCCGGCCATGTGGCGGAATTGGCCCGCGACGGCGAGGCGGCGTGGTTCCTCGGCGACACCGAGGATTTCGACCTTGCCGTGCTCGATCTCGGCCTGCCGAAGCTCGACGGGACGCAGGTGCTGAAACGCTGGCGCGCCAACGGCCGCGTCCTGCCCGTGCTTGTCCTGACCGCGCGCGACGGCTGGTCGGAAAAGGTCGAATGCATCGACGCCGGCGCCGACGATTATCTGGTGAAACCGTTTCGCATCGAGGAATTCATGGCGCGCGTCCGCGCCCTGCTGCGACGCGCGACCGGACACGGCAGCGCCACGCTGACACTGGGCGACGTGGCGCTCGACACCCGCATTTCGCGCGTGCTGCTGGGCGGCGTCCCCGTGGACCTGTCGCCGATGGAATATCGGCTGGTCCATTACCTCATGCACCATGTCGGCCGCGCCACGCCGCAGATTGAATTGACGGAGCATATTTACGCCCAGGATTTCGAGCGCAACGCCAACGCCATTGAAGTGCTGGTGGCGCGCATCCGGCGCAAGCTCGGCGACGATTTCATAAAAACCCGGCGCGGCTACGGCTATCACGTAGGGGAACTGGACGAGCGCAAGCCATGAACTCGCTGCGATTGCGTCTGTTGGCCGCGGCCACGTTCGGCATCCTCGTCGCCCTGGCGATCACCGGCTTCATTATCGTGTCCGCCTTCGACAGCCATGTGCGCGGACGTTTGATCAAGGAACTCGACGACCACCTTCTGCAAATCGCGGCGCTGCTGAAGCCGGAGGCCGACGGCCGGGCGTCGCTCTCGGGCGAGTTGTCCGATCCTCTGTTCCGGCGTCCGCTGTCGGGTCTCTATTGGCAAGTGTCGGAGAAAGGGGCGGCGATCCTGCGGTCGCGATCGCTGTGGGACGAGTCGATCCCTTCAACGGGCGACGAGATCGGCGCGGGCGCGCGTCAGGTCCGCGAATTGCGCGGCCCGAAGGACAAATGGCTGATTGTGGTCGAGCGCGGCGTCGTCCTTCCGGCGCCCGCAGGCGAACGCCGCTTTGTCGTCGCCGTCGCGTGCGAGCAATGCGCCGTCAACGAGGCGCGGCGCGATTTCGTCAAGGTGGTGGCGCCTTCGCTGGCGATTCTCGCCGGTCTGCTGGTTCTGGCGTCGTGGGCGCAGGTGCGCATGGGGTTGTCGCCGCTCGGCGCCTTGCGGCGCCAGCTCGAAATTTTCCGCGCCGGACAGAGCGCGAAGTTGAGCGGGCGCTTTCCGCGCGAACTCGAAGGTCTGGTCGACGATCTCAACGCGCTGATGGAGGCGCAGGCGCAGGCCATCGAACGCGCGCGCGCCAACGCCGCCAAACTGGCGCATGGCCTCAAGACGCCGCTGGCCGTGCTCTCCACCGAGGCCCGCGCCCTGCGCGCGCGCGGCGATGCCGACGCGGCGGACAGCCTGGATCGCGAAATCGGCCTGATGAACGCCCATGTCACCCGCACGCTGGCCGCCGCGCGCGCGGTGGGGCCAAGGCGGCCGGTCGCCATCCGCACGCCGGTCAAGCCGCTGCTGGCGCGACTGGTTGGCGTGATGCGGCGGCTGCCGCGCGGCGACGAACTGAGCTGGGAGGTCGAGACGACGCCGGAGAGCCTGGAATTGTCCATCGACCAGCGCGACCTGGAGGAACTCGCCGGCAACCTGCTCGACAATGCAAGGAAATGGGCGCGCGGCCGGGTGAAGGCGTCGGCGCGGCGCGAGGACGGTTTTGTCGTCCTCGCCGTGGACGACGACGGCCCCGGCGTTCCGCCCGACCGGGTGGACGATGTCATGACCAGGGGCGCGCGGCTCGACGCGGACGCGCCCGGCACGGGCATAGGCCTGGGAATCGTCGCGGATCTCGCCCAGCTTCACAACGGCCAGTTCACGATCGGGACCAGCGAACTCGGCGGCCTGCGCGCCGAGCTTCGGCTTTGACGGAGCCTTCAGGGGGCCGGCTGCGCGCGCGGTAGCGCGCCGCATTTCGGCCTTGTCGTCCGGTTCGACGTGAATCGTCTGCGCCTTCGGCAGGTCGATCCGCGTCACTTGCCGCCGCAGCCAGGACCGCCTGACGCGCAGTTTTGCTTTTCCAACGCCAAACCTATATATTTTATATAACTTTAAATAGATCTCCCGTCGCGGCTTTACAAGATATATCTTTTGAATGCGCGCGCTCGATCCTGCGCGTTGATAAAATGTCTATAAAGATCAACACGCCCCTGACGACGCCGTTCCCATGACAAATTACGTAAGATATCGCCGCCAGATGGATGACGCCTTCGCCGGGTTCGCGCCGGTGGCCATGCGGAGCAAGTCGCGGTAAGATCGCGCAAACGAACTCGCGCGGCCGACGTGAAACTGACCAGCTATTCCAACTACTCGATCCGCGTTCTGATGATCGCCGCCGCCCGTTTTCCGGACCTGACGACCATCGGCGATGTCGCGGCCGCTTTCGCCATCTCCCGGACGCATCTCGTCAAATGCGTGCATCAGCTGGGATCGTGGGGCTATATCGAAACCGTTCGCGGCAATGGCGGAGGTTTTCGGCTGGCGCGCCCGGCGCCCGCGATCTCCATCGGCGAAATCATCCGCAGGACGGAGGAAGGCTTCGATATCGCCGAATGCTTCCGGGAAGAAACCAACACCTGCCCGCTGATCGCCCGCTGCCGCCTGCGTCCGGCGCTGCAACGGGCGACCGCCGCCTTTCTGGACACGCTCGACGACATCACGCTCGACGAGATCGCCAGCAACGGCGACGATCTCTTGAAACTTCTGGAGTTGTCCCCGCCATCGTGCCGGGAAAACAAACTTACAGCCTGACCCTCAGGCGTCCCCCGCCCCCAGGTCCAGCGCCAGATCGGCTACGGTCAGCAGCTCCAACTCGCCACGAAAGGCGGCATGCGCCTTTTCGCAAGCGCGGCGCAGCTTGCAAAGCGAGAGGATACGGCATTCGCCGCTCTCGCCCACGCGACAGGGAAACAGGTTTTCCTTCGCCTCGAACAGGTCGATGATTTCAAGGGCGCCGATGCCGGACGCCGGCCGGGCCAGCCGATAGCCGCCGCCGCGCCCGCGCTGTCCCACGAGAACGCCCGCCTGCATGAGTTCGTTGCAGGTCTTGATCACCAGCGCTTGCGTCAGACCGAGTTGGCGCGTCATTTCCGGCATGGTGAGCGGCCTGTCGTTGCGACAGGCCATCAGGATGCGCAGGGCGCCATTGGTTGCGGCGTTCAATCGCATGAGACGCCTTCGAAGATAGATTGACGATCATACTTCACGTTTGTCATCTGGTGAACGAAATCCGCGCCAAAGTCCATGCCGCAGATGATTCGGCGGCGCCGACAATTCGACGCGGTCAGACCCTTCTCCGCCTCTTTCGCCCCGCTCACCGGGAGTTCGGGCGTCGCAAATCCATCCGCGGCCGCCGCGCGCAAGCAGCAGCAATGCGCGCGAAAGCAAATGCCCGACGCTTGCCGCCATGGCGAATCCTCCCAAATCTCCCGGGACGCTCTTTGTGTCTTCCGGGAAAACCGGCTAAGCTGGCCGGACCGCAAAAGTCATCACCTTGACGCCAGCTTGAAAGTTATAGACCAAATAAAGCATTGAGACACTCTGCCGGCGGTTGAAGCTGGGCGGCGTCATGCGAGCATTTATCTCATGGCGCGAAAGCGGGTCACGCGGCGCCGAACGGCCCGCGCGCTTCGATGCGAGGGCGGACATATATCTCATATTGCGAATGTCTTTTTTGTCTTATAAAAATAATCTATGTTTGATAGCCGCGCGGAGCCGCTTAGCTTGGCGCGATCCCGCTTCGAAAAGGCGCTTCGGCCATGATCGATCCAACCTTCGTCGAACTCTCACGCTGGCAATTCGCCGCCACCGCGCTCTACCACTTCCTGTTCGTTCCGCTGACCCTTGGCCTCTCCTGGCTCCTTGTCATCATGGAGACGGTTTACGTCATGACCGGCAAGGAGATCTACAAGGACATGACGCGGTTCTGGGGCAAGCTGTTCGGCATCAATTTCGCCCTCGGCGTGACCACCGGCCTCACCATGGAATTCGAGTTCGGCACCAACTGGTCCTATTACGCCCATTATGTCGGCGACGTGTTCGGCGCGCCGCTGGCGATCGAGGGCTTGATGGCCTTCTTCCTGGAGTCGACCTTCATCGGCCTGTTCTTCCTCGGCTGGGATAAGTTGTCGAAGCGCAAGCATCTCGCGGTCACCTTCCTGACCGCGCTCGGCTCCAACCTTTCGGCTTTGTGGATTCTCGTCGCCAACGGCTGGATGCAGAATCCCGTGGGCGCATTGTTCTCGCCGCAGACCATGCGCATGGAGATGCAGAGTTTTTCGCAAGTCTTCTTCAACCCGGTCGCCCAGGTCAAATTCGTGCATACGGTGGCGGCGGGCTATGTCACCGGCTCGATGTTCGTGCTCGGCATTTCCGCCTTCCACATTCTGAAAGGCCGCGACCTGCCGTTCATGCGCCGCTCCTTCGCGGTGGCGGTCGGCTTCGGCCTCGCCTCCTGCCTGTCGGTGATCGTGCTCGGCGACGAGAGCGGCTATACGCTCGGCGACGTGCAGAAGGTCAAGCTCGCCGCGATTGAGGCGGAATGGCGCACCGAACCGGCGCCCGCCGCCTTCACCCTGTTCGGCCTGCCCTCGCAGGAAAAGCAGGAGACGGAAGCGAAAATCCAGATCCCCTGGCTGATGGGCCTGATCGCCACGCGCTCGCTCGATACGCCGGTCGTGGGGCTGCGCGAGTTGATCGTGGAGCATGAGAACCGCATCCGCTCCGGCATGATCGCCTATGACGGCCTGATGAAAATTCGCGGGGGCGACCGGTCGCCCGAAACCAGAACCCTGTTCGACGCCCACGCCAAGGATATCGGCTACGGCCTGCTTCTGAAACAGTTCACCGAAAATCCCGCGCAGGCGAGCGACGCCGACATCAAGGCGGCGGCCAGGGCGACCATTCCGACGGTGTGGCCGTTGTTCTGGTCCTTCCGCATCATGGTCGGGCTCGGCTTCCTGACGATGTTCATCCTTGCGACGGGTTTCTGGCTGAACGCGGCGAAAAAACTCGAACGCCACCGCTGGTATCTGTGGCTCGCCGTGCTGGCCATTCCCGCGCCGTGGCTCGCCTGCGAAACGGGCTGGTTCGTCGCGGAATTCGGCCGCCAGCCTTGGGCCATCGGCGAAGTGCTGCCGACCTTCCTGGCGACGTCGAGCCTCACCACCGGCGACCTCATCTTTTCGCTCGCCGGCTTCCTCACCTTCTACACGGCGCTGCTCGTGATCGAGATTTTTCTCATGCAGAAATATGCGCGGCTCGGCCCGAGTTCGCTCGGCCTCGGACGTTATCATTTCGAGACCGCCAAGCGGCCTCACCCCCTTCCCGCCGCGTGAGGATCCCGCCATGTTCGACCTTCTCGACTATGCGAGCCTGAAATTCATCTGGTGGATTCTCGTCGGCGTCCTGCTGATGGGCTTCGCCATCACCGATGGCATGGACATGGGCGTCGGCGCCCTGCTGCCCTTCGTGGCGCGCACGGATACCGAGCGCCGCATCGCGATCAACACGGTGGGGCCGCACTGGGACGGCAACCAGGTGTGGTTCATCACCGCCGGCGGCGCGATCTTCGCCGCCTGGCCCGCCGTCTATGCGGCCGCTTTCTCCGGCTTCTACATGGCGATGCTGCTGGTGCTGTTCGCCCTGTTCTTCCGCCCGGTCGGTTTCGACTATCGCTCGAAGATCGAGGATCGCCGCTGGCGTTCGGCCTGGGACTGGGGCCTGTTCGTCGGCGGCGCGGTTCCCGCGCTGATTTTCGGGGTCGCTTTCGGCAATCTGCTTCAGGGCGTGCCCTTCCATCTCGACGACATGCTGCGCGCCCACTACCAGGGCAGCCTGCTCGGCGCGCTGCTGCCGCTGCTCAATCCCTTCGCGCTGCTGGCGGGCGCGATCAGCCTCGGCATGCTCACGGTCCACGGTGGGCTGTGGCTGCACTTGCGGGCGGACGATCCGGTGGCGGGACGGGCGCGGACCGTTGTCACAAGACTGGCGCCTGCGGTGGCGCTGCTGTTCGCGGCGGCGGGCGTCTGGCTGTGGTTCGGCGTGGACGGCTACCGCGTCGTCTCGGCGCCCGAGCATGGCGCCTTGTCCGATCCCCTGGCCAAACAGGTCGCGCGCGCCGCACATGCGTGGTTCGACATTTACGCCGCCACCCCCGCCGCCATGCTGGCCCCGGCGCTGGGCCTGCTCGGCCCGATCGCCGCGGCGGCCTTGTCGGCCGCGCGGCGCCCCGGCCTGGGTTTCCTCGCCAACGCGCTCGGCATGGTCGGGATCATCGCCTCCGCGGGCTTGTCGATGTTCCCCTTCATCCTGCCGTCGAGCATCGACCCCAGATCCAGCCTGACCATTTGGGACGCCGCCTCCAGCCAACTCACGCTGACGGTGATGTTCGTCGCCGTGGCCATCTTCCTGCCGATCGTGCTGGGCTACACGATCTGGTGCTACGCCAACATGTGGGGCCGCGTCACCGCCGAAGGAATCGAAGCCGGGTCGCACTCGGCCTATTGAACGGAAGGTTTGACCATGTGGTATTTCGCCTGGATTCTCGGCGTGACGGCTGCGGTCGCCATCGGCGTGATCAACGTGATGTGGTTTGAATTTCAGGACAGCCTGGATCGCAATGGATCAAGCTCTCAGCCGTCGGATTGATCCGTTTCGCGCGCCTCCCGCGTGTCCGGGCGCCCCTTCGTGACGGAGGCGGCGTCGCTTCTGAAAGCGAATGAAGCGCAGGCCGGCGCGGCGCTAAGGCTCGCCATGGGCGCGGGCGTGGCGCGCGGCGCGGCGGCGATCCCGTTCGCCTGGCTGCTGTCGGACGCGATTTCGAAAACCGCCTTCGGCGGCGCCGATCTCGCGGCGCTCGCCCCGACGCTCACCGCGCTGGCGGGTCTGGTCGTTTTGCGCGCTTTGCTCTCTTATGCGGCGGAGCGCACGGGCTTCGCGGCTTCCGCGCGGGCGCGCGCCGCGCTGTTCCGTCAACTTCTCGCGCATGTGCGGACATTGGGGCCGGTGCGCCTCGCGGGCCGGCCGACCGGCGAACTGGTCGCGATCTTGACCGATGCGGTGGCCGCCAGCGACCCCTATTGGCGGCGCTATCTGCCCGCCCGCGCGGCCAGCGCCGCGCTTCCCATCCTCGTGCTGTTGAGCGTGACCTTCGCCGACTGGCGGGCCGCGCTGGTGTTCGTCGTCGGAGCGCCGGTCGCGCTGCTGTTTCTCGCGCTCGCCGGGCGCGGCGCCGAGCAGGCGAGCGACAGGCAATGGACCCGCCTCCTCCGGTTGGGCGGCCATCTGCTCGACGCGGTCCAGGGCCTGCCCGACCTGAAAATCTTCAACGCCTCGCGGCGGGAAATCGCGCTGGTGGCGCAAATGGCCGAGGCCTATCGCAAGGACGCGATGGCGGTGCTGCGCATCGCCTTCCTGACCTCGCTGGTGCTGGAATTCTTTACGGCGCTCGCCATCGCGCTGGTCGCGGTGCTGGTCGGCTTCCGCCTGCTGTGGGGCCAGCTCGATTTTCACACCGGCCTGTTCGTCCTGCTGCTCGCGCCGGAATTTTATGCGCCGACGCGCGCGCTGGGCGCGGAGCGCCACGCCAAGATGGAGGCGCAGGCGGCGGCGGAAAAAATCGTCGCGCTGCTGGACCGGAAGGCGCCGGATTTGCCCGCCCTGCCCGCCGTCTCGCCAACAGGCGAAACCGTCTCGCTGCGTTTCGAACACGTGCGCTTCGCCTATGACGACGGGCCGCCCGCGCTCGACGACGTCTCCTTCGAGGTCGCGGCGGGAGAGACGGTCGCGCTGGTGGGGCCGAGCGGCGCGGGCAAGAGCACGCTGTTCGCGCTGCTGCTGCGCTTCATCGAACCCGACGCGGGACAGATACTGGTGAATGGCGAAAAACTCGCCGCGTTCGATCCGCGCGACTGGCGCCGACACATCGCCCACATGCCGCAGACTCCGTATTTCTTCGACGGCGATGTCATCGAAAATGTCGCCATGGGCCGCGACGCCGGAGCAGACGTCGAGGCGCGCGTCGCCCGGGCCCTGGCGCAAGCCAGCGCGGAAAAAGTTTTTGCGCGCCTGCCCGGCGGGCTTCGCGCGCGCATCGGAGAAAACGGCGTCGGCCTGTCCGGCGGCGAGGCGCAGCGGCTGGCGCTGGCGCGCGCCTTCTACCGTCCGGCGCCGCTGGTCCTGCTCGACGAACCGACCGCGCATCTCGATTGCGAAACCGAAGCCGATCTGCGCGAAGGTCTGGCGCAGCTTTGCGCCGGACGCACGGCGCTCGTCATCGCCCACCGGCTCGCCACCGCGCAAAGCGCCGACCGTCTCATCGTGCTCGACGGCGGCCGGGTCGCCGAGACCGGAAGCCACGAGGCCCTGCTGGCGGCGGGCGGAGTTTACGCCCGCATGGTCGCGCCCGACCTCGCCCGCGCGGAAACGGCCCCATGACAAACCTGCTGCGGCTGCTGGCGCTCTATCGCCCCTACGCGCTTTGGATCGGCGCCTCCGTCCTCATTTCGCTGGCGAGCCTTTTGGCCAATATCGGCCTGATCGCCGTCGCGGGCTGGTTCATCACGGCCATGGCGGCGGCGGGCCTCGCCGGCGTTACAATCGACTATTTCACCCCGGCGGCGCTGATCCGCGCGCTGGCGATCCTGCGCAGCGGCGGACGCTATGTCGATCGCCTCATCAGCCACGAAGCGACCTTCCGTCTCATGGGCGAATTGCGCGGCCATATTTTCGCAAGCCTGGAGCCGCTGGCGCCCGCCGCGCTGGCCGATCTGCGTTCAGGCGACATCACCGAGCGGCTGCGCGGCGACATCGACCGGCTCGAACACGTCTTCTTGCGCCTGGTCTCGCCGCTCGTCGTCGCCTGGCTGGTCGGCGCGATCCTCGTGGCCGCCTTGGCGCGATGGAACGGCGCGATGGCGCTCGCGGCGGCCGCGATTTTTCTGCTCGCGGGCGTGGCGGCGCCGGCGCTGGGCGCGCGCGCCGGCCGGGCGCCGAGCCGAGTCGCCGCGACAACCTCCGCCGATCTGCGCGCGCGCCTGACCGACGACATCAAGGGCCTTGCGCCGCTGCTGGCCACCGGCGCGGACGCGCGACATATCGCGGCGCTGGAGCGAAAAATGGACGATCTGCTCGCCGCCGAAGCCAAGGTCGCGCGCGTCGGCGCGCTCGGCCAGGCCTGCGTCGGCGCGACCGGCGAACTCGCCGCCCTCGCCGTTCTGGCTTTTGGCGCGCCGCTGTTGCGCGCGGGCGCGCTGAAGAGTCCCGATCTCGCCATGGCCGTGCTCGCCGCGCTTGCCGCCCTCGAAGCTTTCGCGCCGCTTGCAGGCGCCTTCGGCGGCCTGTTTGGCATACTGGCTTCCGCCGACCGTGTCTTTGGCCTGATCGATCGAAAACCCGAGGTCGAGGAGACGGCGAGGCCCTTGCCGCCGCCGGCGCGCTTCAACATCAGTTTCCACGCGGTGTCGTTGACCTATCCCGGCGCCGCCCGCCCGGCGCTGACCAACATCGATCTCGAAATCAGCGAAGGCGCGCGCATCGCCTTCGTCGGCGCCAGCGGCGCGGGAAAATCGAGCCTCGCTGATCTGCTCATGCGCTTCCGCGATCCCAGCCAGGGCGAGATTCGTCTCGGCGGCGTCGCGCTGAAAAAGCTTTCGGGCCGGCTCCTCCACTCCCGCATTGTCGTGGTGCGACAAAACCCGCATCTGTTCGCGGCGACCGTCGCCGAAAACCTGCGCCTCGCCAAGCGAAGCGCGTCCGACGCGGAATTATGGGCGGCTCTCGCCTCGGTCGATCTGGAGGAAACAATTCGCGCGCTGCCGCTCGGCCTGGAGGCGCCCGTGGGCGCCGCGGGCGAAAAACTTTCGGGCGGACAGGCCAAGCGCCTCGGCCTCGCCCGCGCGCTGCTGAGCGACGCGCCCATCCTCTTCCTCGACGAACCGACGGAAGGCCTCGACGCGACGACGGCGCAGCGGATATTGGCCGCCGTTCTGAGGCGCGCCGAGGGCCGCACGCTGCTGATCGCGACCCATCGCCCGGCCGAAATGGCGGCGATGGAAGACGTGATCGCGCTCGACGGCGGCGCGCGTCTCGCGCCTAAGCCGCAAGCAGCTTTTCTTGCGCCCACAGGGTCATGCGGGTTGCAATCGACGACGAGAGCATGAAAAAGCGTGGGGTGGGCCGGATGCCAAACTGAAGATCACACATTGGCCAACTGGTGACCGCTGAACGCGTTTTCGCCATGCTTTCGGCATTCCGCGACCGGCGACTGAAGGCCCAGGCGTCAGAGCACGCGCGAATCATAAATCTGCAGCAAGACGCTTCGAACACGCAAGCCGCCTTGGATCAACTGTACGCCCTGATCGAAAAGCAATTCGTCTCAGATGACGAGCCTACGCTGCAAGAGCGACTGAGGAAGCTCAGCGAACGGCGCGACTTTGCCGTTCTGGCGCGAGATCGCGCTATCGCCACCAGCGTCGCTCCATTCGATATCGATCCTGCAACGATCAAGGTCATGACGCAGGATTTGGGCGAAAAGCTCGGCTCAGCGCGGTGGTCGACCGGATCATCGTTTCGGAAGCGAAAATCCACGTTGTCGGCCGCAAATTTCTGTTCAGAAATGGTGCCCTGGCCGGCATCTAATTTGTAAAATAATACCTTGATTTAAAAAGAAAAAAAATAATTCGATTTTCGAAATACCCGCAAATATACCCGCAATTTTCTTTGCTGCATGGACAAAGGCGCGCGGAAACTCCGCTTGAAATCGCTTCCAAACCGCTTCCGAAAAATCCCGCGCGCGATATTGGCGCAATAATGCGTCGCACTCCGATCCGCTCAAGCCCGCGTCTCGCATACTGTTCCGAGAATCGAGCCGGCTTATTGTCGCGCGGCAAAAGCCAGCGCCCGCCTCACCAATTGCGGAAAAACCCCGCCGTTGGTTTCAATTGGACCTTCGCGCCGCTTACGGTTGAAACTTAGTTGAAACATGCGGCCAGTGATTCCGCGCGCTTAGGGGTGCAAAGTTCGGTGCGAAGTCGCCTCGCGCGTTGCGGGTGCGCAGTTCTGTGCGCAGTCGTCTTATGCGGAAAATGATGCAAGGCGCTGGCGTGGCAACCTCGCTGGCAACCAGCGGCCTCGCGCGCGCTTTGGGGGTGCGAACTTCGTGCGAACCGCATACCGAACGGACGCGCCCGCAATCGAAAACTGTTGCCAAATTACCGCGTAAATCGCGCCAAAGCGCCCGCAAGATATTGATCGCAAATGAGTTCGTCTCGATAGATTTCCTCAAGCTTTTTCCGATACGTCCGCGTGTGCATTCCCTTCGGTCTAGGCGGCGCTTCCGAGATAAGCGAGACCTCCCCACCAAGCCGACGGCGAAGGCTTTGCGCGCGGCTTAGCGCCCGGTCGTGAGGCGTCTCAAATTGTGAGCCGTAGGCGACGCGCCGCCCCCAGGCTTGCCGACTGGCGAAGGCGGTTGCACCGTAAGGACGCCACAAGACGGAAACCATGCGCGCCGTCGAAGGACAAACAAAATACCATTGCCGCCCGCCGAAATGACGCGGACGGCTTGCCAGCGCGAATGTCTGCCGAACGCCGCCCAATTCCAAATCGAGCAACCCCGTTTCGCCGTGAAAGCTTGAACGAATTGCGCCAGCCGCGACCACGCCGCCCGAATTGGTGTAGCTCCAACGGATCGAAGCCCAAAGGTCGCAGCCCGGCTTTACCATGCCGTCGCAGATCAGCTTGTTAAGGTCCAGCTTAAGACCGTCTTCTAATCTCGCTCGCCATCTATCACGCGCCATCGAACGCCCTCATTTGTCCTCAGTCGCCGGCCTGTTCCTGTTCGGACGGAACGCCACGACGCGTCCGGATGAACGGCGCTCAAGTTCAGCGACAATCCAACGCCGCGCGCCATTTTCAAGCCACTCGTCAGCTTCCCGTTTCAAAACGTAAAAATAGATGCTCCCGCACATGGCAACAGGGTAAACCGGCGCCCCATGCGCAGCACACCAGCGCATGAGGTCTTTTTGAGCGGGCCGGCTTATCGCGCGACGGTATTTGAACGCGCCGGCTTCTTCGTCGAGGATTTGCCAAATGTTCGTCAGGTCCGCGCGGTCCCTCGGAAAATACGAATAGGGAAATTGGTTTTCCGCAGGTGGCTTCAGTTTCGTTTCGTTCATGGCTTTTCTCCTCCAATCGTTTCCCGGTCGAAAAGCCGCCCGTCGTCCAAGCTGGCATGATCCGGCCCGAAAGCTTCGACCTTCGCCCCTTCAATGAGCCACAGCAGCCCGCCGCGCTCGCCTTGGCGTGGCACGTCGAAAAGCTCCGCAACCGTCCAGCCCCATTCCGCCGCCAGCGCGCCCCAGGCGTCGAAGAAGCGCCCGCCATCGTCCAGCGCCCCGCTCCATTCTTCGTCCGAAACCCGCAACGGCTTCTGTTGATTCAGCCGCGCCCAGGTGTCGAGATATTCGGGCGGAACAATGCCAGCGCAAAAGGCGGCGCGTTCCTCGATTGCATCCCAAACGGCTTCGGGCAGGTCGGTTTCAGGCGAAGCTACCGCCGAACTTGCATCGTTTTCCAACTTGCTGTTTTTGACCTGTAACCGATGTAACGCCTGTAACTCTAAGGGTTTCGACCTGTAACCAGATGAGCCGGTTACAGGTGCTTCAGGTGAAACAGGCGTTTTCGGCATAGGATCGCCGCGCATGACGACGCGAAGGCTGGCGAGCAATTCAGACCGCATCGCCACCCCCGTCGAGAATGCGAGCCGTCAGCACATAGGCGCGCGATGTCTTTTTGCCGCCAAGATTGACCGTGCATTGCAGGACATTGCCGCCTTGCCGCCGCAGCATTCCGTTTTCAGCCAGCGTCCGCGCTACAAACTTCGGATCGAAGCCGTTGCAGATTTCCGCTTTCCATGTCTCAGGCGGAATCCACCATTCTTCGCCCTTCCGCCAGCCCAGCCGGTTACTGACTGGCTTTGCGTCTGGATCGTCCAACGGCTGAAACCGGCTTTCGCCATGCTGTTCGATGAACAAGCGGACTTGTTCAACAGCTTGTCGCGCCTCCGCCGGCTCCGATCCGCCGCGCCCTTCGATCCATTTTGCCAGCGCCCAGGCCGCAGCGTCGCGCGCCTCGCCCGTCGCCCAAGGCGTCACGCCCAGCGCCGTCGCCAATTCGCCCGCCGCCGCGATCAAGCCCAGCCGATGCGCCGCCCGGTCAATCTGGCCATCGGAACCGGGCGGAACATTTTGCGCGGCGAAGTCCGCCAGCAATTCCCGCACAATGTCGCCAGTCACGCCCTCGCCTATGACCCGGCGGACAAATTCCGGCCCGGCGACGCCATACGCTGAAACCGCAGCATGTTTGCACGTCTTGGACAGTTTCGCCGCGTCGCCGTCCGGCCCAGCATGGTCGAAAACCCCAAAGCCGCGATCCGCTGGAATGTCCAGCAAGCGCACCATTTGGCCAGCGCGCGGCTTGCGCCCGCGATCCTCGGATAGTTTCGCCTCGGAAGTGATTTCGCCCGTCGAAATGAACATGACGCGCCAGGATTTCGGTTCTCTCAATCCGCCGTCCCGCGCCGCCCGGACCTTGCCGCCGCCGTTGGAAAGCGAATAGAGCGCCGCCGCCGCGTCCCGTGCTTCGACCTGCCCCAATTCGTCCAGCGGCAAGGCGGTATCAGTGGTGCTCGCCGCCGCGCCCTCAAGCCCGTTCGCGGTTGCGCGCCACGCCCGGACATAGCCGCCGCCCGCATCGCCACGCCCCCAAACACTCGCCGCCATCTGCAAAAGGGTCGTCTTGCCCTTGCTGGAAATTCCGCAGAAATGGACGCCGCCGCCCTCTTGTCCGACAAGAAAAAGCAGCGTGCCGGCGAGCGCCGTTGATATGGCGAGAATCGGCAAGGCGTGGCCGCTGGCGAGCGCGCCAACGCCTTGTTGCCAGTCCTTGAGCGTCCCGCGCGCCTCATATGGACCATGCGCCGCCGCGTCGAGAATGACGGTTTCAGCGCCGCGCGGGCCGATGGTTTCTTGCGGCAGGACAAAAACCGCCTTGCCGCCGATTTCGTGCCAGCCCGTCCGCGCAACGATGGTCACGCGCCCTTTGACGTTCGCGCCGGACAGATAAGCGACAAGGTGACGTTGCGCGCCGCGATTGATCCGCAAGCCCTCGCCGGCAAGAGCGGCGCACAAGGGCGCCGGCTCGCCTTGCAACGCGGCGTCTTCTATGTGGCGAAGGTGCGTCCGCTTGTCGGCGTCACGCCAGCGAAGCCATTTTCCCCAGCCGCGCCCATGCGGATCGCGGCAAGCGCCCAGGATTTCAAAAGCGGAGGCAATCCAAACCGTTTCAATCGTCTTGTTCTCGCCCTTGCCCTTTTCAACTTCGACCGTCAGGCCCTTGGCCGTCATTTCAAACGCGCCGAAGGACAAGAAACCCGGTTCGGGTTCGTAAGCCGCTGCGAGATTGAACGCCGTCTTGCGCAACGCACCCAGGTCGGACCATTCCGCCTTCGCGTTCGCCGCGTCCCATTTCGCCGCCGCCTCGCGCGCGCCGCCCTCGGGATCAATCGCCGCCAGCGCCGCCGCATCAATGATCCGAATAGAGCAATCCAGCGCCGCCAGTTTCGCCGCGACTTCACGCGCATATTTCAGCCCGGCTTCGTCATTGTCCGGCCAGATAAGGACGCGCCGCCCGGCCAGCGGCGTCCAGTCGGTTTTCGCCGCTGCTTGAGAGCCGCCGCTGCTTGTGGTGCATACGCTTTGCTGGAAAATCTTCGCCGCCGCGTCCGCGCTTTTCTCGCCTTCGCAACAGACGATGGCCGCCCCCAGCTTGGCCGTGATTTCGTCCAGCCGGTAAAGCGGGCGATGGTGAGGCCATGCCTTGAGCGCCCAGCCGTCGCCCTCAAGCCAAGAAATCGGCCAGAAGTCTTTTTTGCCGTCCGGCTTGTTGGTCCGAGCGACATAGAAGGCGGTTTCGCCGTCCGGCGTGGCATAGCGCCAGAGAGCATCCGGCGCCCGCAGCAAGAGCCGCGCCGCCGCTTGCGCGCCCGGTTCAGCGTCGGAAGGCGGGCAGATGGTTCGCGCCTCGCGCGCGCATTGGGCTTGCATACCTTCCTGCGTACCGTCCGCAATTTCGGCTTCGGTCAAAGGCGCAAAGGGATCGGTGGGCTTATCCATGCCGGTGCCCTCCGGTATCGAGGCCCAGCATTTGCGCCAACAGCCGCGCCGCCTCGCCCTGCGAAACGCCCGCCAGATAGGCGACAAGCGAAACGGGATCGCCGCCCTTGTCGCCGGTGGCGAAGTCCGCCCATTTGCAATTATAGCGGTTGATCCGAAACGAGCCGGGCCGCTTATCGCCGCGCGTGGGGTTGAGCGCGACAACATCGCGCCCGATGGTTTTGGAGCCGGGCAAAAGCCGGTTGAGAATGGCGGGCAGGTTCGCCAGCGCCGCCGCGTTGATCTTGTCGAAGTCGAGACGGTCCTTCACTGAAAGGCCCTCCCCAAGCTAGCCAGCGTGGCGATGGTCCGCGCCAGCGGCAGGGCGAGGCCAAAGCGCCGGGCGATGTAGAGCGCGACAAAATCGCCTTCCGGTTCGGGCTTGGCGATGGTAAGAAAGGCTTCGTTGCGATTGCCTTTCGCCCGGTTGCCGCCCCCCAGCGGCGCCGGGCTTTGCGTTTGCGGGGCGCTCATTTCGCACCCCCGTTCAGAAGGCGTTCCGCCTCGCACACGGGCACAAGCCGCCGCCCACCAATCGAAACGGTCTTAACCTTTCCTTCCGACAAGAGTTTATAGAACGTCGAGCGAGAAAGGCCGATTGCTTTACAGAAGTCATTGACGCGATACGCCAGTTTTTCTTGCTGCATAGTCATGGTTATTTCCATGGAAAAAGGCCAGCGACTTTTTAGGCTGGCCGGTTTCTCTTGCGAAGAACTGCCCTCGCAAGGCGGTACTCTCGCGCCAGACAACTAGCGCAAGGGAAACAGAATTAGAGATTTGGGAAGAGGGCACGGAAAAAAGCGCCAGCAGCTTTCAAGCTCCAGGCGCGGCAAATTCCGATTTTTGGTTAGCTATCTTGAGCGCAACCAAACGTGGCGCGCATTTCTGCCGCGTTTTCGCGGGCGCTTGTGTCAGGATTTCGAGGCGAGTTTTTCAAAACTCTGGCCCGCTCCCGTACCGGGTTGGCCTTGGATTTGTCTCTCTACTCCAAGCGGGCAAGGCTTGGAGGAATGCGCCATTGCTGACGCACCGGCGCGGAAATCGTACCGCCCGGAGCTTCTCAACGTCGAAACAGCGCGCGACTTGGCCGACTGCGCTAATCGCCCGCGACTTGGCCAGCTTGACGATCTCGACGTGGCTCACTTCGAATATTGACGGTGTGAGCCAACCGTTTCCCTTTGAGCGTGATTCACTCTTGTGGATGGTTAATTTTGCGCACTTCGCCCCGATTTGTCTAGAGACGCGCGACGTTGTCCACAAGCGAGCGCGGGAGGCTGCGCAATGCTCCAGGCACAAAAAAGCCCGGCAACTATCTAGCTCCGGGTTCTACTCACGAATCGCGCACACTAGCGATTTACACCTATTCCCGTGCAACGAGCAAGCCCGCGCGCGTCTTTCCATGTGCAAAGCCGTCTATAATGAAAAACACCCGGCAGCAACCTAGCTCCGGGCGCAATTCAACGAGTGCATTACGACACTCATATAACGCCGTTCCCGCGCGGTCAAGCCTGCATCACATAGGATAACTAAGGAATTATACCGCTTCCGAATCTCTGCGAAACTTCAGCCGCCGCCGCGCGGGACCGCGCAATGCGTCCGAAACAGAAAAGCCCGGCAGCTCTTGGCTCCGGGCACGAATCGAACGCGATCATACATTAATCACATGCCGAAATTGTCTATCCCTGTCAATCCGCGTGTTTCCTAGCGCGCGATAAACTCAAGAATTCGAATCGCCGCGCCTCCGGTTGGGGAAGCAAGAAAAGCCCGTTACGGGCGCAGTTACAGCCGGTTACAGGCGCGGTTACATGTGTAAGTCATTGAAGTTACAGGAGCTACATCGGTTACAGGTCAAAATCGCAGGTTTAGGAAACGTGTTCGCCCGCTCCCCCATACCGGGGATCGGCAACCTTCGCCCGCGCGCGCGCGGCGCCCTCGTTTGGGCAAACGATACCGCCTCGCCCTCACGCGGCGCGAGAGCGGATAAAGCGGGCGCCGATCCAGCGAGCAACCGTCAGCAGCAGCGGCAGGACGCGCCCACGGAAACGGCGCATGGGCGCGAGCGCGCCGCCCTGGCGCGCGGATGACCAGCGCCCCGCCGTCGGGCACGGCATTGACCTTCCGGGCTTCCGCCCATGCGGCTTTTTGCGCCGCCCCTAGGTCCAGCGGCGTCGCGGCCAAGCAATCGGCATAAGTCCGCGCATAGATGATGCGAGCGCCGACAACTCGCACGCCCAGGTCGAAGGTCCGCCGCGCGGTTTCCTCGCGCCGCTGGCGGGCAAGTTGCCACGCCCGGCGCATGATCGCGGCGCGGCTGAATTGGTGGATTGTTGCGGCCTGCATTCATTCCGCCCTTTTTTTCAGCGGGACCACTTCTCCGCCCGCCTTGAGCCGGTCCAGATAGTCCGCCCACCATTGCGCCATTTCGACGCGCTCTTGCCAGAACACGCCCCGCGCATAGGCCCGGCGGACAGGATCGGGGTCTTGATGTGCCAAGGCGCGTTCGATAGCGTCGGCGGAAAACTTGCCGCTTTCGTTCAGCAGGGTCGAAGCCGTCGCCCGAAAGCCGTGCGCTGTCACTTCGTCTTGCGAATAGCCCAGCCGCCGCAGCGCCGCGTTCATGGTGTTCTCTGAAATCGGGCGTTCCGCCGTCCGGAGGCCGGGAAAGACCAAGCGCCCGTCGCCGGTCATGGTGTGCAATTCGGACAGGATGGCCAACGCCTGCCGGCAAAGCGGAACTTGATGTTCCCGCCGCATCTTGGTCCGGCTTGCGGGTATCGTCCAGACGGCGTTGGCCATGTCGATTTCCGCCCATTCCGCCAGCCGCAATTCGCCGGGCCGGGTAAAGACCAGCGGCAGGAGGCGCATTGCCGCCAAGGTCGCGCCTCGCGCCTCATAACCGTCCAGCGCGCGAAGGAAGGCGCCAAGTTCGGCGGGATCGGTGATTGCGGCCCGGTGCTTCGTCGTAGGCGTGGTGAGCGCGCCCCGCAACGCAAACGTCGGATCATTGTCCGCCCGCGCCGTCGCAATGGCATAGCGAAAAACCTGCCCAATCAAGGCGCGCAACCGGCCCGCCGTCTCATGTCTGCCGCGCGCTTCGACCTGCCGCAGCACGCCCAGCACGTCAGCCGCCGTGATTTCGGAAATCGGCCTATCGCCCAATGTCGGGCGCACAAAGGAAAGCGCCCATTCGTTCTTGCTAAGCGTGGTCTCTGACTTGCCCTCGCGACGTTTCTTCGCGATTAGTTCGTCAGCAATGACGTTGAAGGTGTTCCCCTGTGACAGCGCCGCAGCCGCCTTGTCACGCTTCTTTTGCTCGCCGGGGTCGATACCCGCCAGCAATGCCGCCTTGGCTTCGTCGCGCTTGGCCCGCGCGTCCTTGAGCGAAACCAGCGGGTATGCGCCCAGCGAAAGCAGCCTTTCCTTGCCGTCGAAGCGATAGGCCATGCGCCAGAGTTTTGAGCCGGACGGATTGACGACCAGATAGAGCCAGCCGCCGTCCGCCAGCTTGTAAGGCTTGTCGCGGCCCTTTGCGGACTTGATTTCAATGTCAGTGAGCGCCATGCGGGTATTCCCTGCGGGTATCGGCGCAGCGGATACCGCCGACATACCCGCAAAGCTACCCGCTTTTTTCGTGGCTGCAAGCGCACAGCAGCGGACAGATAAAGACAGCATCTCGCCAAAAAACCCGGTTTTCCTTGGGGTTTTCAAGCTGTTATGGACAGTTTCGGACGATTGAGGATAGCATTTTGGTGCCCCTGGCCGGAATCGAACCAGCACTCCTTGCGGAACTCGATTTTGAGTCGAGCGCGTCTACCAATTCCGCCACAGGGGCATTCGGGCAACAAAACCCCGAAGCGGCCGGGACTATAGCGCGCAAACACCGCGCGTCAATCGTCCCGCGCAAAATTCCAGCAATTCTAAATCTCCCCCTGCCAATAATCCGCCGACGATCTGTTGTTCGATCTCGGGTGGCGGCTTTGCGCTCATCAGGGTTATCATGAGCGTTCGCCAATCGGGGATACAGCCCGATCCCTTAACGGCAGGATTTCACAGCATGCGGCTGGTTTCAGCCTTTGGCGACGCCCTTGCGCGCCGCCAACGCCATCGCGATCAGCGCCACGCCGCCGAACAGCAGGTCGATGCCGACAAGCAAGCCAAGCGCCCAAACCAGCGTGCCGGGAAACCCGGAGACGATGATCCCGGCGAGAATCAGATCGGTTACGCCGTTCATCAGCATCCACGCCCATTGGCCGGACATCTGACGGCGATGGCCGATGGCCAGGAAGATGATCGCGGCGCCATCGACGATGAAATAGGCGACCAGCACAAACGTCAGTGTCGCCAGGCCTTGCAGCGGATCCCAAAGCAGGAGCGCGCCGGCGATGATCGCCGCCGCCGCCGACAGAATCGACCAGCCGAATCCCGGCGCGGAGCTTGTCTTGAATGTGAACACCAGGCCCAGGAGTCCCGCGATCAGAAACAGCCAGCCCAGGAGAACCGTCGTGGCCAGACCGGCGATCAGGGGCAGGACGATGGCGCCGAGCCCGAGGACGCACAAGATGATCCCTTCGGCCAGAAACAGTTTCCAATGATCGTGCATCGACCGGGTGAGAGTCTCCGTCCGCTCGGAGGACAGCGTCGGCTGCTGCAGGGACATGGTCGATCTTCCTTGGTTTGACATGGATCTTTGCGCGCGGGACCAGCGTCCTGAAGCGCTCGCGCGAGGATTGGAGTCCGCGCCGCTTTCAAACCGTCAGGTTTCCGCCATATCGTGCAGGGCGATGAACGCCTTGTAAAGAACGCGCGGATCGAACTTACCCTTGTAAACGGCCGGAGGCTCGCGCTCCAGGCCGAGCAGCGCATAGGTCGCCGCCTGCGCCGAGCGGATCGAGTACTCCACGGTGAACACGACGTCGTCCGGTTGCTCGCAGAATTGTCCGATAAAGGCGAGGTTCTTCGACCCCTTCGGCACGACCTGGGGCCGATCGCCCGGCCCGCGACGAAGGAACTGGCTGGTGATGAACGGCATCATGCAGGGGATGCAGATCGACGCCGCGATAATCCCGGGCGCGGCCGCCCCGACCTGGAGATGACCGAGAATCTCGGTCATGATCTCGCGGCCGGTGCAGGCGGACATGGGCTTGTCGACGAAATTGCCTGGGGCGGAAACGTGGAGTCCGTAACCCCAGAACACGCTGACGTCCTCGGGTTGGCCGATGAAATGCGGCTGATGGGGAATGACGATCGAGGCCAGCCAGTTCGATTGCGGAAACGTCACGAGGCCGCCTTCGCCGGGGGCATTGCCGGTGAGATCGCGAACGATCCGGAGGAATTCCGGCTCGTGCAGCGTCGTGGTGAACGAGACCCATTTCGACTCGTCGATATGGTTTGAAAAGATGGAGGGATGACCGAAGTCGGTCCTGCCCGCTGCGAGCTTTTCCCACAGCGTCCAGGCGCCGCCGTCCGCTTTCCCGTTCAACGCGGGCGCGCGATCCATCGCGCCAAGGCTCGACGCTTCCGTCATCGAGCCCAGCGTCACCAGCACGAAGTCGTTGGCGCCGACCGCGATTTCGCCAGGTTTTCCGTCGCGCGCAAATTCGATGCGCGTGACGCGCGTCTCGCCGGCTTGCTCGCGCAATCCGAGGTTGGTGACCCGCGTGTTCAGCGCGAAAATCACACCCCGCGCCGAAAGCCATTTGTGCAGCGGCCTGACCATGGAATCGTATTGGTTGCTGA
>NZ_NHSJ01000134.1 GCF_002937075.1 Rhodoblastus sphagnicola
GGCGTCGGCGGCTCGGGCGTCGGCGGCTCGGGCGTCGGCATGAAGGGCGAAGCCTCCAGGGCCGCCTTCAATTCCTCCTCAAGGTCGATCTCCGGCAGCGGCTCCGCCTTCGGCTCGGACGCTGACGCGGTCTTGGAATTGGGTTTGGGCTCGTACCTGAAGTCGGGACGAACCGATGGCGACGTGTCCGGCCGCTCGACCGGTTCCTGCCGAGCTGGCGGCGGGAGGTGATCCTGGCCGCCGGCCATCGTGGGCGGTAGAACCAGCCCGGACGGCGACGGCGGCGGCGCGACCGACGCCTGTTCGAAGGCCCCGCGCGGCGCGCGGACTTCGGCGCGGACGATGCCCGATTCCACCAGCACGTCGTTGGGACCGCCGATCAGCAGCAGATGCTCGACATTGTCGCGGCGCACCAGCAGCAACTGCCGCTCGCCGTCGAGGTCGAAATTCTCGACGAATCCGAGGCGCAGCTGTCGCGAGCGCTCGCCATTCGGCAGCTTGCGGCGCAGCTCAAAGAAAATTTTTATCATATGCATCAGCAATATGACAAAGATGACAAAGGCCAGGCCGGCCCCAACCCAGGCCAGCCAGGGATGGCTACGCAAGAACTCGTCCATCGGCGGCGCACGCTCCTTTACGATATTTACCTTAAACTATAACGCACGGTCGGCGCCCGCGCGCGCCAAAGGTTAAAATTTGGTTAATTTTCCCTGTGGCCAGCGTTTTTCCCGCCGAATTTCCCTGCCTCCAACGGCCGGCTTCGGCTGTTATTTGTGACGAATCCTTATAAACTCTCGCCGTCGCGTTGGGGAGTCCAGCGCTTTTTCGGTCGGCGGCGGTTTCGCCCGACCCGTTCATGACAGGCCCGGCATGCGCCCAGAGTCCCCGCACATCGCCGTCGAACAGAGTTCCCGCGCGGACCGGCCCCTGCTGGTCGTGGCGCTCGCCGCCCTTTCGCTCGCGATTATGGCGGGCTTTTCCTATTTTCCCAATGAACAGACCCCGATGTTTCTGCTTTTTCTGTTGCTGAGCCTCGCCTTCGTCGGCGCGCTCGGTTTGATCGCGTTCGCCGCCGGTTTCCTGCGCACCAGCGCCACGCGCGCCGGCGACGACGTCGCGCGGCTGCTGGGGGACACCAGTCCCGACGGATTGCTCGTCACCGAGGGCGAATCCCGGATCGTCTACGCCAACGACGCCTATCTCGCGCTGGCCGGCGCCGCCGAAGGCGAGGACGTCGCCGGCGTGCGCACGATCGACCGCTTGTTCGCCGGCGCGCCGGAAGTGGCGGAGCCGCTCTACCGGCTGGCCCTGGCCGCGCGCGAGGGCAAGCGCTGCGCCGAGGAATTGCGCGTCACGCCCGCCCTGGTCGGCGACGCGGAGGTGGCCTGGTATCGCATCTCCGTGCGTCCGCTGGAGCGCCCAGGATACAGACAAGCATCCGGACAAGCATCCGGACACGGCGCGAAGTCCTCCGCCAGGACGATGGCGCTGTGGACCATTTCCGACGTCACCCGCGAACGCGCGCGTCACGAGAACGTGTTTCAGGAACTCCAGCACGCCATCGATTTTCTTGACCACGCGCCCGCCGGCTTCTTCTCGACCGATGCGCACGGCAATATTTCCTACATGAACGCCACTTTGGCGGAATGGCTCGATTTCGATCTCGCCCAGGTCGGAACCGGCGGCCTCGCGCTGCGCGACATCGTCGCCGACGATTCCGCTTCCCTGCTGGAGTTCAGCTCAGGCAGCCCCAACACCGTGCGCACCGAACAGATCGATCTCGACCTGCGCCGCCGCGACGGCCTGCGCCTGCCGACGCGGCTGCTGCACCGCGTCGCCTTCGGCGCCGACGGCTCGCCCGGCGCCTCGCGCACGCTGGCCCTCAATCGCTCCCCCGGCGGCGAGCCGGCCGAGGAGGCCCGCGCGGCGGAAGTGCGCTTCGCGCGCTTCTTCAATTCGACGCCCATGGCCATCGCCACGGTGGACCGGGCCGGCAGCATCCTGCGCTCCAACGCGGCTTTCGGCAAATTGCTGCCCGGCGCGCTCACCGGCCCGGACGGCGCCCGCAGCATTCTCGCCGGCGTGGCCCAGGCGCATCGCTCCGGCCTGCTCCGGGCGGTGCAGGACGCCGCCAGCGGCAGCGAGGACAATGCGCCGATCGACGCCGCCCTGACCGAAACCGGAAAATCGGCGCGGCTGTTCGTCACGCCCAACGAGGACGCCGACCAGCGCGGCGCCTCGGTGTTCGTGCTCGACACCACCGAGGAGCGCAACCGCGAGGAACAGCTGCACCAGTCGCAGAAGATGCAGGCGGTGGGCCAGCTCGCCGGCGGCGTCGCCCACGACTTCAACAATGTGCTGACGGCGATCCTGGGCTATTCCGAACTGCTGCTGGCCAATCACCGGCCGACCGATCCGTCGTTCCAGGACATCATGCAGATCAAGCAGAACGCCAACCGCGCCGCCGGCCTGGTGCGGCAGCTGCTGGCCTTCTCGCGCCGCCAGACGCTTCGCCCGCAAGTGCTGCAACTGGGCGACGTGCTGTCGGACCTGCAAATGCTCACGCGCCGGCTGGTCGGCGAGAAGATCGAGGTCAACCTCAAGCAGTCCCGCGACCTCTGGCTGGTCAAGGCCGACCTCAACCAGTTCGAACAGGTCATCATGAACCTGGTCGTCAACGCCCGCGACGCCATGCCCGGCGGCGGCAAGATTCTGCTGCGCGTCAAGAACGTCGCGGCGGCCGAATGCGCCGCCTACGCCTACAAGCAATTGCCCGAGGCCGATTATGTCGTGGTCGAGGTCGAGGACAACGGCGCCGGCATTCCCGTCGAGATCCGCGACAAGATTTTCGATCCGTTCTTCACCACCAAGGATGTCGGCAAGGGCACGGGACTTGGCCTGTCCATGGTCTATGGCATCGTCAAGCAGACCGGCGGCTTCATCTACGTCGATTCGACCGTCGGCCGGGGGGCGACCTTCCGCATCTTCCTCACCCGCCACATTCCCGTCGCGGAAACCGCGGTCGAGGAGGAAAAGCCGAAAGTCGAGGAGAAGAAGGCCTCCGCCGACTATACCGGCGCCGGCGTCATCCTGCTGGTCGAGGACGAGGAGGCGGTGCGCGCCTTCGGCGCTCGCGCGCTCAGCTCGCGCGGCTATACCGTGTTGGAGGCGGAAAGCGGTGTGGACGCCCTGCGCGTGGTCGATGGCAATCCCGGCCGGATCGATCTGGTGGTCTCAGACGTGGTGATGCCGGAAATGGACGGGCCGACCATGTTCGGCGAATTGCGCAAGCGCGGCGTCAAGGCCAAGGTGATCTTCGTGTCCGGCTATGCCGAGGACGCCTTTTCGAAGAACCTGCCGGAGGGCGAGGATTTCGGCTTCATGCCAAAACCGTTCACGCTCAAGCAGCTGATCGAAACCGTTAAGGCCAACATGCGGTAGTGGCGGCGTCGAAGTATCAAATTTTCGCCGGCTTCGCCGTTCAGGCTAAGCCCGTCGCAATCAGGACTCCGCCCGCCGCATGATCGCGCGCCTTCTTCGCTTCGGCCTCACATTGGCTTTTCTCGCATCGGTCGCGCTCGGCGGCCTCGCCTTCTATCGCGTCACGCGGGCGGAGGACGCGCGCGCCAGCGACCGGGGCGATCTCTGGCTGGTGGCGCACAATCTCTGCGCCGCCATGGACCGGCTGACCGGCCTGCCGCTGCCCTGCCTGAAAGTCGATCGCGACGCCGGCTTCATCGTGCTGCGCGCGCCGATGGACCACGCCCGCGTGCTGGTCGTGCCGATCCGCAAGATTCCCGGCGTCGAAAGCCCGCTGCTGCTGCGGGCCGACGCGCCCAACCCCTGGACCTACGCCTGGAGCCAGCGCGATTATGTCGCCAGCGGCGCCGGGCGCGCGCTGGCATGGGACGATTACGGTCTGGCGATCAATTCGCGCCGGTCGCGCACCCAGGACCAGATGCACATCCACGTCTCCTGCATCGATTCGCGCCTCAAGCGCATCCTGGCGCGCCGGCCGCCGCCGCGCGACAAATGGACCACCCTCGATCTCGCGCCGTGGGGCGACCTTTACCGGATCAAGCGCATCGACGAGGCCGAACTGAAGCGCGACCCGTTCAAGATCGTCGCCGAGGAGGCGCCGGGCGCGCGCGCCAACATGGGCGCGCATTCGCTGGCCGTGGTCGGCTATGGCGAGGCCCAGGCGCGCGAATACGTGCTGCTGGACACCGGCGGCTACGGCCACGCCGAGGAATTGCTCGACCACCGCTGCTAAGCAGGATTATGCGGCAGCGGCGGCGAAATCCGCCTTGAGGACGCCGGCGAGTTGGCGGAACAGCACCTTCCGGCCCGAGGACGGCCGCCACACCAGCGCGATTTTTCGCGCGGAGGCCTCCTCCGCCAGCGGAATCGAAGCCAGATCCAGCCCGCGCAAAATGCCCGAAGCCAAAGCCATTTCCGGAACCAGCGTCACGCCCAGCCCATTGGCCGCCATCTGCACCAGCGTATGCAGGCTGGTGCCGCGAAAACCGGCGTTGCGGCGCGCTCCCTCCAGCGCACAGGCGGCCAGCGCATGCTCGCGCAGGCAATGGCCGTCCTCCAGCAGAAGCAGGTCCTCGCCGGCCATTTCCTGCGGCGGCACCTTGGCGAGGCCCGCCAGCCTGTGCCCCGGCGGGCAGACGACATGGAAGCGGTCGCTGGCGAATTCCGCCGTCTCCATCTCGTCGCAGGGGTAGGGCAGGGCGAAGATCGCCGCGTCGATCTGGCCGCTTTTCAGCCGCGCCAGCAGCGGCGCGCTCTGCTCCTCGCGCAGGAAAATTTTCAGCTCGGGGAATTTTTCGCGCAAAATCGGCATGATGCGCGGCGCCAGAAACGGCCCGATGGTCGGGATGACGCCGAGTTGCAGCGCGCCCGACAAGGGATCGCGCGCGGCCTCGGCCGCCTCGACCAGTTCCTCCGCGCCACGAAGCAGGTTTTTGGCGCGTTCGGCGAGGGCGAGACCGATGGCGGTCGGGATCACCTTGCGCTTGCTGCGCTCCAGCAGGCGCACGCCCAAGAGATCCTCCAGTTCCTGAATCGCCGCGCTCAGGGTGGACTGGCTGACGAGACAATCCCCGGCGGCGGCGGAAAAATGCCGGCGCTCGACCACGGCGACGAGAAAGCGCAACTGGCGCAGGGTGGGGAGATTACGCATGGGGAATAAACTCTTGCCGGATCGGGCGTTTTATAATCGCTTTTTCCGATCACTAAAAGTTATTTTTTGCATTTTACTCGATGAAGTCTCCCAACTAGGTTGCGTTTGCCGGCGCAAGGCCGACCCCAGCCAAACGGCGGGAAAGAACGTTTCTCGGAGCCGCAAATGTCTCTTCTCAACACCGACGTTAAGCCCTTCAGCGCGCAGGCGTTCAAGCAGGGCAAATTCATCACCGTCACCGAAGCCGATCTCAAGGGAAAATGGTCGGTGTTCTTCTTCTACCCGGCCGATTTCACCTTCGTCTGCCCGACCGAACTCGAAGACCTCGCCGACGCCTATGCCGACTTCCAGAAGCTCGGCGTGGAAATCTACTCGGTCTCGACCGACACCCATTTCAGCCACAAGGCCTGGCATGACGTGTCGCCGGCGATCAAGAAGATCAACTATGTCATGCTCGCCGACCCGACCCACGCCATCTCGCGCGATTTCGGCGTGCTGATCGAGGACGCCGGCCTCGCCGATCGCGGCACCTTCGTGATCGGTCCCGACGGCAAGATCCAGATCCTCGAAATCTCGGCCGGCGGCGTCGGCCGCGACGCCAAGGAGCTGCTGCGCAAGATCAAGGCGCTGCAATATGTCGCCAGCCATCCCGGCGAAGTCTGCCCGGCCAAGTGGAAGGAAGGCGAAAAGACGCTCGCCCCCTCGCTCGACCTGGTCGGCAAGATCTAAGGCCACGCAAGATCTGACCTTTTCACCCGCGGTCCCCCCTCTGCCGCGGCTGGCCCCGGACTCCGGTCCGGGGCCTTTTTCAAACGCCCTCAACAAATAACGCTGTAGAACGCGCCAAGCCTTTTGCGCCGTGAACTTCAGGAGCTGAAAATGCTGGACGACGCCATCAAGACTCAATTGCGCGGCTATTTCGAACGGATCGTGTCGCCGATCGAACTCCTCGCCACCCTCGGCGATGACGACAAATCGCGGGAGATGCTGGCCCTGCTTGAGGATGTCGCGGCGCAGTCCGACAAGATTTCGCTGAAAACAGACGGCAAGGACGCGCGAACCCCAAGCTTTGGCGTCGCCCGAACGGGCGAGGCGCCGCTCGTAACCTTCGCCGGCCTGCCGATGGGTCATGAATTCAACTCGCTGATCCTCGCCGTGCTGCATGTCGGCGGCTATGCCGCCAAGGAATCGCCGGAGGCGATCGCGCAGGCCAAGGCTCTGGACGGCGATTTCGTGTTCGAGACCTTCTTCTCGCTGTCTTGCCAGAACTGCCCGGATGTGGTGCAGGCGCTGAACCTTCTCTCCGCGTTGAATCCGCGGGTAAAACATACAGCCATCGACGGCGCCTTGTTCCAAAGCGAGGTCGAGGCGCGCAAAATCATGGCGGTGCCGGCGATTTTCCTCAACGGCCAGCCGTTCCACCAGGGCCGCATGAGTTTTGAGGAGATTCTGGCTAGGCTCGACGTCAACGCCAGCGAAAAGGCCGCCGAAAAGCTCAACGACAAGAAACCGTTCGACGTGCTGGTGATCGGCGGCGGCCCGGCCGGCGCGGCCTCGGCGATCTATGCCGCGCGCAAAGGCATCGCCACCGGCGTCGTGGCCGAGCGCTTCGGCGGGCAGGTGCTCGACACCATGGCGATCGAGAATTTCATTTCCGTCTCGCACACCGAAGGCCCCAAACTCGTGGCGGCGCTGGAGAGCCACGTCAAGGATTACGCGGTTGACGTGATGAACCTGCAAAAGGCGGCGCAACTGGTCCCGGCCGGGTCCGACGGCCTCGTCGGCGTGCGTCTGGAAAACGGCGCCATCTTGTCGGCCAAAACCGTGATCCTCTCCACCGGCGCGCGCTGGCGCTCGATGAACGTGCCGGGCGAGCAGGACTACCGCAACAAGGGCGTGGCCTATTGCCCGCATTGCGACGGCCCGCTGTTCAAGGGCAAGCGCGTGGCGGTGATCGGCGGCGGCAATTCCGGCGTGGAGGCGGCCATAGATCTGGCCGGCATCGTCGCCCATGTCACCCTGATCGAGTTCGACGCGCAATTGCGCGCCGACGCGGTGCTGCAAACCAGGCTGCGCTCGCTGAAGAATGTCGATGTTCTCGTGTCGGCGCAGACCACCGAAGTGCATGGCGACGGCGAGAAAGTGTCGGCGCTGTCGTGGAAAAACCGCAAGGACGGCGCGCAGCATCGCCTCGACCTCGAAGGCATTTTCGTGCAGATCGGTCTGGTTCCCAACACCGAATGGCTGAAGGGGACGGTGAGCTTAAGCCCGCGCGGCGAGATCGAAGTGGACGCGCGCGGCGCGACCTCGCTGCCCGGCGTGTTCGCCGCCGGCGATTGCACCACCTCGCCCTACAAGCAAATCATCATCGCCATGGGCGACGGGGCCAAAGCCGCGCTGTCCGCCTTCGACCACTTGATCCGATTGGCGCCACAGGCCGAGGCGGCCTGAGCCGACCCGCCTCGACCGAGAGCCCGCGAACCCCGTGTTCGCGGGCTCTTGTGCTTTCGGGCGCGTTCCCCATTTAAGGCTCGGCGTCAGCAACCGGCGGCGCCGTTCCCGCACATCCTCACGCAAGCTTACGGGGTCGCCTGTGACCACCTCCATCCGCCCGCGCGTCCTGATGTGTCCGCCGGATTTTTTCGGCGTGTCCTATGTCATCAATCCCTGGATGCAGGGCGAGACCGGCCACACCGACGCGGCGGCGGCGCGCGCGCAATGGACCGCGCTGAAAGAGGCGGTCGCGCGCGTGGCCGAGGTCTGCCTGATCGCGCCGCACGAAAACCTGCCGGATCTGGTCTTCACCGCCAATGCCGGGCTCGTCCTTGGCAAGCGCGTCCTGCTCAGCCGGTTCCGCTGGCCGCAGCGGCGCGGCGAGGAAGAGATTTTCCGCGCCTGGTTCGAGAAAGCCGGTTTCGATGTGATCACGCCGCCGCCCGGTCCGTTTTTCGAGGGCGCGGGCGACGCGCTGATCGACGAGGCGCGCGACCTGATCTGGCTCGGCCACGGGTTTCGCTCCGACGCGGCGGTGGCGCCTTTCGTCGAGAAACTGTTCGGCCGCACAACGGCGCCGCTGCGTCTGGTCGATCCGCGCTTCTATCACCTCGACACCTGCCTGTGTCCGCTGCCCGGCGGCGCGCTGCTTTACTTCCCGGCCGCGTTCGACGCGGCGGCGCGGGCCGAGATCGAAAGCCGTGTCGCGCCGGAACACCGAATCGCCGTGGACGAAGCCGACGCCGTAAAATTCTGCTGCAACGCCGTGGCGCTTGGCGACGCGCTGCTGCTGAACGACGCCAGCCCGGCTTTGAGCGAAACCTTGCGCGCCCGTGGCCTGACGCCGGTCGCGCTGCCGCTCGGCCAGTTCATGAAGGCCGGCGGCGCGGCCAAATGCCTGACGCTGCGGATTTCAGGGCAATCGGGTGAACGCATATAGCGGTTAGGCGGGGACTCCTTCTCCCCTTGCGGGAGAAGGTGGATCGCCGCCGTCAGGCGGCGAGACGGATGGGGGGGCCGCCAGCTGCGGATTTGAGCCGCCCTGAGGCGGTCGGCGCGGCCGTGATAAACTGAAGGCCGATTCGCCCGCCGGAACCAAGCCATGACGCCCTCCCAGTTCCCTCGCGCCGCGCCGCTGGCGGCGGCGCTGTTCCGCGCGGACGCCGCCTGGGTGGGCGTCCTGCACAACATCCTGCTGTTCGCCTTCGTGGAATACACCTTCGTCGGCTTGACGCCGCTGGCCGAATCCTCGGTGGCGGAGCGGGTCGAGGGCAGCCCGCTGGTGCGCGTCGTCCTGCTCGCGCTGTTCGCGCTGGCGCTGCCGCTGCTGGCGGCGCGGCGGGGCGCGGCCGGACGCTGCATCGGCGCGAACTGGCGCTTTTTCGCCGTGCTCGCCATCTGCCTGAGCAGCGTCGTCTGGTCGGACTATCCCGACCTCACGGCCCGCCGCGCGCCGATGTTCGCCCTGGTGGCGGTGATCGCCGTGGCCATCGCCGTCAGCATCGACGATCTGCGCGCCTTTCACACCAAGCTTGTCGGCGCCCTCACCGCCGTCGTCGTTCTCAACCTGCTGATCACGGCGGCCTTCCCCGCGATCGGCGTCTCCGACATCGGCGTGAGGGGGCTTTACACGCAAAAGAACGTCGCCGGCATGGTCGGCATGATCGCCGTCATCGTCGCGCTCACCTGGACGCTGGGATGCGACCGCGCCGCCAGCCGAATCGCCGGCGCCGGCGCCGCGCTGGTTTCAGCGTTTTTCCTCGTCCTCACCCAGAGCAAGACCTCGATCGGCCTGCTGGTTTTCACCCTGGGCGTGGGCGGCGTCTTCCTGCTGACGCGCCGCTTCGGCCCGCGCGTCGCGCTGCTCGCCTTCGGCGCCCTCGCCTTGGCGCTGGGCGGCCTGTTCGCCGTCGCGCTCGTCAACGATTTCGTCTGGATCGACATTCTCACGACCTTCGTCTCCGATCCAACCTTCACCGGACGCGACGAATTATGGGCGTTCGCCTTGCGCGAATCGATCAAGCGGATGTGGCTCGGCCATGGCTATGGCGCGTTCTGGGATGTCGGCGCCGTCAACGATCCGCTGGCCAAGCTCGAACCCGGCACCTGGATCGGCGATGTCGATGTCGGCGTGATCAACGAGGCGCATAACGGCTATCTCGAACTCTGGCTCGTGATCGGCCTGCCCGCCATGCTGCTGGCCGTCTGGCAGGCGCTGTCCTCGATCTCGGCCCTCACCGGCGCGGCGCTGAAAAGCGCCAGCCGCGCCGAGGCCCCGGCGCTGGCGATGATGGCGCTGGTTCTGTTCAATCACCTGCTGCACAATTTCACGGAAGCGACGCTGTTCATGCGCGCCGGTCCGTTCGCCGGCATCGCCATCCTGTTCATGATGGCGGGCTTCCGCGCCGCGCCGCGCCGACAGGCCCGAGCGCCGCGCCCTGCCGCCAACGGGACGGGCGAGCCGCGGGCCTGAGTACATTCCGAGTCTGTCGCCCTGGCGAACAACGGCGGCAAATCAACTCCTGAGGCAGGTTTGACGACATCCGCGCGGGGGTCGAACCGGATCGCAGCGAGAGGCACGGCACATGAACGTTCCCGTTTCAGCGCAGGATCTCATCGATGACAGGGACGGGCGGGCGAAAGGCGCCGCCGCCTTGGATTCGGGGGAGTTGCGCCTGCTCGACGCCTACTGGCGCGCCGCCAATTATCTCTCGGTCGGCCAAATCTATCTCTATGACAATGCGCTGCTGCGCGAAAAGCTCACCCTTGCCCATGTCAAACCCTTGGTGGTCGGCCATTGGGGCACGACGCCGGGCCAGAATTTCATCTACGTCCATTTGAACCGGACGATCCGGCTGCACGATCTCGACATGATCTACATCGCCGGTCCCGGCCACGGCGGTCCGGCGCTGGTCGCCAACACCTATCTTGAGGGCAGCTACAGCGAAATCTATCCCAATGTCGGCCAAGACGAAGCCGGGATGAAGAAGCTGTTCAAGCAGTTCTCCTTTCCCGGCGGCGTTTCGAGCCATGTCGCCCCGACCACGCCCGGCTCCATCCACGAGGGCGGCGAACTCGGCTATTCGTTGAGTCACGCCTTCGGCGCCGCCTTCGACAATCCCGGCCTGATCGTCGCCTGCGTCATCGGCGACGGCGAGGCCGAAACCGGCCCCCTGGCGACCTCCTGGCAGTCCAACAAGTTTCTCGATCCCGCAACCGACGGCGCGGTTCTGCCGATCCTGCACCTCAACGGTTTCAAGATCAGCAATCCGACGCTGCTGGCGCGCATCGAGCCTGAAGAGCTTGAGCAATTCTTCCGAGGTTGCGGCTGGGATCCGCTGTTCGTCGAGGGCGACGAACCCCAGACCATGCACGTCCTGATGGCCGAGGCCGTAGAAACGGCGATCGCGCGCATCCAAGCGATTCAACAGAACGCCCGCGACAACAACGACCCCGCGCGGCCGCGCTGGCCGATGATCGTGCTGCGCTCCCCCAAAGGCTGGACCGGGCCGAAACAGGTCGATGGCCTGAAAATCGAAGGCTCGTTTCGCGCCCATCAGGTTCCCCTGCTGGTTGACGCCGCGCATGCCGACCATGTCAGGTTGCTCGAAGCGTGGCTGCGGAGCTACGGGCCTGAACAGCTGTTCGACGAGAACGGAACCCTGATGGCGGAGATCGCGGCTCTGGCGCCGAAGGGCGACCGCCGTATGGGCGCCAATCCGCACGCCAATGGCGGCGTTCTTCTGCGCGACCTGCAAATGCCCGACTTTCGCGACCATGCGGTCGCCGTCCCCGCCCCAGGCGCCGTGACCGCGCAGGACACAATGGCGCTCGCCAAATTTCTGCGCGATGTCACGCGCCTGAACGAGGGCCAGCGCAACTTTCGCATCTTCGGTCCCGACGAGACGATTTCCAACCTTCTTGGCGAGGTGTTCGAGGTCACCAACCGCCAATGGGAGGCGCGCGAAAACGCCGACGACGAGTTTCTGGCGCCGCAGGGTCGCGTGCTGGATTCCATGCTCAGCGAGCATCAATGCCAGGGCTGGCTCGAAGGTTATCTGCTGACCGGGCGCCACGGTCTGTTCAACTCCTACGAAGCCTTCATCCGCATCGTCGATTCCATGTTCAGCCAGCATGCCAAATGGCTGAAGGTCACGCTGGAACTGCCGTGGCGGCGCAAGATCGCCTCGCTGAACTACCTGCTCGCCTCCCACGTCTGGCAGCAGGACCACAATGGCTTCACCCATCAGGATCCCGGCTTCCTCGATCATGTCATCAACAAGAAGGCCGACATCGTCCGGGTCTATCTGCCCCCGGACGCCAATTGCCTGCTGTCGGTGTTCGACCATTGCCTGCGCACCCGGCACTACGTCAACGTGGTCGTCGCGGGCAAGCACGCCATGCCGCAATGGCTGACCATGGAGCAGGCCATTGTCCATTGCACCGAGGGCGTCGGCATCTGGCAATGGGCGTCCAACGACCAGGACGGCGAACCCGATGTCGTCATGGCCGGCTGCGGCGACACCCCCATGCTCGAAGTCTTGGCGGCCGTCACCATCCTGCGCCAGCATCTGCCGGAGCTGAGAATCCGCGTGATCAATGTGGTCGATCTGATGCGGCTCCAGCCGAGCGCGGAACATCCGCACGGCCTCAGCGAAATCGCCTATGACTCGCTGTTCACGACGGACAAGCCGATCGTGTTCGCATTCCACGGCTATGCGTCGCTGGTCCACGGATTGACCTACCGCCGCGCCAACCGCAACCTGCATGTGCGCGGGTACAAGGAAGAGGGCACGATCACCACGGCCTTCGACATGCGCGTGCAAAACGACATCGATCGCTTCCATCTGGTGCAGGACGTGGTCGACAAATTGCCCAATCCGGGCAGCAAGGGCGCCTATCTGAAACAGGCGATGCGCGACAAGCTCATCGAACACAAGCACTACATCGACGCGCACGGCGAGGATATGCCGGAGATCCGCAACTGGATGTGGGGCGCGTAAAGTCGAGCAAGGACAGTTGGACATGAACAATCTGGTGGAGACCGCCCGGCTGATGCTCGCCGATCCCAAGGGCCTGCTGGCGATGGACGAGAGCCCCGGCACTTGCAACAAGAGGTTTGCGCAGGCGGGAATCGAACAGACCGAGGAGTCGCGGCGCCGCTATCGGGAGTTGATCCTCACCACCCCCGGCCTCGCGGATTACGTGAGCGGCGTCATCCTCCATGACGAAACCATCCGCCAGTCGCGGGCGGATGGAACGCCCTTCGTCAAGCTCATCTCCGACGCGGGGATCATAGCGGGCGTCAAGGTCGATACCGGCGCCAAGGATCTCGCCGGCCATACCGGAGAGAAGATCACCGAAGGTCTCGACGGCTTGCGCGAGCGCCTTCGCGATTATTTTGCAATGGGCGCAAGATTCGCCAAATGGCGCGCGGTGATCGCCTTGGGCGACAGCCTCCCCACAAACGCCTGCATCGACGCCAACGCCCACGCGCTGGCGCGCTACGCCGCTTTGTGTCAGGACGCGGGCCTCGTGGCCATTGTCGAGCCGGAAGTGCTGATGGAGGGCGATCATTCGCTGGCCCGCTGCCAGCGGGCGACCGAGCAGGTTTTGCGCGCCGTTTTCGAACAGCTTTACGTTCAAAACGTCGCGCTCGACGCGATCATTCTCAAGCCCAACATGGTCCTGCCGGGACTGAGCTGTCACGTGCAACCGAGCGCGGACAAGGTCGCGGATGCGACGATCCAGGCCTTTCGCCGCGTCGTTCCGGCGGCGACCGCGGGTATCGCGTTTCTGTCCGGCGGGCAGAGCGGCGAACTCGCTTCCGTCCGCCTGAACGCGATGAATGCGAAATTCAAGGCGCCGAGCGCGGCGGCGCCGTGGCCCCTGACGTTTTCGTTCTCGCGCGCGCTCCAGCACCCGGCGCTCGGGATCTGGGCCGGCAAGGACGCCAACACGGAGGCCGCGCAACGCGCGCTGCTCCACCGCGCCAAATGCAACAGCGCGGCGCGGCGCGGGCAATATGCCCCGTCGATGGAAGTTTCATGACATTGACGACGGGCGACGTCATCGCGAAACGTCAGCGCATCTTCTTGTTTCGGCACGGGGAAACGGAATGGTCGCTGGCGGGCCGGCACACGGGCAAAACCGACGTACCTCTGACCGCCCATGGCGAGCAACAGGCGCGCGCGCTGCGTCCCTGGATCGCCGCGACGGCTTTTTCCCACGTGCTGGCGAGCCCGCGCGCTCGCGCCATCGCGACCTGCCAACTCTGCGGCGCCAGCAGCCAGGCTGAAATCGACCCGGACCTGATGGAATGGGATTACGGCGCCTATGATGGCCGCCGCACGGTCGATATCGTCGGGAGCCGGCCGGGATGGAACCTGTTTCTCGACGGCTGTCCAAACGGAGAAACGCCCGCCGACGTCGGCGTTCGCGCGGATCGGCTGATCGCGCGGCTCAGGACGATGAGCGGCGATATCGCGCTGTTTTCGCATGGCCAGTTCGGCGCCGTGCTCGGCGCGCGATGGATCGGGCTGGCGCTGGCCGAAGCGCGGCATTTTTCGCTCGACCCGGCGTCGATGAGCGTTCTGAGTTTCGATCCCGACCATCTTGAGGTTGCCGTGATCGCGTTGTGGAACGCCACCCCGACGCCGGCGCCATAACGGGCGCCTCCGCGCCCCGGTTCGGAGCCTTGACCGCTTGTGACAGGTAAACGGGATGCCCCCGACTCCTTGCGCGCCCCCTCGCGCCCTCGCCGCCGTCATCACGCCCCATGGAGCGCTGCGTCTCGAAAGCGTGGATGGCGAGGCGACGATCGAAAACGCCGAAGCAGCAGCGCGGATCCAAGCGGCGTTCGCGCGCGGCGCCGGTCATGGGCTCGCGCAACGCGGCCTTGCCGAAGCGGGCGGGCGCCTGCCGGCCGACCTCGCGTTCTGGCGCAGTTTCGCCCTGCGTTTCACCGCAGCCCGCTGTGCGGGCGGGGGAGCCTGCGGCATGCGCCGCTCGGCGCGGCCCTGCGCGAATATGCCGACGCGAGCGCCAAGGTCGATGTGCTCAAACTGTTGGAGCCGGTCAGCCGCGCCAGCGAAGCCTGCGACGGGCTGAAGGAGATTGTGGAGTCCGGCGAGATTTTCCATCCCCTGCGCTGGACGCCCGCCGACGCGATGCGACTGCTTCAGGATGTCGCGCGCCCGTCGAGCCGGCTCAAGCCCTGGCTGAATTCGACGAATTCGCCGAACAGCCTCAAGCCCTCGTCGCGAAGGGTTCCGTCCTCGATGAGATAGCGCAACCCATCGATGACGATGGAGGAATCGCGCAGCCAGTGGAAGCAATAGTCCGGATTTTCAGCGCCATCGGTCGAGGCGACGATCGAGCCGCGCGCCGGCCGGACGGTCTGGCCGTAATTGCGGCGATGCCTGACCACATGCGTCGCCGAGATGGCGAGCGGCATGAGTTCGGCGCAGCGGCCGTATTGGCGGGTGAGCCAGTCGTTCAATCCCACGCTCAAGGGTTCGAGATCCGGTTTGTTCATGGGAAGCCTCTTTTCGCATCGGCGTCGCGCCCCGAAGGTTGCGGGCCGAACCGATGATACGCCCGAACAATGGATCGGCGCCTTGCGATCCCACAACGTTGACCGGCGTCAGTCGGTCGTCTCCGTCCAGCCCGTCAGGAACCTGTGTCGCTTCGTCCCGCAGGCGCAAGCGGAGATTTTCAAGCCGCCGCCCGATCCATCGGCGTCGCCAAAATCCGCGAAGGCCTCAAAATGCCCGCCAAGCGGCGATACCGTCGTCGGATCGCTGTCGCTCGATTAAAGCACTGGTTCGGGTGTAAGGCTCGCCCGCATCGCCGCGCCGTCGCGACCCGGGGATACGCCGAACAGACGGCGATAATCGCGGGTGAACTGCGACGGGCTTTCATATCCGATCGCGTAGCCGACCGAAGCCACGCCGCCTTCCGTAAGCAGCAACCGACGCGCCTCCTGCAAACGGATCTGCTTTTGGAACTGCACCGGCGTAAGCATCGTCACCGCCTTGAAGTGGCGGTGGAAGCTCGGAATGCTCATATGAGCAAGCGCCGCGAGATCGGCGACCCGCAATGCCTCCATGAAGTGATTGCGGATCCAGGCGGTGACGCGACCGATGCGCGCGGCATGGCTTTCCGCAAGGCCGATCTGACGCAAAGTCACGCCCAATCGTCCACAGAGCAATCGCCAGACAATCTCACGTCGGATCAACGGCGCGAGGACGGCGAGATCGCGCGGCGTGTCGAGCAGGGCGAACAATCGCATGAGAGGATCGTGCAGATCGGCGTCAAGATCGGTCGTCGTCAGCACCGAGACGGTTGAGGTGTCGGCGAGCGCCGTCGACTGTTCGACCAGAAGCTCCGTGACCATTGTCGGATCGATGGCGAGGCTGAAAGCCAGGTAAGGCCTGTCCGGCGACGCTTCGGAGATTCGTGAGGTGACGGGCACGTCGATCGAGGCGAGCAGGCCCTGACCCGCGCGATAGCGGAACGATTGCTCGCCAAGCATACTGACCTTAGCGCCTTGCAGGACAACACAGAACGACGGGCGATAGACCGCGCGGATCAGGCCGCTCGGCGTCTCGGCGCGGGTGAGCAGCAGACCGTCCAAGGGCGCCTCGCGTCCAAAGCGCCGATATTGGCGATCGACGATCGGGATAAGGGCGTCGAGGGGCGTTGTCATGTCTTGATCCTAATCGATCCTTCACGCCGACGCACCGGCCATACGCACGAGTTGATAGGATCGTGCAAGACTCTGAGAGGATCGGCGTCGCGCCAACGGGATGGAGGGCGGTATCAGATATCTATTCCAGCCCAACCAAGGAGTCTTCTTATGCGTATGCGTCAGCTTGGCCAGAGCGGCCTGTTCGTTTCCGAATTTTGCCTGGGGACGATGACCTTCGGCGGCGCCGAAGGCATATGGAGTCAAATCGGGCAGTTGCGGCAAGATGAGGCCGATGCCCTGATCAAGACCGCGATCGAGGCCGGCATCAATTTCATCGATACCGCCAACATCTATGCTGGCGGAGACAGCGAGCGCATCCTGGGCCAATCTCTGAAAAACCTCGGCATCTCGCGCGATGAGGTGGTGATCGCGACCAAAGTGCTCGGACCGATGGGCGCGGGACCGAACGCGCGTGGCGCCTCGCGCGGCCATATTCTCAGCCAATGCAAGGCGAGCCTGCTGCGCCTCGGACTCGATCATATCGACCTCTATCAAATTCATGGTTTCGATCCGGCGACGCCGATTGTGGAAACGCTGGAGGCGCTCGATACGCTCGTGCGCCAGGGACATGTCCGCTACATCGGCCTTTCCAACTGGGCGGCGTGGCAGGTGATGAAGGCGGTCGGGATAACACAGGCGCGGCAGCTCGCGCCGATCCTGTCGCTGCAAGCCTATTACACGCTGGCGGGCCGCGATCTGGAACGCGAAATCTTGCCGATGTTGAGGTCCGAGAAAATCGGGCTGATGGTCTGGAGCCCGCTCGCCGGCGGCTTCCTCTCAGGCAAATATGACCGCGACGGCAAGGGCGTCGATGGTCGGCGCGCGCGTTTCGACTTCCCGCCGGTGGACCGCGATCGGGGTTTCGCGGCGATAGAGGCGATGCGCGCCATCGCCGAGGCGAAAGGCGTGAGCGTCGCTCAGATCGCGCTTGCGTGGCTTTTGAGCCAGGATGTCGTCACCAGCGTGATCATCGGCGCAAAGCGCGTCGAGCAACTCCGGGATAATATCAGCGCGACGCAGGTGACGCTCGACCAGGCCGATCTCGCCGCCCTCGATGCCGTCACCAAACTGCCGGCCGAGTATCCAGGTTGGATGCTCGAGCGGCAGGGCGCCTACCGAGCCTGACGCGGAAGCTATACCCGCAGTTCAAGTGACTCACGCCATTACGAAGGACGCCTGATCATTATGATTTCCTTACAATGCGTCGGCGCCCGTCGTTGGCAAAGACGTAGCCTTGCGCCAGTGACGAAGCGCAAACCTGGACGGCGAGAATGGGTGTGTCGAAATGGAAGACCGCACCGACGTTCATCCAAAAATATTATTTCATATCAATATATTCGTTGCGTGACTTGCGCAGACAAGCGGAGGTGATCTGGTCCGCTTTGGCCTGTCCGTTCGGGCTTGAGTTGCTAGAGCATCTTCAAGCGAAGTGGATGCCGGTTCGCGTGAAGAAAATGCGTAAAAACAAAAAGCTAGAGCGCATTCGGTGAACGTGTGTTCACCGAATGCGCTCTAGACCGAGCCGGGGCGCGCCAAGCCAAACCCGTCGTTAATCTCGAAATACGCTTTTATGCTGTCGGGTCTTTTTCTGTATCGAATGCTTACGCTGACCCGGTGTACATCGCCGCCGCGGTCTACAACCCGGATCGCTCAGCTCTGGGCAAAAACATGCGCTTTCCCTCGAATGCCGTCCAAGCGCGAAATATTCAGCGCGCGGTCGCGGATTTGCAATTTGTCGTCGGTCAGGATGAAGAAGGCCATTGGGTGGCCATGGAGTCCAACGGAGGCGGCGGCGGATTATTCGTCAGTCGAGAAGCCGCCGTGAAATACGCGGCAAGCGAGGCTGGCCGCCGTTCGAACGTCCTGATTTTTGCGAGGGCGCCCGTGGCGGTCTGGAAATAGAAGATTTTCGGCGTCTCCGGCATTTGCCTCGCCCGCATGTCTCAAACGGCGAGAAGCAATATCGAAGCTTTGGCCGCCCACGACAGCCCGACAGCGTGAAAGCGCGCGCGTCCCTTGCGCCTTTTGCGCCGGTGGGCTTGAATTTTCTGGGAGGCTCGGTGTTTACGTTGGGCTTCTGGTCGGGATGCGCCGCGTCTTGAGCGCGTGGCGGCGACGCTTCACCGATACGACGAAATCGTCGCGGTGGATGACGTCGACGCCTATCGCCTCGCCCGCGAACTCGCCAGCACAGAAGGGAGTTCCGTCGGCCCGTCTTCGGGAGCGGCGCTGTGGAGCGCCATGAAGGTGTTGTCGCGCCCGGAAAACCTGGGCGCCACCGCAGTTGTTATTCTCCCCGATTCCGGCGAGCGTTACCTCTCGGCGGGGATCTTCGCACGTGGCGCGGACGGGTCGAAAGAGGCCGCCAGCGCATGATTTTCGAGCGAAGCTATGCGGTGGTTTTCGTCTTCGACGGGGCGCTGCTGGTGGGATGCGGCCGCGCCACCTCCGACGGTTACCATAGACTGACGGCGCCATCCTCGTGGCCATTTCGTCGGCGCAGGGCGGGGCGTCGAAGACGCAAGGGCTGCCGACGCGGTCATTTCCCGTCGTCGCCATTGGAGAGGATGCTGCGCATTGTGTCCCTCATTCGACCATGTCCGGACCGCTGTCGAGCCACTTGTCGAGTTTTCTCGCAGGCATGACCTCGCCTTCAGGTCCCTCGATGCGGACGACTTCGGCGCAATCCCGGTCGAGCGCGCGAGCATGGGTCAGCGCGCTCCTTTCCATCGGACATGGAGGCGAGGGCGTCTCCCAGTTCATCGCTTCGATAGACCACGAACCAGCGCATGAGAACGACCGAATTACAGGTCGTGAACGGGTAGCGCTGGCGCGACGGCCCGGCGGCGGCGAGTCATTTCGAGTAGGCGGATAGCCAGGCCTCGGCCTCCTCCAACGAAAAAGAATATTCGTGATCGGCGGCACCGGAGCGCATCCTGGCGCCCTCCGCCACATTCATGATGTAGAAACGGCCATGGCTGTTGCCATGCCCTGCTTTTTCCAAGTGAAAACCCTTGCGCTCAGCCAGCTTCTGGACGCGCTTCTCATCCGCATTGCTCAAGGTGTTTCTCCTCCAAACAGTTCAACCGCGCAGTCATCGCACGCCACCAGCTACTTCAGCAAAACCAGCGCGCCGGTCAACGCATCAATCTCCCGGATGGGGGCTGGACCGAGTCCAAGGCAGGTCACGGTCCCCGCGGCGACAACGGTCCTCCCGGCGTCCCTGACGAGATACGCGGGGATGTCCGCTTCGCGCGCCCGCCGAAGCATCATGTCGAGTTGCGCCTCGTTTTGACCATCGAGGACAATCTTCGGCATGCCAACGTCGAGCCATTTCTGCCTGTTTGCGTTGGTGGCGACCAGGAAGGCCGCAATGGAAGCATGAGCCACCTGCGCCGCCATTTTTCCGGGCGGCAGCGCAAGAGCGCTGTTGACCAGCAAGACCTGTTTCATGCGCGCAATATAACCTTGGTTTTCAAGCCGCCGAAGAGCGATTCCGGTTCGACCGCTCTTGCCGGCGACTGACCCGCCAGCGCAACGCCTTCCGACCTCAAGACGCATGGCGCCTGCGGGCCGAAGGCGCAAGGATTATGGCGCCTTCCTGCGCCCCGCGTCACGAATCTTCGCCCGCGTCCAATATCCATGTCCGTTGCGCGAACGCCACGTCGATGCGCTCTCGTCCGAACAGGGCTCCAAGCTCTACCGCCAATTCGTGCAACATCGCCTCGATCGCGTCGTCGGCGCGTGCGCCGATCGTCTGGATCCTCGTCTGTTCCGTCAGGTCGCGCGGACGCGTGACCTGACCGGCAAAGGCGGACGCAGCATCTACCTTTGGTAACGAAGGTTCAGGCTGATCCCGGCTCCCGTTGGCGGCGGCGGAAACGGCGCGGCCGCGCGGATGGCGGCCATGGCGGCCAGGTCCAGTTCGGGCGATCCGCTCGATCTGACGATGCGCTGCCCGACAAGACGGCCGGCGCCATCGACGCCGAAGACGATATCTCCCGTGGTCCGCCCGTGACCGGCCGCCCCTTCGGGGTAACGAATGCGCGACATCACCATGCCATAGACGATGGAAAGATAAGTCGAAGCCGCCTTGCCCGTCGCGACGGGCGTCTTTCTGGATACGGGCGCGAAACTGTAGTCGGGCAAGGCGGCGAAGGCCGACATCGGCTCTTGCGCCGGCGGCTGTTGCGCCTCAGGTTGGGGCGCGGGCTGAGGAGGCTTCGGTTGCTCCTGCGGCTCCAGCGCTGGCGCCGCTGTTACCGGATCCCCATTGGGATCAAGGTCCATGGGCTGCGCCGCCGCCGATGAGTCCGGCTTCGAGGCCTTTGCAGCGGCTGGCGGGCGCGCGGCCGGTTCGGCGTTCGGCGTCGTCTTTGGCGAATGCGAGACTGCGTCGTGAGCGTCCCTCTCGACCTTTTCTTCATTGGCCGGGCGTGGCGCGTCGGTGGCGATTTTCTCGTCGAGCGGTTTTTCTTTCTGGGGCGGAGGCGGCTCCGGCTCGTCGGGCGGCGGCGGCTCGACGACGATCTCGACAGGGATTTCCTGTTCTCCCGGCGCCAACTCCTGCGCTCTCTCGAAATTGATGAAAAGCCAGATCGGGACCGCGTGCAAAAGAAAGCAGATCGCGAGAATGAAGGCGAAACGGCCCCTGTCGGCCAGTTGCGGGGGCTGTGGTCGCTCAAACATACGTTCGTCGGGAGGCGCGGCAAAAGTCATGGCCAATTTTTGCACGTATCCACGGAGAGGCAAATATTCCTAATCCGGCGCCCAGTGCGACGCAGCGCCGCCTCCCGTCGCTTTCCTCGATCTGAAATCTCTGGAGACTTCCATCCAGGAAGGGTTTTGAATTAAAATTCGTGACGTTCCGGCCGCTGAGGTCGCCGATCGCGTCGCCAGAGTCGGTTCCGGTTCGGTCGCGAAATGTATCGAGGGCGGCCTTGGCCAAATCAGTTCGGTTTTCATTGACGTTGGCGAACTTTTTATTTGGCATTTGAAGCTAATTTCTCTCAGGCGTCGAATAGGTCTGACAGATGGTTTATGCGAATAACCGAATGGGCGGACTTTGCGTCGGACTGGCGCTCACCTGCGCTTCCATCGTTCAGGCCGCGCCGATCACAGACGACCAGGACAAGGCGAAACCAGCGGCCACGCAGTCCGCCGCCGGGCAGCCCGCAGGGCCGGCCAGACCGATTTCCATGCGCCGCGCCGAACCCCGAAATGATGCGTGTGGCGAGATCGCCGTAGCGGCGAAAACCTTCGGACTTCCCGAAAACTTCCTCGTCCAACTGCTTTGGCGGGAGAGCCGCTTCAACCCGAGGGCTGTGAGTTCGGCCGGCGCTATCGGCATTGCGCAGTTCATGCCAGGAACCGCACAATGGCGAGGACTGGACGATCCTTTCAACTGGTCGTTATCGATCCAACATTCAGGGCGCTGGTTGGGAGAATTGCGTCAGAAGTTCGGCAATCTCGGCCTGGCTGCCGCCGCGTACAACGCCGGACCCGCGCGCGTTCAGGATTGGCTGGCGGGGGTGCGCGCCTTACCTCAGGAAACCCGGAACTATGTACGAAACATCACGGGCCGCGACGCTGACGATTGGGTGGGCATGCGCGATGCGGAGGACGAGCCAAACAAAACGCGGAAGGCTGAATGTCCGCCGCAGGGCGCGATCGCGGCCTTAAGCGCCGCTCCGAACAAGGAGGCGCCTGTTGCTTCAGCAAAATCACAAGTCGCCGCCATGCCGAAACGATCGTCTCGGCCCTGGTCGCTGCAACTGACTGGGGATCGGTCAAGATCAACCGCTCTCCTGCAATTTGTCGAGATGAGGCGGCAATTTCCGACCATCCTTGGACCTCATGAGCCCGAGGTCGTGCCGAGGCGAATCGGCGGCCGCGCGCCGACCTACTGGTATCAGGTCAGGGTGTCCGAGGTTTCCCGTCAAAGCGCGACAACGCTGTGCGAACGCCTGAAATCGGCCGGCGGTCAGTGCCTGATCATCCGGAATTAAATCGATTGAGCATTCTCTGCTTCCATCGCGCGCGCGCAACAAGGTTTCGGAAAAGGGCGCGGCGGACCTGCGCATGATCGTGCAAAACCGCGACCACCGTGCGTCCTTCGTCGCGCCAGAGGGCGGTCAGGTCGAGCAGATCCGTCGTCGTTCTCGCGTCGATGGCGGGGAAGGTCACGACGCCTGTCTTTCCCAGGAGGGAAAGGGATCGGGCAAATGGCGGAAGGCGGAGGGGTCGAAATTCCGGCCCTGGTCCTCCGGCGCGAGGCAGCGGTCCAGCATGGCGGTGATCTTGGCGCGGTTCATGGTTCCGAGCATGCCGATGAAGACGATCTCCTGACGGCGGTCGCCATAGACGGGATCGAACTTCGCGAGCGCTTTCGCACGCGTCGCCTCGTCGACGCCCCAGTCTTCGACAGGGATCGAGGACCACCAGCGGCCGAGCGGACTCACGTTCGCCGCGGCGCCCGCCACGCTGAATTCGCCCACCCAGTTCGGTCGGGTCGCCAACCAGAAATGCCCTTTGGCGCGGATGACGCCCGGCAGCGGCGTATCGACGAATTCGGCGAAGCGTTCGGGCTCAAGAGGACGGCGCGCGCGCCAGACGAAACTGGTCACGCCATAAGCGGAATCCTCGGGAACATGCTCGGCGTGTCCGTAAAGCTCCTTGAACCAGAGCGGATGCTCATGCGCGCGGTCGAAATCGAACAGCCCGGTGTCGAACAGGTCCTGCGCCGCCACCCGCCCGAAATCCGACTCGATCACGCGCGCATCCGGGTTGAGCGCGCGGATGATGGCGCGGGCCGCGTCGCGTTGCGCCGGCGTCGCATCCGAAACCTTGTTGATCACCACGATATCAGCGAATTCGATCTGCGCGACAAGCAGGCCAACAAGCGTCCGCTCGTCGCCCTCTCCCGCCGTCTCGCCGCGATCGGCGAGAAAATCGGCCGATGAATAATCCTTGAGCAGATGGACGGCGTCCACCACCGTGACCATGGCGTCGAGGCGGGCGATGTCGGACAGGCTTTGTCCCCCCTCGTCGCGGAACTCGAACGTCGTCGCCACGGGCAGCGGTTCCGAAACGCCGGTGCTCTCGATAAGGAGGCAATCGAACCTGCCTTCGTCCGCCAGTCGGCGCACCTCCTTGAGCAGATCGTCGCGCAGGGTGCAGCAGATGCAGCCGTTGGTCAGCTCGACGAGCTTTTCCTCGGAACGGCTCAACGCAGTCGCCTCGCGCACGAGATCGGCGTCGATATTGACCTCGCTCATGTCGTTGACGATGACGGCGACCTTGCGGCCTTCGCGATTGTTGAGAATGTGATTGAGAAGGGTCGTCTTTCCGGCGCCGAGAAATCCGGACAGGACGGTGACGGGCAGGCGCGCATCCTGCGCTTGGGGCTTGGTCATGACGCCTCACGAATGTTATATTATAACGTATCAATATTGTATAATCTAGCATTCCGCGCGTCGTCAAGGAGGCGATCTGGATGGTGAGGCCCAAGCCGCAGGACTCAAAATTCAGTTCAGCGGCAAGCGCGAGCGCGGCTTGATGCGGTCAGGCCATCCGGCTCCTCTGGTCGGTTGACCGTTATGTTATATTATATCATATCATAACATAACGACAGTCAGAGGGAGGGTTGGTCGGATGTCCGATTTGCGCAAGTCATGTCTTCGGGTCGTTCTATCCATGAGCGCGACAGCCATGGCCGCCGCGGCCGAAGCCGAGACGGTGATCGCGCTGCCTGACATCGAGGTCACCTCGTCGCCGATTTTCACGCGCCCGCCCGCGACGCAGGGTCCGGGCGTCAACCTGGCGCCGCTCAGGTCCGCGCCCCCCGGCTTGGCGCCGATCATCACCCAGAGTTTCGCGCCCATCACCGTTGCGCCGAAAGTCGAGATCGAGCGCAACACGCCCAAGACGCTCGGCGAGGCTCTGGCCGACAAGCCCGGCATCTCCGCTTCGAGCTTCGCGCCGGGGGCCAGCCGTCCCGTCATTCGCGGCCTCGACAGCGTGCGCGTGCGCGTTCAGGAAAACGGCATTGGCGCGCATGACGTGTCCGAGCTGGGCGACGATCACGGCGTCGCCATCGACCCGATGGCGGCCGACCAGATCGAGGTCGTGCGCGGCCCCGCGACCCTTCGCTATGGCGCGCAGGCCATTGGCGGCGTGGTCAATGTTTCAAACAACCGCATCCCCACCTTCATTCCGGTGAGCGGCTATTCGGGCAATATCACCGGCAGCCTCGCCAACATCGACAAGGCGCGCGACCTCGCCGCCGCGCTCAACACAGGCGTCGGCCCCATCGCCCTGCACGCCGACGGTTTCGTGCGCCGCTCGGACAACTACGGCACGCCAGCCGGCGTCCAGGCCAACAGCGCCTTTTTCTCGCAAGGCGGCTCGGTCGGCTCGTCCTACCTGTTCGACCAGGGCTTTTTCGGGGTGTCCTACACCCATTTCGACGCCGATTACCAAATTCCCGGCGGCCAGTCGGCGGACGAAAAGACCCATATCGTCATGCGCCAGGACAAGCTTCAGGCCAAGGGCGAATATCGCCCGCAGAGCGGACCGTTCGAAGCCTTCCGCCTGTGGTTCGGCGCCACGGATTACCGCCATGACGAACGCGGACTCGACGCTGCCGGCGCCGACGCCATCCAAGCCACGTTCAAGAACCAGGAGCTGGAAACGCGGATCGAAGCCCAGCACGCGCCGGTCGCGACCGATTGGGGCGCGCTGCGCGGCGCAGTCGGCGTTCAAGCCGGGTTGCGCTCGATCGGCACGAGCGGCGACGCCGGCGGCCTGCTCGGCCCGGCGCTCAACCGCTCGGCGGCGGCCTTCGTCTTCGAGGAGCTGGAGCTGAGCAAGACGCTGCGCGCGCAGGCTGCGGCGCGCATCGACAAGGTCTATTGGAGCGGTCAGTCCGCCGCCTTTCCCTCCGATGACCTCTGGAACGGAACGGATCCGGTCGAAAGCGGCGCGCGGAAAAATTTCACGCCGCACAGTTTCAGCTTCGGTCTGCTGCAAACCCTGCCGCAGGACGTGGTCGCCAGCCTGACCGGGCAATATGTCGAGCGCGCGCCGACAGGGGTCGAACTGTTCGCCCATGGCGCCCATGACGCCAGCGGCACGTTCGAAATCGGCGACGCCGATCTCAAGAAGGAGGTCGCCCAAACGATCGAGTTCGCCCTGCGCCGCAAGGAGGGCGCGCTGCGCTTCGACGGTTCGGTCTACGCCACGCGCTACAACGGTTTCATCTATCGCCGCCTGACCGGCGTCACCTGCGGCGACGATTTCGCCTCCTGCGGGACGCCGGGTGGGGAGTTCCGGCAAACGGTCTATTCGCAGACCGGCGCCAATTTTCACGGCCTCGACCTCGCGACGCAATATGATGTCATGGAGATCGGAACTGGCGTTTTCGGCGTCGACGGCCGCTACGATTTCGTCCACGCCCGCTTCGACGACGGCTCAAATGCGCCGCGCATTCCACCCCATCGCCTCGGCGGCGGCCTTTTCTGGCGCGACGGCGACCTTTTCGCCCGCGCGAGTTTATTGCATGCTTTTGCCCACACGCAGACCGCTCCGCTTGAGACCGCGACGCCCGGCTACAACCTGCTGAAGGCCGAATTGAGCTATACCCATCGCTTCTCCGAGGACAGCGGCGCCAAGGCGCTGACCGTCAGTCTGGTCGGCAACAACCTGCTGAACTCCGTGATCCGCGATTCCACCTCGTTCAAGAAGGACGAGGTCATGATGCAGGGACGCGGGATCAAGGCCGCCATGACCCTGCAGTTCTGAAGAGTTTCAGCCGTTCGGCAAGGCCTGCGGCGCGGCGACGGCTTCGCCGCACGCGCCGCACAAACCTTCGATCTCGACCACTTGCCGTTGCGGACGGAAACCGATTCTCGCGGCGGTCTCCGCCAGAACGGCGTCGAGCTTCGGGTTCTCGATCTCGTCAGCGCGACCGCAGCGGTTACAAATCAGCAGCATGCCATGATGATGGTGGCCGAGATGATCGCAGGGCGCGTAGGCGTTGGTGCTGGCGATCTTGACGACAAAGCCATGATCGACCAGAAAATCCAGCGCGCGATAGGCGGTTGGCGGCGCGACGCTTTTCGCACGCGATTGAGACAACTGATCGATCACCGCATAGGCGCCGAGCGGCGCCTTGGCGCGCGAGATCAACTCAAGCACCTGCCGTCGCAGCGGCGTGAGTTGCAAGGCGTTGGCCTCGCAAATGTCTTCCACCTTCTTGACCCAGTCTCGATGATCGCCCGAGGTCTTCGCGGTCCTCGTCACGGCGCTGCTCCTGTTCGAGTTCCATTCTGCACAACGTACACTTATACGGCGCCCGTCGCCACGGGCGATGAGATCAAGGCCCCCGGATGCTGCGCCGAGGCGCACAAAGGCTGATCTCGCGCTTGTGCGGCCCGTTCTCCGGTGGACCCGCAGGAATGTCGCGCGGCGTCGGTGGCGCGCGCAAGGCTTGAGGGTCTGGTATGTTATAACATAACATATTGGAAAGCCATCGACCCCCAGGGGGCGGCGCGGTGGAAGATATCGCCGTCGTAATCTCGTCGCAGGGCGCGGGCGCGGGTCGGCGTCCCCGCCAGAACCGGCGGCCGAACCGGGCGCGTCCTTGCTGGCTGTCATGATCCACGTCGGCAACCCCAAGCGCGCCGCGTTCAGCGCCATGGATTGGGGCGCAACGTTGGTTGAGACGCCGGGATCGAACGACGCCCTTCGTGGCCGATCCTTTCGGCGGCCAACCTTCAGGCTGTTTGAGAGGTCTTCGCGAGATCTTCGCCCGGTGTCATCCGCTCGCTCTTCCTTTTTTGCGAGATATTGACGATCAGCACATAAAGCAGCGGTGTCACGAACACCGCCAGCGCCGTCGCGGCGATCATGCCGCCGAGCACGCCCGTGCCGATGGCGCGCTGACTGTTCATGCCGGCGCCGGTCGCCAGCGCCAGCGGCGTCACGCCGAGGATGAAAGCGAAGGACGTCATCACGATCGGCCGGAACCGCAATTCGCAGGCCTCAAGCGCCGCCTCGCGCAATGAGCGTCCCTGCGCCAGAAATTCCCTTGCCATTTCGACGATCAGAATGGCGTTCTTGGCCGTCAATCCGACCACGGTGACGAGGCCGACCTTGAAATAGATGTCGTCGGGCAAGTCGCGCAGCAGCACGGCGAAAACCGCGCCCAAAGCGCCGGTCGGCACCGCCAGCAGCACCACCAGCGGGATCGACCAGCTTTCATAAAGCGCGGCGAGGCACAGGAAGACGCTCAGCAGCGACAGGGCGAACAGGTAAACGGCTTGGCTGCCCGACAGCTTTTCCTGAAGCGATTGCCCGGTCCAGGCGAACTCGAACCCTTGCGGCAATTGGGCGGCGAGCCGCTCCATCTCCGCCATGGCGTCGCCGCTGGCGTAGCCCGGCGCCGCGCTGCCCGAAAATTTGATGCTGGGATAACCATTGTAGCCGACCACCTGCGCGGGACCCATCGCCCAGCCGATCCGGGCGAAGGATTGCAGCGGCGTCATCTGCCCCTGCGCGTTGCGGACATAGATGTTCAGCAGGTCGTCCGGCTTCATGCGCCGGGCGGCGTCCGCCTGCACGATGACCTGCTGCATTCGGCCCCGGCTGGGAAAATCATTGACATAGACCGAGCCGAGGCTGGTCGAGAGCGCCTCGTTGACGCTCGCAAAGGTGACGCCGAGCGCATTCGCCTTCTGTCGGTCGATCATGAGTTCGATCTGCGGCGCCGTCGGCAGCCCCTCGACATAGACGCCCCGCAGAATCGGGCTTTGACTCGCCGCCTTCAGGAGCTGGTCGCGCGCCGCCGCGAGGGCGGCGTAGCCTTGCTGGGCCTTGTCCTGCAAACGGAAGTTGAACCCGCTGGAATTGCCCAGCGAGTCGATCGCCGGAGGCGCCAGCGCCATCGCGACCGCGTCGGGAAGCGCGCCGAGCGCGGCGTTGGCGCGGGCGCTGATGGCGTCGGCGCTGTCCTCCGGGCCGCGCTCGCTCCAGTCTTTCAGGTTCACGAAGGCCAGCGTGGTGTTCTGACCCTGACCGGAAAAGCCGAAGCCGAGAATTTGCACATGCCCCGCGACCGCCTTTTCCGCGGCAAAATGATCCTCGATCCGCTTCGCCACATCGAGCGTCCGCTCGGCGGAAGCTTCCGGCGGGGTCTGCGCATCAACGATGACATAGCCCTGATCTTCCGTGGGCAGAAAACTCGACGGCAGGCGCGCGTAACCCCAGCCGAGCGCGGCCAGGAGCGCCGCATAAACGGCGAGCGCGCGCATCGGACGACGCAGAAGGCTTGCGACGCCCGACAGATAGGTCCGCTTGCCGGCTGTGAACGCGCGGTTGAAGATTTTGAAAAAGCCCTGCGACTCATGCCCGTGCGCGATCGGCTTGAGCAGGGTCGCGCATAGCGCGGGCGTCAGCGACAGAGCGAGGAAGGCGGACAGGGCAATGGAGGTCGCCATGCTGACTGCGAACTGACGATAGATCACCCCGACGGAGCCGGGAAATGCGGCCATGGGGACGAAGACGGCGACCAGAACCGAGGTGATGCCGATAATGGCGGCTCTGATCTGCCCCATCGCCTTGCGGGTGGCCTCGCGCGGCGAAAGTTTTTCCTCCGCCATGGTGCGCTCGACATTTTCCACCACGACAATGGCGTCGTCCACCAGAATGCCGATGGCCAGCACCATGCCGAACATGGTCAGCACATTCACCGAAAAGCCGGCGATCAGCAGCGCGCCGCAAGCGCCGAGCAGGGCGATCGGCACGACAATGGCCGGAATCAGCGTGTAGCGAAGGTTTTGCAGGAACAGGAACATAACCGCGAAGACGAGGATCATCGCCTCGACCAGCGTCTTGAGCACCTGGTGGATCGAAACCTCGACAAAGGGCGTGGTGTCATAGGGCGTGGCCACGCTGACATTGGCGGGCAGAGTCTTTTGCAACTGCGCCAGTTTCGCCTTCAAGGCCGCAGCGGTCGAAAGCGCGTTGCCGCCGGGGGCGAGCTGGATGCCGATGCCGGCGGCGGGGCGCCCGTCGAGGCGGGTCTGGTTGGCGTAGGACTGGCCGGCGCGCTCGACGGTCGCGACATCGCGCAGGCGCGCCAGCGAGCCGTCGGGATTGGCGCGCAAGACGATGTCCTCGAACTCCTCGACCGTGGTGAGCTGCCCCTTCACCAGCACATTGGCGACGATGCGCTGGCCGGGGCTGGCCGGCAGCGCGCCGATCGATCCCGAGGCGACCAGCGCGTTCTGCGCGGCGATCGCGGCGGTGACGTCGCCGGGCGAAAAATTCAGACCCACCAGTTTGGCCGGGTCGATCCAGACGCGCATCGCCTTTTCCGTCGAGAACAGGATGGCGCGGCCCACGCCGGGCACGCGTCGCAACTCGCCCAGGACGCGCCGCGCCGCGAGATCGCCGAGATCGGCTTCGCTCAGGGCGCCGTCGCGCGAAGACAGCGTCACCACCTGGAGGAAGCTGGTGCTGGCCTCCTCGACCGTGACGCCCTGCTGGATCACGACGCGCGGCAAGCGCGCCTCGATGCGCTTGATCCGGTTCTGCACGGCGACTGTCGCGTCCGCAGCGTTGGCGCCCGGGGCGAACGAGATCATGATCTGGGCCTGCCCGGATGTGTCGCTGGTCGATTCGTAATACATCAGGCCGGGAATGCCGTTCAGCTCCTCCTCGATGATGCGGGTGACGCCATCATAGAGCCGCTCCGGCGGCGCGCCGGGATAGGTCGCCGTCACCTGAACGGTGACCGGGGCGACATCCGGATATTGCGACACCGGCAGAAAGACCAGCGCGATCAGGCCGGCGAGCGCGATGAAGATCGAAATGACCCAGGCGAAGATCGGGCGGTCGATGAAGAAGTCGGTCACGTTGGCGCGCCTTTGGAAAATCGGTCAGGGTTTTGCGGAAACCGCCGCGGGGGCGTCGCGCCAGGGTTTTGATGTGACGGGCATGCCGGGCTGGATTCTTTGAAAGCCCTCGACCACCACCGTTTCGCCGGGCTTCAGACCGTCTTCCACGATCCAGCCCGCGTCCGTCAGCGCGCCCGTGCGCAGCGGGCGCAGCGCGAGGGTCTTGTTCTCGCCGACGACATAGGCCTGCGCCTCGCCGGCGCTGCTGCGCTGAATGGCTTGCGCCGGCACGATGACGGCGCCCGCGGCCACGCCGAAGGGGACGCGGACGCGAACATAGGCGCCCGGCAGCAGCGCGCCATTGGGGTTGGCGAAGGCCGCGCGCAGACTGACCTGTCCGGTGCCGGCGTCCACGCTCACATCCGAAAACAGCAGTTCTCCGGCGCCGGGGCGCGGCGCGCCGTCATCGCGAACCAGACGGACTTCGATGGGTTCGTTGGTGGCGGCGCGATCCATGAGCAGGCCGATCTCCGACGCGTCAGCGCTGAAATCGGCGTAGATGGGGTCGATCTGCTGGATGACGGCCAGCCTGGTCGCATCTCCTTGGGCCAGCGCGCCCTCGGTCACCAGCGCGCGGCCGATGCGCCCTGCGATCGGCGCGCGGACAGTGGCGTGATCGAGGTCGATTCTGGCGCGGGCGAGCTGCGCTTTCGCGCTGGCGACATCGGCCTCGGCCTGTTGGAGCATGGCGGTGGCGATGTCATGCTGGGCGGTGCTGGCCGCCCGCTTTTCCAGCAAGGCGTCGGCGCGTTCAGCCTGTTTGACCGCCTGAATCCGGTTGGCTTCGGCGCGGGCGACCGCCGCCGCCTTGGCGTCGACCTCCGCCTGATAAATCGACGGGTCGATGCGGAACAGGACGTCGCCTTCCGCGACCTGGGCGCCTTCCTTGAACGCGCGCTCTTGAATAATACCGGAAACTTGGGCGCGGACTTCAGCGACGCGCGTGGAGGCAAGGCGGCCCGGGAGATCGACGGTTCGCGACGCGGCGACCGCCTTGGCGGCGACGATGGAAACCTCTGCGGAAGGCGTCTCGGCGACCGGATCTTTCGCGGAGGGTTTGCAGCCGCAGAGCGCCAGGATCAGGCATGATGTGACCGTCGGGATCACGGAAGAACGCCAGCTTTTGCGCGGGCTCATGGGGCGCTCCTGTTCGTTTGGCCTTGCGCCGCAGGGGTTCAGCGGGATCAGGCGGTCTTCGCGGCGGCGTTCGACAAGCCGGTCGCGCTGTGTCTGGCGGCGCGGGGACTTGCGAAGCTCGTGGTGGTGTTCTAAATCCATACGTATGTATTGGAAAGAGGTGAAATGGGCCGAAATCGAACGATCGATCGCGACATGGTTCTGGACGTCGCCGAACAGATCGTGTTTCGCGACGGCGCCACGGCGCTCACCTTTGACGCGGTCGCCAAGGCCGCCGGCATCACCAAGGGCGGGTTGCAATATTGTTTCGGCAGCAAGGACGATCTGATCGCCGCCATCGTAGATCGTGGCGCAAAAGTTTTTGAAGCCGAACTCGCGCGAAACACGCCGCCGGACGCGGACAGTCTGGATCGGGCGCGGGGTTACATTCGAGCGTCCAAGAGCATCGACGAGCCGTCTCAAGCCAGATTTGTCAGCGTAATCCTGTTATTGCTCCAGTCGCCCGAGCAAAAACAGAAAATCCGCGAATTCTATGCCGAGTGGATCACACAACTTGATCCAGGCTCTGAAGTGGAGCGCCGGACCAGGACAGCTCTCATCGCCGCCGAGGGCGCATTCCTGCTCCGCAGTCTGGCGCTCGTCGAAATGGACCAGGCGGGCTGGGACGATGTGTTCGAGGATATCCTCAAAGCGCTCCCGCCCAAACAAGAATAGGGAAGGCGCCCGGCCGCGGCGCCCGCCGCCTTTGCCTGCGCCGAGGATAATGCCTGCGGCTCGATCCGAAAAACCGTGGATATGGGCGAGCGGGATTGACGCGCGGATTCATACAGCTAATATAGTCTATCGACTTAGTCGATAATTGACTGCCTTGCGCGCCGCCCCGGGAGGGACGCGTCGCGTCGAAACAAGTGGGAAGCGTCGCGTCGAACCAAGAGGGACGCGTCGCGTCGGACGAGGAGTCCATTCAATGGCTATCAACCTTCGTACGTCACAGGCCGAGACCCGCGAACAGCGGTTGGGCACGATCACCCAGTGGGAGGGCGGCGCGCGGGAACTTGCGCGCGACTCCGCCTTCACTTACGGCTGCGGGCGCGATTGCGGCCCGGGCGGACGGCGGCTTTGCGAGCAATCGAGTCCCTATTCGCAAGCCTCGATGTGCGCCGAACAGATCGCTGTCACCAACGCCACCATCATCAAGGATACGGTGGTCATCCAGCATTCGCCGATCGGCTGCGCCTCGAGCCAGTCCTTCACCTCGCGCTATTCGCGCGATCTCGCCGCGCGCCGTGGCTGGAAGCCCGAGGATCCCAAGTCGATTTGCACCAACCTGGGCGAGCAGGACATGGTGTTCGGCGGCGTCGACCGGCTCGCCGACACCATCCGGCAAGCCTACGAGCGCCACCATCCGCGCGTGATCTTCGTCGCGACCTCCTGCGCGACGGGCATTATTGGCGACGACATCGACGAAACCACCCGCCAGCTCGAAGACGAGATCGGCATTCCCGTCGTGCCGCTTCATTGCGAAGGCTTCAAATCGCGCCATTGGTCTTCCGGCTGGGACGTGATCGAACACGCGATTCTGCGGCGGCTCGCGCCCAACCGTCCGCACGAAAAACGCGACGATCTTCTCAACGTCATTCACCTCGGCGGCCCCGACGTCTTTTCGCCGCTCCTCAACCCGCTGGGATTGCAAGTCAATCTGGTGATGGGCGGCAATTCGCTCGAACGTCTTGCCGATCTCTCGACCGCCGCGGCGACCGTCACGATGTGTTTCGTGCTCTCCTATCTCGCGACCGGCCTTGAGCAGGAATATGGCGTGCCGGAAATCCGCGCGCCGCTGCCCTATGGCCTGGACGCCACCGACAATTGGCTGCGCGAAATCGCCCGCGTCACCAGGCGCGAGCATCTGGTCGAGGCGGTGATCGCCTCCGAACGCGCCCGCATCGCGCCGGAACTCGAGCGGCTGCGCGAGGCGCTCAAGGGCAAGAAGGGTTTCGTCGCCGCCGGCGCCGCTTTCGCGCACGGATTGATTGCGGATCTGCGCGAACTTGGCGTCACGGTGGACGACGCCTTCTCGTTCCATCACGATCCCATGACCGACAGCAAGGATCCGCGCCAGGACTCGCTCGGCCATCTCGTCCAGACAACCGGCGACGTCGAGCATTTCACCGTGAGCCCGGATCAGCATTTCCAGGCGCATGCGGCGCTAAAGCGCGCCAACCCCGATTTCGTCATCTGCCGGCATAGCGGCTCGATAGCGGTCCTCGCCGGCCGGATGGGCATTCCGGTCTTGCCGATTTTCTATTCCAACGACGGGCTCGGCTACGAAGGACTGCTCACCATCGGCCGCGCCATCCTGCGCGTGCTGCCGCGCCGCCGGTTCTATCAGGACGTCGCCGCCCATTCTCGCTTCCCCTACCAGCAATGGTGGCTGGAAGAAACCAATCCCTACGCGCTTGCCGCCGAAACCGACGCCCAGGCAGGACTTTCCGAAGCCTAGAGCCTTTTCCGATCCGATTGAATCGGATCGGGGCTCTCGTTTTTTGTTTTTACGCGTATTCGCTAACGCGGCCCTTCGGGTCTTGACGCGAACCGGCATCCACTTCGCTGGAAAACGCTCCAGGAGCGAGAAAGCCTCATGAACATCCAGTCACGTCTCGACGACGACGCCGACAGCGGCCGCTTCAAAGCCCCGAGCGGCCCGATCGAACAAGTGCGTTACGCTTGCGCGCTTGGCGCGCTCGCCTCCGTCATCGCCATCGAGGGCGCCATTTCGATCACCCATTGCGGGCCGGGCTGCGCGAGCAAACAGTTCCGCGCGCTCTCCGGCGTCTCCGGCTATCAGGGCGGCGAATTCCACGCGCCTTCCACCAATATCGGCAACAGGGAAGTGATTTTCGGCGGCGCCGACCGGCTCGACGAGCTGATTTCCTCGACGCTGAAGGTGATGGAGGCGGAGCTTTATGTCGTCCAGAGCGGCTGCATCCCCGGTCTCGTCGGCGACGATGTGGCCAATGTCGTCAACGCTTATCAACGTCGCGGCGTTCCGATCGTGTTCGCCGAGACGCTCGGCTATCGCGGCAACAATTTCACCGGTCATGAGACGGTCGTTCGCGCAATTCTCGACCAATATGTCGCCCAGCAGGCGGGTTCCGCGCCTCAAACCCGCAAGGGCCTCGTCAATGTCTGGTCGCTGTTGCCCTATCAGAATCCGTTCTGGCGCGGCGATCTCGCCGAGATCCGCCGCATCCTCGAAGGCATAGGGCTTGAGGTGAACATTCTGTTCGGGCCGGCGTCGCTCGGGCTTGAGGAATGGCGGGCGATTCCCGCGGCCGAACTCAATCTTGTGCTGACGCCCTGGCTCGGGCTCTCGCTCGCCCGGCGCCTTGAAAGCGTCTACGGCCAACCCTTCCTGCATGTCCCGGCGATCCCGATCGGCGCGCGGGCGACCGGCGCTTTCTTGCGCCAGGTCGCCGAGGCGGTCGAGGCCGATCCGGCGCGCGTGGAGCGTTTTATCGCGCGCGAAGAGCGCGAATATTATCATTACCTGCGCGACTTCGCGGGGTTCTACTCCGGCTGCGCCAGCCAATACAAGCTGCCGTCCGAGATCAACATTGTCAGCGAGAGCGCCTATGCGCTGGCGATCGCGAAATTCTTCGTCGGCGATCTCGGCCTCAATCCCGGCGTGTTCGTCCTCACCGAAAATCCGCCCGACAGCGAACAGGCGGCGATCCGCGCCGCCTTCCGCGATCTCGCGCCGGGCGTTGACGGCGAACCGATCTTCGAGCCGGACGGTCATCGCGCCCACGACTGGATCGCCCGGCGTCCGCGCATCGGCGAATATCCGATCCTGTTCGGCTCGACCTGGGAAGGCTCGACCGCCGGTGAGATCGGCGCGCCGCTGGTTGAGATCAGCTACCCCGCCACCGATGAAGTCGTGCTTGCGCGCTCTTACGTCGGCTACCGCGGCGCCTTGCAATTGCTCGAACACGCCTACACCGCCGTCGTGCGTCAATCGACGGAGGAAAACCCGGAGCCCTCGGCGTCATGAGCGAGCGCAACGACGTCGCGCGCGTCGCCACTTGAGCGCGAAAACACATGAACGAGCCTGTTTCCCAAACGTCTTTGGCGCTCGCCGCTTGCGAGCCGCCTTTGGAGAAGGAACCGCAAATGTCCGCGACGTCCCCCTCGCTCTCTTCTGACACGATCGTCCTGCATGGCGGCAATTTTCGTCACGATCCCGCGACATCGGCGACGACCGTGCCGATCTATCAGACGACGTCGTTCGATTTCCCGGACACCGCGACCGCGATCAAGATCGTCAATTTCGAGCAACTCGCCTACACCTATTCGCGCGTCGTCAACCCGACCGTCAATGCGTTCGAGGAGCGACTGGCGGCGCTCGAAGGCGGCGCGGCGGCGCTCGGCCTCGCCTCCGGCCAGGCGGCGGTGGCGATCGCCGTGTTGACCCTGGTCGAAGCCGGCGACAACATCGTCTCTTCGCCCGATCTCTATGGCGGCACGGTCCATTTCTTCCGCGAGCGTCTAAAACAGTTCGGCATCGAGGCGCGCTTTGTCGATCCGGCGGACCCGGAAAATTTCCGCCGCGCCACGGATGCGCGCACCCGGCTCTATTTCGGCGAATCGCTGCCCAACCCGAAACTCTCTGTGTTTCCCATCGCGGAGGTCGCCGCGCTCGGCCGGCCGCTCGGCATTCCCCTCATCATCGACAACACGGCGGCGCCGCTCGCCATCGCGCCGTTCGATCACGGCGCGGCCATCACGGTCTATTCCGCGACCAAATATATCGGCGGGCACGGCACGACGATCGGCGGCGCCATCGTGGATTCCGGCACGTTTCCGTGGGCGGATTTTCCCGAACGCCAGCCGTTGCTGCTCCGGCCTGACCCAGGCTACGGCAATCGCACCTATCTGGAGCTGTCGGCCTCGTTCGGCCCCGTCGCCTATCTGACCCGCGCCCGCGCGGCGCTGCTGCGCGACCTCGGGCCATCTCTCGCGCCGCAGAATGCGTTCCTGCTCCTGCAAGGACTGGAAACCCTGCCGTTGCGGCTCCAGCGCCATTTCGACAACGCCGCCAAAGTCGCCGATTATCTCGCCCACCATCCGAAGGTCGCCAGGGTGGTTTACCCCGGCCTGCAAACCGGCCTCGACCGCGCGCGCGCCGACGCCTATCTGAAATACGGTTACGGCGGCCTCGTAGGCTTCGAACCGGTCGGCGGCGAGGCGGCGGCTTTCGCCTTCATCGATCGCCTCAAGCTTTTCTATCATCTCGCCAATATCGGCGATGCGCGCAGCCTTGCGATTCATCCGGCCTCGACCACGCATGCGCAACTCGATGCGCAACAGCTTGCCGCCGCCGGCATCACGCCCGCCTTCGTGCGCCTCTCCATCGGGCTCGAAGACCCCAACGACATCATCGCCGACATTGCGCAGGCCCTCGAAGGAGGCGATGCCTCGAAAGGCGCGGGATAAGGCTCAGGCTGTTGGACAGGCGTTCGGTCACGCACGCTGATGCGAAGATGAGAGCGGGATGAGCCATATCGTTTTTCACTACCATGTCGCGGGCGATTCCAGCGACATCGCCGCCCGCTCGGAGTCGCTGCTGCTGGAACAGACGGTGGAGCTTTCGCGCGCTGCCGCCTCCGACGCATGGGTGCGCGAAAACATCGTCGGCGAGGTCCTCTCGATCAAACCGCGCGAGAGCGGAGGGTTTGCGGTGACAATCGCGCAGCCCCTCCGCACGACGGCTCTTGATCCCGCCCAATTTCTCAACGTCGCCTTCGGCAATTCGTCGTTGCAGCCCGATGTGAAGCTCGTCGGCGTCGAGCCGCCTGATGAATTCTTCAAGACGTTTAGAGGACCGCGTTTCGGCGCGAACGCCTTGCGCGAAAAACTCGGCGCTTTTGGACGCGCCCTGACCGCCACCGCGCTGAAACCCATGGGCTTGCCGCCGGAAAAACTCGCGGCGCTCGCCTATTCTTTCGCTGTCGCAGGCATCGATGTCATCAAGGACGATCACGGCCTCGCCGACCACGATTTTTGCCCGTTCGCACAGCGCGTCGAACTTTGCCAGCGCGCGGTGGAAAAAGCCAACGCCGAGACCGGCGGCCGGACGATCTACGCGCCGAACCTGATCGGGTCGCCCGCCAGCATCCAAAGGCAATTCGCCTTCGCGCGCGAGGCCGGCGTCGGCGCCGTGTTGTTGGCGCCGATGCTGGTCGGCCCCGCTCTTTTGCACGAACTCGCCAGCGCGGCGGCGCTGCCGATCATCGCCCATCCCGCGTTTGGCGGGTCCGAATGGATCGCGCCCGAAGTCCTGTTCGGCGACATCTTCAAATGGTTCGGGGCGGATGCGTCGATCTATCCGCATCTGGGCGGGCGTTTCAGCTACAGCCGGGACACCTGCCTGTCCCTCGCGGCGCGGCTCAATTCTTCCGCGCACGGGCTCAAGCCTGCGTTTCCCGTTCCGGCCGGCGGCGTCAAGACGAGCCGGGTGCGCGAGGTGTTGTCATTCTATGGCGGCGACACCATGCTGCTGGTCGGCGGCAGCCTGCTGGAATCGGGCGAAGTGATTCAGCGAACAAAAGATTTCGTCGCCGAGGTCGCCAGCGTGTCGAAGGCGCTTGCGTCATGACCGGGGTTGTTCGCCATACCGGGCTTTACGAGTGGGAGGGCGTGCGGCGGCTCGCCTACAAGGAAGAGGGAACCCATTTCAAGCAGGTGACGCGGCAGGTCCTCTCCGAGGCTTCGCCCGATCTCTTCGCCGAATTGCGGTATTTCGAGGTCGCGCCCGGCGGCCATTCGACGCTGGAGCGGCATGACCACGTCCATCTCGTGCTGATCGGGCGCGGCGGCGGCCATTGCCTGGTCGGCGATGTGGTGTCCGCCGTCACGGCGCTCGACGCCGTCATCATTCCCTCGCAGACCTGGCATCAGTTCCGCGCGACGGGGACGGAGCCGCTCGGCTTCTTCTGCGTCGTCGCGCGCGAGCGCGACCGGCCGCAACTGCCTGATGCCCAGGATATTGAGGCGCTGTCGGCCGATCCGGCGGTCAAGGCGTTCATTCGCGTCTGAGCCGGGAATTTCATTACGGCGATTGCGCCGCGATCCTTTGCCGCAAATCTGAGGTGGCCCCGGAAATTCGGACAGGTTGATCAGCTATTCCCGATCTGAGAATGACGGGACAAAATGGGCAAGCTTTCACGCAAACGGCATACAGCCGAAGGGCCTGGGGAAGTGACGCAGACCGGCGCCGACACCGCCGACATCGCTGGCGGGACAACGCCCGGCGAGGCGTATCATCAAATCACGCCGCCGCTGTCTCCAAGGCTCGCGCCCGAGACGGCGGCGGATGTCAAACTGGCGGCATAACCAATCGCGGGCATAGCTTATTTAGCCGCAGACCTGTCCAGCCAAGCGGGGCCGCCTCAGTTCCCGGTGGTCCGCATCCGGCGGCTCCTCCAGAATCAGGCAGCAACCTTTGAATCACAAACGATGCAGCAGATTCAACTTCTTTTCGGACGGACACTCAAAGTCTAGCGGACTGAACGGCCCTGAATCAGCCCCGCACACGCGCTAGGTGTAATTTTGATTTTGACTTTATTAACTCGTCTGCTAAAATTAAATATATATTAAATATTTGCCCTTCGCCGGGCCCGGATTCCCTTCAAAAGTCTGGTCGGTCGGGTTCGAAAGTGGGGCGGCCGCGTACTTCAGGATTCAATGATGCGGAGGGAAACGTGATCGTCAGCACTTTCAGAGGGAGCTATCTGGATCCATTGCACCTGGGAACGCGACTTGCGAATAAAATCTTCAGAACGCTTAAATTTCGCGGCTATCCTTTCGCATCAATAGGAAAAGACGTTTTCATACATAGGTCATGCGAGTTGGCGCCCGAAACGGCAAGGTACGTGAGCATAGGAAACAACGTAAAAATTGAAAAAGATGTTTGGTTAAACATTCCAGAGATTCCGCGCGATGGGGCGCCCGTGATTGTTTTGGCCGATGGGTGCAGGCTGAATCGCCGATGCATGATCTCGGCCAGAAATCACGTGTATGTCGGGCGTGATGTCATGTTCGGCGCGTCGGTTTTATTGATGGATCACAACCATGCATATGAGAACGTTCACGTCCCCATAGCCTTCCAGGGCATGACGCGGGGCGGTTCGATACGGATTGAGGACGGATGCTGGATCGGGTTCGGAGCGGCTATTGTCGCAAGTGAAAGCGATATCGTGATCGGGCGCAATTCCGTGATTGGCGCCAATGCCGTCATCAGCAAGAGCATACCTCCATTCTCGGTTTTCATAGGCAACCCTGGCCGGGTCGTGAAGCAATATGATGTGGTTAAAGAGCAGTGGGTGCTCGGCCATTCGGTAAATCGTCCAGATCAACAAAACGATCCGGAAAAACTGTAGCCAGAGCTGGCCCCGGTTGTCGGAACAGCTTCCCGCGAAAGACAGGTGGTTTTCTGCCGGGTTTCGTTCGTCGCGGGCGCCACGGCGGCGGAAAACTCAGGCCACCGCCAGACAGCACGTCGGTTCGAAGCAGGCTTCGTTCGGCGTGCGTCGGTCAAGGGACGAATGCCGGCGATATATACGTGATATCGGTCGCGCAGATCTGGTTCGGTTTTTGGGACATTAAGGCGAAATGGAGCGGGTGAAGGGAATCGAACCCTCGTATTCAGCTTGGAAGGCTGCTGCTCTACCATTGAGCTACACCCGCAATATCAAGCGGTCAGAGGCATTTCAGAGACTAATTTGGCTCTCTTTTGTCTCCGGCGCATTCGATATCGTTCCATCCTGATACCTTGCGCGCGCTTGCATGGCAAGCACCTGCGGAGGCGCCATTTTCAGCGCTTGGCATTTCGCGCAACAATTTTTCGAGCTGATTCGCCGCGGGATCGCCCGCAAAATGTTTGAAACGTCCACTTTTGATAATACGCTCGTTCTTCCCGCCGGCGGCGCGAAATTATTGGGAGTTCATGGAGACGGTTCCGCCGCGGCTGTGACGCAGGCGGTTTGCCCTACTGAATGGGGTGCGATCGTTCATGTGGTTTCGACCTGTCGGCTGCTTGATCGCGACCGGCGTCGCACCGCTCCTGGCGCGAGGCCGGAGTCATGATCACGAAGGACCGGCTCTCCCTTCTCGCTCTCGCAAGAAGGCCATGGTCCGACCCTGGCCGAAGAGTTGAGGATCAATCGCCCAAAAACCCGCCGCTCTGGCGCTTCCATAATTGCGCGTAAAGCCCGTCGCGCGCCAGCAGGTCGGCGTGGGCGCCGTCCTCCACGATCCGGCCCTTGTCCAGCACGACAAGGCGGTCGAGATGCGCGATGGTCGAGAGCCGGTGCGCGATGGCCAGTGTGGTGCGACCGCGCATCAGTTCCATCATCTCCTGCTGGATGGCCGCTTCGACCTCGCTGTCCAGCGCGCTGGTGGCCTCGTCCAGCACCAGGATCGGCGCGTCCTCCAGAATCACCCGCGCGATGGCGACGCGCTGGCGCTGCCCGCCCGAAAGCTTGACCCCGCGCTCGCCCACCTGCGCCGAAAACCCGCGCGCGCCGTTCTGATCCGACAGCGTCTCGATGAAAGCTTCGGCATGGGCGCGTCGCGCCGCCTCGCGCAGCTCATCGCGCGAGGCGTCGGGGCGGCCGTAGCCGATGTTCTCGGCGATGGTGCGGTGGAGCAGGCTGTTGTCCTGCGTCACCACGGCGATGTGGCGGCGCAGACTCCGTTGCGTCACGCCGGCGATATCCTGGCCGTCGATCAGGATTTCGCCGCCCTTGAGATCGTAGAAGCGCAGCAGCAGGTTGACCAGCGTGCTCTTGCCCGCGCCGCTGCGGCCGATCAGCCCGACTCTTTGTCCGGCGGGGATGACCAGATTCAGATGCTCGACCACCCGCGCGCCGCCGTAATCGAAGGCGATGTCGCGGAACTCCACCGCTCCGCCGCCCGGCTTCACCGTCAAATCCCTGGCGTCCGGGCGATCCACTACCGACCAGGGCCGGGCGATGGTCTCCATGCACTCCTCGACCCGCGCCAGCGTATCGAACACGGCGGTCGATTCATGGCGAATCCAGCCGGACATGTTGACCAGTTGCCAGACCATGGGGATCACCATCACCGCCACGCCGGAGGAAATGCGCCCCTCCTGCCAGTGCGCCAGCGCCAGCGCCGGCGTGGCGAGCAGCAGGGCGACATTCATCACCGTGTGGCAGGCGCCCATGCGCCAGATCACGTCCAGCGCCCGCCGATAACTCGCGCCATGCGCCTCCAGTTCGGCCAGATTGGCGGCCGTCTCCTCGGTCTCGCGGGCGAACAGTTTGACAATGCCGATGTTGGCGTAGACGTCGTTGACATGGCCGACCAGCCGCGTGTGATCGCGATTATGCGCCAGTTGCAGTTTTCGCGCGCGCGGCAGGAAATAAAACAGGGAGCCGATGTAGAGCGTGAGCCAGACCACCACCGGCGCCGCCAGCCACAGGTCGAAATGGATCATGGTCCCGACGGTCGCGACGGAGAAGAAGCCGCAATACCACAGCGCGCTCATCACGCTGCGCAGGGGGTCGCGCAATGCGCCGCCGCCCTCGATCACCTTGTTGGCGATGCGGCCGGCGAACTCATGGGCGAAATAGGCCATGGAATGGCCGAGCGTATAGCGGGCGAGCTGGTAGCGAATCAGGTTGTTGAAGCGCGGCGTGTAATAATGGTCGTAGATGAACCACATCGCGATCATGCAGCCGCCCCAGCCGACCAGGATCGGCGCGGCGACGCTCCACAGCCAGGGGTGGGACAGCACGTCGCGGGTCGCGGCGGAGGCGTTGATGTCGTTGATCAGCCAGCCGATCATCACGGGAATGCTCGCCTGTCCGGCGGCGACGCAAGCCTCCAGCACCAGCAGGACAAGCAGCAAACCCTTGATCTGGCGCACGAAGTGCCAGACGAAGGGCCAGAGTTTCGCAGGCGGCGGTCCCTTGGGCGCGCCTTCGAGTTTGATCGGATCGAACGGCATGGTTTTTTCAGAGGAGGGGAGGATAGCCCCTTTTAAGCAAGGCGGACAACGGAAGCGAATTTTTTATCGCGGGCGGCGGATTGACGCGTTCCCAGAGCCGCCACGCATTGGGTCTGGAGTTTGATGCAAGGCCCGTGGGAGGAATTCGGGAACGTGATCCGCGCCCCCCTGGGATTGCGCCCGCGCGGTTTCGCGCGATAATGGAGGCGAAATTGAATGGAATATCCATGCCGGATCTCGATCTGACCATGCAGGCGCTGGCTCTGCTCGCGCTGGTGATGTATCTGCTGCCGCGCGTGATTGGGGGACGGGCGGGCGCTGTGCTGCCGCGCGTCGGCGCCGTGCTGCTGACGGCTGCGATCGTCATCGCGCTGATCCAGAGCTTCTTCTGGTTCTCCCGATGAGGGCGGGGCCATGATCGACGAAATCGGCGCGCTTTTACGCGAGACCAAGACCATCGCCCTGGTTGGCGCCAGCGCGCGGCCGGAGCGGCCGAGCCATGACGTGATGGCTTTCTTGCAGCATCGCGGCTACCGCGTGATTCCCGTCAATCCCGGTCTGGCCGGGCAAATCCTGCTGGGCGAGCGCGTCCGCGCCAGCCTGAGCGAGCTGGACGGAGAAAGAATCGACATGGTCGATGTGTTCCGCCGCCCGGAAGCGGTCGCGGTCATCGCCGAGGAGGCCATCGCGCTTGGCGCGCGCGCGCTCTGGCTGCAATTGGGCGTGATCGACGAGGCGGCGGCGGCGCGGGCGCGCGCGGCCGGGATGGTCGTGGTGATGGACCGCTGCCCGAAGATCGAATTGATGCGGCGCGACGTGTGAGCCGTTACGCCGCCCGGATCGATTGCAGGAACGCGTCGACCTCCGCGCGCATAAATCCGGCCTGGCGCGCCAGTTCGGCGGCGGAGGTGAGGATCTGGTTCGAGGCGCTGGAGGACTCCCGCGTCGCCTGCAACACGCCGCCGATATTGTCGGCCACCTGCCGAGCGCCGGTCGAGGCTTCCTGCACATTGGCGGAGATTTCCCGCGTCGCCTCGCCCTGCTGGCTGACGGAGACGGCGATGGACTGGGCGATCGCCGAGGCCTTTTCGGTGGCGCGCACCACCGCCGAGAGGTTTTCGGCCGCGCGCGCGCTGGTGGCCTGGATGTCGGTGATCTGCGCCCCGATCTCGGCGGTGGAGCGCGCCGTCTGCTCGGCGAGGCCCTTCACCTCCTGCGCCACCACGGCGAAGCCGCGTCCGGCTTCTCCGGCGCGCGCGGCCTCGATGGTGGCGTTGAGCGCCAGCATGTTGGTTTGCCCGGCTATTTCGGAAATCAGGCTGACGATGCCGCCGATCTTGTCTGCTGCGGCGCTGAGTTCGCGCATCCGCACGTCCGTGCGTTCGGCCTGCTCGGCGGACTCCCGCGCGATGTCCTGGGATTGGCGCACCTGTTCGTCGATCTCCTTGACGGAATAGGACAATTGCTCGGTGGCCGAGGCGACCGAGCCGATATTGCCCGACGAGGCTTCCGAGGCCGCGACGACGGCGGCGGCCTGCGTCTCCGCTTCGGCGGCGGAAGCGCTCATGAGTCGGGCGGTGTTCTGGAATTCGTCGGCCGCGCGCGACACGCCGCCGACAATGCCGCTGATCGACGCCTCGAATTTTTGCGCGAGTTGCGCGGAAAGGGCGCGGCGTTGCGCCTCCTGATTGGCCTGCGATGCCGCCGCCTCCCGCTCCAGCTCCTTGCCGCGCAGCAGATTGGCTCTGAAAATCTGTAGAGTTCGCGCCAGCGCGCCGATTTCGTCGCCCCGCTCGGCGCCGCCCACTTCGACGCTGGCGTCGCCATCGGCGAGGCGTTCCAGCGCGCCGACCGCGCCGCGCAGGGGCGCGAGCAGACCAAACAGCAGGGCGGCGCCCACGGCCATGGACAAGGCCACGCTGACCGCCATGCCGGCGGCCACGATCTTCTTGCTGAAGCTTGCGATCTCCAGCTCGGCGGCGCCTTCCCGCGCCGCCGCCGCAATGTTGTAATCGAGATCCTTGGCGATGATCTTGACCAGTTTGTCGCGCTCGGTGGCGTCGCCATTGTTGAAGGCGTTCATGGCGCCGGTCATGTTGCCGCTGCGGGCGATGTCCTGGGTGTCCAGCGCCGATTGGCGAAAGGCCGGCCAGGCCTTGATGAATTCGCCCATCAGCCTCTCGTCCTCGGTCCCCTGTTCGATCAGCGGCTTGTACGCTTCGAACGCCTTGTCCACCTTGGCGGCGGCCTCGGCCATGATGTCATCGACGTTTTCGGCCCCGAAATTGGCGGAGATGGCCAGCAGGCCATTGGCCTCGGCCAGGCGATAGGCGTTGATCGAGCCGCGCAGCATGGACACGCGGTACACCGAGGGCAGTCGAATGTCGCGGGTGATGGCGGAGGTCGCCTCCATTTGCGATATCTGGATCAGCGACACGACGCCGAGGGCGGCGACAACCGCCAGCAGGCCGGAAAAGGCGGCGATGATTTTGACGCGCGCGCTCATGTTGCGCCAGAATGTAAAGATCAATTCCGCCTCCGAACCAGCCGATTTCCGAACGAACGGCGCAGCCTAGGCGGGGAAGGTTGCGCTGGCCTTGCGTGCTATTGTCCCGGCGCCGCGGCGCTGTTTCAAACCGTCCGGGCCTGCGGCGTTTTTGGCGCGGCGGCGCGGGTGGCCAGGAATATGCCCGACAGCGCGACCAGATAGACCGCGAGCTGCATGCCCGAGGGCTGGTCGACATAGCCGAACAGCACGTGCAGCACGCGCCCGAAAATGCTGTCGTCGGGCAGCAGCCACGCCGTGTTCCAGACCGTGCGCGCCCAAACATTCACCAGGCCGGCCTGTTGCAGATAGACCACGCTCTGCGCGGCCATGCCGGCGGCCAGAAAGGTGATCAGCCCCGTGGTGACGCCGAACAGGGTTTTCGCGGGAATCTTCACCAGCCCGTGGAACATCAACGCCGAAAGCGCCGCGCCCAGCGCCAGGCCGCCGGCGCCGCCCGCCAGCATGGAGACAACCGTCTCCTTGCCGGAGGCGGCGACGCCATAGAGGAACAGCACCACTTCCGAGCCCTCGCGCAGCACGGCCACGGCCACGACAATGGCCAGCGCGGTCAAATCCTTGGCCCCTTCCGCCACCTCAAGACCGACGCCGCGCAGGTCCGACGCCATTGCCCGACCGTGGCTGGCCATCCAGATGTTGTGCCAGGCCAGCATGCAGGCGGCGACGATCAGCACGGAGGCGTTGAACGCCTCCTGGCCCACGCCCTCCAGCGCGTTGGAAAGTTCGCCGGCGAAAACCGCCAGCAGGCAGGCGCCGAGCACGCCGGCGGCGACTCCTCCGGCGACATAATAGCCCCGGCGCGGCACATCTCGGGTGACTGCCAGCACAATGCCGACGATGAGTCCGGCCTCGATGACTTCGCGAAAGACGATGATGAGCGCGCCGAGCATGTTCGATTCCTGTGACAACCGGCCAACCATGTCAGCGCTGTTGCGGCGCCGCAAACGAATGCGCGCAGTTTAGAATTTTTCAAAACGAGCGGACGCGCGGCAGATCGGCGCGCAGCCGCTCGATCAGCCAGCGTCCGGCCGGGCCGGGCGGCGAGGCGGCGCGATAGGCCGCCGTCATGGCCACGCTGTAGCCGGTGACCGGCGCATCGCGGAGGGTCAGGACTTTCAGGCGCCCCTCGTCGATTTCGCGTTGGACGGCATGGCGCGGCATCGAGCCCCAGCCGAGCCCGCTCAGCAGGAAGGCGTGCTTGGCGTAGAGGTCGGCGAGCCGCCAGGTGGCGGGCGACAGCACGCCATATTCGCGCCCGGAAGAGTCGCGCCCCAGCGTGGAGGCGCGTTCGGTGAGCACAAGCTGGACATGGTCGGCGAGGTTTTCGCGCGAAATCGGTCCTTCAATGCGGGCGAGCGGGTGGCTGGCCGCCGCCACCATGACAATCTCGACGCTTTGCAGCGGCTCGCCGGCGCAGTCGCACGGAATCGGCGTGGGGCCGCCGACCACGGCGAAACTGGCGCGGCCGTCGAGCACCGGCTGCAACGCCCCGCCCAAAACCTCGACATAGAGCCGCAGCGGCGTCACCGGAAACTTTTCGCGGAAATCCCCGGCGGCCTCGGCCATGGCCTGAACGGGATAATAGACGTCCATCACCGCGCAAAGCTCGGGCTCCACCCCCTTTTTCATGCCATGGGCGCGAAAATTCAGCTTGTTGGCGGCGGCGCCGAGGATGTGGGCGTCGGCGAGCAGCAGTTTGCCTTCCGGCGTCAGCGTCGGCGAACGGGTGGAGCGGTCGAACAGGGTGACGCCGGTTTGCGCCTCCAGCCGCTTGATCAGATCGCTCACCGCCGATTGCGCGCGGCCGAGTTTCCTGGCGGCGGCGGAAAACGAGCCTTCCTCCGCCGCGGCGATAAAGGTGCGGATCTGATCGAGGGAGAAGCCGTCGTGCATGATCTATCTAAAATCCAGATGGAACTTATCTAGAACTAACGGCTGGACAGAGGGGCGGCAAGGGGGCAGATTTCCATCCGACAAGCCAAGCTGGTTTGGCTCGGCCTTGGCCGGGCAGCATGGAAGTCAAAGTATTTCACAAGGCGGGCCGCCAAGCGCCGCGCCACACAAGGGAAACGACATGAAACTTTCTCACGCGCTTTTCACCGCCGCCCTGCTCGCCAGCACGCCAGTCCTGGCCCAGGCGGCCGATCCCAAAACCGTCACGGCGGGCGCCTACAAGATCGACTCGCCCCACACCGAAATCCTGTTCGGCGTGTCGCATTTCGGCCTGTCGAACTTTTCCGGCGTCATCGCCGGCGCGGAAGGAACGCTGAAGCTCAACCCGGCCAAGCTCGCCGACACGCAGCTTGAGGTGGCGGTGGCGACCCAGACCGTTCTCACCCCGGTGGACAAGCTGACCGGCGAATTGCGCGATCCCGAATGGCTCGATTCCGCCAAATTCCCCAAGGCGACCTTCGCCTCCAAAAAGGTGACGCAGACCGGCGCCGACACCGCCGACATCGCCGGCGAACTGACCCTGCACGGCGTGACCAAGCCCTTGACCCTGCACGCGAAATTCGTCGGAGCCGGCCTCAATCCGATGAAGAAGATCTACACGGTCGGTTTCGACGCGACCGGCGTGATCAAGCGCACCGAGTTCGGCGTCTCCAAATATGCGCCTTACATCGGCGATGACGTGACCCTCACCATTCACGCCGCGTTCGAGGCCGCGAACTGACATGAATCCCGCGCCGCAACGCTATTCCGGGGGCGCGATCGCCCTGCATTGGCTGATGGCCCTCGGCGTCGTTGCGGCGCTGGGCGTCGGCTTGTACATGAAGAACGCGCCGCTGGCGCCGATGCGCATGTTCCATCTGTTCCAGCTGCACAAGAGCATCGGCGTGACCGTGCTGGCGCTGCTGGTCCTGCGTCTGGTCTGGCGGGCGCTGCATCGCCCGCCGCCGCTGCCCGACACGCTCGGACCCTGGGAGCAAAGGGCGGCCCATGCCGGCCATGTGGCTCTTTATGTGCTGATGATCGCGGTCCCGCTCACCGGCTGGATCGTGGTCTCGGCCTCGCCGCTCAACATCCCCACCGTGCTCTATGGCGCGATTCCCTGGCCGCATCTGCCGTGGTTTTCGACGCTTGAAGACAAGAAGGCGGTGGAGCCGCTGCTCAAGGCGCTGCACGACACAGCCGCCTTCGTGTTCATTGCGGTCATCGCCGGCCATGTCGTGGCGGCGCTGCGCCACGCGATCAAGGGCGACGTCCCGCTGTCGCGGATGGGAATTGCGTTTTGGAGAAACAAGCCTTGAAATCGATTTTCACGAACGTCGCCGCCTCTCCCTTCTCCCCTTGCGGGAGAAGGGGCCTCGCGGCTGTCCTGTCGCTGTTTGTTTTCGCCGGCGTCGCGCACGCCGCCGAATGGAAGCTCACAGCCGACAAGAGTTCGCTCGCCTTCACGGGGACGCAGATGGGAGAAAAATTCACCGGCCGCTTCCAGCGCTTCGACGCGCAAATCACCCTTGACCCGGACCATCCCGAGACCGCGAAAATCCTGGTCACGGTCGATCTCGCCAGCGCCGCCACCGGCGACCGCCAGCGTGACGGCGCGCTTCCGGAAAAGGACTGGTTCGACGTGGCGAAAACGCCGCAAGCCACGTTCACCGCCACCGAGGTCAAGCGCGCGGAAAAAGGGTTTGTGGCGACCGGCGACCTCACCCTGCGCGGCGTGACGAAAAAGATCGCGCTGCCGTTCACTCTCGACCTCGCCGGCAAGACGGCGCGGGCGAAAGGCCACGCCGATTTGCTGCGAAACGATTTCGGAGTGGGGCAGGGCGATTATGCCATCGACACCTGGGTGGCGTTTCAGGTTGGCGTCGATATCGATCTGGTGGCGGAACGGGCGGACTGATCCGCCCGCGCCTTACGACAAGTCCCCGATATGCTTCTGCGCGTAAAGCTGAGCGCCGACCTGCTTGATCAGCTCCTGTTGCGTTTCGAGGAAGTCGATGTGCTCTTCCTCGTCATGGGTGAGCTGTTCGAACAGGTTTTGCGTCACGCGATCGTTGACCGACAGGCAATAGGCGGCGGCTTCGAGATAGAGCGCGCGGGCATCGTGTTCCGCCGCAAGGTCAGCGCGCAAAACTTCCTCGATGGTCTCGCCGATGCGCAGCGGATTCAGCTCCTGCATGTTGGGAAAGCCTTCGAGGAACAGAATGCGCGCCGTCACCTTGTCGGCGTGCTCCATTTCCTCGATCGATTCCTTGCGCCATTTCTTGGCGAGATCCTTGTAGCCCCAATTGTCGAGAATGCGATAGTGCAGCCAGTACTGGCTGATCGCCGTCAGTTCGCTGCGCAGGGCCTTGTTCAGATAGTCGATGACTTTGGTGTCGCCGCGCATGCGTGATCTCCTGAAATGGTCTGGAGGTTCGATCTTATCGGGCGGCGGGATCGGGGCAAGGCGACAAAAGAGGCGCCGTTGCGTCAAAAAGTGCGAGAATGGCTCAGGCGCAGGCGCGGAGATCGGCGGTCTCGCGGGCATGGCTCGCCTCGCCGCCGCAATGGGCCTCGAGCGCGGCGCGAATGGCGCGAACGCACTTGCCGCATTTCGGCGCGCGGCCAAGGCTGCAAAACACCTCGCTGGGCCGCTTGGCCCGCGCGCCGCAGGGTTTTGCCGCCACATGCACATCTCGGTCGGAAATGACATTGCAGGAACACAAGATCATGGGCCGCGCCCCTCGTCAGCGTCAAGCGTTTAAGTCCAGGCCGGATGATAATGCCAGCGATTGCGCTTGCCGCAAACACCAAAAGCGTTGTTTGGAAGAATTCTAAAAAAGAACCCGGAGGGTTCGCCTTCGGGCCGGAAATCACGGGAAGATCGCCGCATCCGCCTTCCTCCTCTTCACCAAGGCCCGCGCCGCCTCCAGCGCCGCCGGCTCCAGCGTGCATCCGCTCGCCGCCGCCAAAAATCCCTCGCGCATGTTCGGGGTCCAGAACTTGTTGATATGGCTGGCGATGGCCTCCGGCGCCTTGTCGCCGCAACTGTTGTAATTGTCGGCGATCTGGCCGGCCATGCGCAAAAGCTTGGCTTGCGCGTCATGCGCGATTTCGCTCATGAAAGAGTCCTTTGCGCCTGCGGGGTGGCGTCGGCGAGTTCGCCCGCGAAAACCGTCAAACTGTCGGCGCGGGCGATGGCCGCCAGCGTCAGCCCCAACGCCTCCGCCCGCTCGATGGCGAGGCTGGTCGGCGCGGAAATGGCGGCGAGCAGGGGCGCTCCGAAAAAGGCGGTCTTTTCCACCATTTCAAACGAGGCGCGGCTGGTGACGAGCATAAACCCGTCGCGCGGGTCGCGTTTTTCGCGCAGCGCCGCGCCGATGCACTTGTCCAGCGCATTGTGGCGGCCGACATCCTCGCGGGCGAGCAGAATGGCGCCGTCGCGCGCGCAAAAGGCGGCGGCGTGAACGGCGCGGGTGGCGGCGTTGAGCGGTTGACTGGCGCAGAGATGGCGCAGCGCGGCGAACACGGCCCGCGCCTCGACCGGCGCGACTTCCGCCACGCGCCGCGCTTGCGGCAGCATGTCGGCGCTTTCGACCCCGCACAGGCCGCAGGAGCTGCGCCCCTCGATGGCGCGGCGCCGGGCGAGAGACCCCCGCATCTTCTCCGGCGCGAGGCGAATGTCCAGCGCCACACCCTGGCCCAGCGCACGCGCGTCGAGTCCGCGAATGTCGTCCGCGCGTGCGATCAGCCCCTCGGTCAGCGCAAAGCCGTAAGCGAAATCCTCGGCGTCGCCGGGGCTCGCCATCATCACCGCATAGGGCACGCCGCCAAACAGAAAGCTGACCGGAATTTCCTCGGCCACCGCCCGCTCGCCCGCGTGAGTCAGCCCGCCGGCTTCAAAAACTTTCGCCGTGATGTTTCGCGCGGCGGGGAGGTCATTGCGCGGCATTCACCACCTCCAGCCGCCGCAGCGAAACATCCTCCTCGGCATTGCGCTGCTGCCAGTCCGACACCGCGTTGGCGCGCCGCGCCTCCACCGCCGTCACCTTGTATTCCGGGCAATTGGTCGCCCAATCGCTGTTGTCGGTGGTCACGACATTGGCGCCGGAGCCGGGATGGTGGAAGGTGGTGTAAACCACGCCCGGCTGCATCCGCTCGCTGATTTTTGCGCGCAAAGCGACATCGCCGGCGCGCGACGCCACCGACACCAGATCGCCATCGACAATGCCGCGCTGCTCGGCGTCGAACGGATGGATTTCCAGCACGTCCTCGCTATGCCAGGCGGTGTTTTCGGTGCGCCTTGTCTGCGCGCCCACGTTATATTGCGAAAGTATCCGCCCGGTGGTCAGGATCAGCGGGAAGCGCGGCCCGCTGCGTTCCGTGGTCGGCACATATTCGGTCAGCATGAATTTGCCCGCGCCATTGACGAAACGCTCGACATGCATCATCGGCGTGCCATTTGGCGTGGCCTCGTTGCAGGGCCATTGCACCGAACCCATTTCTTCCAGTTTTTGATAGCTCACGCCGGCAAAACTGGGCGTCAGCGCCGCGATCTCGTCCATGATCTCCGCCGGATGGCCGTAGCGCATGGGATAGCCGAGCGCGGTGGACAGTTCGCAGATCGCCGCCCATTCGTCCTTGCCCGACAGCGGCGCCATAACTTTTCGCACGCGATTAATTCTGCGCTCGGCATTGGTAAACGTGCCGTCCTTTTCCAAGAACGACGCGCCCGGCAGGAACACATGGGCGAATTTGGCGGTCTCGTTCAGAAACAAATCCTGCACGACAACGCATTCGATGGCGCGCAAGGCGGCGGAAACATGGTTGGTGTTGGGGTCGGACTGGGCGATGTCCTCGCCATGGACGAACAGGCCCTTGAAATGGCCGCTTAGCGCCTCGTCGAACATGTTGGGAATGCGCAGGCCCGGCTCATCGTCAAGCTTCAAACCCCAACGCGCTTCAAACGCGCCGCGAACAGAATCGCCGGAGACATGGCGATAGCCGGGGAATTCGTGCGGGAACGAGCCCATGTCGCAGGAGCCCTGCACATTGTTCTGGCCGCGCAGCGGATTCACGCCGGCGCCGACATGGCCGATATTGCCGGTCGCCATCGCCAGATTGGCCAGCGCCATCACCGTGGTCGAACCCTGGCTGTGCTCGGTGACGCCCAGGCCATAATAGATCGCGGCGTTTTTGACGCCGGCGTAAAGCCGCGCCGCCGCCCGAACCTCGGACGCGGGCACGCCGGTAAACCGCTCCATCGCCTCCGGCGAATTCCGCTCCAGCGCGATGAAACGCGCCCAGCTTTCAAACGCCTCGCGGTCGCAGCGCGCGGCGATGTAGTCTTCCTTGAGCAAGCCCTCGGTGACGATGACATGGGCCAGCGCGTTGATGACGGCGACATTGGTTCCCGGCATCATCTGCAGGTGATGCGCGGCCTGCACATGGGGCGAGCGCACGAGGTCGATGGCGCGGGGATCGACCACGATCAGTTTCGCCCCCTGCCGCAGCCGCTTCTTCAACCGCGAGCCGAATACGGGATGGCCGTCGGTGGGATTGGCGCCGATCACCAGCACCACATCGGCGGCGTCAACCGACTTGAAATCCTGCGTGCCCGCCGACGCGCCCAGCGTGACCGACAGGCCGTAGCCGGTCGGCGAGTGGCAGACGCGGGCGCAGGTGTCGATGTTGTTGTTGCGCAAACCCGCGCGCACCATCTTTTGCAGAACGAACACTTCCTCGTTGGTGCAGCGCGACGACGAAATGGCGCCGACGGACTCGCGGCCATATTTGGCCTGGATGCGCTTGAACTCTGAGGCCGTGTAAGCAATCGCCTCGTCCCAGGACACTTCGCGCCAGGGGTCGGTGATCTTTTCGCGGATCATCGGCTTGGTCATGCGGTCTCTATGGGTCGCATAGCCGTAAGCGAACCGGCCCTTGACGCAGCTATGGCCCTCGTTGGCCTGACCCTGCTTGAAGGGAACCATGCGGATCAGTTTGTCGCCGCGCATCTCCGCCTTGAACGAGCAGCCGACGCCGCAATAGGCGCAGGTCGTCACCTTGGAATGCTCCGGCTGCCCTTGCGCGATCACGCTCTTTTCGATCAGCGTCGCGGTCGGGCAGGCCTGCACGCAGGCCCCGCAGGAGACGCATTCGCTGGAAAGAAAATCTGTGGGGCCGGAGGCGATGCGCGAGTCGAAACCGCGCCCGGAAACGGTCAGCGCGAACGTGCCCTGCACCTCCTCGCACGCCCGCACGCAGCGGCTGCACACGATGCACTTTGACGGATCGTAAGTGAAATAGGGGTTGGACTCGTCCTTGTTGTCTTTCAAATGGTTGGCGCCGTCGCCATAACGCATTTCGCGCAACCCGACCTCGCCCGCCGCATCCTGAAGCTCGCAGTTTCCATTGGCCGCGCAAGTCAGGCAGTCGAGCGGATGGTCGGAGATGTAAAGCTCCATCACCCCGCGTCGCAGTTTCGCCAGTCTTTCCGTCTGGGTGCGCACCACCATGCCGTCGGCGGCGGGCGTGGTGCAGGAGGCCGGCGTCCCGCGCATGCCGTCGATCTCGACGAGGCACATGCGGCAGGAGCCAAACGCTTCGAGCGAATCCGTGGCGCACAGCTTTGGAATCTTCACGCCCCGCAGCGCGGCCGCCGCCATCACCGACGTTCCCTTGGGCGCGGCGACCCTTTCGCCGTCAATGGTGAGGGTGACGGTCTCGGGGGAAAAACGGATCGGCGTGCCGGTATCCAGTTCCTCGATCAGCGACATTTTTCGCGCTCCTATTCGGCGGCGGTTTTCCGCGCGGCCGGAACGAAATCCTCGGGGAAACGATTGAGCGCCGACAGCACCGGACTGGGAACCAGACCGCCATGGGCGCATAGCGAGCCCGCCGCCATCACGTCGCAGAGGTCGCGCAGCAACGCGATGTTCTGCTCGACGCGCTCGCCCTTGATGATTTTTTCGACCACTTCCTCGCCGCGCGTCGCGCCGATGCGGCAGGGCGTGCACTTGCCGCAGCTTTCCTCGGCGCCGAACCGCATGGCGAATTTGGCCATTTTCGCCATGTCCACGGTATCGTCGAACACGACGATGCCGCCATGGCCGAGCATGGCGCCATTGGCCGCCAGCACTTCGTAATCCATTTCGAGATCGAGCTGCTTTTCGGTGATATAGGCGCCAAGCGGCCCGCCGATCTGCACCGCGCGGATCGGCCGTCCCGACGCCGTGCCGCCGCCAAATCCCTCGACGATCTCGCGCAAGCTGATGCCAAAGGCGAGTTCAATGAGCCCACCGCGTAAAACATTGCCGCCAAGCTGCACGGGCAGGGTGCCGCGCGACTTGCCGGAACCGAAATCGGCATAGGCCTGCCCGCCCTCGGCGAGGATGAAGGGGACGGCGGCGAAGGACAGCACATTATTGACCAGCGTGGGACGGCCGAACAGGCCGTGCAGCGCGGGAATGGGCGGCTTGGCCCGCACCAGCGCCCGCTTGCCCTCCAGACTTTCGATCAGCGCGGTTTCCTCGCCGCAGATATAGGCGCCGGCGCCGATGCGCTGTTCGAGATGAAAATGTTTGCCGGGACCGAAGGCGTTGGCGCCGATCCAGCCGGCCCGTTCCGCCAGTTCAAGCGCGCGCGCCATGGTTTGGGCGGCATGGGGATATTCCGAGCGCAGATAGATAAAACCTTTTTCCGCGCCGACGGCATAGGCGCCGATCGCCATGCCCTCGATCAGCATGAACGGGTCGCCCTCGAAAATCATACGATCCGCAAAAGTGCCGCTGTCGCCCTCGTCGGCGTTGCAGATCACATATTTGCGGTCGGCTTGCGCATCGTGAACCGTCTTCCATTTGACGCCGGTGGGAAAACCGGCGCCGCCGCGCCCGCGCAGGCCGGAGGCGCGCACTTGCTCGACCACGTCCGCCGGCGACATCGCCAGCGCGTTTTGCAGGCCCTTGAGCCCGCCATTGGCGACGTAATCCTCGAGCGAAAGCGGGTCCAGCACGCCGACGCGGGCGAACGACAGCCGCTGCTGGCGCCGCATCCAGATCATATCGGCGACGTGGCCGCGTTTTAACGGATGGTCGCCGCTGGCGAGCGCGCCGCTGTCGAACAGCGAGGCGACGTCCTCCGGCCTGACCGGCCCGAAACCGATGCGGCCTTGCAGCGTCTCGACCTCGACCAGCGGCTCCAGCCAGAACATGCCATGCGAGCCGTTGCGCCTGATGTCGAGCGTGACGCCGCGGGCTTCGGCCTCGCGCCGGAACGCCGCGACGACGCGCTCCGCCCCGAGCGACAGCGCGGCGGCGTCGATGGGAATATAGACCGTCAGCGCCGTCATCGCGCGACTCCGTCGCGGGCGGCGCGGGCGTGCAGCGCGGCGAGGGCTTCGTCGGTGAGCGCGCCGAAAATCTCGCCGTCATAGAGGGCGTTCGGACCCAGCGCGCAATTGCCGAGGCAATAGACGGTTTCGATCTCGACGCCGCCGGAAAAACCGCCGTCGATGCGGCACCCGGAGGCCTGTTCGAACCGCGCCGCCAGCGCGTTCGCGCCCCGCGCCTGGCAGGCCTCGGCAAGGCAGAGCTTTATGGTGCGCCCCAGCGGCTTCTGCTTCTTGAAATCCTTGTAGAAACTCAAGGTTCCAAAAACTTCGGCCCGCGAAACGTTCAGCGCGCTGGCGATAAGGCCGACCGCGCGCGGATCGACATAGCCAAACCGCTCCTGCAAGGCGTGCAGGATCGGCAGCAGCGGTCCTTCGAGCTCAGCCTTGTCCGAAATAAGGTCGCGCGCGAGGGATTCCTCCCAAGCTATCGGTTGTTCCATCCCTGTTTTCCTGCATTTTTGTTTGTTTTGCAGATTGAACAGGATTGAAGCGGGAAGGTTCGCTCAGCGCAAATGAATTCTTCTTAACGAATGATAGACGCCGTCTATCAGGGGCGATTTGAGGCGCTGGAATATCGCCTTTCGATCAATCCAACAATCTCCAACCCTTCTGGTCGAACACCTTCTCGTCGAGACCGTCGAGCCATTTGAAGGGACCGTCCGTAAGGTCGTCGGCGTTTCCCGCCTTCGGAACAAGCTCAGCGGACCACAAGGGCCGAGACACCGAGAAACGCTTGCCGTCGGCGTTGCGCAACACGACGGATATGCAATAGACGAACCGCTGCGTCGGTTGCGATTTGTTCTCGTCCGTGAGGAATATTGTGGCGATGGCGTGCCGTTTGCCGTCTTCGCCTTCGTTCGACGGCGCGACCTGTGGAATTCTGCTTGTTCCAACATCAGTTCCGAAACTGAAGTCGAGATCCCGGACGGCAATGTCGCCCGACTTGACTTCAGACGATGCGACATTAAGGCTGATCGCCGACATGTCGCCAACACAGTGGCTATTGTCGAAGCGGTTTGTCGAGGAATCCCCGGACGCCTGTGTATATTCCCTCAGAAAATAATCGTCATATTCCGTCGATCCTGGCTGAAACACGACCAATGTGGCGTGTTCCAAGAGCAAGTTTCTATTGCCCACATTCGCAAAGCTGAGATGAGAGAAGTTATGCGTAGATATCTTAATTCCGCTTGGCTTTTTTGAACTGTATTTTCCAAGGCCGTCTTGAGAGACGTATAACGCGTCCACGCGCCTGATCGACGTCGCGTAGAAAGTAAAAATGGAAATAAGGAACGATGTGATTGAAATGAATGCCGCCAGGCTCAGTGACACTGACCGGCCTTCGCTTGTATTGGGGTCGGAGGCCTTGCCTTCGAGATGCGACTTTTCACCCATGAGATGGCCTCTCAATGGTAATGATTTGGTATCAAGTCTGCGCAAGTCGAGACGCAAGTCAAGCGGCTCTCGCCGTCGCGGCGTTCACGTCATCGTGACGCTGCGTCCGGCTTCAATTGCGTCAGCCCGCGCGGACGGAGCCGGGTTCAGCTCCGTCTTGTGGCGCGCGCCAGCGCCATCAGCGGGAAATAATGGCAGTAGAGCCCGTAGCGCAGCATGAAGGCGCGCGACAGTTCCGGCCCCTGTTTCAGCCTTTCCGCCAGCAGCGGGTCGTTCAGCCTGATGGTCTGCCCGACGCCATAGCCCGGAAAACCCGTGCCGGTATAATGCGGCTCCGGCCAGGTTCCCTCGCGCTGGCTTTCCAGCAGGAACTGGCAGCCGCGCTCGATCGCCTCGCGATCCGCGTCGCGCCCCGCCGCGAGCAGCGCCATCAGCGCCCAGGCGGTTTGCGAGGCGGTGGTCGCGCCGCGTCCGGCGCTGTCGGCCCGCATGTAGGAGGCGCAACTTTCGCCCCAGCCGCCATCCTCTTGCTGGCGCGAGAGCAGCCAGTCGCAGGCGCGGGCGATATAGGGCTGGCTCATGTCCTCGCCGATCGCCGCGAGCGCCGGCAGAACCGCGCTGGTCCCGTAAATGTAATTCACGCCCCAGCGCCCGAACCACGGCCCGTCCGCCTCCTGCTGCTCGCGGATGTAGCTCAGCGCCCGCGCCATGGCCGGATGCTCGCGCGAAATCCCGAGCTTGCCAAAGGCCTCGACGACATGGGCGGTGACATCGACTGAAGGCGGGTCCAGCGCCTCGCCGAAATCGCAGAACGGAATTTTGGTCAGCAGCGTGTTGGTGTTGTCCTTGTCGAACGCGCCCCAGCCGCCGCTCTTGCTCTGCATGGCGACCAGCCAGTCGACGCCGCGCGAGATCGCCTCTTCAATGCCGCGCGCCAAAAATTTCTCCTGGGCGCGGAACGGGGCCAGCGCGATCAGCGCGACGGCGGTGTCGTCGGTGTCGGGGTAGAAATTGTTGCAATATTCGAAATTCCAGCCGCCGGGCCGGATCTTGGGCAGCTTGATCGACCAGTCGCCGGGGACGAGAACCTGCCGCTTCAGCAGCCAGTCGGCGGCCTTTTCCGCGGCTTCGTTGTCCAGCGCGCCGGCGTCGTCGAAGGCCAGCAAGGTCAGCATCGTGTCCCACACCGGGCTGTTGGTGGCCTGGATGAAGGTGGCGTCGCCCACATCCACGCGCCAGCCGGGATCGTCGAGCGCGGCGAGGCCCTTGGCCAGCACCGAATGGGTCACGGAATAGCCCTCGGTATGCAGCGCCATCAGGCTGTAGATCCACGGCGGCTGGATGCCGCCCCAGGCGCCGTCGGCGTCCTGATGCTTGATGATCCATTCCAGCACATGGCGGACGGCGGCGTTGCGCAGGCCGCCGACGCCGGCGAGACGCCCCAGATCCTGCAAGGCGTGCAAAATCTTGTCGGTCTTGCGGAAAAACCGGTCCCAGCGGTCGGGATTGGGCTTGGCCGGCAATTCGTAATCGAAAGCCTCGCGTCCCCCAGGAAACAGCGCGTCGAGCCGGTTTTGCGGCGGCAGCGGCCGCGAGGGGCGGCGCGCGGACAGCACGGCGATGGGCATCAGCGTCGCGCGCGCCCATTGCGCGAAATGATAGATGTTGAGGGGAAACCACAGCGGCAGCCAGATCACTTCCGGCGGCAGGTTCGGCGTCTTCTCCCAGGGCCATTCGCCGATCAGGGCGAGCCAGTAGCGGGTGAAGACGCGGATGTTTTTTAAACCGCCCTTGGCTTCGATCCAGGCCTGCGCCTTCAGCAGGGCGGGGGCGTCGGCGGCAAAGCCGGAACAGCGCAGGGCGGCGTAGGCTTCGACGGTGGTGTTGATGTCGCCGTTGGGGGCGCCGTAATAGATTTCCCAGGCGCCGTCGGCGCGCTGCTTGTCGAGCAGGGATTGGGCGAGGCGCGGGATCAAGGGGTGGTCGTCGAGGCCAAGAACCCAGAGGGCGAGGCGCCATTGCGCCTCCATGCAACTGTTGGATTCGGCGCGGCCGACCCAATGACCGTCCGGCTTCTGGCGGGTGACCAGCCAGTCAACCGCCGCGCTCACGCCCGAGCGCAGCGCGACGGCGAAATTGTCATTTGAGGCGGGGATGTCGGCGGAGTTCAAGGCTGTTCCTTCGATGCGGTCGTTGGAGCTGGAGGTTGACCCAACCCTTAAACGCCGAGCCGCCGAATGCCAACCTTTGCGGGGTTAACGCCGCTCGTAAAGGATGGGTTGATGCGGATGGAAGCCGTGATGGCCATAACGGGCGAAACGCCCGTAGCGGCCATAATGACCATTGCCGCCAAAGCGGGCGTAGCCATATCCTCCGCCGCCATAGCCGGCGGACCTGTCATAACCGTCATTGCCCGCGGAGCCGCCCTCAACCGGCTCCGTGCTGACCTGGCGGGTGTAATAGGTCTGCCGCACATAATAGGCGCGCCGCACCGGCTGGTAGCTCACCACCGGCGCGAGTTGCGTGGAGATCACCGGGCGAACCACCTGATGGGGAACCAGTTGTTCGCAATGGCGCACCGTCACCGGGCGATAATAGGTTTCATAGCTGCAATTGGCGCATTGGGCCTGGGCCGAACCGCCGGTCGCCGCGAGGGCGGGACTTCTCCAATCAAGGCCCTGCGCGGTATTTTCTCAAAATGGGACGCGAGGTCAATGCAATCGTCAAGACTTGCTTAACCACGACCGCGCCGGCGTGGACGCGCCCGCCGCAAAGATGTAGGACACGCCGAACGTCACACTTTCAAGACCAAGGCAAGCCCATGCCAGCCTATCGTTCCCGCACTTCGACCCACGGCCGCAACATGGCCGGCGCGCGTGGCCTCTGGCGCGCCACCGGCATGAAGGACGGCGATTTCGGCAAGCCGATCATCGCGGTGGTCAACAGTTTTACGCAATTCGTGCCCGGCCACGTCCATCTCAAGGACCTCGGCCAACTGGTGGCGCGGGAAATCGAGGCGGCCGGCGGCGTCGCCAAGGAATTCAACACCATAGCGGTGGATGACGGCATAGCCATGGGCCATTCCGGCATGCTCTACAGCCTGCCGTCGCGCGAAGTCATCGCCGACAGCGTGGAATATATGGCCAACGCCCATTGCGCCGACGCGCTGGTGTGCATCTCCAATTGCGACAAGATCACGCCGGGCATGTTGATGGCGGCGCTGCGGCTCAACATCCCCGCCATTTTCGTCTCCGGCGGGCCGATGGAGGCCGGCAAGGTCGTGCTGTCCACCGGAACGAGGAAGGTCGATCTGATCGACGCCATGATCTCCGCCGCCGATCCCAACAACAGCGACGAGGATGTCGCCGCGATGGAGCGTTCGGCCTGCCCGACCTGCGGCTCCTGCTCGGGCATGTTCACCGCCAACAGCATGAACTGCCTGACCGAAGCGCTCGGCCTGTCGCTGCCTGGCAATGGCACGCTCCTCGCCACCCACGCCGACCGCAAGGAGCTGTTCCTGCAAGCCGGCCGGACCATCGTCGATCTGGCCAAGCGCTATTATGAGCATAATGACGAACGCGTGCTGCCGCGCAGCATCGCCACGTTCAAGGCCTTTGAAAACGCCATGATGCTGGACATCGCCATGGGCGGTTCGACCAACACCGTGCTGCATCTGCTGGCGGCGGCCTATGAGGCCGGCGTCGATTTCACCATGGCCGACATCGACCGCCTGTCGCGCCGCGTGCCGGTTTTGTGCAAGGTGGCGCCCTCCGTGGCCAACGTCCATGTCGAGGACGTGCATCGCGCCGGCGGCATCCACGCCATCCTTGGCGAACTCGACCGCGCCGGCCTGCTCAACCGCGATGTCCATTCGGTCCATGCCGGCAGCCTGGACTCGGCGCTGGAGCAGTGGGACATCAAGCGCAGCGACTGCCCCGGCCTCGATATTTTCCACCGCGCGGCGCCGGGCGGCGTGCCCACGCAAGAGGCGTTCAGCCAGAATGCCCGCTACGAATCGGTGGATACCGACCGCGCAACCGGCGTGATCCGCTCGGCCGACCACGCCTTCTCCAAGGACGGCGGCCTCGCCGTGCTGTTCGGCAATCTAGCTGAGGACGGCGCCATCGTGAAGACGGCGGGCGTCGACGCCAGCGTGCTGAAATTCACCGGCCCCGCCGTGGTTTACGAAAGCCAGGACGACGCCGTGCAGGGGATTCTGTCGGGCGCGGTCAAGGCGGGCGATGTGGTCATCATCCGCTACGAAGGCCCGCGCGGCGGACCGGGCATGCAGGAAATGCTCTATCCCACCAGCTATCTGAAAAGCATGGGGCTGGGCAAAGTCTGCGGTCTCATCACCGACGGCCGCTTTTCCGGCGGCACCTCGGGCCTGTGCATCGGCCATGTCTCGCCGGAGGCGCAGGAGGGCGGCGTGATCGGTCTGGTCGAATCGGGCGATTCCATCGTGATCGACATCCCCAATCGCGTGCTGAAACTCGATGTCGCCGACGCCGAACTTCAGCGCCGCCGCGAAAAGATGGAAGCCAAGGGCAAGGCGGCCTGGAGGCCGGCCAACCGCGACCGCAAGGTCTCGGCGGCGTTGCGCGCCTACGCCGCCATGACCACCAGCGCCGCCAAGGGCGCGGTGCGCGTCGTGCCGGAGTAACAGCCTGGGCGCCCGGCATTGGCCCCCTTCTCCCCCAAAGGGGAATACGGGGTCGCTCCCCAGCGCCCAAACGTCGAAATCCCCGCCCGCCGCTCTTCCAGCGGCGGGTTTTTCGTTTCCAGGCCGCATCTTCAACGAAGTGCTAACTCACGCGGCGGCGCCGGCTGGGTTAGACAGGAACGAGACTAGCGAGGGAAGAACCGCGGGCGTTGCGCCTGCGCGCAATCCAAAAAGGTTCACCCGCGCTCGTCTTGGAATACAGGGAGGAGCCTTCATGGCCGCAACTGCGTTAGATATTGAAAAAAATCCGAAGTTTCAGGAGTTGGTGGCCACGCGCAAGACGCTAGGCTGGACTCTCTCGGCGGCCATGCTGGCGATCTACTTCGGCTTCATCCTGCTTGTCGCCTTCAACAAGGATTTGGGCAACCTGCTGGGCATACCGCTCGCGGCGGGCTCCGTCACCACGGTCGGCATCGTCGTCGGCCTGTTCGTCATCGTCTCGGCCTTCGTTCTCACCGGCATCTACGTCCTCAGGGCCAACGCCCGCTATGACGAACTGACCCGCCAGATCGTCGAGGAGAGCAAGTGATGAGCCGCATCAAGTCTCTCTTTTCCGGCGCCTCTGTGACGGGCGCCGCGCTGGTCGCGCTGGCCTCGCCCGCCTTCGCCGACGCCATCGCCGGCGGCGGTGAAAAGCAGGCGACCAACTGGACCGCCATCGGCATGTTCGCGGTGTTCATCGTCTTCACGCTGGGCATCACCTATTGGGCGGCCAAGCGCACCCGTTCCGCCGCGCAGTTCTATACGGCGGGCGGCGGCATCACCGGCTTCCAGAACGGCCTCGCCATCGCCGGCGACTACATGTCGGCGGCGTCCTTCCTGGGTATTTCCGGCCTCGTCTATACGTCGGGCTTCGACGGCCTGATCTATTCGGTGGGCTGGCTGGTCGGCTGGCCGATCGTCACCTTCCTGATCGCGGAGCCGCTGCGCAACCTCGGCAAGTTCACCTTCGCCGACGTCGCCTCGTTCCGCTTCCAGCAGACGCCGATCCGCGTCATGGCCGCCTGCGGCACGCTGGTCACGGTCGCCTTCTACCTGATCGCGCAAATGGTCGGCGCGGGCAGCCTGATCAAGCTGCTGTTTGGCCTCGACTACACCTATGCGGTGATCATCGTCGGCGTGCTGATGATCGTCTATGTCACCTTCGGCGGCATGGTGGCGACCACCTGGGTACAGATCATCAAGGCCTGCCTGCTGCTCGCCGGCGCGACCTTCATGGCCTTCATGGTGCTGGCCAAGTTCGGCTTCTCGCCGGAGGCCCTGTTCGCCAAGGCGACCGAAGTCCACCCGAAAAAGCTGGCGATCATGCAGCCGGGATCGCTGATCTCAAGCCCGCTCTCGGCGATTTCGCTGGGGCTGGCGCTGATGTTCGGCACCGCCGGCCTGCCGCACATTCTGATGCGCTTCTTCACCGTGTCCGACGCCAAGGCGGCGCGCAAGTCGGTGTTCTACGCCACCGGCTTCATCGGCTACTTCTACATCCTGACCTTCATCATCGGCTTCGGCGCGATCGTGCTGGTCTCCACCGACCCGGCCTATCTCGACGCCGGCCTGCTCGCCAAGGGCAAGACCGCCATCGAAGCGATCCGGGGCACCTCCAACATGGCGGCGATCGACCTCGCCGGCGCAGTCGGCGGCGACATCTTCCTCGGCTTCATCTCGGCTGTGGCCTTCGCCACCATCCTCGCGGTGGTGTCGGGCCTGACGCTGGCGGGCGCCTCGGCGATTTCGCACGACCTCTACGCCACCGTGTTCAAGAACGGCAAGGCCAACGAGCAGGACGAAATCCGCGTCTCGAAGATCGCCACCATCGTGCTCGGCGTTGTCGCCGTGGTGCTCGGCATCGTGTTCGAGAAGCAGAACGTCGCCTTCATGGTCGGCCTCGCCTTCTCGATCGCGGCCTCGTGCAACTTCCCGGTGCTCCTCATGTCGATGATGTGGCGCGGCATGACCACGCGCGGCGCGGTCTATGGCGGCTTCTTCGGCCTGACCTCGGCGCTGGTCGGCGTGATCTTCTCGCCGGCGGTGTGGGAAGTCACGCTGGGCCACGCCAAGGGGTCGGCGGCGTTCCAGATCTCCAATCCGGCCTTGTTCTCCATGACCATCGCCTTCTTCGGCATCTGGCTGTTCTCCAAGCTCGACCGCAGCGCGCGCGCCAAGGCGGACATGGCGGGCTTCGACGCGCAATATGTGCGCTCGCAGACCGGCATCGGCGCCTCCGGGGCCTCGGCCCACTGACCATATAATTCCCTCTCCCCGTAAACGGGGAGAGGGAATCCCCTCAACGGAGAGGCGTCATGAGCGTGCTTCTCGACACGGCGGCGGCCCCGTTCGACCGGCTGACGCCGGACGAAGCCGAGGAATTGCAATCCGCCCTGGACATTCATTACTACCGGCCCGGCGAAACCATTCTCGCCGAAGGCGCCAAGCCTGAAGGGCTCTATCTCGTCGTCAAGGGCTGCGTCGAGGAGCGCCAGCAGACCGAACCCGTCGGCATGCTCGGCCCCAAGGATTTTTTCGACGCGCGCGCCGTGGTGCAGGGCGCTAGCGTCAGCGCCTTCATCGCCGCCGAGGAAACCCTGTGCGCCATCGCGCCGCGCGCGGAACTGGTGCGTCTCATCAACGCCAATCCGCGCTTCGGCGCCTTCTTCTATCTCGACATCACCCGAAAACTCGACGCGCTCGCCGGCGAGAGCGAATCGAGCCAGTTCAGCTCGCTGATGCATGCGCGGGTGCGCGACCTCGAAATGATGCCGGCGGTGCCCATCGACGCGACCGAGAGCATCAAGGCGGCCGGCCGCAAGATGCAGACGATCGAGTGCAACGCGCTGCTGGTGCGCGATGGCGAGCGCGTGGGCATCGTCACCGGCATGAACCTGGCCAAGGCGGTCCTGCTCAAGGACATGACCATCGACGAGCCGGTGGGAAGCATCGCCCATTTCGATCTGGTCGCGGTGACGCCGGACGATTTCGTCTCCCATGTGCTGCTGCTGATGACCAAGCACAACAAGCGCCGGGTGGTTGTCAGGCAGGGCGACGACTTCCTCGGCATCATCGAGGACATCGACCTGCTCGGCCATTTCGCTGGCAATTCCCAGCTCGTCTCCAGTCGCATCGACCGCGCCGCCAATCTCGACGAACTCGGCGCGGCCGCGCGCCAGATCGCCGACCAGATCAAGCCGCTGCGCCGCCAGGGCGTCAAAGTCGAGGTGGTGGCGGAAATCGTCTCCGACCTCAACCGGCGCCTGTTCGCAAAACTGTTCGACCTCACCTGTCCGGCGGAAATCGCGCCAAAACTGTGCCTGATCGTGATGGGCAGCGAGGGCCGCGGCGAGCAGACCGTGCGCACCGACCAGGACAATGGCCTGATCCTGGCCGAACCGGTCGATCCGGTCCTGCTCGACCGCTTCCGCGCCGATTTCTCGGCCGCGCTCAAAAGCTTCGGCTTTCCGCCCTGTCCGGGCCATGTGATGGTGAGCAATCCGTTCTGGGTGCGCACCGTCGATCAATATGTCTCGGATTTTTCCCGCTGGATCACCACGCCCGACAACGAATCCGCCATGAACGTCGCCATCTTTTATGACGCGACGGCGGTGGCGGGCGACGCGCATCTGCTGGAGCGGACCAAGCAAGCCCTGCTCGAAAAGATCGGCAGCGAAAGGGTCTTTCTCGCCCGTTTCGCCGCCGCCGTGCTGGCGTTCGAACTGCCGATCGGTCTGTTCAACAATCTGAAATTGTCGGACGCCGAGGGCGGCGCGCTCGACGTCAAGAAGGGCGGTATTTTCCCCATCGTCCATGGCGTGCGCGCGCTTGCCATCGAACAGGGGCTTAACGAGACCAACACCTTCGATCGCCTCGCCAAACTTGCCGAAAAAAGCCTGTTGAAGGAAGATTTCGCGCGCGGTCTCGCCCAGGCGCTTGACTATCTGCTGACGCTGCGGCTCGACGCGCAACTCGCGGCCTCCGACGCCGCCAGCCTGTTCAAGCCGGGCGCCCTGACCAGCATGGACCGCGACCTGCTGCGCGATTCCTTCCAGCAGGTGAAGCAATTGCGCGATCTGGTGCGCCGCCGCTTCAACCTGAACATGTTTTGAGGGCCGTCCGATGCTGCGCTGGCTGATGCGGCAGATGGACAGGGTGGCGCTGTCGGACCGCTCCTACATGTTTCTGTTCGAGCCGGGGCCGGACGACGAATATATTTCCATCGATTGCGAAACCACCGGCCTCGACCGCGGCCGCGACGAGATCATTTCGGTCGCGGCCATTCGCATCCGGGGCAACCAGATTCTCGCCAGCGAGAGTTTTCGCGCCATCACCCGCCCGCGCTGCGCCATCGACCCCGAGGCGATCAAGATCCACGGCTTGCGCGAACAGGATGTGGCGCAGGCCCCGACCATGAACGAAGTGCTGCCGGACTTGCTGCGCTTCATCGGCGGGCGCCCGCTGGTCGGCTATTACATCGATTTCGATCTGGACATGCTCAACAAGCATGTGGCCGAACTGATCGGCATCGAACTGCCCAACAAGACGGTGGAAGTCTCCGGCATTTACTACGACCTGAAATATGGCGACGCCCCGCCGGGCACGCAGGTCGATCTGAAATTCGCCAGCATTTTGCGCGACTTGAAGCTTCCGCTGTTCAACCAGCACGACGCCCATTCCGACGCGCTGATGACGGCGATGATCTATGTGGCGCTCAGGGACATGAAGGCGCGCGGCGTAAAAATTCCCCGCCCGCGTTACAAGCCGATTCAGGATTATTCCGGGGGGTGAAGCCGGCGTTATTATGCTTTACAAGGGCTTCGTTAACCATGGGAGCCCCCCTTGACCGCCATCACCCTGTTCGAAAAGCGCGGCGACATCGCCCATTTCGTCTTCAACCGGCCGCAGGCGCGCAACGCCCTCACCTTCGAAATGTACGAGCATCTCTATGAGGCGACGCTCAGGGTCAACGAAGACAAAGCCGTCAAGGCGCTCGTCATTTCCGGCGCCGGCGGCAAGGCGTTCGCGGCGGGCACCGACATCGCCGAATTCCGCGCGCTGAACTCGGATCAGGACTGCATCGATTACGAAATCAAGATCGAGCGCATCCTTTCCGCGCTGGAGCGCTGCCGCGTGCCCACGCTGGCCGCCATAGCCGGGGCCTGCACGGGGGGCGGCGCGGCCATCGCCGCCTGCTGCGACCTGCGCCTCGCCGGCTCCGACGCCAAATTCGGCTTTCCCATCGCGCGCACGCTCGGCAATTGCCTGTCGGTGGCCAATTACGGCCGCCTCGTCCATCTCATCGGCGCGGCGCGCGTAAAAGACCTGATTTTTACCGCGCGGCTGATCGACGCGGAGGAAGCGAAAATCTTCGGCTTCGTCGGCGAGATCGTCGCGCCGGACGCCCTGATGACCCGCGCCGAAGAATTGGCGAAAACGGTGGCGGGCCATGCGCCGCTGACGCTCGCCGCCACTAAGCAGGCGCTGCTGCGCCTGCGCCCGCCAATGGAGACCGGCGAGGATCTGGTGGTGATGTGCTACCGCAGCAAGGATTTCCAGGAGGGCATGGAGGCGTTCCTCGCCAAGCGCCCGCCGATCTGGCGCGGCGAATGACATGACCGATCGCGCGCGTCTGGTCGTCGAACAATTCGGCCCCCGCGCCGGCGCCTATGTCGCCAGCGCGGTCCACGCCTCCGGCGCCGATCTCGCCCTCGTGGCGGAGCGCGCGGCGCAAATCCGGCCGGCGCGCGCGCTCGATCTCGGCTGCGGTGGCGGCCATGTCGCCTATGCCCTGGCGCCGCATGTAGGAAATGTCGTCGCGGTCGATCTGTCCGCCGCCATGCTCGCGGCGGCGCGCGAGGAGGCGGCGCGGCGGGGCCTCGCCAATGTCGAAACGGTCGAGGCGGCGGCGGAACGCCTGCCGTTCGAGGACCAAACCTTCGATTTCCTCGTCAGCCGTTTTTCCGCGCATCACTGGCGCGACCTCGGCGCGGGTCTGCGCGAGGCGCGGCGCGTGCTGCGCGCGGGCGCGCCGGCTTTCTTCATCGACATCGTCTCGCCCGGCGTCGCCGCGCTCGACACGCATCTCCAGGCGTTCGAGCTTTTGCGCGATCCCTCGCATGTGCGCGACTATTCCCAGGCGGAATGGTTTGACGCCCTGGCGCGGGCGGGATTCGCGCCGCGCGCCTGCCGGACGTGGCGGCTGCGCATGGCGTTCACGGAGTGGACCGGGCGTATGGCGACGCCGGCTCTTTTCGCGCAAGCCATTCTTCTGCTTCAGGAAAAAGCGGATGCGGCCACGCGCGCCGCTTTCGGCGTGGCGCAGGATGGCGGGTTCTGGCTCGATGCAGTCCTGATCGAGTCGTGATATGACGTGCGTAAATAGATTCCGTTGGTAAATCGTATTACCAAAGTAAAGTACATTTCCTACGTCAGATTGTATTGATATTCACGATTAAAATACGATTAAGTTGCGGCAAACAATGTTTCGAATATGGTTGGCTCATGGAAGCAATGCTTTCAAAGAAACACGAAGAGCCGAGGTCTCTGTCGACAAGCGCGGAAAATTCGCGGGTGTTCATGGGAATTATTGTTTACTCCCTGACTTTAGACCTGCTTTCGACAGCGAGTTGAGAGTAACCATAATGACTGACGTCAATCCCATCGATAAACATGTAGGCGGCCGTCTGCGGGCCTTGCGCGAGGCGCGCGGCTTGGCGGCGGAGGAACTTGTGCGCGCCGGCGGCCTGAGCATCGACCGCCTCGAGCGCCTCGAGGAAGGCCGCGAGCGCCTCAATGTCGATGACATGCGCCGCCTGTGCGTGCTGCTCGGCGCCACGCCTTCGGATTTCTTTCGCGGCCTCAGCGACGGCGCCAGTTCCGGGCCGGTCGGCGGCGATCTCTCGATCGAGGACGAGGGCCGCTTGCTGCTGTCGGATTTCCGCCGCATCGCCGATCCCAAGAAGCGCCGCATGCTGATGACGCTCGCCACCGCTTTCGCTCAAGAGACAGTCCAGTGAGACCCGACGCCGCGCGCAGCGCCCGCGCGGCGGGGCGGGCCGGCGATCACGAAAGCGTGATCGCAAGTACCCGGCTGCTCGATCAAATTTTATTGAGTTTCTGAAGCTTGCGTTGGTCGCTAAGAGTCACGCTGTCGCCAACAACAAAGTGTGGGGCGGATCATGGCGCAATCGATGTTTCAGACCAGCAATCTCGATCTCGCCTTGACCAAGGCCGAGGCCGGAGTCGATGTCGCCTACACCGGCCCGTGGGACGGCGTGTTCCGCTTCGAAAGCGTGCGGCTCAAGGCCCTGCGCGCCCGCGGCAAGATCGCCCGCGCGCGCGGAGAAGACTTCCAATGCGCCCTCGAACGCCTCGTCGAGGATGCTCACCAACAAGACGCCCGTTACCAAGACGTCCGTTACCAAGACGCCCTGCGCAGCCCGGTGAACTGACCGGCCTTTCGCTTCAGCGCCCCGTCAAAAGCACGATCTTGCCCAGATGCGCCGAGCTTTCCATCAGCTCGTGCGCCTCCCGCGCCTGTTCCAGCGGAAAGGTCTTATGCAGCCTGGGCGAGACGGCGCCGGACTCAAGCAGCGGCCAGACCTTTTCCCGCAGCGCCGCCGCAATCGCCGCCTTGGCCGCGAGCGGTCGTGCGCGCAGCGTGGCGCCGGTGATCGTCAGGCGCTTCAGCATCACGCTCATGAAGTCGAAGTCCTTGACCTTTGAGCCTTGCAGAAAGGCGATCTGCACCAGCCGCCCGTCCGGCGCCAGCGCCTGGACGTTGCGTTGCAGATAGGGGCCGCCGACCATGTCGAGAATGACATTCGCCCCTTTCTTCCCCGTTTTTTCCTTCAAGACCGCGACGAAATCCTGCTCGCGGTAGTCGATGGCGACATCGGCGCCCAATTCGAGGCAGAAATCGCATTTTTCCCGCGAACCCGCCGTGGCGAACACTGTCGCCCCGAATTTTTTCGCGAGCTGGATGGCGGTCGAGCCAATGCCGCTGGAGCCGCCGTGAACGAGAAAGGTTTCGCCCGGCTGCAAGGCGCCTCGCGTAAACACATTGTCGTAAACGGTAAAATAGGTTTCGGGAACGCCGGCCGCCTCGACCAGCGACAGCGGCGCGGGCTTTTTCAGGCAAAGCGCCGCCTCCGCCACGCAATATTCGGCATAGCCGCCCGAACCGACCAGCGCGCAGACCTCGTCGCCGAGTTTCAGCGCCACGCCTTCGCCCAAGGCCACGATTCGGCCCGCGATCTCCAGTCCGGGAATCTGGCTCTCGCCGGGCGGCGGCGGATAAAGTCCGGCGCGCTGGATGCAATCCGGCCGATTGACCCCCGCCGCCACCACTTCCACCAGCACTTGCCCCGGCCCGGGCGAGGGCGGCGGCGCCTCATGCAACCCGATCACCTCCGGGCCGCCGGCGCCGTCGAAAAAAACTTCACGCATCAGGGCGGGCAGGGAGGCTGTGGCAAGGGACATGGCGACCTCACATGGTTTTCAGATAGAAATACAGGCTGAGCGCCAGCCCGACGCAGATGACGAAAATCCTGACATAAAGCGGCTTGATCCGCGATCCCGCATGAGCGCCCAGAAACCCGCCGGCGATGGAGCCGACCGCCATCACCGCCGCCTCCGCCCAAAAAATCTTGCCGGAAAACAGGAAGACGCCGGTGGCGGTCAGGTTCATCAGCGTGGCCAGCGCCATTTTCAGGCTGTTCATCAGCACGATGTCGCGCAGGCCATAGAGCGTCAGCGCCGCCAGCATGAGAATGCCGATGCCGCCGCCGAAATAGCCGCCATAAACCGCCACGAACGCCTGCGCAGTCAGCACGCCGGCGGCGCCGAGCAGCGGTTTTTCGGTCTGCTTGGGCATCCCCATGCCAAAGGCGAAGACGAGTGTGGCGCCGAGCAGCAGGAAGGGGACCAGCCTGGCGAAAACCTGTTCCGAGGTCGAAAGCAGCAGCACGGCGCCAAAAAAACCGCCCACCAGCGAAATCACGGCGAGCTTGTGGCCGTCGATGCGGGGATCGTCGAGCGACTGCCGCAGCGTCGCGCGATAGGCGAAGGTGGTGGCGACCTGGGCCGGGAACAGCGCGATGGTGCTGGTGGCGTTGGCGGCGATGGGGGAGAGTCCGGCGGCGATCAGCGCGGGAAAGGTGAGAAAAGACCCGCCGCCCGCCAGCGCGTTGATGAATCCGGCGGCGAGGCCGGCGAGAAAGATCAGCAGCAGAGACATCGCGCGCCCGGTTTCTGGACGCAAAGGGCGCCACGGCCGTTTTTAGGCTGCGAAACGCCTCGCGCGCAAGGCTGTCTCCCAATATGCGCCAGGTTAAGCTTGGTGGCTGCCGAGAACTTCGTGGGTTGATCCCCTCGTGCTTCGAGACGGCGAGCTTCGCTCGCCTCCTCAGCATGAGGGGATCAATGGAATCAATCGAGTAGCCCTCATGCTGAGGAGGCTCCGGAGGAGCCGTCTCGAAGCACGAGGGCGGTCCACGGCTATTGCCGCAGCCTGCCAGCGCTTAACCCAGCGCGCAAGGCCTTCTCCCTCTCCCGCCAGAAGGCGCCGGTTGAATGTTTGACCGACCCTGTTTAATCATCTGCCTCCTTTCCGGCCGGGCGCGTCTTCCGGCGATTCGACTCGGGCGGCGATATGGCGAGCGTTTCCACACTTCCTCTTCCCGCTTTGAGCGGCGCCCTGCGGCTGTTCAGCGCCTTTGCGCTGGCGCTGGCCTTGAGCCGGTCCGTGGAGGGCGGCGTCGAGAACGCCGCGCTCGCCGCCGCGCTGGGCGCGCTGGCGTTGCAGGGCTTCGCCATCGCCGTCACCGGCAAGCGCGAGCGCCTGGGCTTTCTGGCGCTCGACGCCGGCGCGCTGCTCGCTTTCGGCCTCGCCTGCGCGCCGCAGCTCAAACTCTGGGCGGCGCCGGTCGAACTGCTCGATCTGTTCCGCATGACGCCCGTCGGCGCCGGCATCTCCATCACCCTGTATTTCGCCGTCGCCCTGCGGGGCCTCTCGCGCGAGGGCCGGCGCGCGCCCTATGCCGTCGGGCTCGCGCTGCTGGCGCTGCCGTTCGTGTTCAACCTGCTGCTGGCGCTGGGCTCGCCCCTGTTCGATGCGGCGGCGCGGGCGTTCGAGCCGCTGCCCGCGTCGTTCGCGCTCGCCATCCTGCGCGGCCTGGCCCTGTTCGTCGTCAACGAGGCCTTCGTGCTCGGCGCCGGTCTGGCCATGGGCCGGCGCGCTTCTCACGACTCTCGCCTCCACGCGCTGCTGCTGGTCGCGGCCCTCATCGCGGCGGCGACGCCGATCGTCGCCGAACTCGGCTCGACCGCCTTCATCGCGCATCTCGTCGCGCCGCTCGACATCCTGCTGGCCGCGCTGGCCGCCGCGCTGGCGCAGGCCGGCCTGTGGGCGGAGGTCTATCTCGTCACCTCCGTGCTCGGCGATATTTTGCACGGGGCGCCGCCGGTGGCCTCGCGCCTCACGGCGACCTGGCGCTCCGGCGCCGAAAAGGGCGCCATGTTTGGCGGCGTGTTCATGGCGCTGCTGCTGGCCGCCGCCGCGCTGGCGCATGCCCCGCAAGCCCTGGCCGCGACGCTCGGACTTGGCGCCGATGGCGTCGGGCAGGCGGCGTCGGGGGTCGGCGCCGCCCTGCTCGGCGCGCTGCTGTTCCCGATGGGGCGCGCCATTCTGGAATCGACCGACGCCACGCCGCCGTTTCCCCGGCGCCTGCTGGCGGCCTATCGCGCCACGCCCAATTACGCCGCCGGCGCGGTCGCCGGCGCGGGCATGTTCTATGGCTTCGCGCACGCGCTGCCCGCCGCCGACGCCCTCGAACGCTTCGGTCTCGGCTTCGCCATCGGCGCCGCCTCCTACGTGGCGGCGCTGCTCTACGCCGATATCGCCGACATCGCCGCCGGCTTGCGCGGCCGCCCGCGTCCGTGGCGGCCCTATGCGCTGGGCGTCCTGCTCGGCGGCATTCTCGGCGGCGCGATCTCCTGGTATTTCGACCAGAGCCAACTCGATGTGGTGCTCGCCCATTTCCGCGAGCATGTGGCGGTGAATTACCTCGCCGCCGGCCGTCCGGAAAGCCACTATGTCATCACGCCGTTCTTCTCCAAATGGGGCGCGACCGACCTCGGCGTGGTCGCCGGCGGCGTAAAGCTGTTCTATCTCGAATCGCTCTCCGGCGTGATCCAGTGGATTTTCGCCGCGCCGCTGTTCAGCATCAACCTGTTCGTCCTCACCGCGCTGCTGACGCGCAGCACGGCGCCGATCAAGAAGCTTTTCAGCGCCGAGGGCATGAGCGGGCTGGCCGACAACGCCATCGTGGTGCTGCGCTGGGGCCTGTGGATGGCGCCGATCATCTACGCCTTCCTGAAAGTCGCGCCGGATCCGCAATGGTACAATCAGGACGGCCTGGTGCGCACGGTGGTCGCCACCGCCATGAGCGCTACCCAGTCGCCGGACTCGTTCGCCGACTGGAGCCTGTCGATCTTCACCGCGCTGCTCACCTATGACTGGCTGCGCGTGCTGATCTGGTTCGACCACATGGGCCTGCGCGTGGCCACTTTGGTCAATCTCTCCTTCGTCGGCGGCGACATGGCCGACGAGGCCTCCGCCCGCTTTCTCGGCGCGCGCGGCCATTCCCGCGCCATTCCCGAGGCGATCAGGCGCTTCGGCACCTGGGCGCCGCTGCTGATTCCCTTCTACATCCCGCGCGGCCCGGCCTGGGACAAGGCCTGGAGCGCGGCGGAAATCGCGGCCAAGGCCCCGACCCCGCCGCTGGTCGGCCTCGTGCTCGGCTATGCGTTCGCCGCGCTCGGCGTCGCCGCCGCCCTTGGCGTGTTTCTGCTGACGCGGCCAAGGGCGAAACCCGCCACGACCCGCGAAAGCATCGGCAACGGCTTGCTGACGCTGGAATTCTGGGCGGGCGGCGAGGGCCATTATCGCGTCGAGAGCGCGGCGCGGCGCGGGTCGCCGATCGACATGACGCGCGCGCCGGACGATCCCACTTTTCCACGCGGCGCGTTTTTCTACTTCCTCGAACAGACGGAGGAAGCGCGCAAAATCTGGTCGCTCACGCAAGAGCCGACCGGGCAGGGGTTCGGCCCGCTGGAGGCGCTGTCGCCGATGCTGGCGCAGGCGCGCGGCGAAAGGGACGGCCTGAAATGCGAGACGCGCATTGAAATGGTCGAGGCCGAGGCCATGGCGCTGACGCGGCTCAAAATCACCAACACCGGCGCGCTGCCGCGCAAATTGCGCATTTGCAGCTATCGCGACCTCGTGATGAACGAGGGCGGGGTGGAGCGCCGCGACGCCGCCTATAATGCGCTGCATGTCGGCACGACTTTTACGCGCGGACTCGGGGCTATTCTTTTCCGCAACCGCCTGCTCAAGAACCAGACCGGCGATTTCGCCTCCAAGCGTCTGTCGCGCGAGACCGCCTTCCATGGCGTCCACGAGCGGGAGGGCGTGCGTCTGGTTGGCTACGAGGATGTCCGCGCCCGCTTTTTCGGCCTGGGCCAGCGCCGCGACCCCGATGCGCTGCTGCAAAACCTCAACCTGCGCGATCCCGCCGACGAAGGCCTGCTGCACGGTTTCGATCCCTGCGCGGCTCTGCTGATCGAAGTGGATCTTCCCGGCGACGGTTTTGTCGAAATCCTGTTCGCCGACGGCTGGGCCGAGGACGAACATGCGGCGGCGCGCGCGCTGGCGCGGGCGTTCGCCACCGACATTCCGGAAAATTTCGACGCCATTTTCGCACGGCGCCGCAAGCTCGCCCCGGCGATCACGCCGGCGGGCGAACGCTTCGCCTTTTCCGAGGACGGCCGCACGCTGCAGACAAGACCGGGCGCGCCGCGTCCCTATTCGCATGTGCTGGCCAATCCCGCCGGTTTCGGCGCGGTCGTCACCCATGACGGCGAAATCTTCTCGTTTTTCCGCAACGCCCGCGCCAACAGCGTCACCCCGTTCCGCATCGGCGAGGGCCGCAACGCCCCGCCGGCGCAGGCGATCCATGTGGTCGAGCGCGAGACCGGAGATGTTTTTGGCGCGACCCTGCTGCCGTGGCGGCGCGCCGACACCGACTATGACGCCGAATTCACCCTGGGCGCCGCGCGTTTCACCGCCAAAAGCCCGAGGCTCGATCTGATCCAGGAGGTGTTCGTCGCGCCTGATGACGCCGTGCAGCTTCAGGTTCTGACGCTGACCAACAACACCGACCGCCGCCAAATCTATCGCGTCGCGTCGGTGGCGGAAATCGTGCTGGCGGAAACCCCGCCCGACTCGGTCGGCGCGCTGGAGACGCAGGCCGAAGACAACGGACAGGCGCTGTATTTCCACAATGGCCAGAACCCGTTCGTGCAGGATTGGGTGTTCGCCGCCGTTTCGCTCGACGTCGAGAGCTTCGAAATGTCGCGCGCGAAAATCCTGGGGCGCAAGACCAGAAATCCCCGCGTGCCCTTCCTCGCCGAACATGGCCACGCCGATGGCGGCGCGATCGATGACGGCCGCCGCGCCGCCGGTTTCGCGGGCGATGTCGCGATCGCGCCGGGCGCCTCGGTTCGTATCGTTGTGGCGCTGGGCGCGGCGCGGGAGTTCGAGACCGCGCAGGCTCTGGCCCGCCGCGCGGCGACGCTCGGCTATGCCGACGAAAAGCGCGCGCAACTCGACACGTTCTGGAACAACCTGCTCTCGACCTTGCGGGTGAAAACCAACAGCCCGGACTTCGACCGTCTCGTCAACGACTGGCTGCCCTATCAGGCGCTCACCGCAAGGCTGTGGGGCCGCACCGGCCCGTCGCAGCGGTCGGGGGCGTTTGGCTATCGCGACCAGTTGCAGGACGTGCTGCCCTTCGTCGCCCGCGCGCCAGAAATCGCGCGCCGCCAGATCCTGCTGCACGCCAGCCAGCAATTCGTGCAGGGCGATGTGCTGAAATGGTGGCACAACGCCCCCGACGGCGGCGTCGGCATGGGCGAGCGCACCCACGCCTCCGATCCGCATCTCTGGCTGCCCTATGTCACGCTGCGTTATGTCGCGGCCACCGGCGATACCGCGATCCTGCACGAAAAGGTCGGCTTCGTCGAAGGCGCGCCGGTGCCGGATGGCGTGGAAGGCCATGTGATCGCGCCGACGCCCTCGCCGGAAACGGCGACTCTGCTCGAACATTGCCGCCGCGCCATCGAGCGCACGCTGGCGCATTTCGGCGGCCACGGCCTGCCGCTGATGGGCGCGGGCGACTGGGACGACGGCATGAATCTGGTCGGCTTCCGCGGCAAGGGCGAGAGCGCCTGGATGGGCTTCTTCCTCTATGACACCCTGATCCGGTTTTCCGCCCTGCTGCGGGCGGAAAAGCAGGACAAGCTGGCCGAGTCCTATTCCGCCCGCGCCGACGTGCTGCATTTCGCGCTCGACGCCTGCTGGCGCGGCGACCGCTATGTCCGCGCCTTCGCCGACGACGGCGCGGAATTCTTGAGCCTCGGCGCCATGTCCGCCGCCTGGCCGGCTTTGTCCGGCGCGGCGCAGGGCGAGCGCGGCCGCAAGGCGCTGGAGCATGCGCTGGCCGAACTCGACAAGGGCGACCGCGTGCTGCTGGTGACTCCCCCCTATGACGAGACCTCCAAACCGTTCCCGGGCCGCAGCGCGGATTATCCGCCCGGCGTGCGCGAGAACGGCGGGCAATACAGCCACGGCTCGTCCTGGTTCGTGGACGCGCTGGCGCGGCTCGGCGAGCGCGCATCCGCCGAGGGCGAGTCCGCGCAGGCGGCGCAATATTTCTCCCGCGCCATGGAAGTCTGGCTGTCGCTGTCGCCGCTCACCAAAACCGCGCCGGAAAAGATCGACATTTACGGCCTGCCGCCACACCAGCAGCCGGCGGATGTCTATGACGGGCCGGGCTACGAGGGCCGGGGCGGCTGGGCGTGGTATTCAGGCGCGGCGTCGCGGATGATGTCGGCGGCCTATGCGGCGCTCGGCGTCAGCGTCGAGAACGGCGTGCTGAAACTGCGCTCCGACGCCAGCGACGACAAGGCGGGATTGAAGCTCGAAAGCGTGACCTTCAAGGGCAGGATTTTCGTGCGGGTCGCCGGCGCGCAGGAACAGCGGGAGGACGCGCCCGCGTCCTGACGGGGCGGGCGCCCCATGGGCGCTAGGTTAAGCTTGGTGACTGCTGAGAACTTCGTGGGTTGGTCTCCTCGTGCTTCGAGACGGCGAGCTTTGCTCGCCTCCTCAGCATGAGGGGCCCAATGGAATCAATCGAGTAGCCCTCATGCTGAGGAGGCTCCGAAGGAGCCGTCTCGAAGCACGAGGGCGGTCCACGGCTGTTGCCGCAGCCTGCCAGCGCTTAACCGAGCGCATATGGGCGGGCGCCCTCTCCCCGCGCAGCCCGTCGAAAGACGGGACGTCCCTACGCGGGAAGAGGAAACGCCCTCAGAACTGCGGCGCGCGGTAGCGGGCGCGGTCGGCGCCGGGCGTCACCGCCTCGGGATCGTAGCCGTGGGCGATCAATTCCTTGGCCGTGACATCGCCGCCCGCCGCCGCGCGGTCGATCATGGCGCGGCCCTGCTGTTCGTCGCGCGCGATGCCATGCCCACGCAACAGGTCCAGCCCATAGTTGAACGCGCCGAGCGAGGAGCCTTTTTCCGCCAGCCGCCGGTCCCATTCCGCCGCCGCGAGCGGATTGGCGGGCCGCTCGAACCCATTCTCCTCCATATAGGACATCCAGGGCATGGCGAGGTCGTTGCCCTCATTGGCGCAGCGCTCGAAAATCTTGCGCGCTTCCTCGTGCTGGCCGGTCTTGTCCATGAAAACGCCATAGCCGCACAGATGCGGATCGAGTTTTTCCGCGCCGGCCTTGCCGACGTAATAATCCACGCTCAACTGGTTGGGGTTGAGTTCGCCGATCTCATTATCTTCGGCGTGCGCCGCGCCGGACAGCAGGAGCAGAACAACACAGGCGACGCGCATGGGAAACCTCAAAACTGCGGTTGACGATAATGGGCGAGATCGGCGGTCGGCGTCACCGCTTCCGGATCGTAATCGGCCGCGACCAGCGCTTTTGCCGTCGGTTCGCCCGCGGCCGCCGCGCGGTCCACCAGCGCCTTGCCCAGAGCGCGGTCGCGCGCCACGCCATGACCGCGCAGCGCGTCGAGGCCGTAATTCAACTGCCCCAGCGCGGAGCCGGTTTCCGCAAGTTTTTTGTCCCATTCGGCGGCGGCGACGGGGTTGGACGGCCGGTCATAGCCGTTCTCCTCGGTCCAGGCCGCCCAGGGCATGGCGTAGGGATTGCCGTGTTCGGCGCAGCGCTCGAAAATTTTTCGCGCCGGCTCATGCCAGCCCATTTTGGCGATGGGATAGCCGTACATGCACATGCCCGGATCGAACCGGCCTTCCTCCGACCGCGCCGCCCAGTATTGCACGGTCAGCTCCTCGGGATTGAGCGTGCCCAGTTCATCCGCGACCGTCTCGCCCACCGACGCGGCGGCCAGCGGCGCGGCCAGCAGGCAAAGCGCGGCGGCCAAAACCCATCTGATCGACATGCCCCCTCCCAAATGCTTTTCTATCATCCCGCAATAAGACAAACGCCCGGACCATCCTCTCGGACGCCCGGGCTGGCCACTGGAGGAATGGCTAAAAATCAGATTTCAGCCGACATGTAGCTGGTGACTTCCATCCCGACGCACACTTCGCAAGCTTCCGGAACCGTCCACGTCATCTTCGACTCCCAAGGTTTCGGCTGCGGCGTTCTGTCGCACCCTGTCTCCTTGTAAGCTCCATCCGTTGCGAAAGCGTCACGCGGCCGGTAGAAATTTGTAAGATTTCTGTCAGGCCGCGTCTCAATATTTCGCCAGGACGGCGGCCGGCGCGGCCGTCGGCGCGTCGAAGGCGACCCTCACGCCGCCATAGACCGACAAGGGTTGCGCCGGCGTCACGCTGCGCGGATCGGAGAAGCTTCCATACAGCGCATTGGTGTCGAAATAGGTCCCGTACAGGGCGTAGCGGCGGTCCAGCACGTTTTCCCCCCGCGCGTAAACCTCGACATTGTCGAGAACCTTGTAGGAGGCGTGCAGCCCGAGGGTGAAATAGGGCGGCAGTTTGGCGTTCTGGTTGGCCTCGTCGCCGACATAGCGCCGCGCGCCCACAAACAGCAGATCGGTTCCGATCGTCGCCTTCGGGGTGATGTCCCAATCGGCGCCAACCTTGATGCGATGGCGCGGAATCATCGGCATTTCATTGCCGGGTGTGACGTTCTCGACGCCGCCCGCCGCGACATAGGACGGCGCCAAGGAATTGAGCTGGAAGGCGCTTTGGAACGTCGCGTACATATAGGTGTAGGACGCGCGCAGCGTCACATCCTTGTATTTGTAATTCAGTTGCGTCTCGACGCCCTGGCGCAGCGTCGCGCCGACATTGGTGAAGTAGCCGAAGCCCGTCATCGCGGTATCGACGACATTGTAGATGTCGTTGTCGCTGCGCGTGTGGAAGGCGCCGAGCTTCCAGGACATCGCGCCATAGGGGCCGAAATCGTGCTGTCCGCGCAGGCCCGCCTCGAAAGTGCGCGCCGTCACCTGTTTCAGGGCGGGGTCGGAGACGAGGAAGCTGGCGAGGACGCAAGGATGCAGCGGGTCGGCGCAGGCCAGCTCCAGCGGCGTCGGGGCGCGGTTGGATTCGGCGTAGGAGCCGTAGGCCTGAAGCTCGGGCGTGAGTTTGTAGGTGAAGCCGACCAGCGGATTGACGCGGTTATATTGATGCTCGCCGGAGGCCGAGCCGCCCAGTTGGTCGAACAGCGAAAGCGCCGCGAGATTGAGCCGCGCGCCGGCGGTGATCGTCAGCCTGTCGTTGACGTCGAAGGCGTCGAGCGCGTTGACGCCGAGATAGCGGTTGATGGTGTGGACGCTGCTCGGGCCGGCGGAGACACCCGACGGGCCGAGATCAATCCCGGCGCCGGTCACCGTATAGTCCGGATTGACGACGCCCAGCTCCGCCGAACCGGCGAACGAGGTCATGCCATAGTCGAACGAGGCGCCGAAGCTGAAATGGTTGCCGAAGCCGAACAGACGGTCGGAATTGTTGAGCTGGAACGCGGTTCCGAGGCTGGTGGTCGCCACGCTGGTGCGGTCGATCTCGCCGATGAGACCGTCGCCCCCTGCGCTGTAAAGCGCGGCGTTCTGGATTTGCTGGCCGTTCAAGCCGTTGGCGGGGGTCGCGTTGTCGCCAAAGCAGATCAGGTCGCCGCCGGCGGCGCAAGCGGCGGCGTCGCTGGGATTGCCGTCCACGTGGTTTTGCACGAAGCGGCGGACATAGGCGTTGGCGCTCAGAGTCCAGGTCGGCGACAGGGTGAACTGGCCGGTGAGATTGGCCATGCCCATCTGGTTGGCCGTGGTCTGCGGCGTGGTGTAGGTCCGCGACCAATCCTGCTGGACCATCTCGATCGGCGAGGAGCCGGCGACGCCGAGGCCTGAATTGGCAAGCGCGATGTTGAGGTGGATCTCATTGCCATCGTTGCGATAGCCGAGATCGCCGTAAAAACGGCGCGCGTTGGTGTCGCCGTGCGCGCGATAGAAATCGTCGTGGAAATATTCCAGCGCGCCATAGAGCGCGAACTGACCGAACTGCTGGCCATAGTCGAACCCCGCCTGCACCCGCCCGTAGGAGCCGCCGGAAATGTCGAACTTGCCGCCCTGGTAGGAAAACCCGTCCTTCATCCTGACGTTGAGCGCGCCGCCGAGCGCGTTGAGGCCGAAGGCCGGATTGTTCGGCACGAGATCCATCGAGGCGATGGCGAGGGTCGGGATCAGCTCCCAGTTCATCTCGTCGCCGAAGGCCTCGTTGACGCGCACGCCATTCTGATAGACGGCGAGACCCTGCGGCGTTCCCGAAGTGGGCGAGGCGACGAAGCCGCGATACTCGATGTCGGGCGAGAGCGGGCTGCCCGAAGAAGACTGTAGCGTGACGCTCGGCGCGACGCGGTTGAGCGCGTCGCCGATCTGCGACGAGCCCGCGCGCTGGATCGCCGCCGCGTCGATGTGGGTGGTGTTGGCGGGACGGCTGTCGATGACCGCATCGACCGGCTGGACGGCGACAGGCCCCGGCGCGGCAACAGATGTGGGCGCGGCGACTTGCGCGCGGCGCGGCGCGATGGGCGTATCGCTGGTGACGTTGATGTCGGGCAGCGCCACGACGGGTTCCGCTTGGACGCCGGGAACGCCCAAAACGATGAGCACGCTTGCGACTGACAGGCTGATACGCTTCATTCCCACTCCCCCTTCGGGGCGAGTTTGTCTCGCCCGCGCGCGCCAACTGATCGTTGATCCCACACCACGGACTTAAGCGTCTTCGCCAGCGGCTGGCAATTGTCCAAAAGCGTTGTGAGAGGGTTTTTCAAAGTTTTTCAGACAACTATTGTAAAATGGCGACAGAAGAAGCGCGCTTCGGGACGGGCTCCCGGTGTGTTCGGGAAAAAATCCTGAAGGAGATACTGTAGCTCTATTGTAAACGGCGTGAACAAGCTTGGCGCGAGAGCTCAGGGCGCGGTGTTCGTGAGGATTCGTTGGGGAATCACGGCTTCCACGCGACAGCCGCCCAGCGCGCCGCGCCCGATTTCGACCCGGCCGCCCAGACCGCGCACGCGCTCCCGCATCCCCGCGAGGCCCAGGCCGGCGGCGCTGTCCGGGGCGAGACCGGCGCCGTCGTCCTCGACCCGCACGGAAACATTTTCCGTCGCGTCGCGCGCGAGCGCGATTTCGGCGCGGCCTGCGCCCGAATGGCGGAACACATTGGTGAGCGCCTCCTGGACCAGGCGATAGACCGTCAGCCGCTGGGCCGCGTCCCCGATCTCGAAGCCCTCCGGCAGATGCAACTCCAGCCGCACATTCGGCTGGGTCTCGCGCCAGCCCTCGATCAGACTATGCAGCGCCGGTCCGATGCCGAGATCGTCGAGCGCCGGCGGGCGCAAGCGGCGCAAAATCCTCCGGTTGGTGTCCTGCAACGCCTCGATCTGGCCGCAGATCGCGGCGGCGCGTTCGGCGGCCTCGGGCGATCCGGCCGCCGCCAATGCGGCGCGCGCGACGGCCGCATTGGCGCGCAGGGCGAACAGATGCGGGCCGATTTCATCGTGCAACTCATGCGCCATGGTCTTGCGCTCCTCCTCCTGGGCCGTCATGAGGCGATGGAAGAGGTCGCGATTGTCCTGCGACAGGCGGCCGAGCTCCTCGGCCAGCGCATTGAGCTTGGCGCAGAGATCGACGAATTCGGGCGAGCCGCGCGCTTGCGCGCGCACGGAATAATCGCCATCCTTCAACCGGCCCAGCGCGCGGCTGTAGTTTCGCAGCGGGCTCAGCGTGCGCGCGACGATCCGGCTGGCGCCGAACACCATGGCGAGCACGATCAGTCCGCCTGTCGCGCCCAGGCTTTTCACATCCTGCCAGACCTCGTTGACCTCGTCGGCGGGATCGGCCGCGATCACGAAATCGCCCAGGCGCCGGCCGTCGCGCATCGCCGGGACAATGACGAGGCCGGGGCGGGCGCCGACCAGCGCATAAAACCATGCGGGGGCGGCGAACCGGCTCTCGTCCGGCGTCACTTGCGCCGCCGCGACCGCGTCGGCGTCGGTCGAGAAGCTCACCCGGACATGGCGCAACTGCGTCAGGCTCGCCGCGAGTTGTCGCAGCTTCTCTGCGGCCGAGGCGTCATCGGGCAGATTGGCGAGGCTGGAGGTGATGAACGCCCTGGTGATGCGCGTCATGCTCTCGCTTTCGGCGCCCGCGCGCGACCCCGCGCCGACCACCATCCTGCCGACATCGGCGGCGAGACCGAGGAAAAGTAGAACCGCGATGAGAATGTCGATCCGCAGCTTGAGCGACATCTGGAAACCCTTGGCGCCTCCGGATGTCATTTGGCGCAGTCGCGCAAATCCTTTTCCTCGATGCCGACGATGGCGCCCGCGTCGATCTTCAGGGCTTCCAACCGGCAGGATCGACCGTCTTTCAACGTCAGCCTGGCGTCGTAAACACCGGGTTCGAGTTTCGGCAGTTTCAGGCGTTCGTCGACCTCGATGGTCTTGTCGTCGTCTTCGAGCGTCAGATTCCGTCCGAAATCCTTGCCGCCGGCTTTCGCCAGGCGAAAATCGGTGACAACGCTGGCTGTCAGGTTCCAGATCCGGATCGGCTTTCCAGAGGCGGTCTCGGCGCTGGCGCCGCTGGCGCCGCACAGAGCGCCAAATCCGACCAGAATGGCGCCCGCGAGCTTGAGATGCATTTTGTCCTCCCGATCATCGTTGGACCACGAGACTACAGAATTTGAAAAGCGGTTCAAAAAGAGATTTGGCGCCGCTCACGCCCGACCGGCGCGCCGCAAACCGAATTTTTACCAAACGGCCCGGTACAACCCGAAGGTTGGTGTCACGGCGCGCGTCGCGTCTGTACGACGGATCGACCATGTCAGAAAAGCTACGCGCGGCGATTGAGCGCGCCTTCATCGATTTGCACTATGCCGCCGCCGAACTGAAGATGGGCGCGCAAGGCGCGGATGCGACGTCGGCGGCCGTCGAGCACGTCAGATTGGCGATCCGGGAGCTGGAATCCGGACTCAGGACGCGCGCGCCGGACGGGAGCCAGCCGTCGCCGGAAAAAATCTCGGACTGACCCGCGACGCTGCGACTTCAGTCCCGCGCGATCGTTACGTTCACCAAGCCAAAAATCATTCATTCGAAAACACGACGTCAACCCTGCTCGCCGCGCAAACCGCGATGCACAGTGTGGCGTGACGATGAAACCCGCGCCAGCCCCGCCCGACAAGAGGCGACAGGCCGCGTTCGCTTTTCAGGTTCTCGCGGTCGCGCTCGATGCGTCACGGCGTTTTGCTGCATCGACGCGAACCTCAAGCGGAACGACCTCCCGCGACGACAATTTCCGCGCGACGGGTTCAAATCACCAACCATGGCGAGAACGTTGAATCTCCTGCGCGGAGCTGTAAACTTGCGCGTTCAAAGACTTGTTTCGAGTGAAATCGAGGGGGACAACACAGTCAGGTTCAGAGTAAAAGCCAGCGCGTCCTCCAACCGCGAGAATGAGATGAACGACCGGCCGACTCCGGATACGGTGGACCTGACGAATTGCGACCGCGAACCCATCCATATTCCCGGCGCCATTCAACCGCACGGGCTGCTGTTCGCCTTCACGGAAGAGAACTTCCGGATCGTCAATGTCAGTTCCAATCTTGCGCAATTTACCCCGTTTCGACCCGATGACGTGCTCGGCGGGTCCTTGGCCGACGTGTTCGACCCCGCCAGCGACGCATCCCTGCGCGCGGCGCTGGGCGAGTCGGGCGCCACCGTGGGGTGGCTGGTCCCGATCCGGTTGGCGCGCGGCGGCGGGGCTGAATTTGTCGGCTCCATCCATCGCCACGACGGTCTGACCTTCGTCGAACTCGAACCCCCGGAGCGCGATCTCGCCGACGCGCACGCCTTTTTCGCCCGCACCAGCGGCGCGATCAAACGGCTGCAAGCGGCAAGGACGCTGGAAAGCGCCTGCGCGGCGGCGGCGCGCGAAGTGCGCGGGATCACCGGCTTCGACCGCGTCAAGATCTACCGGTTCGCCTCCGATTTCAGCGGCCAGGTGATCGCCGAGGATCGCGACGAGGGGGTCGCCTCCTTTTTGGGGCTGCACTTTCCCCCCTCCGACATTCCGGTTCAGGCGCGCAAACTTTATGCGCTCAATCCGTTGCGCATCATTCCCGACATCTCCTACCGCCCGGCGCCCATCGTTCCCGACGTCAATCCCCTGACCGCACAGCCGATCGATCTCAGCCTGTCGGTGTTGCGCAGCGTGTCGCCGCTTCATCTCGAATACATGCGCAATATAGGCATGTACGGAACCATGTCGATCTCGATCATGCGCGGCGAGCGCCTGTGGGGGCTGATCGCCTGCCACAACCGCCAACCGCGACACGTTGGCCCCGACGGCCGTCAAGCCTCGGAAATGATCGCCCAGGTCCTCGCCTGGCAAATCGGCGTGATGGAGGAGGAGGCGGTCTCGCGCCAGACCCTGAAGGGCAAGGCGATCCAGCGCAGCCTGATCAGCGACATCGAGCAATTGCACGATCATCGCGCCGGGCTGGCGCGCAACAGCGAGGCCCTGCTGGAGCTGATGGGCGCTTCGGGTCTCTGCCTCCACAGCCGCGAAGGCGTCACCACGCTCGGCGCGACGCCGCCCGAAGCCGCGATCGAAAACCTGGTGAGCTTTCTGGGGCGGACCGGCGGCGCCGAACTGTTTCAAACCGACCGGCTGTCCGCGATCTTTCCGGAAGCCGCCGGCTATGCCGACGTCGCCAGCGGCGTGCTCGCCGTGCCGCTGTCGCGCTCGCCGCCAAGGCGGGTGATGCTGTGGTTTCGTCCCGAGGTGGGGCAGACGGTGCGGTGGGCCGGCGATCCCGACAAGCCGGTCACCAATGTCGAGGGCGAATTGCATCTGGGTCCCCGCAAATCCTTCGCCGCATGGACCGAGGAAACCCGAGGCCGGGCGATCCCGTGGCGGAGCCACGAGATCGCGGCGGCGGTCGAGATTCGCGATCTCGTGACCGGCGTGATCTTGCGCAACACCGAAAAACTCGAGCGCGTCAACGCCCAGCTCGCGCGCAGCAACGAGGAACTGGAGGCCTTCGCCCATGTCGCCTCGCACGATATCAAGGAGCCGCTGCGTCATATCGAGGCTTTCGCCGGGATGCTCGGCGAATCCATCCGTCCGATCGGCGACGGGCGGCTGCGCAATCTGGTCGGCGGGATCGAAAGTTCTTCGCGGCGGCTGCGCAACCTGATCAACGATCTGGCCGAATTCTCCCAGGTCGGGCGGCGGGCGAAGCCCCTGGCCCCGGCCTCGTTGCAGGAAATAGCCCAGGAAGTGGTCGCCGACCTGCACCAGCGCATCGACGAAGCGGGGGCGACGGTGGAGATCGATGCGCTGCCGGTCGCCGATTGCGATCACAACCAGATGCGGCAGGTGCTGCAAAATCTGTTGTCAAACGCGGTCAAATATCGCCATCCCGGCCGTCCCTGTCATATCCGCATCTTCGCAACGGCCTGGCGCGAGGACGAGCGCCGCGGCGATGGAACGGGGGCCGTGACGACCCGCATTTGCGTCAGCGACAACGGCATCGGCTTCGATCCGAAATATGCCGAGCAGATTTTTGAGCCGTTCCAACGCCTGCACGGCCCCGACGCCTATGAAGGCAGTGGAATCGGGCTGGCGATCTGTCGCAAGATCGTGCAGCGCCACGGCGGATCGGTGGGCGCGGAGACGTCGCCCGGCCTCGGCTCCACATTCTGGTTCACGCTCGCGGCGCCGCCCGAGACCAAGGCGCCCGCGCCGGATCGACCGAAATCATGACCCATTCACAACAACCGCCCACGCCGCCAAATCCGACGGACGCTTATGGAGATCGCGCCGCGCTCGATCTGACCGACTGCGACCGCGAGCCGATCCACATTCCCGGCAGCATTCAGCCGCACGGCTTCCTGCTGGCGTTTGTCGAACCCGAATTGCGACCGGTTTCGGTCAGCGCCAATATTGAAGCGCTCACGGGCCTCGCGCCCGAGGCGGTCATCCGCGAGCCGCTGTCGGCGCGCATGACGCCCCGGAGTTTCGCCGATTTGACCGCGGTCCTGGCCAGCGCCGACCTTGCCGCGTTCAATCCCCTCCGCCTCGACGTCCTCACGACCGCCGGCGCGCAACCCTTCAACGGCATCATCCACCGCCACGACGGCTTGACCCTGCTTGAGCTCGAACCCCGGCAAGGCGGCGAACAGGAGTCCGCCGAGTTCTTCCGCGGCATTCGCGCCGCGATCCGTCGCTTGCAGAAAGCGACCGACCTCGCCACGGTCTGCGAGATCGCGGCCCGCGAGGTGCGCCGCCTCACCGGCTTCGACCGGGTCAAGATCTACCGCTTCGCCAAGGACTGGAGCGGCCAGGTCATCGCCGAGGACCGTGTCGACACCATTCCGTCGCTGTACGACTTCTGCTTCCCGGCGTCCGACATACCGGCGCAGTCGCGCGCGCTTTATACGCGCAACGTGATCCGCATCATTCCCGATATCGGCTATCGTCCGACGCCGCTCGCGCCCGACTTCAACCCTGTCACCGGCGGACCGATCGACCTGAGTTTCGCGGTGCTGCGCAGCGTCTCGCCTGTTCATGTGGAATATATGGTCAACATGGCGGTTTACGGCGCGATGTCGGTTTCCATCGTTCGCGACGGCCAATTGTGGGGCATGATCTCCTGCCACAACACCCTGCCGCGTTTCGTTCCTTTCGAGGTCCGGCAGGCCTGCGAATTGATCGCGCAGATCCTGACCTGGCAGATCACCGTCGCCGACGAGGCCGAGATCGTGCGCCACAGCGTCCAGGTTCGCGCCATGCAGAACCGGATGCTGCATGAACTCGGCGATGAGCGCGATCTCAAGCAATGGCTGGTCCGAAGCGGCGCCGACATGCTCGCGCTGATGAGCGCTTCGGGGTTTGCGCTTTGCGGTTTCGACGGCGTCACGACCTTCGGCGCGACGCCGTCGGACAAGCAAATCCTCGACCTGGTGGCGTGGCTGGCGCGCAACGAATCGCGCGACGTGTTCGAGACCGACAGCTTCTCGACCCGCTATGCCGAGGCGGCCCGCTACACCGATATCGCAAGCGGCGTTCTCGCCGTTCCGCTCGGCCGGGTGTCCTCGACCCTGATGCTGTGGTTCCGTCCGGAGCAGGCCCAGACCGTGACCTGGGGCGGCGATCCGCACAAGCCGGTCCGGGTCGGTCCCCATGGCGGACGGCTTCAGACGCGGGCTTCGTTCGACGCCTGGCGCGAAGACGTCCGCGGCCGCTCCAAGCCGTGGCGGAGCCACGAGGTCGCGGCGGCGGTCGAAATCCGCGATCTGGTCGTTGACGTCATTCTCGGCAACGCCGATGCGCTCGAGCGGGCCAACCGCGAGTTGTCGCGCAGCAACGACGAGTTGGAATCCTTCGCCTATGTCGCGGCCCACGATCTCAAGGAGCCCTTGCGCCACATCGAAGCCTTCGCCGGCTTGCTCAAGGATTCGCTGTCGCCGGAGGCAAGGGCCCGGTTGAGCGCCATGGTCGATGGAATCGAGGCGTCGTCGCGGCGCTTGCGGGCCTTGATCAACGATCTCGCCGAATATTCGCGCGTTGGCCGCGATACGCGGCCGTTTGCGCCGGTGTCCATGGACGAGGCGCTGGCCGACGTGCTCGCCGATCTCAAGCCGGTGTTGGATGACACGCGCGCCATCATCACGGCGGCGCCGCTGCCCGTCGTGCTGTGCGACGGCGGTCAAGTCCGCCAGTTGTTGCAGAACCTGATTTCCAATGCGGTGAAATACCGCCACGCCGCACGAACTCCGCGGATCGCCATCAGCGCAAGCCTCGAAGCCGAATCGGGGCTCGAGTCCTTGCCCGCCAACGCTGAACAGCATCCCCGCGTGCGGATCGTCGTTCAGGACAATGGCATTGGCTTCGATGAAAAATACCGTGAACAGATCTTCGAGCCGTTCCAGCGGCTGCACGGGCCGGACGAATACGAAGGCACCGGCGTGGGACTGGCGATCTGCCGCAAGATCGTGCAGCGACACGGGGGAAGCCTCACGGCGCAAAGCCAGCCCGGCGTGGGGTCCGCCTTTGCTTTCACCCTGTCGTTGCCCAGTCCGGACCGACGGGATCGCCAGATATGAGCCTGTACCGTGAGCACGCCGCGCCCATCGTGCTGGTCGCCGAGGACCACAACTTCGACAAGATGATCCTCGAGGAGGTGTTTTCGCGCGCCGGAATCGAAGCCGATCTGCGTTTCGTGAGCGATGGCGAGCAGATGCTCGACTATCTCAATCGTCGCGGACGCTATGCGGACGAGGGGTCCGCGCCGACGCCCGCCTTGATTCTGCTCGATCTCAACATGCCGCGCCTGGATGGACGCAAGGTCATCCGCATCATGCGCGCCGACGAAAATCTGCGTCATCTGCCGGTCATCGCCTTGTCGACGTCCGAGAGCCGGAAGCACATCACGGAGGCCTATTCGATCGGGATCAACGCCTATCTGGTCAAGCCGGCCAACATCCCGGACTACGTCGCAAAAATAACGTCGCTGTGGCATTTCTGGATGGTGACGGCGTCATTGCCGGTGGTGGAGAGCTTGCCGCCATGAGCGCGGGAACGATCAAGGCGCTCCTCGTCGACGACGCGGAGATCGAGTTTCACTCGCTTCAACGCATGCTGCGGAAACTATCAACGCCGCTCTACCATCTCGACTGGGCTTCGAGTGCGGCGGAAGGGCGCGTCGCGTTCCAGCTTGACCAGCACGATGTCTACCTGATCGACTTCAAGCTCGGTCCAGACAGCGGACTTGATCTTATCCGCACCGCGCGCGAACAGGGCGTGACGAAGCCCATCATTCTGCTGACGGCTTATGGCAACGCCGCGGTTGACGCCGCCGCGACCGAAATCGGCGCCAACGACTATCTGGTGAAAGGCGAATTCGATGCGGTCATTCTCGATCGCGCGGTGCGCTATGCCACGCGCCACGCGCGCAACATCATCGAGATGGAGCGCCGACTGGCCGAGACCCGAGCTTTAATCGCCAAACTCGAGCTTGAAACCGAGCGGCGCGCCCTCGCCGAAGCCGAACTGTCGAATGTCCTGGGCTCCATCGTTTCCGAGCAGGAGGCCGAGCGCCGGCGCATCACCCGCGAATTGCACGACAATATCGGCCAATCGCTGACCTTGCTTCAACTTGGTCTCGGATCGCTCAAGAGCTGCCCGGTCGCCGGATGCGCGTTGGCCAGGAACGCGGCCGCGCTGTTGGACGTCACCAGGAACATGAGCGTTGAATTGCACCGGCTGGCGCGGGAAATCCGTCCGGCTGAGCTGGATGACCTGGGGCTTGAGTCCGCGATTGGCCAGCTCGCCGCGGAATGGGGCAAGCATTGCGGGCTGACCTTCAATCTGCACCTGGCTCTGGGCGCCCGCCGCTTGCCGCCCGATGTCGAGAGCGCAATCTATCGCGTTGCGCAGGAAGCCGTCACGAATGTCGTGCGTCACTCCAGGGCAAGGCAAGTCGGGATCATCCTGGAAGTCAGGAACAACGAAGTGATCTGCATCATCGAGGACGACGGCCAAGGCCTTGCGAACGATCCATCGAAACTGTCTCACGCCAAGGCGAAACGTCTCGGATTGCTCGGGATGAGGGAGCGCCTCGCGCTCGTTCATGGCACGCTTGAGATCGAATCCGCGCGCGGCCAAGGCGCCACGGTGTTTTTGCGCGTGCCGCTTTGAAGCGCTTGGGCTTTTGCTGTGGGCCGCGTTGACCGGACAGACTTGGCGGACAGACTTGGCAGACAGGCTTGGCCGACAGGCTTGGCGGATTCTGGCCAGGGATAAATCTCACCCCACCCGCGTCCACCCGCCCGGCCCCAGTCTTTCCTGCGGCAGGTATTGCGCCTTGTAGTCCATCTTCCTCGACCCCTCGACCCAATAGCCGAGATAGAGGTGCGGCAGGCCGAGCGCCCGGGCCTTTTCGATATGGTCGAGGATCATGTAGGCGCCGAGCGAACGGCGCGGCAGGGCGGGGTCGTAGAAGGAATAGACCATGGACAGGCCGTCCTCCAGCACGTCGGTCAGGCAGCACGCCGCGAGCTGGCCCAGCCCCGCGCCGAGCGGCGATCCAGACTTCGCGTCGGGCGGCGTTTCAAGGTCCGCGTCGAGCCCGTTCGTTGTCGGCGGCAGGCGATAGAGCGCGATGCGGCTTTCGACATGGCTGTCCTCGACCATCATGCCATAGTCGAGCATGGCCATGTCGGCCATGCCGCCGTCGGAATGACGGGAATCGAGATAGGTGCGAAACAGCCGGAACTGCTCGACATCGGCCCGCGCCGGGCCGATGTCGCCGGAGAGGTCGGCGTTGCGCGCCATCAGCTTCCTCTGGGTGCGGTTGGGCGAGAATTCCGCGCAGAGGATGCGCACGGACACGCAGGCCTTGCAGTTTTCGCAGGCGGGACGATAGGCGATGGTCTGGGAGCGGCGGAAGCCGGAATGGGTCAGGGCGTCGTTGAGCGCCCCGGCGCGGCGCCCGACGAGATGGGTGAACACCTTGCGCTCCTCCTTGCCCGGAAGATAGGGGCAGGGCGCCGGCGAGGTGAGGTAGAATTGCGGGGGATCGCGCGGTTCGCTCGTCAAGTCCGCCCTCCGTTCAGACTCGACGCAGCACGATCACGCCCGCCAGCATGTCGTGCAGGCAGCGCTTGTCGGCGGAAAGCAGCGAAAACAGGAAGATCGGCGGAAAAGTCCAGCACAGGTAGAACAGCACGGCGTGAACGGCGGCGTAGAGGAACGGAACGCGCTCGCCATTGACCAGCCGCATTTCCAGATCCATCGCCCTCATGCCCGGCGTCGCCAGCCGCCAGCTCGAAATGGTCAGGCCATTGTAGAAAAAGGCGACGAAGGGAAACAGCGGCGGCAGGATGAACCACAGCAGGCCGAACGACAGCACGCCCAGCAGCAGCCACAGTCCTACCGACAGCACGGTCACGAAGATCAGGTCGAGGCCCAAGGCCGCGATGCGGCGGCGGCGCACGCCTTCGAGCGCGCTGGCCGGCAGCGGGGCAAGCGGGTAAACGGCGGTCGGAGCGTTCGCGTTCGTCATGGCGGCATTCCAGATCACCCCAAAATCCAACTCTGGATACGCCTAATCTGGCCCCCCGCCTTCCGTCGCGCAAGAGGCGGAGGGGGGCTGTTCACATTGCTGTCTCAAACCGCGAGACTTTTCCGGCTAATCCACCTCGGCTGACGCGCGCCAGGCCAGCAGTTCGGCGTTCATCCTGTTGCCCCGGCCGGCGCCGGGCGCAAAGCCCAGCCGTTGCAGCAGGCGCCAGGAGGCGCCGTTCACGCGCGGGCATTCGACCACGATCCGCGCCTGCGGAAACGCCCTTTGCGCCAGTTCGAGCATGGTTTGCGCGGCCTCGGCGCCATAGCGGTGGCCATGATAGGGCGCGCCGAGCCAGAAGCCGAGTTCGAGATCGCCAACGTCGCCCTTTTCGGGTTCGCGGGCGACGATGCCGGCGCAGCCGATCATCTCGCCGCCCTCGTGAAGGCGCAGCGCGGCGAAACAGCCGCCGTCGTGGTGGGGCAGGGCGATCAACTCGCGGGCGTCGTCCATGGTGAAAGGTTGCGGCAGCGTCGAGGCGCCGTGGGCGACCAGGGGGTCATTGGTAAGAATGATCAGCCCATAGGCGTCGGACGCCTGCAAAGGCTCCAGCAGCAGCCGCGCGCTGCGGCTGTACCCGTTGGGAAACAATTTTGACCGGAAATCCGAACGACCGGCGCCGGCGTCTTTGGGCGCGCTCATGACCCCTCCTCCTCCTCCAAATTCCGGCGGGAGTTCAAAATCCCGCCTGGAGGCGAAAAGGCCGGGCGCGCCCGCTATTTGCGTCTCGCCCCTTGGGTTTATGTCACCCCTTCTTGAGCATTTCCGCCACCCGCGGCGCGAAATAGGTGAGTATGCCGCTGGCGCCCGCCCTCTTGAAAGCCAGCAGGCTTTCCATCATGGCCTTGTCGCCGTCGAGCCACCCATTTTGCGCAGCAGCGGTTATCATCGCATATTCGCCGGAAACTTGATAGGCGAACGTAGGGGCGCCAAAAGTTTCTTTCACACGGCGGATGATGTCGAGATAGGGCATGCCGGGCTTGACCATCACCATGTCGGCGCCCTCCTCAAGGTCCATCTCCACCTCGCGCAGGGCCTCGTCGGAATTGGCGGGGTCCATCTGGTAGGTGCGCTTGTCGCCGATGAGCGCCGCCTTGGTGCCGATGGCGTCGCGGAACGGGCCATAGAAGGCCGAGGCGTATTTGGCCGCATAGGCCATGATCTGCACGTCGAGGAAGCCTTCGCGGTCGAGCGCCATGCGAATGGCGCCGACGCGGCCATCCATCATGTCGGAGGGCGCGATGACGTCGGCGCCGGCGCGGGCCTGGTTGAGCGCCTGCTCGACCAGCACGGCGACGGTCTCGTCATTGAGGATCTTCTCGCCCTCCATCAGGCCGTCGTGGCCGTGGCTGGTGTAGGGATCGAGCGCGGCGTCGGTGATGACGCCGAGTTGGGGAACCGCCTGCTTCATCGCGCGCACGGCGCGGCAGACGAGGTTGTTCTCGTTGAGCGCCTCGGAGCCGTTGGGATCCTTGAGGTCGGGATCGGTGAAGGGAAACAGCGTGATGGCGGGGATGCCGAGTTCGACGGCCTTGCGCGCGGCGACCACGGTCTGGTCCACCGACAGACGCTCGACGCCGGGCATGCTGGCGACGGGCGTGCGCAGGTTCTCGCCCTCGATGACGAAGATCGGCCAGATCAGGTCGTCGGCGGTCAGGATGTTCTCCCGCACGAGACGCCGCACCCAGTCGGACTTGCGATTGCGGCGGGGCCGGCGCACGAGATTGAGGGACAGATCGAAACCGGAGGGAGGGGGCGACTGGTTCATTGCGGATTCCTTTTTCGGGTTCCTTTTCCGGCTCACGAATTAGCACATTCCGGCGGCGCTTCAGAAAATTTTTGCGGCGCCGGCGCAAATGGACTAACGATGCCAAGGTCATGACGAAAACGCGCGCGGGGAAAGCAGTATGAAGACTTACGCGCCCAATACTTCGAACGAACTTGAATATGCCGCCGCCATCCAGGTGGGCGCCAAGCCTGGCGCGGACGTCGATCAGGCGCGATGGACCTTTCTGCTCACCCTGTTCTTCCGGGTGGTGGCGCTCTTGTGGATCGTCGAGGGTCTCGACCAGTGGCGGCGCGTGCTGTCGTCCACCGACCCCTTTCTCGATGTGAGCGGGGCGATGGCGGCGGCGGTGATCTTTTTCGCCGTGTTCGACCTCGTCGCCGCTGTCGGGCTGTGGATGGTCGCGCCCTGGGGCGGGGTGGTCTGGCTGCTCACCCTGATGGCGCAGATTTATGTGTCCGCGATCAAGCCCGGTTTCTTTCCGGGCGGGGGCGGGCTGGTCAAGGGCGTCGACGCCGCGCTGCTGGCGCTCTACCTGTTCCTGTCTTGGCGCGCCAACCGGGTCGAGGGCGAAACCGGCGCGCCGGACCGGTTGATCGATCGGGCGCTGGCCTGGCTGTTCGGGAAGGTCAAAAGACGGCCCCCAGTCGCTTAAGAAATACTCAAGGTAAACAGAATCCGGATTCAGCAAAGATTCACTTCAATTGCCGCAATCGGCGTTCATTTTCGATTCAGTTTGTTGTTTAAACTCGTTTTCATCGGCCATGGCTATGTTGCATTCATCAACTGGCGCTTTAGCGACAAGGCGCGCGACGAACCAAGGGACCGCACTCATGAACAACGCTTTCAAGACGGAAATCTCCGCCGTTCGCGCCGAGCGCGGCGCCGAAGTTCGTCCGATCTATCTGGAGTCGTTGACCCTGATCGAGCGCCTGCACCGCCGCCTGCTCGACGTCATCAAGGACGAATTCGACCGTCGCGGCCGCTCCGACATCAACGCCGTCCAGGCGCTGCTGCTCTACAACATCGGCGATTCCGAACTGACCGCCGGCGAGCTGCGCACCCGCGGCTATTACCTCGGCTCGAACGTCTCCTACAACGTCAAGAAGCTGGTCGAGATGGGCTACCTCCACCACGCCCGCTCCCGCGTCGACCGCCGCTCCGTGCGCATCAGCCTGACCAAGGAAGGCAAGGACATCCGCGACATCGTCGCCAGTCTCTACGAGAAGCATGTGGTGACGGTGGAGCAGATCGGCGGCGTCTCGGTCGACGAGTTCCGCACCATCAACAACGCCCTGATCCGTCTGGAGCGCTTCTGGACCGACCAGATCAAGTATCGCCTCTGAACCCGGGGCAAGTTCGAAAATATCGTCGCGAGAAACTTCCGAACTCGGCCGGGCCTTTCAAGCCCGGCTTTTTTTGTCCGGCGGGGCCGTGTCGCCTTAAAAACGCCGCGCTATTTGCGCTCTGTTAACGGCAATCGAAGAGTGTTTCACCAGATTCAGCAGCGGCGGCCCGCGCGGCCCCGCCAGGGAGTTAGGATATTGTTCGCGATCCCACAAAATTTCCTTTTCGCGCGCGCCCCCGGCAAAAGCGTCGCCGGCGCGGGATTGGCCATGGCCCTGGTTCTGGCCGGGCCGATGTCGGGGCTGGCCTGGGCTTCCGACGGCCAGGCCGAATGGGCGCAGCATTATGACTCGGACACGCGGCTCACGGTGACGCGCTCCACCACGCCGTTGCTGTCGCCGCGCACGCTCGCCGCGAGCGAGCAGGCGATCGAGGATTACCGCCGCATCGTCGGCAATGGCGGCTGGGGCCGGGTTCCCGGCGGCGCCGGGCTCAAACTCGGGGCCAGCGGCCCGGCGGTGGCGGCGTTGCGCAAGCGCCTGATCGTCACCGGCGATCTCGACGCGTCGGCCTCCAATTCGGGCGTTTACGACTCTTATGTCGAGGCCGGCGTGCGCCGGTTCCAGGCCCGCCACGGCCTGATCGAGACCGGCGTGGTCAACCAGGCGACGCTCGACGCCATGAACGTGCCGGCCGATTACCGCCTGCGCCAGCTCGAAACCAATATCGTGCGCCTGCGCAGCTTTTCCGCCAATCTCGGCGACCGCTTCGTCACCGCCAACATTCCCGCCGCCCTGATCGAGACGGTCGAGAACGATACGGTGGCCACCCGCCACATCGCCGGCGTCGGCAAGATCGACCGCCAGTCCCCGGTGATGCAGACCCGCGCGCTCGACGTGGACTTCAACCCCTACTGGACCGTGCCGGCCTCGATCATCCGCAAGGATCTGATCCCGAAGATGCAGCAGGATCCCAATTACCTGCGCGACAGCAAGATCCACGTGTTCGACAAGAACAATCAGGAAGTGCCGCCGGAATCGATCAACTGGCACTCGCTCGACGCCACCAACTACCGCTTCCGCGAGGAGCCGAGCACGGAAAACTCGCTGGGCGTGGTGCGCATCAACATCAACAATCCCTATGGCGTGTATATGCACGACACCCCGGCCAAGGGCGTGTTCGGCGATGATTTCCGCTTCGTCTCCTCGGGCTGCATGCGCATGCAGAACGTGCGCGACTATGTCGCCTGGCTGCTGAAGGCCCAGCCGGGCTGGGATCGCGATCGCATCGACGCCACCATCGCCTCGGGCGAGCGCGTGGACGTGAAGATCGAGCCGCCGGTCAACGTTTACTGGGTCTATATCACGGCCTGGGGCACGCCGGAGGGCACGGTCCAGTTCCGCGAGGACATTTACCAGCGCGACGGTTTTTCGCCCAACGACGCGCGCGCGGCCTCGTTCCAGCCCTCGCCGGCGGTCAAGGCGCAGGCCGACCGCTTCGACGCCGCGCCGGACGATCGGTGACTTCGGCCATCTGACGGCGCCACTCCCTCTCCCGGTAAACGGGGACGGGTTGTGTCGCCGGGATCCAACATGCGGACTTTATGCCCGGCCTTGCGCCGGGCATAACGTTGGGTGAGATCGCGTCATCATCCTCTGCAACACCGTCCATCTCGGCCGCGCCGTCGATGAAGTCCGGTCGCGCGGCGAAAAATCCGACGAACCCGCCATGTTGAACAGCCTGCTCTTTTCCCTTCTTGCGGCGCTGGCGGGCGTGAGCGCGGCGCTTCAACAGGTGATCAACGCGCAATTGCGCGCCGGGCTGAACTCGGCCGTCTGGGCGAATTTTGCCAACTTTCTCGTCGGTATCGTCGCGATCGCCCTGACGGCGGCTGTTCTGCGCGCGCCCATCCCGCAAGCGGGCTTCGCCGCGCGCGTGCCGTGGTGGGGATGGACCGGCGGCCTGTTGGGCGCGATCTATGTCGGTCTGGCGATCGTTCTGGTCCCGCGCATCGGCGCCGCCACATTCATCACGCTGCTGATCGCCGGCCAGATGATCGCCGCAGTGCTGTTCGATCATTTCGGCGTGCTCGGGCTTACGCAGCGCCCGCTGGACGTGTCGCGGGCGCTCGGAATCGCCCTTGTCCTTGGCGGCGTGATCCTGATCCGCCGCTAGAGTATTTTCACGTTTCGTGGAAACATGAAAATACTCTAGATTCTTGTTTTAACGCATTTTCTTTACGCGAACCGGTGTCCGCATCGCTTGAAAATGCTCTAAAGGTCATTCCTCCGGCGCATCCAGAATCGGATCGTACTGCCCGGCGTCGAACCCGAACATTTCCCACGAGCGCTTCATGTGCGGCGGCAGCGGCGCGGTGACGTCGAGCACGCCGCCGCGCGGATGCGGCAGCACCAGCCGCCGCGCCAGCAGATGCAGCTTTTGATCGACCCCGTCGGGAACGTTGCGGTTGGGATCGGCGCGGCGGCGGCGGTCCTCGTCGCTGTGGCCATATTTGGGATCGCCGACGATCGGGCAGCCGATGCTTTCCGCATGGGCGCGCAATTGATGGGTGCGCCCGGTGAGCGGTTTCATCGACAGCCAGGCGCAGCGCGGCGCCAGCTTGTCCACGATGGCGTAATAGGTCAGCGAATGTTGCGCGTCCTCGTCGCCATGCTTGGCCACGCGCATCTTCTCGATGTCGCGCCGCTCCTCCATGCCGTGCCGGCCCTTTGGCGCACGATTATCCCCCATCGCTTCGCCTTTGGCGAGATAAAGCGAAATGCGCCCCTGCGCCGGGCGCGGCACGCCTTCGACCAGCGCCCAGTAAATCTTCTTGGCCGCGCGCGAGCGGAAAATCTCGCCGAGATCGGCGGCCATTTTGCGCGTCTTGGCGATCAGGATCACGCCGGAGGTGTCGCGGTCGAGTCGATGCACCAGCACCGGGCGGTCGCCGCGCTCGTTGGCGAGCGAGGCCAGCATGCCGTCGAGATGAATCTTGGTGCCGGACCCGCCCTGCACCGCCAGCCCGAATGGTTTGTTCAGCACCATCAGGTCGCGGTCGTCGAGCAGGATCATGTCCTTGATGGCGCGCTGGTCGGCCTGCGATTGCGCCGGCCTGATCACCGCCGGCGACTTGGGCGCATCGACGGAAAGCGGCGGCACGCGAAGAGTTTGGCCGGTGGCGATGCGCGAGGAGGTCTCGACACGCTTGCCGTCGAGCCGCACCTCGCCCTTGCGGCAGATCTTCGCCAGATGCGACAGGGCCAAGGTCGGAAAGCGCCGCTTGAACCAGCGGTCGAGGCGCATGCCGTCCTCATCCTCGGTGACGGCGAGGTTTTGCACCCCCGTCGCCAGCTTGACCGGTTCGGGAGCCGGCTTTTTCTCTGGCTCCGGTTTTGTGGCGGGTTTGGGTTTTTTCGCCAGCAGCGGCTTGTCCATGGGCTTGGGCTTGCGCGCGGAAGGGCCGGAGAATTTGGGACGAGACGTCTTCATAACAAGGCCCTCATGACCGCAAGGCCGGAAAACACGCCGACCAGCGCCAGCGCCACCGAGCCGCCGACATACAGCGCCATGCCGAGCAAGTCGCCGCGCTCGTAGAGCAGGGCGGAATCGAGCGAAAAGGCTGAGAAGGTGGTGTAGCCGCCCAAAATGCCGGTCAGCAGGAACAGCCGCAGATGCTGCGAGCCTTGCATGCCCGAGCGAAAGGTCAGGAAGCCGGCAATGAGACCCATCACCAGCGAGCCGCTGATGTTAATGAGGAACGTGCCCCATGGAAACGCCGTCCCCAGCGTGCGCGCCGCGACGAGGTTGACGAAATGGCGAAGGCAACCGCCAAAACCGGCGCCGAAGAAAACGATGAGATAGGCCTGCATCCGCTCTCCTTAGCGCGGATGGGCGGTGGCGTCACCCTTGGACGTTCATTCGTCAAACAGGTCGGCGGGAGTCCCTGCGCGAACAAAGACGACGAGCGGCGGCTTGGCGCTTTCGTCAATCGCGTAAATCAACAGGAAGTCGCCGCGGACATGGCGTTCCCGATAATTCCGCCATTGGCCCTTCAGCGGGTGACGTTTCCGGCTCTTTCAAGGTCGGCGGAAGGATTTTCAGGTTTGGCGACGCGACCGCGCCTCGTTTTCACGATCTGGATGCCCTGGGCTGCGATCGGCTCAGTTCTCCCCCCGCTCCCGCCGCAGCTTCTCCCAATAATCCAGCCTCTTGCCGATCTCGCGTTCAAAACCGCGCTCCACCGGCTCGTAAAGCTTTTGCCGCCCCAAAACCTCCGGCCAGTAGTTCTGGCCCGAAAAGGCGTCGGGTTCGTCGTGGTCATAGGCGTAGCCGGTTCCGTAGCCCTCCGATTTCATCAGCTTGGTCGGCGCGTTCAAAATCACCTTGGGCGGCGTCAGCGAACCGTGCGCCTTCGCCAGCCGCATCGCGCCCTTGTAGGCGAGATAGGCCGCGTTGCTCTTGGGTGCGGTGGCGCAATAGATCACGGCCTGCGCGATCGCCAGTTCGCCCTCGGGGCTGCCGAGAAAATCGTAGGCGTCCTTGGCGGCGTTGGCGATCACCAGGGCTTGCGGATCGGCCAGCCCGATGTCCTCGACGGCCATGCGCACCACGCGGCGGGCCAGAAACAGCGGGTCTTCGCCAGCGTCGAACATGCGGGCGAGATAATACAGCGCCGCGTCGGGATCGGAGCCGCGCACGCATTTGTGCAGGGCGGAAATCAGATTGTAATGACCTTCCTGGCCCTTGTCGTAGATCGGCGCGCGGCGCTGCGCCACTTCGGAAAGTTTTTCGGGGTCGAAAACCTCGTTTTCGCGCGCCGCGCGCCAGATTTCCTCGGCCAGCGTGAGCGCGGCGCGGCCGTCGCCGTCGGCCATGCGAATCAACGCGCCGCGCGCCTGAGCATCGAGCGGCAGGGGTTTTTCCTCGATCTGCTCGGCGCGGGCGAGCAGTTTTTCAATCGCCGAATCATCGAGGCTGCGAAACGTCATCACGCGGGCGCGCGACAGCAGCGCGGCGTTGAGTTCGAACGACGGGTTTTCCGTGGTGGCGCCGATCAGGGTGACGGTCCCTTCCTCCATCACCGGCAGGAAGGAATCCTGCTGCGCCCGGTTGAAGCGGTGGATTTCGTCGATGAACAGCAGCGTGCCCTGGCCGATCTTGCGGCGCGCCCGCGCCTCGTCAAAGATCTTCTTGAGATCGGCGACGCCGGAAAAGATCGCGGACGCCTGCATGAAATGCAACTTGGTCTCATGCGCCAGTAATCGCGCCACGGTGGTCTTGCCTGTACCCGGCGGCCCCCAGAAAATCAGGCTGCCCAGCGAGCCAGAGTCGATCATCCGGGTGAGCGCGCCGTTCTGGCCCAGCAGATGGTCCTGCCCGGCGACCTCGCTCAAACGCCGGGGACGCAGCCGTTCCGCGAGCGGGCGGGGGGCGTCCTGTTCCAATCCAGCTACGGCGAATAAGTCACTCATGGGCGTGAAATCTCTAAGTTTACCTGCGTAGCGTTACTTACGTCATGTCGTTTAGTTTTTGTGCATAACTTACTAAAACTGATGTCAATGTCTTTTTGTCTGCTAATTTCCGTTTTGGGCATTTGTCCACGTTATAGAATATTCATGATGGAGGAATTCAATGCGGAAGATCGCCATTGTAACGCAAAAGGGCGGCGCGGGTAAAAGCACGCTCGCCGTTTGTCTGGCCGTCGCGGCGCGCGAGGCCGGGGAAAACGTCTGTCTGGTCGATCTCGATCCGATGGGATCGCTCTCCAATTGGGGCGATCGGCGCAAGTCTCAAGACATTCTCGTGATGGCGGCGGCGCAGGGCGAATTGAACACGGTCATGGGCGAATTGGAAACGCTCGGCGTCACCCTCGTCGTCATGGACACCCCGGCCGGCGACACAATGGTCGCGGAAGAGGCCATGGATGTGGCGGATTTGTGCCTCCTTCCCGCGCGCCCCAACATTTTCGACGTCGCCGCCAGCGGCGGCACGCTGCAAAAGCTCAAAGCCCGCGAACGCGACTACGCCTTCGTGCTCAACCAGTGTCCGCCGCAGCGCCAGTCGCCGCGCATCCAGCAGGGCATTGACGCCTTGGCGGCGATGGGCGTGCTGATGACGCCGCTGGTCGCCGCCCGCGCCGATTACCAGGAAGCGGCGCGCAGGGCGCTCGGCGTCACCGAATTCGCATCTTCGGGCGCGGCGGCGGCGGAAATGCGCGAATTGTGGCGCTCGACGCGCGCGCGGCTCGACGGTGTCGAGTTGGAGCAGATCGATGCCGCGTGAAAGTTAAGTTCACGTTACGTCATGTATAAAATGGCGTAGAAGCCGCCTCTCTTGCGTTTTTTTGTAATTGTTGGCTCTCCGCAACTGGTCTTGAATCGGAGTTTCTGATTCAAATGCAGTTGCGGCGAGTCGGCGTCGTGAAAAAACAAGGGGGTAACGATGCGGCGCGTCGCGTTTGTCACGCAAAAGGGCGGTTCTGGAAAGAGCACTTTGGCGGTCTGCCTCGCCGTCGCGGCCAGGGAGGCCGGCGAGCGGGTGTTTCTCATCGATCTCGACCCGTTGCAGTCGCTGAGCGGCTGGGCGCGGACGCGGGAGACCAACGATATTCCCGTGGTGGCGACGCCCGCCTCGAAACTGGAAAAGGTGCTGGACGAACTGGCCGCGCGGGGCGTCACCCTGGTGGTCATCGATTCGCCCGGCGGCGACGGCGCCGCGTTCGACGCGGCGATCAAGGCGGCGCAGTTCTGCCTCATCCCGGCGCGGCCCAACGCCTTCGACCTCGCCGCCGGCGAGAGGACGCTGAAGAAGCTCAAGCAGCTTCAGCGCGACTATGCTTTCGTGCTCAATCAATGCCCGACCTCGCGCCAGAACGCCCGGGTCGAGGAGGGCGTGGCGACGCTGGAGGCGCTGGGCGTGCTGATGACGCCGCTGATCGCCTCGCGCGTCGATTACCAGGAGGCGGCGCGGCGCGGCCTGGGCGTGACCGAGGTCAATCCCAATGGCGCGGCGGCGGAGGAGATCCGCGCGCTGTGGGCGTCCGTGCGCAAGCGGCTGGGGAGAAAGGCCCGGAAACTGGCCGCCTGATTGACGGACCGGCAAACTGCGTTTTAATGGTCGGAAAAAGGGAACCCCTCATGTCCGACCTGTCGCCCGCCGCGCTCGAAAAACAGATGATCGCCGAAGAAGCCGCCAAAATGCTGCTGGAAGTCGGCGCCGTGCTGTTCAACGCGGAAAAGCCGTTCATTTTCACCTCGGGCTGGGCGAGCCCGGTTTATACCGACATGCGCAAGCTGATCGCCTTTCCCCGCCTGCGCAGCCGGTTGCTGGATTTCGCAGTGACCACGATCCAGCGCGAGATCGGCTATGAGAGCCTCGACATCATCGCCGGCGGCGAGACGGCGGGCATACCCTTCGCCGCCTGGATTTCCGACCGCCTCAGCCTGCCGATGCAATATGTGCGCAAGAAGCCGAAAGGTTTTGGCCGCAATGCGCGCATCGAGGGCGAACTGAAGGACGGCGCCCGCACCCTTCTCGTCGAGGATCTCGCCACCGACGGCGCGTCAAAGGTGAATTTCTGCAATGCGATTCGCGAGGCCGGCCAGAGCTGCGCCCACACTTTCGTGTTCTTCTTCTACGATATTTTCCCGCAGGCGCGGGCGGAACTGGCCAAGGAAGGCATCAGTCTGCACCAGCTCACCACCTGGTGGGACGTGCTGAAGGTCGCGCGCGACACGCACTATCTGCCCGACGCGACGCTCGACGAGGTCGAGAAATTCCTGCACGCGCCGGCGCAATGGTCGGCCGCGCATGGCGGGGTCTCCGAATTCGGCCAGAAGGCGTAAGCGCGATGCGGCGTCTGCTTTTTCCCCTCGGCGTCGCATTATCCTTGGCCACGCCGGCGCGCGCCGCCGGCTGCGCCGGCGTCACCTTCGCCGACATGGCTTTCGTTCGCTTCGGCAAAGCCGCCTCCGCCGTCGCCTTCGTCGGCGGCAAGTCCAGATCCACAGTCGCGCGCGGCGAGCTTTTGGCGCTCGGCGCGCTCGCCGATGCGCAAGTCTGCGCCGAAACGCTCAAGGGCGGCCGCGCCGGGTGGTTGCCGAACGATTCGCTCGACAAGATCGCGCGCGTCAACGACACCGGCTCGTTCGTCGGCGGCTGGCGGCGCGGCGCGGCGTCGCTCGGCATAAACTGGCGGGACGACGGTCGCCTGACGATCGAGGCTCGCGGCGCCGGTTCCTTTTCTGGCGACATGGACATGCGCGACGGCATCGGCCTGTTCTTTGGCGAGGGCGTCGATCCCGAAGACCCGGCGACGCCCGGCTGCCGTGTCCGCATGGCGCGCGGCGGCGACGTGCTGCTGGTGCGCGACAACGGCCAGTGCGGCGGCGATTTCAACGGGATTTACGCCAAGGCCTCTGTGTCGCGCGGCTAGAGCGTTTTCAAGCGAACTGGATGCCGGTTCGCGTGAAGAAAATGCGTAAGAACAAAGACTCTAGGCGCACGCGCGATAGTGGCGCAGGATCGCCACGCGCAGAGCCGACGAGAGATTGGCGGCGCCGCGGCCTGAATCGACTTCCGCGACCAGAGCGGGCAGGGACAGGCCGCGCGCGCCCGCGATCTCGCGCAGGGCGTCCCAGAAATCATCTTCAAGCGAAATCGAGGTGCGGTGCCCGGCGATGACCAGCGAGCGCTTGCGCAGTTTGTCGTCGCTCATGCTTTCGCCTCGACCGCAATGAAGCGCGCCGCCATCCGCCCTCTCCCCGCTGACGCGGGGCGAGGGAGCTGGTCGAGGCTGAAATGACTCATCAGGCGCTTAATCGTCTTGTTCGGGCGGACTCGGCTCCAGCCTGTGCGCCTCAAGCTTGCGCGCGTCCTGCGCGCGTCGGGCGGCGGTGAGGGTCTTCTCCTCCTTGGTCCGCCCGTGTTGCAAGCGATTCGCCTCGGCCTGCGCGTCCCGCTCGGCGCGGTCGCGGCGCTTGCGCGCCTGACGCAGGTTGACGATCTCGCTCATGGCCTTTTGCGGCTCATGGCTTCTTGCGGAAGGCGTCGATCGAGACCACTTTCGCGCCCTCGGAGCCGCCGGTTTCGCCAGATCCCTCCGGCTTGTCGGACTTCGCTGTCGATTTTTCCGCGGCTGGGGCGAGTTTTGGCTCCGAACCGGCGCCGCGCGGCTTTTTCTCGGCTTCGCGGACGTTGGGGCGGGGCGGATTGGCGACCGGACCGAGATCGATCATCGGTTCGTCGTCCCCCGCCTCGATCTCGCCGTCCTCGCCGTCTTCGCCTTCCTCCTGCGCCTCGAACTTCAGGCCGAATTGCACGGAGGGGTCGTAGAAGCCGGCGATGGCGTCGTAGGGCACCGACAGGCGCTCCGGCACGTTCTTGAAGTGCAGGCCGACCTCGAAGCCGAGGTCATCGACCTTCAGATCCCAGAACTGATACTGGAGGATGATGGTCATCTCCTCGGGATATTGTTCGCGCAGGCGCTGCGACAGTTTTACGCCGGGGTCATGGGTGCGGAAGGTGATGTAGAAATGATGCTCGCCGGGCAGGCCGTCGCGCGCCGCGTCGGCCAGCACTTTTCGCACCACGCCGCGCAGCGCGTCCTGAACCTGGAGATCGTAGCGTATCAAATCTTTGGACATTGATGTTTCGTTCGACCTTGGACCTGTCGCGCCCGAGAAATAAGTGGAGGCTTCTGTTGCCAGGCGCCTCCGGACCCCGCCTGAAACGGCTAAGCTTCAGGACTTCAATTTCGGTACTATTACCGCATTACGCGGCAACGGCCACCGGAGCATAGTTGTCGTTGGCAACTATAGGTTTGACCCGATAACGGCGGTATCATGCCGAGCAAAAGAACACCCTTTACACCCTCGTCTATCCTATTTCGCCCCCGCCACAATCCAACCCCTGGAAGGGAGACCCACCCGCAGGGATGGATTGTGGTGGAGGCGCCGGGTACCGCCCCCGGGTCCGATAGGCTTATTCCGATGACCATTTATCGCCATAGCCGTCCGAGGACGGCCAGATGAATATAGTGAAGGCGGTTGCGCCGCGAAAGGGGAAAAACGCGGCGCCTCGCCTGTTGCGCAGTCGGCGGGGCTTGAGCCCGTGCATTCGTCTTGAATTCAGCCGGCGTCATGCCTAGGGTCCGCACCCGAAACAGGGCGGAAACCGGGGGTGGACGAGCGATGAAAATCGAAAAGATCGGCGTGATCGGCGCCGGCGTGATGGGGGCGGGAATCGCCCAGGCCTTCGCAACCTCCGGTTATCGCGTGCTGCTGCGCGACATTTCGCAGGGCGCGCTCGATCGCGGACTGGCGACCATCGGAACCAGCCTGTCGCGCCTAGTCGCCAAGGAGAAAATGACGCAAGTCGACGCCGACGCCGCGGCCGGCCGCATCACCGCGACGCTGACGCTCGAAGATTTTCACGACCGCGATCTGATCGTCGAGGCGGTGGTGGAGAAATTCGAGGTCAAAAAGGCGATCATCGGAGATCTCGACCGCATTTGCCCGGCCCGGACCATTTTCGCCAGCAACACCTCGTCGCTGTCGCTGACCAGGATCGCCGCCGCCTCGAACCATCCGGGCCGGGTGATCGGCATGCATTTCTTCAATCCGGTGGCGATGATGCAACTGGTCGAGGTGATCCGCGCCATCCAGACCACCGACGCGGTCAACGCCGCCGTGGTCGCAACCGTGGCCAAACTCGGCAAGGAGGCCAAGGTCGCCCGCGATTCCTACGGTTTCGTCGTCAATCGCGTGCTGATCCCGATGATCAACGAGGCGATCAATTGCGTTTACGAAAACGTGGCGACGCCGGAAGACGTCGATGCGATGATGAAGCTCGGCGCCGCCCATCCGATGGGACCGCTGGCGCTCGGCGACCTGATCGGCCTCGACATCGTGCTCGACGTGATGGAAGTCTTGCACGCCGGCTTCGCCGATCCGAAATATCGCCCGAGCCCGCTGCTGAAACAGATGTGCGACGCCGGCTATCTCGGCCGCAAGACCGGGCGTGGCTTTTTCAGCTATTGAGCGTTATTGACCCGGCTTCGCCCGGAGTCGCCCATGCTGAACCGCCATCCCGAATACCAGTATCTCGACCTGCTCAACCAGGTGCTGGAGCATGGCGACCGCCGCATCGACCGCACCGGCGTCGGCGCGCTGTCGATTTTCGGCGCGATGACGCGGTTCGATCTCGGCGCCGGCGCGCCGCTGCTGACGACCAAGCGGGTGTTCTGGAAGACCGCCGTCAAGGAAATGCTGTGGTTCCTGACCGGCGACACCAACATCCAGGCGCTGTTGAAGCAAAATGTCCGGATATGGTCGGACTGGCCGCTCGCCCGCTACCGCAAGGAGACCGGCGAGGACGTCAGCCAGGAGGTTTTCGAGCGGCGCGTGGTCGAGGATGACGCTTTTGCGCAAAAATGGGGCGATCTCGGCCCTGTCTACGGCAAGCAATGGCGGCGCTGGCAGGGGCCGGATGGCCGCGAACACGACCAGATCGCCGGCGTCATCGACGCCCTGCGGACCAATCCGTCGAGCCGCCGCATCCTGTTCCACGCCTGGAATGTCGCGGACATCGACCGGATGGCGCTGCCGCCCTGCCACATGGTCTATCAGTTTCACGTCAGCAAGGGGCGGTTGTCCTGCATGCTGCTGCAAAGGTCGGTGGACCTGCTGTTGGGCTGTCCGTTCAACTGGATCGCCACCGTGGCGCTGCAAACCATGATCGCGCAGCAATGTGACCTTGAACCCGGCGATTTCGTCTGGGTCGGCGGCGACGTTCATCTCTATCTCAACCATCTGGAGCAGGCGCGGCTGCAACTGACCCGCGCGCCGCGACCGTTTCCGAAACTGATCCTCAAGCGTCGCGCGGAAAACATCGACGATTACCGAATCGAGGATTTCGAGGTCGAGGGCTACGACCCGCATCCGCATATCGCCGCCGAAGTCGCGGTCTGATAAGGTTTCCGAACGGATCGTTCAGAAACAGCATGACTGGCCGGCTTCAAGCCAGTCGCTTGGCCATGTCGGCCTTGCGCGCGATCAGCTTTTCGGCCAGCGCCGCGCTCCCGCCCGTCTCGGCGACGACCCTGCGGATCGCGGTGTCGGGAATGCGCGTCACCACGGCGATGGATTCGGCGATCTCGGCCGGGCTCATCTCCGCGAAGAGTTTGATCGCGTGAGGATTGTCCTCGTCCGAGCGCAGCGTGTCGAGTTCGCCCACGCTGGAGCCGAACGCCTTGCCCTTCGGGTCGCCCTGGGCGCGAAACGCCAGCGCCCCGCCGACGTCGAGCGTCATCACCACCCCGTCCGCGACGCCCTGGTTGTCGCCGAGGAAGCCGGCGGCGTCCCAATTGGCGGTCCAGGCATGCACGCCGAACCAGCGCCGCGCCTGTTGGATCTCGTCGGCGTTCAATTCGGCGATGGTCTTCTTTTCGAGCGCGACGAATTCGGTCGCGACCTCGGCGGGATCGCGGCAGCGAAAATAGCTCAGCGTCGGCGCGCCGGCCAGTTGGTAGAGTTTCGCCGCCAGGAATTCGTTGCGCGCATGCGCCGCCGATTCGAGGGTTTTGACATAGAAGCGCCGGCCGTCCGCGTCCTCATGGACGCCGCCGGGATTGCTGCCCAGCGTGCCCCCGACCTTTCGCAGGCGCGCCGTGTCAATGTCCTCGACATCGTCGAGCGGCTTGGTCTGGCGCACCAGCGCAAGCTGCGACGGCGTCTCGATCGCACCTTTGCGGGCGCGGCGGACCTCCTTGATCGCCGCGTCCGGCTCAACGCCCAATTCCACCAGCAACCGCGCGGCGATCATGCCGGCGCGCCCGAGGCCGCCCTTGCAATGCACGACAATGTCGTCGCCCCGGCGCAGCAGCGCGCGTATGTCGCGGCCATGCGCCCGCCATTGCCGCTCGAATGCGGCATTGGGGACGGAATAATCGGCGATGGGGAGGTGGCGCCAGTCCAGTCCCCGCGCCAGCACGTCCATGCCGAGGTCGGGGACTTTCAGCGCGACCAGTTCGGCCGGTTCGACCAGCGTCAGCACCAGACGCGCGCCGGAGGCGGCGATGACATCGAGATCCGTCGCGAGGTCGCGCGCCCAGGCCCCGGAATAGGCGGCGCGATCGTGCTTGCCGGGACAGAAGGTGATCCCGATCCGCCCATGCGCGGGGCTGGCGCGCACCTGGGCGATCTCAAGCGGGTGGGTCTGGCTCGTCCTCGGTTTCGTCACGGCGGTCTCTCGGTTTTTCGCGGCGAACCTAACGCAACCCCGCGCCATCCGCCACGCGTCGTCGGGTCGCCCCCCTCATTTCGCTGCGAAAGCACCTCTTGCTGAAGGAAGCTGTGCAATCAGCGCCTTTTCTGACCCCCGCCGGTTGGCCGCGCGGGGTCTCCTGATCTAGCTTGGCGGGAAATGGGGAGAACTCATGTCGAACACAGCAAAGGCGGCGGGATGACCGGCCTGCCGATCACCATCGTCGCGGCGGTCGCCCGCAACGGCGCGCTGGGGTTGCGGAACGCGATTCCCTGGCGGGCGCCCTCCGACCTCAAGCGCTTCAAGGACATCACCTGGGGGCGGCCGCTGATCATGGGGCGCAAGACTTTTCAGGCGATCGGCAAGCCCCTGCCGGGGCGCGAAACCGTGGTCGTCACGCGCGACCCCGGTTTTTTCGGCGCGGAGCCGCCGGATCACGCGCATGTCGCGGGCGATTTCGCCGCCGCCGTGGCGCGCGCCAATGACCTCGCCGCCGGGATGCACTGCGCCGAAATCATCGTGGCCGGCGGCGCCGAAATCTACCGCCAGGCTCTGCCGCTCGGCCGCTTCCTGCGCCTCACCCGCGTCGATTGCGAACCGCCGGCCGACGCCTTCTTTCCCGATGTCGAGTGGGCGCAATGGCGCGAATTGCGCCGCGAGACGGCGCCGCGCGGCGAACGGGACGAATTCGACCTCGAATATGTCGATTTCGAGCGGCGCTGACATCGCCGCGCCCTTCGCCTCCCAAGCGTTCATGCTCAGGTGAATCCGTCACCGTCCCGGCTCAATCGGGGCCGCAGGCCGACGCCCCGATCGCGCATCACCAGACCGTCGCCGGCGACTTCTGCGATCTTTTCGCGCTACGGCGATTTCTCGACCTATGGCGGCGTCATGCAGGATCGCGCGCCCGGCTGACCCCGCCGCCGCGTTTGCCCGCCGCCGCGTTTACTTGCCGCCGCGTTTACTTGCCGAAAATGGCGACGAGATTGCCGCGCACGGCGACCAATTCGCTGAACAATTCGTGATCGTTGTCCCAGCAGTTCGAAAAGGCCATCATGTCCGGGACCGCTCCGGTCTTTCGGACCTCCTCGACCAGTTCATTCATCGTGTATTCGCGGTAATGCCAGTGGCCCCAGCTATTGCCCTCGATCTTTGAAAAGAAGTTCTGCTCCGTCCGGCCTTCCTCGCACATCTTCATGAGGCTGCCGAGGCGCAGGACGTTGGGCGTGGTCAGGTAGACCCTGCCGCTCCCGGCCAGATGCGGCAGGAGTTCGGCGATGAGCTCGGACGGCGTCGCCAGAATGTGCTCGACCACCTCGGTCATGATGATGAGGTCGTATTTGCGCTCCTCGCCGGCGAGGACATCGAAACCGTCGGTGTTGAGATCGAGGTTGAAGTGCCGGTCGGAGCCCACGGCCATCGCCGATTCGGCGCTCTGGCCGCCGAGCGCCACCGGCCGGTCCACGGTATGGACGATCGCGCCGGGCGCGACATCCTTGTAAAGCCGCAGCAGCGTGCTCATGCCGACTTCGAGAATCTTCGGCTGGGGCCTGTGGCTGGCGAAATAGCGCACATAGCGCAGGATTTCATCCCAGCGTCTCTTGTGAAAGTCGAGGTAATCCTCGCCGTAGATCACATTGCGAAGGCTATCGAGATAGGCGTCGATGACCGGCTGCCCCTGGAGGCAGTCGTAGTAGCGCGCGGTATCGGGGCCGTGCCGTTCGCTGACGGCTTCGATGTTGGGAAGCAGATTGAAATGCTTGAGATTGGCCATCTCACCGGACCTCGTCGAAGTCGAAAACAGGGGAAAGCGCGCAAAGCCTGGTTCAGGCGCTCTCGAAAGCCGCGAACGCCTGCTTCAGGAGGCCGGGATCGACGGTGAAGGAGGCGTTCATGCCCTCGCCCGGATCGCTGGGCGCCCCATGCAGGCAAAAATATTCGCCGTCCTTGTGCGACGCCAGATCCCAGAAGAAGTCGTCCTGCATGGCTTCGGGCGCGAAGCCCAGGAAGCGCGCGCCGCGCGGCGAGAACGCGATATTCGCGCATTCCGCGCCGAGCACGCCGACGACATGGGTGGCGTTGCCGAACACGGCGACCTGCTGATCGAAGCTGAGTTCGTCGGGCGCGACCTCCACATAGCCGCGCGCGAGGAAAAAGGCTCTGACCTCGTCCTGATTGAGCAATTGCCGCCGGCTCTTCGGCGCGCGGCGGATCAGGATTTTCTTCGGTCCCGTTGCGCCGAAGCTCGCCGTGACGCGCCGCGCGAGCTGTTCCAGGGTGTCGACGATCCCCGGCGACTTGATCCAGGGCTGGATGGTCAGGGGCGCCGGATAGATCAACTGTCGCGCCCCGATGATTTCGGTTCCGACAAAGCGAAGCTGTTCCGGCTTGACGCCGAACCATTTCAGCGAATCCCGGTACACCGTCATCATCTGCGCGGAGGTGTTGGTCAAAAGCAGGGTGAGCCCGTCGAGAGCGGTCACCGCCAGCAGCGGCGCCATGCGCGGCAGCCCTTCGATGAGCCAGTGGCCGTAGTTCGGATCCCAGTGCTGGCTGATCAGGGCGCAGCGCTCGAAGGTCAGATCCCGGCGCTCGAAATAACTCGGCTCGAGCAGAAAATCGTCGCCTTCGCGGCGCGTCAGGCCGACAAACGCGTCTTCATGCTGACGGTTGATCAGGCTTTCGCGCACCAGACTCCAATCGGAGCCAAACACCAGCCCGCCGGAGATCACCGCATTGTCGAAAACATAGACGCCGCCTTCGGGCGTGTTGGTTTCCGGCATGGTCTCGTACCAGCGGCGCTGGTTCAGGATTTCGTCCTTCACGGGGCCAAAGATGTGAGGGCGCCGCCTTTGGTAAGGACTGATCTCCACTCGCGCGTCGAGGCGTCGCCCCAATTCCCCAGCCGGGCGCGCCTTGATCGGCAGACGGTGATCGACGACTTCGGTCAAGAACAATTTCTCTTCAACAAAACGGCAAGACCATGAATATGCAGCGCTTGGCGACGTGAACACTAGTTATTACCGAAATTTTCTAGGCGGTGTCGCGCGAATTGTCAATGTCACGCCGCGCGTTGCTCGCAAATTTGCAGGCAATTTCAGCATTGTGGCGCGGCTGGACAGAAGCCCGCGCGCCGACGATCCAAGTTCGAAACCGTTCTGCTTCAGGCCGCGCCGCGAGGCAAGCAAATACAAGACATTGGATTCAAGAGGCGCCGTAGGGGAAAAAAAATGGCGCGCGGCGGCAGGGGTTTCTCAACCAATGCCGGGCAATGTGGCGCCATGACCGCAGCTTTCGGACGCCGCAACCGCCCCGCCACGCCGCGCCGCGCCAATCCCGCGCCAAAGCCCGATCTGGTTTTGACGCCGGAGCAGCGCGCCTACCTTTTTGGCGGGATCGAACGGGAAATAGCGTCGGATCGGGTTTCAGCCGGCGCGTCCCCGAAAAACACGCCCGAGCCTCGCCCGATCCGCCGCGCCGGTCTGATCGCCTGCGCCGCCATGACGGCGGTCATGGCGGCCCTGAGTTCGATCGGCGCGCACAATGCGGCGCTTGCGGGCCTGCCGACCGCCATCGCGCCGATGAGCCAGGATTTCCTCGCCCTGATCGGCTCTGCCGCCGGCCCCTTCGCCCTGGCCTGGTCGATTGTCGTCAATTTCACCAATTTCAGCGCCAATCTCTGGGTGACGCGGCATCTGGCCGCCGCTCTGGAGCTGGCGTCGCCGCTCGCCTTCGCGGGCCTCGGCGCGCTGTTCGGTCTCGGCCTGGCCTGGCTCTCCGCCGTCCTCGGGCTGGGCGAGAGCGACATCGGCCTTGCCATGGAAGCGGTCGCCGGCGCCGGCGTCGCCGCGCTTTACCGGTTGCTGTCAGGCCCCGCCAAACCGTTGGCAGGCCCCGCCAAACCGTAGTCCGGCGCGAGCGTTCGCGTCAGCGTGAGCGCCGAATCCAGCGCCGATCGCAGCAGCAGCAGGATGCCCGCAAGCGAGTCCTGGGGAAGCGAGTCCTGGGGAAGCGAGTCCTGGGGAAGCGAATCCTGGGGAAGCGAATCCTGGGGAGTCGTTTCGCCGCGCGCCCGCGCGGTGGCGCGCATATGGTCGAATTCGGCGATCGCGAACATGGTTTCCACCAGCGCGCGCTCAAGATGTTCGGAGATCTGACGCTCACAAGTCATCGCTGCGTTTCCTCACCCATGAAAAGACGTGATCGTCTTCTTGATTTTTTGCGTTCGTTCTTTTTTTTGAAACGCGCACATAACGTTTCGTCCGCTATCTTACGCTATGGAGTCGGCTGTTACCGGCGCGTCGCGAAACTCGCCGGTATTTTACCGACCGCGAAAACCTCAGTCGTTCTGGTGGCCGTTCTGGCGGCGCGCCGCCGCTCCGTCGATTTCGTGTAGGGATCGCAGCGCCGTTTCCAAGCCCCAGCGCGACAGGCGCAGCGACACGAACAGGGTTTCGGCGGTCTCCGCCTCGGGCCATCGGCCGCCGGCCTTGGCCTGCTCGAATTCGGCCATCGCGTAATAGATTTCGATCAACGCCCGTTCGAGATGCTTTTCCATTTTTCCCTCCAATCGGCCGGGTCGGTTCCGGTCGGCGAGGGCACACTGCCGCAGCGGCATGAGGCGCGGCAGGTTACAGGGGTTACGCGTGGGTTAGGCGCAAATAACGCAGATGTTTCCGTTCGTTACCTTTGGTCAGGTTGAGAACCCGCCGCGCCCGCGAGCAGGCGCGCCTTGATCGGATCGGCCGCGCCGAGGCGGTCGAGGGCGGCGCCGATGTCGCCGGCGACGCCTGGAAAATTGCGGCGCAGGTCGGCGGCGCGGTCGCGGGCGCAAGCGGCGTCCGCGCACAGGCTGAGTTGAAGGATCAGGGCGAGCGCCCGCTCGGAGGCGCCGGGGCGGGCCAGCAGGCGCGCCGCCTCCTGCGGCTCGCCCCGCAATTCATGACCGAGCGCGGTGGCGCCGAGCGCCGCCGAACTGTCGTCGGTGCGGTCGATCAGCGGGCTCAGCAGCGCCATGCCGGCCTCGACCTCGCTGCGCAGGACATAGGCCGAGCCGATTCCCCGCGCGAAAAGCGTGGAATTGCCGTTGAGCGCCAGCGCGGTGCGGGCGGCGGCAAAAGCCTCGTCGTAACGCCGGGCGGCGAAAGCGGTGACGAAGCGCGCGAAATAGGAGCGGGCGCGCAAAGGCGCGAGGTCGAACGCCTCCTTCGCCAGTTTTTCCGCGCGGGCGAGATCGGCCTGTGGGTCGCCCTCCGGCGGCGCGAAATAGTAATAATGCACCAGCACGATGGCCAGCATGGCGCGGGCGTCGTCGTCGCGGGCGTTGGCGTTGACGGCGATCTCCAGGCATTCCCGCGCCACCCGCAGCCGGTCGAGGCTTTGCGTTTTCAGGAAGGTGAAGGCGTTGAGGGTGCAGTTGAAGCCGCGCGGCATGCCGTCGAAATCGTTGAGCAGGCGCAGGGCGTCGAGGTCGATCACGCCATAGGCGTCGCCCAGCGTCTGCGCCATTTGGCGCGCCTGACGGGCCAGCGCGTCGTCGGCGGGTTTTGCGAACTGCCCGGCCCAGACGATGGTGCGGTCGCTCAGCCGCAGCAGTTCGGCGACATAATCCTTGTCTGTCGGCCGCAGGGAAAGCGTGTAGGCGTTTGTCGCGGGCGCCGGAGCCTCGCTTTCCGGCTTCCTGACGATGACATTGTCGAAGGCGCTGAATTCGACCTCCAGCGCCTGGGCGAGATCGCCAGAAAATTTATCGCTCGACGCGCGCTCGATGCGCAGGCTGGGAATGGGCGGAGCGTTGCCGCTCCTCGCCCCCGGCGGCGAGGCCGGCTCGGTCATCAGGCCGGTGAAGGCCACGACGAAAGTGGCGAGGCCGAGGCCCACGGCGCCGGCGAACCGGCGCCAGTAGGGGCGGGGCGCGGACTCGGCCGGCGGCGCCGCCTCCGTCGCGGCGGCTTGCGCCGGCGGGTCCGCGACCGGCACCGGCGGGAAAAAGCGCTCAAAAACCGGCTTGTACGTCCCGGTCTTGAGGATGATGCGCACCGGGTTTTGCGCGCCCGGACCTTCGTACCATTCCTTCAGAAGTTGCCGCAGCCGCAGCGCCTGCACGCGCACGGCGGAATTGTTCTGGGAGTCGAAATCGTCCTTGCGCTCCAGCGCCCGCGTGGCGATGGTGAAGGCTTTTAGACGGTCGCCGCGTCCCTCCAGCGTCTCCTCGACGACGAATTTGAGGAATTGCGAGGCGCTGCGATTCCTCTCGAAATCCGGCCAAGCCAGCAGAAGCGCCAGTTCGGCCTCGATTTCGGCGCGGTGCGGAGGCTGTGCGCTCATGGGGAATCCGAATGTTTCGACCTCAGATTAGCCAAGGCGTGGCGGTGCGGCAACCCGAGGCATTGCGGAAACAGCGGCCGCGCGTTACGAAACGCCCATGTCGGCAAAACCTCTCGCTTTCGTCAATGCGCGCCTGGTCGATCCCGAAACGGGAGCGGAAACGCGCGGCGGTCTTCTCGTGGAAGACGGCCGCATCCTCGATTTCGGCCCGCATGTGACGCCCGCCGCGCTGGCGGCGCATTTTGGCGTGATCGATTGCGGCGGCCATGTGCTCGCGCCCGGCCTGATCGATTTGCGCGCCTATGTCGGCGAACCCGGCGGCGAACATCGCGAATCCATCGCCACGGCGACGGCCGCCGCCGCCGTGGGCGGCGTCACCACCATTGTCGCCAGCCCGGAAACCTGCCCGCCCATCGACGACCCCGCCGTGGTGGACTTCTTGAAGCGCCGCGCGCGCGACCATGGTCGCGTCCGGGTGCTGCCGGCGGCGGCGATCTCCAAAAATCTCGACGGTCAGGAAATTTCCGAATTCGGCCTGCTGCGCGAAGCCGGCGCCGTCGCCTTCACCGACGGCTCACGTTCGATTCGCAACAGCCAGACTCTTCGACGCGCGCTGACTTACGCGCGCGATTTCGACGCCTTGATCGTGCATTTCCCCGAAGATCGCGATCTCGCCGGCGCGGGCGTGATGAACGCGGGCGAACTGGCGACGCGGCTCGGGCTGTCCGGCGCGCCGCGCGAGGCGGAGGCCATCACGCTCGACCGCGACATCCGCCTCGTCCGCATGACCGGCGCCCGCTATTGCGCCGCGCCGATCTCCACCACGCTGGCGCTGGAAACCATCGCCAAGGCCAAGGCCGAGGGCCTGCCGGTGTCCTGCGGCGTCACCATCAACCATCTGACGCTCAACGAGAACGACATTGGCGACTACCGCACCTTCCTGAAGGTGAAGCCGCCGCTGCGCCGCGAGGAGGAGCGCCTCGCTCTGGTCGAGGCCGTGGCCAGCGGGCTGATCGACATCATTTTCTCGGACCACAATCCGCAGGACGTCGAAACCAAGCGCCTGCCCTTCGCCGAGGCCGATTTCGGCGCCGTCGGGCTCGAAACCCTGCTGCCGGCGGCGCTGCGCCTCGTTCATGGCGGCGCCCTGTCGCTAGCCCAGGTGTTGCGCGCGATGAGTTTTCGCCCGGCCGAAATCCTAAGGCTGCCGCAGGGACGCCTGAAAAAGGGCGCGCCGGCCGATCTGATCGTGTTCGATCCGGACGAGCCCTTCGTGCTCAACAAGGACAGGCTGAAATCGCGCAGCAAGAACACGCCTTTCGATGAGGCGCGGTTGCAGGGCGTGGTGAAGACCACCATGGTCGCGGGCGCTGTGGTTCACGGTTTGGATGCGAGGGTTTTGGCATGAGCGGCCTCATTCTGCTGGGCGCGGCGGTTTTCGGCTATCTGTTCGGCTCGATCCCGTTCGGCCTGCTGCTGACCAAGGCGGCGGGGCTGGGCGATGTCCGCGACATCGGCTCGGGCAATATCGGCGCGACCAATGTCTTGCGCACCGGCCGCAAGGATATCGCCGCCGCCACCTTGTTGCTCGACGCGCTCAAGGCGACCGCCGCCGCGCTCATCTTCGGCCATTTCTCGGCCAACGCCGCAGTCGTCGCCGGCCTGTTCGCCTTTCTCGGCCATATTTTCCCGGTCTGGCTCGGTTTCAAGGGCGGCAAGGGCGTCGCGACCTATATCGGTTTCCTGCTGGGCGTGGCCTGGCCGGCGGCCTTCGCCTTCGCCGCGATCTGGCTCGCCACGGCCAAGATCAGCCGCTATTCCTCGTTGTCGGCCCTGCTCGCCAGCCTCGCGTCGCCGCTGGTCCTGCTGGCGATGGGCGACAAGCTCGCGGCTGGCGCGGCGGCGATCATGACCGTGATTGTCTGGGTCAAGCACAGCGAAAACATCGTCCGCCTGCGCGCCGGAACCGAAGGGCGCATCGGCAAGACATCGTGAGGGCGTCGGCCCTCACCGACGCGCAACGGCTGGATTGGCTCCAGTTGATTCGCTGCGACAATATCGGGCCGCGCAGTTTTCACAAATTGATGCTCCGCCACGGTTCGGCGGCGGAAGCCCTCGCGGCGCTCCCGGCGCTGATTCGTATGGGCGTGGGGCGCAAGATCACCATCGCCTCGCGCGAATCGGCTGCGCGCGAACTGGCGGCGGCCGAGAAGATCGGCGCGCGCTATGTCGCGTTCGGCGAGGCCGATTATCCCCAAGGCCTGGTTCATATCGAGGCGCCGCCGCCGCTGATCTGCCTGCGTGGCGACGCCGGCCTGTTCGCGCGGCCGATTGTCGCCGTGGTCGGCGCCCGCAACGCCTCCGGCGCCGGCCTCACCTTCACCGAGCGTCTGACACGGGGATTTGGCGCGGCGGGGTTTGTCGTGGTGTCCGGCTTGGCGCGCGGCGTCGATTCGTGTGCGCATAAGGCCGCGCTGGCGACGGGAACTCTGGGCGTGCTCGCCGGGGGGCTCGACCGGTTCTATCCGCCGGAGAACGCCGGCCTGATCGAGCAGGTGGCGGCGCGCGGCGCGATTCTGTCGGAAATGCCGCTGGGCTGCGAGCCGCGCGGCCGCGATTTTCCCCGCCGCAACCGCCTGGTGTCCGGGCTGGCGCTGGGCGTGGTGGTGGTGGAGGCGGAGCGGCGCTCGGGCACGCTGATCACCGCGCGATTCGCCCGCGAACAGGGGCGCGAATTGTTCGCCGTGCCCGGCTCGCCGCTCGACCCGCGCACGGAAGGCACCAACGACCTGCTGGCGGAAGGCGCGTTCATGTGCCGCAGCGCTGATGATGTGGTGGAGCGATTGGCGCCGCTGGCGCGGCGTGGCGCGGGCTATGGGATGCTGGCGGAACCCGGCGCGGCTTACGTTCACGAACCGCTGTGGGACGAGTATGACGAAGACGCTCCCGCCGTGGAGCCGGCGCCGCCGGAGCGGTTCGCCGCCTCAAGGAATACAAGCCGGACGGCGGTCGCGGCCCCCGTCGAACAGTTTTTAAGCCCGACGCCCTTGTCCGTGGACGAGTTGGCGCGCGCCTCCGGCTGGCCGCCGGCGGAGATCAGGCAGCGCCTTCAGGATCTGGAGCTGGAGAATCGAATCGAGCGCCATAGCGGCGACCGTGTGTCGCTGCGTCCCCTTCCATAACGAAAGGAAAGCTGGCGACCGCGTGTCGCCAGCGCTCGCGCCTAATCGTCCGCTTGTTCGGGTTCTTCGGTCTGGCGCGCCTGTAGCTCGGCTTCGACGCGCGCCATGTTCAGCAAATAAGTGAGCAGGTCGAGCCGGGCGTCTCCGGCCATGGCCGCCAGGGCGCCAACCATGTCGGCGATGTAGCGGGCCGTGTCTTCCGCCGAACCAACCGGCTCGGCTTCCGTCTCGGCTTCGTCGTAGCGCAGATCCGCTTCCGCGGCGGCCAGAGCCTCGTGCAGTGTCGCCTGGCCCTCGTCCTCGATCGGAACGGCTCGGGTGTGAGCAGGGGACGCGCTGCTTTTGCCTTTCTTGAACATTTCGCCTCAACCCAGCCTTATTGGTGTCGCCATGGAGCGATCAAAAGGGAACGTTCCGCTTCAGTGACAATCGTACCCTCCCAGGACGATGTACAACCAGTGGTTGTTTACCATAGCCGCATTATCGCCGGGGTTACAAACGATAATTTCTTGCCCCGCGGAAAGTTCCAGTTGAGCGTCCCTGCGCCGACGTTTCCTTCAAGTAACGCGAATTTTCAGAATATCCAGTAAACTTGGCGTCGTCGAGCCAGATAATTGCGCTTGGCTTCAACCTTTAGCGACATGCCGCGCGCAATTCGCGCGTTGGGCGGGCCTTGGCGCGGTTCCCCGGAGGTAAACAGGCTTTAACATCCTGTTTTATAACAGGATCGCGCGTCACATTGCGTCAAGCGGAGGCTTGGGCGCGAGCCGCGCGAGCCGGTCAAGGGCGCCTTGCAGAATGTAGGCGGCGGCCATGCGGTCAACAACTTCCGCGCGCTTCGCCCGGCTGGCGTCCTGGGCGATCAATTCGCGGGTCACGGCGGCGGTGGACAGGCGCTCGTCCCAGAACACGAAGGGAATCCGCGCCAAAGGGGCGGTTTGCCGGACGAAGGCGCGGGTGGATTGCGCGCGGGGGCCTTCACTGCCGTCCATGTTGAGGGGCAGGCCGATGATAAAAGCCACAACCTCATGCTTGCAGGCGAGTTCGATCATTCTGGTCGCGTCGGCCGTGAATTTGGTCCGCCTGATGGTTTCGAGCGGCGAGGCCAGCCGGCGCTCGACATCGGACAGCGCGAGGCCGATGGTTTTGGTTCCCAGATCGATTCCCATCAGCCGCGCCTTTGGCGGCAGGCGCGCGATGAGGTTTTCCAGGGTCAGGACGGTTTCTTCCATCGGGCGCTTTCACTTCGTCACGGGGGCGAGCTAGATTTGCCCCACACCATTGGGGGAAGCAATGCAATTGACCTGGCTCGGCCATTCGGCCTTTCGCATCGATTTCGGCGCGGCGAAGATCCTGATCGATCCCTTTCTGCGCGGCAATCCCAAATTCGAGCTGGATTTCGACGCCGTTACCGCCGGCGCCACCCATGTCGTCATCACCCACGGCCATGACGACCACATCGGCGACGCCGCCGAAATCGCGCAAAAGACCGGGGCGGAGGTGATCGCCAATTTCGAGATCTGCATGTATCTGGCCGGGCAGGGGGTGGAAAACATCAATCCCGGCAATACCGGCGGGACGATTCGCGCCCAGGGCTTTTCGGTGGCGCTGACCCCGGCGCTGCATTCCTCCAGCGCGACCGTGGATGGCAAGCCGACCGCGCTCGGCAACCCGAACGGCGCGGTGATCCTGCCGGACAGCGGCCCGCGCCTCTATCATTTCGGCGACACCGCTGTATTTTCCGACATGGCGCTCATCCACGAATTTTACAGGCCGGAGATCGGCCTCATCCCCGTGGGCGACCGCTTCACCATGGGCGGCAAGGCGGCGGCGCTGGCCGCGCGCCGCTACTTCGCGTTCAGCGACATTGTGCCCATGCATTACGGCACGTTTCCGATCATCGACCCGACGCCGCAAGCGTTCATCGACGCGATGACCGGCGCGCGGGCCACAATCCACACGCCGGCGATCGGCGAAACGCTGACGCTTTAGGCGGCGGCGCGGGAGCAAAGCCGAGTCCGCCATCGTTGCGCCGCGTCGCCGCCTTCTGTATAGCCTGTGCGAGTCCTTCCATCAGCACGGAGCCAACATGTCGGTCGATCTGGCGACGGTGCGGCGCATCGCCCATCTTGCGCGCATCAGCGTGAGCGCGGATGAGGCCCCGCATCTGCAAAACGAACTCAACGCCATTCTCGGCTTCGTCGAGGAGTTGAACAGCGTCGATGTCGAGGGCGTCGAGCCGATGACCTCCGTCCTGCCCATGCGCATGAAAAAGCGCGCGGACGAGATCACCGACGGCGATATCGTCGAAAAAGTGCTCGCCAACGCGCCCGCCCGCGAGGACGGTTTCTTCGTCGTGCCCAAAGTGATCGAATAGGTTCTGAAATGACCGATCTGACCCGCCTCACGCTCGCGCAGGCGCGCGACGGCCTCAAGGCGAAAAGTTTTACGTCCGTCGAGCTGACGCAGGCCCACATCGACGCCGTGGCGCGCGCGAAACAACTCAACTGCTACATTGTCGAGACGCCGGAAAAGGCGCTGGCGCAGGCGAAAGCCAGCGATGCGAAGCTCGCGAAAGCCGAGGGCGGCGCGCTGGAGGGCCTGCCGCTCGGCATCAAGGATTTGTATTGCACCGAAGGCGTGCAGACCACCGCCGGCAGCCACATCCTCGAAGGGTTCGTCCCGCAATACGAATCGACCGTCACCACCAACCTGTGGCGCGACGGCGCGGTGATGCTGGGCAAGCTCAATCTCGACGAATTCGCCATGGGCTCGTCGAACGAGACCAGCTATTTCGGCCCGGTGGTGTCGCCCTGGCGCCGCAAGGGCGCGGATGGAAAGATTTCCGACGCGAAAATCGTTCCCGGCGGCTCCTCGGGCGGTTCGTCCGCTGCGGTGGCGGCGCATCTGTGCCTGGGCGCCACGGCGACCGACACCGGCGGCTCGATCCGCCAGCCCGCCGCCTTCACGGGAACTGTCGGCATCAAGCCGACCTATGGCCGCTGCTCGCGCTGGGGCATTGTCGCCTTCGCCTCCTCGCTCGACCAGGCCGGCCCGATCGCCCGCACCGTGCGCGACGCCGCCATCCTGCTGCGCTCGATGGCGGGCCATGACGCCAAAGACACCACCAGCTTCGATGCGCCCGTGCCGGATTACGAAAAGTCGGTGGGCGCCTCGGTCAAGGGCAAGGTGATCGGCATTCCCAAGGAGTACCGTCTCGACGGCATGTCCGCCGAAATCGCCGCTTTGTGGGACCAGGGCGTGGCGTGGCTGCGCGCGGCGGGCGCGGAGATTCGCGAGATTTCCCTGCCGCACACAAGACACGCGCTGCCGGCCTATTACATTGTCGCGCCGGCGGAGGCGTCGAGCAATCTCGCGCGCTATGACGGCATTCGCTACGGGCTGCGCAAGACCGGCAAGGACATTGCCGACCTCTACGAAAAGACCCGCGCCGAAGGCTTTGGCAAGGAAGTCCGCCGCCGCATCATGATCGGCACTTACGTGCTGTCGGCGGGCTATTACGACGCTTACTACTTGCGCGCGCAAAAAATCCGCACGCTGATCAAGCGCGATTTCGATCTCGCCTATGCGGCGGGCGTGGACGCCATCCTCACCCCGGCGACGCCGTCTCCCGCCTTCGCCCAGGGCGAAAAGGGATCGTCCGATCCGGTGGAAATGTACCTCAACGACGTCTTCACCGTGACGGTCAACATGGCCGGCTTGCCGGGCCTTGTGGTCCCCGCCGGCATGTCGTCGGATGGCTTGCCGCTCGGCCTGCAACTGATCGGGCGGCCGTTCGAGGAGGAGACGCTGTTCTCGCTCGGCGAGGCCATCGAACAGGCGGCGCCGAAAATTGTCTTGCCGGAGTCGTGGTGGGGATGAGTTCAGAAACGCCCACGGCCTCCAACCCGGAAATGTCGGCGCTTCGCGAAAAGATCGACGCGCTCGACGCAAAGCTCGTCGATCTCCTGGCCGAACGCCAGCGCTGCATCGAGAGCGCGGCCGGGATCAAGACCCGGATCGGCTGGCCGGCGCGCATACCGCCGCGCGTCGACGATGTGCTCAATCGCGTCGTTGTCCGCGCGGGCGAAAAACACCTTGATGAGGAACTGGCGCGGTCGATCTGGACCGCGCTGGTGGAATGGTCGATTGGGTATGAGGAGCGCCTGATGCGCTCGAAGGATCGCGCATGAACACGCACGCCAAACACAAGCTGATCGCGGGCGCGACCGGCGATTGGGAAGTCGTCATCGGTCTGGAAATCCACGCCCAGGTGACGAGCAAGTCAAAACTGTTTTCCGGCGCCTCGACCGAATTCGGGGCTGAGCCGAACACCCATGTTTCGCTGGTGGACGCGGCCATGCCCGGCATGCTGCCGGTCATCAACGAGGAATGCGTCAAGCAGGCCATCCGCACCGGACTGGCGCTGAAGGCGCAAATCAATCACCGCTCGGTGTTCGACCGCAAGAATTACTTCTATCCTGACCTGCCGCAGGGTTATCAGATCAGCCAGTTCAAATTCCCGATCGTCGGCGAGGGCGAGGTTCTGGTCGATCTGTCGCCGACCGAGCAGATCAAGGTCGGCATTGAGCGCCTGCATCTCGAACAGGATGCGGGCAAGTCGCTGCACGATCTCAGCGCCAACGATTCCCATGTCGATCTCAACCGCTCCGGCGTGGCGCTGATGGAAATCGTGTCCAAGCCCGACATGCGCTCATCGGAAGAGGCCAAGGCCTACGTGTCCAAACTGCGCACCATCCTGCGCTATGCCGAGACGTGTGATGGCAATATGGAGCAGGGATCATTGCGCGCCGACGTCAACGTTTCCGTGCGCAAGCCGGGCGGCGAACTCGGCACGCGCTGCGAAATCAAGAACGTCAATTCGATCCGCTTCATCGGTCAGGCCATTGAGGTCGAGGCGCGCCGCCAGATCGGCATCATCGAGGATGGCGGCAAGATCGACCAGGAGACGCGGCTCTACGATCCGGCCAAAAGCGAGACGCGTTCGATGCGCTCGAAGGAAGAGGCGCACGACTACCGCTACTTCCCCGATCCCGACCTGCTGCCGCTCGAATTCGACCAGGCCTATGTCGATGTTTTGGGCGCGGGTCTGCCGGAACTGCCGGACGCGAAGAAGGCGCGTTTCGTCGCGACCTATGGCCTGTCGCCCTATGACGCGGGCGTGCTGGTGCTGGAGCGCGCCTTCGGCGATTACTTTGAAGAGGCCGCGAAGGGACGTGACGCCAAACTCGTCGCCAACTGGGTGATCAACGAACTGTTCGGCCGCCTCAACAAGGAGGGCCAGGGCATTGAAGACTCGCCGGTTTCGGCGGCGCAGATCGGCGGCATCGTCGATCTGATTTCCTCTAACGTCATCTCCGGCAAGATCGCCAAGGACCTGTTCGAAATCGTGTGGAGCGAAGGCGGCGATCCCAAGGCGATCGTCGAAGCGCGCGGCATGAAGCAGGTCACCGACAGCGGCGCGATCGAGGCGGCGGTGGACGAGATTATCGCCAAGAATCCGGACAAGGTCGAGCAGGCCAAAGCCAAGCCGACCATGCTCGGATGGTTCGTTGGACAGGTGATGAAGACGACCGGCGGCAAGGCCAATCCGCAAGCCGTGAACGAAGTGCTGAAGAGCAAACTCGGACTCTGATTCGGGCGTTTTTTCGCGCAAGCGCGTGGAAGATACGAAACCCGAGTGAAACGCGCGTCGTTTTCGACGCGCGTTTAGAGTTATACGCAAAAAAGTTTTCTTGCATGGCATGTGACCGGACGTGGCTCCGCGCGCGTGGGCGGACCTGTGCCGCAAGCTTGCGCAATTGCGCGCAAGAGAGTCTTCGCCGCGCGCAAAAGTATGACGTAAATTACTGAAAAATAATGATTTTAATCTTCCGTGCGCAAGGGGGTGGGTCTTGGCGCGGGGCGATGCAAGACGCGATGAACGCCTGTTGCGACACGGCATGTTTTCGTTGGCGCCGTTGGCGTGAAAGCGCAAGTCTTGCGCAAGTCTTCGCGCGGGGAACACTTGCACACGGCGTTAACAGGTTTAGGCTTACTCCGCGATTCCGGCTTGAGAGCGCCGGCTGCAAAGGGGATTGAGATGGCGCAAGCATCAAGAACAAAATCCGACGGCGCCAAATCGCCGGCGCGCAAATCCGAGAAGGCTTCGGGCAAGACCGCGAAAGCCGAGGAAGCTGCGACAGAAACGAAGAAGAAGGCCGCCGCCAAAGCCGCGCCCGCCGCAGGCAAGAAGGCTGAAAGCAAGAAGGCTGAAAGCAAGTCCGCCAGCAAAGCTCCGACGAAGAAGACCGCAGCAGAAAAACCCGCCGCCCGGAAGTCCGCGACCAAGGCCGCCGCCGCGAAGACCCCCCCGGCAAGCAAGACCAAAGTGAAGACAGTCGCCGCCAAGAGCGCCGGCAAGAGCGCCGGCAAGAGCGCCGGCAAGACAGCCGCCGCCAAAACCGCGCCCGCCGAAGGCAAGAAGTCCGCCGCCGGGAAGTCCGCGACCAAGGTTGTCGCCGCGAAGAAATCCGCCACGAAAACCACTGCGGCAAAATCGACGGAGAAGAAAGCGGTCGCGAAGAAACCCGCCGCCACCAAGTCGACCGCCGCTGAAAAGCCCGCCGGAAAGACGGCCGCCAAGACTGCTGGCAAGAGCGCCCTCAAGGCGGTTGCCAAGAGCGCCGGCAAGACTGCCGCCAAGAGCGCCCCCAAGGCGGCCGCGAAGAGCGCCCCCAAGGCGGCTGCAAAGAGCGCTCCCAAGGCGGCCGCTAAGAGCGCCCCCAAGGCGGCTGCAAAGAGCGCCGGCAAGGCGGCTGCGAAGAGCGCCCCCAAGGCGGCGGCCGCCAAGATCGCCCCCAAGGCGGCTGCAAAGAGCGCCCCCAAGTCGGCCGCCAAGATCGCCCCCAAGGCGGCTGCAAAGAGCGCCGACAAGGCGGCTGCGAAGATCGCCCCCAAGGCGGCCGCCAAGAGCGCCCCCAAGACCAGCGCCAAGAGCGCCGCAAGCCTGAACGCCCGCACCAAGGCCGCCGAGCCGAAAAAGGCCGAAGCCAAGAAGTCTGACGGGAAAGCCGCCGTCGCCCAACCCCCCATCGCCGTCAATGCCGTCGGCAGGAAGGGCGCGGCCAAGGCTGCGGTAGCCAAGACCGCAAAGGTCGCGGCGCCCAAGATCGAGGGGGAGGCCGAGTCCGCCGCCAAAAAACCCGCCGCCAAAAAACCCGCCGCCGCCAAGACGGAAGTCAAGCCGGCCGCGCGCAGCGCCGCCGCGTCGCGCCGCGTGAGCAAGAAAATGGTGGAAGCCGCCGCGCCCGCCGCCGACCCGGTGAAGGCCAAGACGCCCGAATCCGTCGAGACGCCCGAGTCCGCCAAGACGCTCGCGCCCGTAAAGCCGAAGGCGCCGCGCAAGCCGAGGGCGAAGGTCGTCCCTCCGGCCGTTGAAGCGCCGGCCGTTGAAGCTCAGCCTGTTGAAGCTCCGATTGTTGAACCGCCGGCCGTTGAACCGCCGGCCGTTGACGCGCCGGTTGAACCGGCTCCGGAAAACACGCAAGGCTGAGGCGCAAGCCAAAGGCCGCAAACCCGGCGGGAACGTGGAAAGGCAAGGCGCGCCATTGCGGCGCGTCTTTCTATTGGCGCATCTGACTTACCCCGTATTGCGCAACCCCGCCGCAATGCCGTTGATCGCGACCAGAATGCCGATCCGCACCTTGCGGTCGTGGTCGCCGCCGCGCCAGCGGCGCAACAGCTCCGCCTGAAGATAGTTGAGCGGCGCGATATAGGGGAAGCGGTGGGCGATGGAGCGCGCCAGCGCCGGATTGTCGGCGAGGCGGTTGTTTTCGCCGGTGATGGTTTCGAGCGCGCCGAACGTGCGCCGCGCCTCGGCCTCGATCGCCGAGAAGATCGTCTTGGCCAGCGCGCGATCCGGGACGAGTCCGGCGTAGCTCTGGGCGATGGAAAAATCCGCCTTGGCCAAAACCATGTCCATGTTGGACAGCAGCGTGCGGAAGAACGGCCATTCCCTGTGCATGCGCTGGAGCAGTTCGGCCGAACCGCCTTGCGCGACAAAGGTTTCGACAGCGGCTCCAAACCCGTACCAGCCCGGCAGGGTGACGCGGCTCTGGCCCCAGGAAAAGCCCCAGGGAATGGCGCGCAAATCCTCGATTTTCCGAGTCGCCTTGCGCGAGGCCGGGCGCGAGCCGATGTTGAGTTCGGCGATTTCCGCGATGGGGGTGGCGGCGTAGAAATAATCGACAAAACCGGGCGTGTCATAGACCAGCGCGCGATAGGCCCGCATCGAGGCCTCCGACAGAGTCGCGGCGGCGTCGAGAAATTCGGTTGGGGGACGCTGGCCGTCGGACAGCAGCGTGGCTTCGAGGTCCGCCGCCATCAGCGTTTCCAGATTGCGCCGGCCGATTTCGGGATTGGCGTATTTGGCGTTGATCACCTCGCCCTGTTCGGTGAGGCGAATCTGGCCGCGCACCGTGCCCGGCGGCTGGGCGAGAATGGCCTGGTAGGAGGGGCCGCCGCCGCGCCCCACCGCGCCGCCGCGTCCGTGGAACAACCTGAGACTCATGCCCTCCAGCGAATCGAACAAAGCGGCGAGCGCGGTGGAGGCGCGGTAAAGCTCCCAGTTGGAGGTGAGATAGCCGCCGTCCTTGTTGGAATCGGAATAGCCGAGCATCACGTCCTGCACCCCGCCGGAGCGCCGCATCAGAGCGGCCATGCCCGGCAGGGCGTAGAATTCGCGCATGATGGTTTCGGCGGCGCGCAAATCCTCGATGGTCTCGAACAAGGGCGTGACGATCAGCCCGAGAATCGCCTGTTCGCTGTCATGCAGCGCGCCGTGCAACAGCCCGCATTCCTTTTGCAGCAGCATCAGCTCCAAAAGGTCGCTCACGCTTTCGGTATGGCTGATGATGGCGTGGCGGATGACGCCCGCGCCCAGTTTTTCGCGCAAGCGCCGCGCGGTTTCGAGCACGGCGAGTTCGGCGACGCAGTCCGCCGAATATTCGCGGTCGGGCGCGCGCAGCGGGCGCGGATCGGCCAGCAGCCGCAGCAGCAGCTCGACCTTTTTCGGTTCGGGCAGAGCGGAATAATCCGGCTCGATGCGCACGGCGGCGAAAAGCTCGGCCAGCGTGGCCTCATGCCTGTCGGACGATTGCCGCAGGTCGGTGGTGGCCATGTGGAAGCCGAACACGTCCACGGCGCGAATCAGCGCGGCGAGGCGCCCGGCGGCCAGCGCCCGGCCGTGGTGGGCGTCGAGGGACTCGCGGATGATCAGAAGGTCGTTGCGGAAGTTGTCGGGGCGCGCGTAAGGCTCTCCGGGCGCCGCCGCGTGACGCATGGCCTCGGCGCCGGTGAGCGCGCGCAGCGTGCCGGCGAGCCGGGCGTAAACGCCGATCAGCGCGCGGCGGTAGAATTCGTCGTCGCGGTGCGGGTTGTGATCGCCCGAGCCTTCGGCGAGCGCCTTGAGCGCGTCGGAACAGGGCGTGACCAGATCCGAGATCGACAATTCGCCGCCGAGCCGGTGAACCTCCGCCAGATAATGCCGCAGCACGGTTTCGCTGTGCAGGCGGACGCTGTCCTCCAGCGTGTCCGCGCGGACATTGGGATTGCCGTCGCGGTCGCCGCCGATCCAGTTGCCCATGCGGAAGAAGGAGGGCGCGGGCGCGCCGAGCCGGCGGTCCAGTTCGGCGTAAAGTTTGGGAATCTGCTTCAGGAAGGTCGAGCGATAGTAGAGCAGGGCGTTCTCGATCTCGTCGTGAACGGTCAGGCTGGCCGTGCGGATGATGCGCGTCTGCCAGAGCTGGGTGACGCGCTCGGCGAGGTGCGATTCGTTTTCGGCCAGATCCGCCTCGCCGTGGCAATGTTCGCGCTGGTGCAACAAATCCGAGATGTCGGTTTCGGCGTCGAGCGTCGAGCGCCGCTGCACTTCGGTGGGATGGGCGGTCAGCACCGGCGAAACATAGGCGTCGGCAAGCGCCGCGCCGATGGTCTCCGCCGTCACGCCCGCGCGGTCCAGTCGCGCAAATGCGTGGTCGAGACTGCCGGGCTGGACGTCGCCGGCATGGGCGGCGCGGCGGCGCAGGAAATGGCGGTCTTCGGCGATATTGGCGAGATGGGAGAAATAGGTGAAGGCGCGGACGACGATCACCGCCTCATCATTGCTCAGGCCGCGCAAAATGGCGTCGAGATCGGCGGCGGCTTCGGCCCGGCCGCGCAGTTCGGCCACCGACAGCCGGCGTATCCGCTCGATGCGGCGATAAACCTCCTCGCCCTCCTGCTGGCGCACGGTTTCACCGAGAATCTGCCCGAGCAGGCGGATGTCCGCGAACAAAGGCGCCAGTTTGGCGATTTCCGCTTCGTTTTCGGGCGCGGTGTCGATGATGTCGCCGTTCATGTCTGCTCCGTAAGCAAAAGTCGGCGCGGAATCGCGCAAAACCCGTCGTCAGACGGGCGTCTGATCGTCTGAGACGCCTATCATACGAAAGTCTAAGATTTCGGCAAGCTCACCAATGCAGCGATGGCGTCGAAAGTCCGAGCGCCTCCTGAATATGGGCGCGAGTCGCCGGCGTCGCATCGTCCGGCAGGGCGTCGAGCGGGAAAAAGCCGGATTCCGCGATCTCCCAGTCGGGCAGGCGCGGTTTCACCTGGCGCACCCGCACGAGATAGAGCACGACGTGATCGCGCGAGGAATGTCTGGGATTGTAGTAGAACCCGATCAGACGCGCGGGGCCGGCGATCTCCAGCTCGCCCTCCTCGTCGAGTTCGCGCTCCAGCGAGCGCAGCGCGGTCTCCCTGGCCTCGACGCCGCCGCCGGGCAGGCAGAAACCGGGAATATAGGTGTGGCGCACCAGAAAGACGCGGTTCCGGTCGTCGAGCGCCACCGCGCGCACGCCCAGGGTTTTCGGCCGCAGCAGCAGGCCGGCGACCCGCTGTCCCAAGCGCACGAAACTCTGCCACAACGCTTGAGCCGGAACCGTCTCTCGCCTAATCTCCGCGCATGTCATCCCGCACACCCCAAGCATCCGAAGCCCGAGCGGATCATGCGGGCAAATTCCTGCCAAATTGCGAATCGCGCGGGAAATAGGCGCGGCAAGGAGAATGCCTTGGCTTTGAAGAAGTTTGCCGAACTCACCGAACGCGAAATCCTGGCCATCGCCATCGCATCTGAAGAAGAGGACAGCCGAATCTACGTTTCCTTTTCCGAGGAACTGGCGGAGCGTTACCCCGCGACCTCGAAAGTTTTCGCCGAAATGGCCGAGGAGGAGGACGGTCACCGCCGCCAGTTGCTGGAAATCTACCAGGCCCGGTTCGGCCAGAACCTGCCGGCGATTCGCCGCGAGGACGTCACCGGCTATTACAGCCGCCGCCCGACCTGGCTGATGACGAACCTGCCGCTCGAAACGATTCGCGGGCAGGCCGAGGCGATGGAGAAGGACGCCCAGCGCTTTTACGTTCAGGCGGCCAAGGCCTCGCAGGATGTGGGCGTGCGAAAACTGCTCGGCGATCTCGCGCTGGTGGAGCGCAGCCATGGCGAGAAGGCCAGCGCCCTGTCGGAAGCCATCCTCACCGAAAGCGCGCGGGAGGCGGAGGGCCACACCGCGCAAAAATTCTTCGTGCTGCAATATATCCAGCCGGGCCTCGCCGGGCTGATGGACGGCTCGGTGTCCACGCTGGCGCCGCTGTTCGCCGCCGCCTTCGCCACCCACACCAATTTCAGCACGCTGCTGGTCGGCCTCGCCGCCTCGCTCGGCGCCGGCATTTCCATGGGGTTCGCGGAGGCCTTGTCCGACGACGGCGCGATCACCGGGCGCGGCGCGCCGCTCATTCGCGGCGTGGTCTGCGGCCTGATGACCACGCTGGGCGGGCTTGGCCATGCGCTGCCCTATCTCGTGCCGGATTCCTGGCCCAACGCGTTCTGGACCGCCACCGCCATCGCGGGCGTCGTCGTCTTCGTCGAACTCTGGCTCATCGCCTATATCCGGGCGCGCTACATGGACACGCCCTTCCTCAAGGCGGTGGCGCAGATCGTGGTTGGCGGCGTCGTGGTCCTGTTCACCGGCATTCTGATTGGCGGCGCGTGATGGCTTTGTTCCGGCTCGCCCATCTCTCCGATCCGCACATCGGCCCGCTGCCCCGGCCGAAATGGCGGGAACTGCTGGGCAAGCGCGCCACGGGCTACATCAACTGGCAACGCGGCCGCCATCGCGCGCATGACATGGCCGCGCTGGCCGCGCTGGTGAGCGACCTGCGCGCGCAAAAACCCGACCACGTCGCCCTGACCGGCGACATCTGCAACATCGGCCTGCCGGCGGAATTTCCCTTTGCCGCGCAATGGATGCGCACGCTCGGCGACCCCGCCGAGGTGAGCCTGGCGCCGGGCAATCACGACGCCTATCTGCGCACGTCCGTCCGCCACATGGTCAGGGAATGGCGGCCCTGGATGTGCGGCGACGGCGCGGAGGAGAGTTTTCCCTACCTGCGTCGCCGCGAGGGCGTCGCGATCATCAGCCTGTGCTCGGGCGTGCCCACTTTGCCTTTCATCGCCGCGGGCAAGCTCGGCGCGCTGCAATTGCAGCGTCTGGAAGACATGCTCGACGCCACGCGCGAAGACATGCGCGTGGTGCTGCTGCACCATCCGCCGGTGGACGGCGGCGGCGCCATCCGCAATTTGCAGGACAACCGCGATTTCGCGATGGTTCTGGCGCGACAGGGGGCGGAACTGGTGCTGCACGGCCACGCCCACAGCATCTCGCGCAAGACCATGGCCGGCCCGGACGGCCCGATTCCCGTGCTCGGCATCGGTTCGGCCTCGTCGATCGGGCGCAATCCCCGGCGGCGCGCCGCCTATTATCTGATCGACATCGACGCGGCGACACGGCGCCTGCACATATCCGCGCGGCAACTGGGGTTCGACGGCCAGTTTCACCTCATCGCCAACCTGCAACCGGGCTGACCCCGCCGCCGGGACGGCCCGCGCCGTGGTCGCGGCGGGCGCGTCCGGGCGGCGCGGGTTGACTTGCCACAATGCGGCGCGCGCCCGGTCGTCTATGCTTGACAACGAAATTGCCGGACGCGGGGCGCGTCCACCCGGCGATCAAAGCGCGGAGGGCGTCATGGTGTCTGCCCCGAAACTCATCCTGACAGCTCTGCTGATCGCGTTCGCCTCGACCTTGGCGCCGGGCGCGGTCACGCCGGCCAAGGCTCAGGAGGCCGCCTATATGTCGTGCGGCGAGCTGTGGTATGCGCGCAACAAGATTTATGCGCGCAACGGCTATTGCTTCAAGACCGAGCGCGCCGTCTCCGTGTTCGGCCAGGGCTGCTTCCCGCCCTATGGCCAGCTCGGCGGCTGGGAAAAGGCCCGCGTCGATGAAATCCAGATGTGGGAAGCCCGCAAGGGCTGCTGAAAAGGGCGGCGGGCGCACGCGGCTATGTCCTCGCGAAGCATTTTCCATGCCGGGACCGTTTGTTCCAGATCAAAATTTTAGCCGGGTTTGGCTTGCATTCGCCCCTGTTGCGTTATAGGGGAAAATCCTTGAGTTTACGTCGGTCCTCGCGTCCGGCGACCGGGTCGATGCGAAAGCGCCTCGCTTTTCTCGCGGCTGATTTCGCTCCTGATCATCCTCACCGCGCGTTCAGGCGATGCGCGAGCCGGCCGACGCTTCCGGCGGCCCTATTGGAGACGCATGACGATGACCAATGCCGAAGCCGCCAGCGCCGCGCCGAAGAAGAAAGCCGGCGGCGCCTTCAATCGCGAGACCGTGCTGGAAGTGCAGCACTACACCGACCGTCTGTTCCGCTTCCGCACCACGCGCGATCCGGCCTTCCGCTTCGTCAACGGCCAGTTCGCCATGATGGGCCTCGAAGTGGACGGCAAGCCGCTGCTGCGCGCCTATTCCATGGCCAGCGCCAATTACGAGGACGATCTCGAATTCTTTTCCATCAAGGTGCCGGACGGGCCGCTGACCTCGCATCTTGCGCGGGTGAAAGTGGGCGATCAGGTTCTGATCGGCAGAAAACCCACGGGCACGCTGGTGCAGTCCAACCTGCTGCCGGGCAAGCGCCTCTATATGTTCTCGACCGGCACCGGCGTCGCGCCTTTTTCCAGCATCATCAAGGATCCCGAGGTTTACGACCTCTACGATCACCTGATCCTGATCCACGGTTGCCGCGAGATCGCCGAATTGCAATATGGCCTCGATATCGTCGAAGCCGCCCGGGACAATGAATTCTTCGGCGAGATCGTGCGCGAAAAACTGCTGCACTATCCGACGGTCACCCGCGAACCCTACCAATATCAGGGCCGCTGCACCGATCTGATGGAGTCCGGCAAACTGTTCTCCGATCTCGGCCAGCCCATGATCAATCCCGAGGAAGACCGCGTGATGATCTGCGGCAACCCCGGCCTGCTGCGCGATCTCGTCCGCATGCTGGAACAGCGCGGTTTCAGGGAAGGCTCGGGCGGCGACCCCGCCTCCTATGTGATTGAAAAGGCTTTTGCTGAAGGCTGAAGGATTTGCCCCCGCGGCGTCGCCGCGGGGGTCTTTTCAGTCGCGATCCATTCAGAATTCGGACATCACGCCGGGCTCCGGCGCTTGAGTGCTCCGGCCGGCCAGGAAGGCTGGCCATTCCGCGTCGGTGAGGCCGGCGCCGCAGCGTCCGGCCAGCTTGACCAGAGGGGTGCGGATCAGTTCGGGATCGGCGGTCATGGCCACCAATGCTCCTTGCGCGTGCATGGCGCCCGGATTTATGGCGCCTGACAGAATTTTAGGCGCCCGCGGATCGAACCAGTCCGCCACCGGCCTGTTGCCAAAATACGGACGCAGCAGCGCCGACGTCCAGATTTCCTCCGCGAGATCGCGGATTTCAATGTCGTAGCCATTGTCGGCGAGGGTCTGCTGACAAGGAAAATCACTGGTTTCGCCGGGTTTCACGTAAAAGGTGATTTTCTGCATGGGAAGAACTCCCTGTAGTCGCAGTAGCGAAGAAGCAAAAATCACGCCACGCCACGGTCCTCTGCCACGTGAAGTTGCCGCGTGAACATTACAGCGTGATGACCACGGGCGATATTACTTTCCAGTGGAAAAATGCCGGATCATGAGACGAAATGTGCGGCAAGTCGCCAACGCGCGGAGGCGGAAAACTCGCCTCTCCGCCGGGGAGTCCTGATGTCAAAAGTGGAATCAGGCCTGTCTTCGAGGCGGCTCCAGCGGAGCCGCCTCGGATCATCATGGCCCCGCCCCGGCGTTGCAATGGTGTTGTTCCGACGCCTTGGCCCGTGTCCGGGCTTTTTTCGGCGCCTTATTCTTCCAGCAGGCTGCGCAGCATCCAGGCGGTCTTTTCATGGACATCGATGCGCTGCGTCAGCAGGTCGGCGGTGGGTTGGTCGTTGGCGTCGTTGACCATCGGGAACAGGTCGCGCGCCGTGCGGGCGGTGGCTTCCTGCGCCTCCACCAGATGCTGGATCATGTCGGTCGCCTTCGGCACGCCCTCGACCTCCTTGATCGAGGCGAGTTTGACAAATTCCTTGTAGGTGCCGGGGGCGGGCAGGCCCAGCGCGCGAATGCGCTCGGCGATGAGGTCGAGCGCGGTCCACTGCTCGGTATATTGCTGCATGAACATCACATGCAGCGTGTTGAACATCGGACCCTTCACGTTCCAGTGGAAATTATGGGTCATCAAATAGAGCGTGTAGGAATCCGCCAGCAGATGCGACAGGCCCCCCGCGATTTTTATGCGGACGCCCTCGGGAATGCCGATGTTTATGGTGGACTTCTTGCTCATCTCGATCTCATTTCAATTGTGTGCGAGTGTTGCGCCTTGGCGCCCGATGCCGAAACCGACGCTGCATTTAGGGGGCGCGCGCTGATTTGCGCCAACAGAAAAGCCGGTGTTTTCCGATCGGTTTTTCCGATTAGTTCGCAAGCGTTTGGAACGGCTCCGTGTTCGTTTTATGTTCGAGCGCGAAGACCACCGATTCGGAGCCGTCTTGACCGCCGCCTATCTCGCCAAACTCAACGACGCCCAGCGGCGCGCCGCCGAATTTGGCGTTGAACGCCCGCTGCTGGTCATCGCCGGCGCGGGCTCGGGCAAGACCAACACGCTGGCCCATCGCGTCGCGCATCTGATCGTCACCGGCGCCGATCCGCGCCGCATCCTGCTCATGACGTTTTCACGCCGGGCTTCCAGCGAAATGTGCGCGCGGGTGCGCCGCATCTGCAAGGAGGCCATGGACGCGCGCGCCGACATTCTGGCCGACGCGCTGACCTGGGCCGGCACCTTCCACAGCATCGGCGCGCGGCTGCTGCGCGAACAGGCTTTGAATATCGGCCTCGATCCTGATTTCACCATCCACGACCGCGAGGACTCAGCCGACCTGCTGAACCTCGCCCGCCACGACCTCGGCCTGTCGAAGACGGAAAAGCGTTTTCCCACCAAGGGAACGTGCCTCGCCATCTATTCCCGCGCGGTGAATGCGCAAGCGCCGATCGAAGAGGTTTTGGGGCGCAATTTCCCGTGGTGTGCGGGCTGGGCCGACGAACTGAAAAAACTGTTTGCCGCTTATGTCGAGGCCAAGCAGGCGCAAAACGTGCTCGATTACGACGACCTGCTGCTCTATTGGGCGCAAATGATGCAGGAGCCGGCGCTCGCCGCCGAACTCGGCGCCCGGTTCGATCATGTGCTGGTGGACGAATATCAGGACACCAACCGCCTCCAGGCCAGCATCCTGCTCGGCCTGAAACCGGACGGGCGCGGCCTGACGGCGGTGGGCGACGACGCGCAATCGATCTACGCCTTCCGCGCGGCCGAGGTGCGCAACATCCTGGATTTCCCCGGCCAGTTCACGCCGCCGGCGGAAGTGGTGACGCTGGAGCGCAATTACCGCTCGACGCAACACATTCTTGAGGCCGCCAACAGCGTCATCGCGCTGGCCAAGGAGCGTTTCAGCAAAAATCTCTGGACCGAGCGCACGTCGGCCGAGCGTCCGGCGCTGGTGGTGGTGCGCGACGAAACCGACCAGGCCAATTTTGTCGCCGAGAAGGTTCTGGAGGCCCGCGAAACCGGGATGCGCTTGAAGGACCAGGCGGTGCTGTTCCGCGCCTCCCATCATTCCGGGCCGCTGGAAGTGGAGCTGACCCGCCGCAACATTCCCTTCGTGAAATTCGGCGGGCTGAAGTTTCTCGACAGCGCCCATGTCAAGGACGTGCTGGCTTTCCTGCGCTTTTCGCAGAACCCGCGCGACCGCATGTCCGGCTTCCGCCTGTTGCAACTGCTGCCGGGCGTCGGCCCCGCCGCAGCGCGCAAAATTCTGGACAGGATCGCGCCCGAGGCCGCGCCGCTGCACATGCTGGCGTCACTGCCGGCGCCTTCAAAAACCGGCGAGCATTGGGGCGCGCTGGTTGAAGTTTTACGCGCCCCCTCGTCCTGGCCGTCTGATCTCTCGCGGGCAAAAAACTGGTATGAGCCGCATCTGGAACGGCTGCACGAGGATGCCGTCACGCGGAAAATCGATCTCGCGCAATTGGAGGTCATCGCCCAAAACTATCCCTCGCGCGAAAAATTCCTGACCGAACTCACGCTCGACCCGCCCGACGCCACCAGCGCCGAAGCTGGCGTTCCCTTGCGCGACGAGGATTATCTCATCCTCTCCACCATCCATTCCGCCAAGGGGCAGGAATGGAAAAGCGTGTTCGTGCTCAATGTGGTGGACGGCTGCATCCCCTCCGATCTCGCCACCGGAACCAGCGCGGAGATCGAGGAGGAGCGCCGCCTGCTCTATGTCGCCATGACGCGTGCGAAAGATCATCTGCGGCTGATCACGCCGCAGCGGTTCTTCACCCATGGCCAGCACAGCCGGGGCGACCGCCACGTCTATGCCGCGCGCAGTCGCTTCATCCCGACAGAAATTTTGCCAAACTTCGACACGATCGGCTGGCCGGCGGTGCGCGCCGACGAGAAGGGGCCGGCGCTCCAGACCCGCGTCGATCTTGGCGCGCGTATGCGCGGCATGTGGAAATGAGCGCGGAAGCGCGCACCCCGGCGGCTCCGCCGCCGGGCGCCTCAATGAAAACTCGGAAGATTGTTCACATCGACATGGACGCGTTTTATGCGTCGGTCGAGCAGCGCGACAATCCGGATCTGCGCGGCAAGCCGGTCGCGGTCGGGCATGGCCGCGCGCGCGGCGTCGTGGCGGCGGCGAGTTATGAGGCGCGCTCCTTTGGCGTCCATTCCGCGCTGCCTTCGGTGACGGCGCTGCGCAAATGCCCGGAGCTGGTTTTTACCCCGCCGCGCTTCGAGGTCTATCGCGCCGTGTCGCTGCAAATCCGCGAGATTTTCGCCCGCCACACGCCGCTGATCGAACCGCTGTCGCTGGACGAGGCCTATCTCGACCTCACCGACTATTTGCGGGACGGCGAGACCGCGACGCAGGTCGCCGAAAAAATCCGCGCCGCCATTTTTGCCGAGACCGGCCTCACCGCTTCTGCCGGCGTGTCCTACAACAAGTTCCTCGCCAAAATGGCCTCCGACCAGCGCAAGCCGAACGGTCTGTTCGTGATCACGCCGAAGCAGGGGCCGGGTTTCGTGGCGGCGCTGCCGGTGAAAAAATTCCACGGCGTCGGCCCGGCGACGGCCGACAAGATGAAGCGCCTGGGGATAGAGACCGGCGCCGATCTGCGCGCCTGCGCGCCGGAGTTTTTGACGCAGCATTTCGGCAAGGCCGGCGCGTTCTACTGGGCCATCGCGCGCGGCGAGGATTTGCGGCCGGTCAAGCCCAATCGCGAGCGCAAGAGCATCGGCGCGGAAAACACGTTTCTGCAAGATATTTTCGCGCCGGAGGCGATGCGGGAGAAGATCGCGCCCATCGTGGCAAAAGTTTTCGCCGCCTGCGAGCGCTTAAAAATGTTCGGCCGCACGGTGACGGTGAAAGTCAAATATGCCGACTTCCAGCAAGTGACGCGCGCGCATACGGAAAGCGCGCCGGTCGCGTCGGCGCGGGATTTGTCGCGGCGGTCGCGCGATTTGTTGGACCCGCTGTTTCCGTCGGACAAGGGCGTGCGTCTGCTCGGCGTCACCGTTTCGGGGTTTGACGAGCCAGGGCATGGGACGGATCAACTCGGCTTTTCTTTTCAGGACGAGGCACACGGAGCCGGGCGCGAAACGGACGCGGAATGACGCCGTGGGCGTCGGGGGTCTCGAGGCGGCAAATGCCTCGCCGCGAAAGAAAAAAACGGGGCGGCAAGCACCGCGCAAGGCCGATGAGGCCTGCTGTTTGAGTCGCAATGCTCGCGAATTGAATCGCGAGCCCGACCGCGGAGATTGATCATGCCGTCCCTGGACTCACGCAATGACGAGGCCGCTGGCGCGGCGGACAGGTCGGCCGGTTCGATCGGCGGCGGCGGTATTGCGGCCATCATCGCGTTCGTCGTCCTGGTGACTTATCTGGTCAGTTACGACGCCCCGACGTCGAACACCGCGAAAGTTGCGACGCCGAAACCCGTTGCGGCGGCGCAAGCCCAGAGGGCCGCGCCCCGCACGGCGCCAAAGGACGGGATTGCGCAGCCGCGGGCGTTCCCTCCGATCAAGATTACGCCGGCGAAACTGGAGGGCGACGCCGCCCCGGCGGCGATGGCTTCGCCGGCCGCCGCGCCGCCGGCGCTGGCGGATGAAGTTTTGGAGCCGCAGGGGTTCGGTCCGATCAAGGTCACGCTGGCGGAACCGGAGGACGACATCGCCACAGCGACGATTGCGTCGCCGGCCGCCGCGCCGCCGGCGCTGGCGGACGAGATTTTGGAGCCGCAGGCGTTCGGGCCGATCAAGATCACGCAGGCGGAACCGGATGACGATCTCACCACCGCGTCAATCGTCAAGCGCGCCGCCGCGCCGCCCAAGGGCGCCGCCGCGTCCATCGTCAAGCGCGCCGCCGCGCCATCCAAGGGCGGCGTCAAGCCCGCGATTCACGCCGGTCCCGTCGCCCGTCACACAGCCAAGCCGCATCCCGGCATGACCCACCATGCCGCGCCGGCGCGGCATGGATCGCCCTGCTCCAGGCCGTTCTGCGACCTTCCCTCGGCCAAAAGCGCTCGTCTTCGTGGTTCTCGACCATGAGGGCGGGACCGTCATTGTTGCAACACGCCCCTGCGCGCTTCGGCCTCTGACCCCCTTGGCTGGATTGTTTTTGGCGCCTTAGTCACGGGTTTCGAAGGACGGTTTAGAGAGAATTTCGACCCTTGGTTGCGGTCCATGCGGGCGATATGCGTGAAATCTTGCGGATTTTTGTGAAAAATATGCGAAATTGTGAAAAAAAACGGGTGTTTCCGCATCTACAGCTTTCCGGTTGCGAAAGCGGGGCGGGGTGAAAATGGGCGCCGCGTCGCTTTTGGCGCTGACGATTATTCATTATGAAACAAATGGATATGCTCGCATTTTCCGGCGTTTCACGTGGAACAAAACAAGTACATTCTGCGCCGGACGCGCTCGTTTCGCGGCTTTCCGGTTTTCACTTTCTGTGAAGAGTCCTTTGCCGCTTGCCGTTCTGGCCGCGTCAAGCGGATTGTCCTGACGCCAGTTTAGGAGACTCCGCGAAATAGTCGCGCCAAGTGCGCCTCGGTTCTCCTTCTCCCCTTGCGGGAGAAGGTGGCTCGCGGCGAAGCCGCGAGACGGATGAGGGGGCGCCAATCGCCGCATATCCGTTCGAAATCAGGGGACGAACCTCTCATCCGGCCCCTTCGGTGCCACCTTCTCCCGCAAGGGGAGAAGGAAGGCGCCCGTCTTGTGACGGGCCTTGGGGATAAGTGGCGCCCACCCTTGGCGCCAGAGTCCAAACAAGGCATCGATTCAGTTATTTCACCGCGTCGCCTTAGCGTTCGGCGCGTACCAGTTCAGCTTCTCCCGCAGCTTCACCACATGGCCGATGATGATGATGGTCGGGCCTTTCAGACCCGCCTCCACCGCCTTGGCCGCGAGATCGGAAATCGTGCCGGTGACCGTGACCTGGTTGGGGCGCGTGCCGTTCTCGATCACGGCGGCGGGCAAGGCGGGGTCGGCGCCGCGCTTGAGGAATTCCTGCATCAGGAAATCGAGATGGGCGAGGCCCATATAGACGGCCACGGTTTGATTGGGCCGCAGCAGGGTGGACCAGTCGAGATCGATCGGGCCGTCCTTGCCGTGGCCGGTGACGAAGACGCAGGATTGCGCGTAATCGCGGTGGGTCAGGGGAATGCCGGCATAGGACGAGCAACCGCTGGCGGCGGTGACGCCGGGCACGACCTGAAACGGAATGTTGTGATCGGCGAGCTTGTCGATTTCCTCGCCGCCGCGCCCGAAAATGAAGGGGTCGCCGCCCTTGAGCCGCAGCACGCGCTTGCCCGCTTCAGCGAGCCGCACCATCAGTTCGCCGATTTCCTCCTGCGGCAGGGCGTGGTGGGCGCGTTTCTTGCCGACATAAATGCGTTCGGCGTCGCGGCGCGCCCGCTCCAGTATGGCCGGCTCGACCAACCGGTCGTAGAGCACGACATCGGCCTTCTGCATCAGCCGGAAGGCGCGGAAGGTGAGGAGATCGGGATCGCCCGGCCCGGCGCCGACCAGATAGACCTCGCCCCTGACGTCATGGTCCGGGGAGGAGCCATCGGGCCGCGTCCGCCAGATTTCATGGTCGAGCATGGCGCGCGCGCCGACCTCGTCGCCGGCCAGCGCCATTTCCACCGCCGGGCCGTCGTAAAAGCGCTCCCAGAAGCGCAGCCGCGCCGAATGGCTCGAAAGCTTGTCGGCGAGCGCGGCGCGGCCTTCGCCGGCCAGCGTCGCCAGCCGGCCGTAAGCGGCGGGGATGAGGGTTTCGAGCCGGGCCTTCAGGATGCGCCCGAGCAAAGGCGCCTCGCCCCCGGTCGATATGGCGACGATCAGCGGCGAACGGTCGAGCACGGACGGATTGATGAAATCGCTGATATCAGGGTGATCGGTGACATTGACCAGCGCGCCGGCTGTTCGCGCCCGCACCAGCAGCGCCGCGTCTGGCGGCTCGTCCCCGTCCGGCGCGACATAGCACAGGGTGCAGCCGGCGAAGGCGTCGTCGGCGGTCAGATCGCCCCGTGTAAAAGCATCGAGGGCCGAAAACTCCTCGCAGGGGTTTTGCGCGAACACCACGACCTCGGCGCCGCCGGAGAGCAGGGTGGCGGCGCGGCGCGCGGCGATGGGGCCATTGCCGACGACGGCGATGCGCCGGCCTTTTAACGTGAGGAAGAGAGGCTGCCGGTCCATGTCAGGGTTTCATCCATGCGCCGCAGTCGCGGGCGCTCCAGAGCCGCGTCGCCAGCGCCTGCGCGGAAACCTGGTCCGGCGCCGCGCCGCTGGTTTTCAGCGCCAGCGCCATGGTGCCGGTGATGGCGGCTTCCGCATAGGGGTTTGTTTCGCCGCGCCAGACCGCGACGAGATGTTTTGGGTCCATGTCGTCGTCAGGAGATTGCCTCGGCTCCTCCATCAGCGGCTCCCAGCGCTCCTCGAACGGAACGCCGTCGCGCAGGCCGAGCGTCTCGCAGGGTTTTGCCGGACGGCGCTCGATTTCGCCGCCCTCGCCGCGAAACGCGATCATGTTGGTCTCGCCCAGAATCTCGGCGGCGCCGCGATGGGTCGCCATGTAGTTCAGATGAAAAACGCCTTGCAGCAGGCAGGGCGCCGCAAAGGGATTGATCATGCGCGCGAGGGTGTGGACCGGCGAACGCAGGCCGAGGATCGCCTTGAAACCCATCATGCGCGCCAGCGGCGGGCTGATCGCGGCGAGATCGAGATAGGCGAAATTGCGCCGCGCCAACATCGCGCCGGCTTCGGCGAGGTCGCGCGCCGGCGCGACGCCGAGGGCATGCAAAACTTCGCCGGTGTAGAGCCGGCCCGGAGTATGGCCGTCGCAGCCATGCATGAACACTTTTCGCCCGGATTGCGCCAGACAGAAGGCGGCGAGCAGGAACCAGGGCAATTGTCGCTTCTTGCCGGCATAGGAGGAGAAATCGATGTCGGCGCCGGCCAGACCCGCCGGCAGGGTTTTACGCACAGCGCGCGTGAAACCCGCGATTTCCGCGGGGCTTTCCTCCTTGACGCGCAGCAGCATCAGGAAGGCGCCGATCTGCTCGGGCAGCACGTCGCCGGCGAGGATCATGGCCATCGCCTCCTCGGCCTCCTCGACGGCGAGGGCGCGCGACAGATTGCGGCCGCGTCCGAGGATGGCGATGAAACGGGCGAAAGGGTGCTGCGACATGGGCCTTTCCTGGGTTCGCCTTCCTTATCACGGCTTGCGCGCTTTGACGAAGAGGCGAAACCGGCTTTGTCGCCGGGCGGGATGCGGCGCGAAGTCACGCCTTCCCAGCGCGCTTCCCCTTCGACAGTTGGATGTTATTTGATCTTGAGCAAAGCTAGGCTCCAAATCAGCCAAGAGGCCTCAACCAAGAGGCTTCAACGAAGGGGAGATGGGGCATGCGGGCTTTCGTCGTCGGCAATTACATCAGCGTCAATTTCCTGTTCGTTCCGTCGTTGCCCCAGGCGGCCCAGACGGCCGCGGCGACCGGCTATTTCCATGACCATGGCGGCAAGGGCCTCAATCTCGCGGTTGGCCTGCACCGCCTCGGCGTCGCGACCGATCTGCTGGTCGCGGTCGGCGACGATGCGCCGGGGCGCGCCGTGACGCGGCTGCTCGGCGAGATCGGCATGGCCACGGACCATGTCCACGGCGTCGCGGCGGCCTCGGGCTTTGGCGTCGGGCTGATCGCGCCCGACGGCGGCAACATGCTCGTGGCCTATATGGGGGCCAATGCGTTGCTGGACGAGACCCATGTCGCGCGCGCCCGCGACAACATCGAGGCCGCCGCCTTCTGCCTCGCGCAATTCGAATCGCCGGATGAGCCGATCCTGGCCGCCTTCCGCATCGCCAAGACGGCGGGCCGCGCCACCTATCTCAATCCCTCGCCCTGGCGCGAACCGACCGAGGAACTGCTGGCGCTGACCGACATCCTCGTGGTCAACGAACCCGAGGCGATGGATTTTCTGAATCTTGACGCGGCGGGCGCTCCGGCCGAGGTCTACGCGGAAAAACTTCCCGAACTGGCGCGCCGGCGCGGCTGGCGCGGCGCCTTGCTGGTGGTCACCCTGGCCGAGCGCGGCGCCGTGGCGCTCAAGGGGGACGCCTGTCATGTGGCCCCGGCCTTCGCCATCGACCAGATCGACGCGACGGGTGCCGGCGACGCCTTCGGCTGCGGACTGGTGTCAGCCCTTGCGGCGGGCGAAACGCTCGACGCCGCGCTGACCAGGGCCAACGCTTGCGGCGCCATCGTCGCCGCTAAAACAGGCGTGTTCGACACGCTGCCGCGCGCGGAAGAGGTCGCGGATTTCCTCGCCCGTCAGTTGGTGGACCACGGCTCCAGATTGAGCCGGTAGGTATAGGAATCGCCTCGGAACGTGCCCTCGACATATTCGACGATCTGGCCGGACGTCGCGCGGGTCTTGCGCTTGATCAGCAGGCAGGGCTGCGGCGTTTCGAAGCCGAAGGCGGCGTTTTCCTCGTCGCTGCTCAGCACCGCCTCGATGCTCTGTTCGGCCTCGCCCAACCGGACGCCGCAGACATGAGAAAGCTGGTGATAGGCGGAGCCCTCGACATTCCAGTCGGCCATGTCGGGCGCGAGCGTCAGGTCGAACCAGGCGATCTCGCGCGACAGCGGCGCGCCGTCGCCGAGCCGCAACCGCACCAGTTTCAGGAAATGCGCGGTGGACGGCCGGTTGAACACCGAGGCGATCACCCGGTCGCGGACGATGTCGCGCGACAGCACGCGCGTCGACGCCTCCACGCCCAGTTCGCGCATTTCGTCGGTAAACCCCTTGAGACGGCCCATGCGCGGCGACAGCCGCGGCGGGGCCTTGGTCACAGCGCCGCTGCGCCGGCTGGTGCTGAGCAGATCGTCCTTGCGCAATTCCTCGTAGAACCGGCGCACGGTGGTGCGGCTGAGATCGAGCTTTTCGGCGAGCAGGCGCTCGGCCGGCAGGCTCTGTCCCTCGCCGATTTCGCCGGTCTCCAGCATCTTGTTGAAGGCGCGCGCCATCTGCTTGTAGACAGGTTCGGCCAAACCCCGATCCGGCGCGAGGGATTCGATGAGTCGTTCACTGGAGAGCATGATATTCAATGGTCTTCCAATTCCATTCGAGCCGGGATTCGAAGCACCCCGATGATGTCCACATCATGGCGTTGCGCTGGCTGAATGGAAGATGAATGGCGGCGACATCGGGCGATGGCGATAATGCCGCAGGTGTTTGCCATGGTCAGAAGCCGGGAGGGACGACGCGCCGGCGCGGGAAGCCCGGTTGGCGCGGCGCGGCGGCGCGCGGCGGCCAGGCCAGCGCGCTGAACGGGATGGGATCGAGCGAAAGCAGCGGGCTGTAGGACGGATCGGCCACCAGCGCGTCGCCCCAGGCCGCGCGCAGGTTGCGCAGGTCGCGTTGCATGCGCCGCGACGCGTCCGTCGTTTCATCCTTGCCGCGCGAGGCGGATTCGCGATGCAGCAGGCGGGCGTGCGGCGTCTGGACGACCCGCAATCCTTGCGCCCGCAATTTCAGGCAAAAATCGACATCGTTGAAATTGATCGGGAAGTTCAGGGCGTCGAACCCGCCGGCGGCGTCGAACAGCCGCTTCTCCGTCAAGAGGCAGGCGCCCGTCACGGCGCTGCATTCATGGGCGGCGAGCAGCATGTCGGCATAGCCTGGATCGCCATCGACGCGATCGTTGAAGGCGTGCGTCGCGGCGAGACGGGGGCCGAGCACGACGCCGCCGTGCTGGACCACGCCGCTCGGCCACAGCAAATGCGCGCCGACCGCGCCGACGTCGGGCTCGGCCATGCGGCCGAGCATCTCGTCCAGCCAGCCCTTTTGCAGCGCCTCGACGTCGTTGTTGAGCAGCAGCAGGTATTGCCCCGTGGCCACGGCGGCGCCGGCGTTGACGATGGCGGAAAAATTGAACGCGCCGCCGACGCGGAACACCCGCAAGCCCTTTGCGACGATTTCCTCGAAATAGTCCAGCGTTTCGCGCTGACCCGATTCATTGTCGAGCACGATGATCTCGTGCGGCGCGAGATCCAGTGTGGCGAACAGCGAGTCGATGCAGGGTTTGAGCAGGTCGACGCGGTCGCGGGTGGGGATGAGAATGGAGACTTTTCCGGACGCGGGCTGGCGCGCCAGCTTGAGGCGGGGGAAGGTGAAACCGACGGCGGGGTCGATCCGCGCCGGCGCCTGGCGCGCGTCGAAATGCGCCTTGGCCGCCTGCATCAGCGCCGGCGCCATGGCGCGGGTGTCCAGGCGCGGCAGGCGCGCGAGGAAGCCGGGAATGTGGACCGGCGTGAGGGCGAGAGGAACCGACTGGCGCGGGCCGCGCGCGCGGCGCCCGTCGAAGGCGAAATTGCAGAGCCGGAACAGGGAGTCCGCCCCGACCCGCAGCGCCGCGCGCACAAAATCGCGGCGCGCGGCGAACAGCAGCGCGCCCGCGCCCTGTTCGAGCAGGCGTTCGTAATCGAAGGCGGGCAGCGCGACCGGCCACTCGCCGCCGTCGGCGGCGGTCAGTGTGAAGTCCGCATAGGCCCAGGGCGCCGAGGGAAAAGCTCTCAGCGCCGCCGCGAAAGCCGTCAGGGCGCCCGGCTCGAACAGGGTTCCACCAAGGGCGAAGACGATGATGTCGCAGGCGCTCGCGTCCTGTTCGAGGTACTGGATCAGGTTGGCGGCGTTGAACCGCGCCGCGCCGCCGCCGTCCAGCACGGCCGCGAGCCAGTCGCAGCTCTCCTGCGCCTCCAGCGTCTCCAGGCTTTCCTGCGCGCCGTCCTCGCCAACCAGCACGATGGCGATCGGCGCCGGTTCGATCTCGCGCGGAATCTTCGGCGCGAACCGCCGCCGCCAGTCGCCAATCGCAGTGAAGGGCAGGGATTGCGGCATGATCTCGTCGAAAAATTCCGCGCGAAGGCGCTGCGAGTCGAGATCGGCGCCGTCGCGAATGAAGCGCGCCAGTCCGTCGGCGAAAGCGGCGAAGAACACCGGGCTGCCCGGAAGCTCCTGGCCATTGTCGTCGATCACGCGCGCCTGGTGGGCGCGGCCATCGGCGAGGCTTTCCGGCAGGAACAGGTCGAAGGCGCGGCGGGGGCGGGCGCGCGGGCCGTCGTCGATGTGAACCCAGCTCGACGCGGGCGCTTCGGCCACCACCTGGCCTTCCACCAAGGCGCGGACCCGGCCCTCCGCGACGCCGGCGCCGAACCAGCCGTTGAGGCGGAGACCGCCGAGCCAGCGCGCCTCACCCTCCAATCCCCCCTGTTGCGCGGCGACGAAGGGGGCGTCGAGACAGGCGAGCGCGTCATCGCCATTGGCGAGCCGCAGCTCCAGCCGCCGCGCCTGCGCCAGCGCGCCCGCCGGCAGCGCGAATGCGAAACCGTGGCAGCCGTCGCCCTGTTGTTCGCGCGCGAGACCGGAGTCGTAGAGGTCCGCGCGCGCCAGCCCGGCCGGGCGGCCATCCACGAGCAGGTCCACGGCGAGGCGCCGGTGGGGGATTCCCGCGTCGAAGGCGTAGCCGCCAACCCGATCGTCGGACAGGAGAATCAGGGCCGCCTTGATCGTCTGGGTGACATCGCTCATGCGCTTTCGTCCTTCGCTGCGGCGCGCAAGTCAACCGCGCGGCGCGACTGGAGCCAGTCGGCCACGCATTCGGCCGCCTTGCGGTCGCACAGGCGCGGATCGAGCGCGAGATCCGCTTCGTGGAAGGGCAGGGCGCCCGAAGACCAGTCGAAACCGGCCCGCGCCAGGCCGCTGGCCGCCGCCAGCGCGTCGAGTCGGCCCAGGAATCGCGTCCGCGAACAGGACATCAGTTCGGTGACGTCATGGGCTTGGACCAGCCGCGCCAGTTCGTCGTCGCCCACTGGCCCGGTCGCCAGCACATTGCCCGGCGCCATCGCCGCGAATTCGTCGAGGCAGACTCCGAACACGACAAGCAGGACGGGATCGCCGCGCCGGCGCAGCGCCTGCGCCAAGGCAAGGATGAGCGAATCGGCGCCGGCGTCGGGGAGCGGCGACAGCAGGCCGAGCACAAGTCCGCCCGTCGCATTCGGCGCGAAAGCGGCGAGGTCCGGCGGCGGAAGCCGCCGAGCCTCGGGAAACAGCCGTTGCGCCACAAAGGCGCCCATGCGGTCGAGCGGACGCAGCGGCGCGCCGTGCCTGGCGGCGTCCTGCCAGGTCCGCAGTCGATCCGCCGTGTCCCGCGAGTCGGACAGCGCGTGGGCGCAAGACGGGCAGGGGATCGCGTCCAAGGGTTGTGCGCAGCCGCCGTCGGGTCGGGGCGGCCGCGCGAACCATTCGAGATCGGCGATCACCAGCTCCATCTCCCCCAGAGCGGGGAGCATGGCGACGAGCGCCTCGGGCAAGGCGGTCGAAAAGAACAGGGTGATCCCGGTCAGACGCAGGCGAAACAGCCATTTGCCGAGCGCGGCGACGCCGCGCGCGTCGCTGAGGTCGAATTCGAGCGACTGCGGAGTCCGGCCCTGGGGACCGCGTAGCGCCACAGTTTGGCGCATGGGGTCGTAAAGACACAGCAGCGGCTTCGGCGCGTCCGGCGCGAAGCCGCGCGCTTCGGCTTGCGCCTCGATCGCGCAGGCGCCGAGCGCGGCCACGATCAGCCGCAACGGGCGGCGCGGCGCGTCGAGCCGCTCCATGGCCCCCCGCGCCGCGCGCAACGGATCGGCGCGCAGAAAGGCGGCGCATTCGGCCTCGTGATGCGGAAAGCGGGTCCTGAGCACTTGCATGTTCCGCGTCACCAGCCGGCGCTTGTCCGCCCCGAACGACAGCGCGCCGGCATGGCCGACATAGACCCCGGCGGCGCAGACGATGCGAAAGCCTTTTTCGCGCGCCCGCAAACAGAACTCGACATCCTCGTAATAGCCGCGTCCGTAAATTTCCGGCAGCGGACCCACCGCGTCGAGGCAGGCGCGGGTGATGTACAGGCAGAAGCCGATTCCATTGGGCAGGTCGATCAACAGATCGCCATTGGCTTTCCGCGCCAGGGCGTCCAACCGGGCGATTTCGCTTTCGCGCGGCATCGGGGCGCTGGCGTTGGGCGCGGGAAAGCTGCACGTTTCGCCGTTGTTCGACCAAGGCGTCAGCGCGCCGACGTCCGGCGCCGCGCGCGACAGGGCGGCGAGTCGCGCGAACGCGCCGGGCGGAGGCAGTGTGTCGGCGTTGAGCAGAATGACGTCGCCGCCGCGACACTGCGGCAGCGCGCGATTGACCGAGGCGGCGAAGCCAAGGTTGACCGGATTGCGGATCAGCTCCAGCCGCCCCGTCGCTGCGGTGATGTCGAGCCAGCCGCTCAGGGCGGCGTTCGGGGTGGCGTCATCGACGACCACCAGTCGCGCGCGGGCGTCGTCGAGTTGCGCCATCGTCGCCATCAGGCAGGCGCGGGTCGCCTCGAAATCCTCATAGACGGGAACGACGATCCAGAGTTTCGCGGTTTCCGGCGCGCGGTCGAGCGGAGGGGGGGGCGGCGGCGCCGACGACCAGCAGGCGATTTCGCGGTCGCCGATTCCAAGCGCGACGCGGCGCAGGCCGGTGGCGTCCAAGGACAGGTCCGCAGCGTCGAGGCCGTCCTGGCGAAGCACATGGAGTGGGTCCGCCGCCAAAGGAGCGGCGGCGGACTCGTCGCGCAATTCCAACAGATCGGGTTGATCTTCCGCGCGCCAGACCGCCCAGCCCCTCAGGCGTCCCGCGACGGGTCGCAGATTCAGGACCGCTTTCGCGCCGCCGGTGAACGCTTCGGCGAGCGCGACCCGCAGCAGGTCGGGGTCGCAGGCGGGATCGTCGATCAGCGCGCGCGCGGACGCCAATTTTTCCTGTCGCCCGCCCCTTTGCAGCACGAAGCGCAGCACGGTGCGGTGGGTGGGGTCGAGGTCGAACGCGCGGGCGAGATCGGCATCGGCGAGGTCTTCGAACCCCGCGCCGCGCGCCGCCTCGGAGCGCAGCAGGATATCGATCGCGCTGGCCTGGCCGACGCGGCAGAGCCGGTCGGCGAAGCGGAAAGCGCTGGCGAAATCGCCGCGCCGCAAATGCTCCGCGGCCAGCCTCGCCAGCGCCTCGCCATGGTCCGCGCGGTCAATAAACAGGGAGTCGCCGTCCACTTCAGTCTCTCAGGGCGTTTTCACGGCGGGTTCGCATCGGGAAAACGCGGAAAAAGAAAAATCCCGCTTAACGCATATCCCCGAAAAGTGTGCGCGGTTTTCGGAAAAGAATATGCGCAAAACCAAAGATCTAGAGCAAGTTCGGTGAAAGGGAGTTCGCCGAACTTGCTCTAGCGTTGGTATGGGTGCGACGCGGGTTCGGCTGACGAAACCTTCTCCTCCTGACCCAGGGTCAGGAAGGGTTCGAGCATCGAACCGGCGAACAGACGCGTCAGCGCCTCCCAGGATGTTCCCGGCGTCATCAGCAAGCCCCAGATGTCGAAGTACTTGCCTTCGATAACGCGCACTTCGGAAAATCCCGCGTTCATCGCGATGCGACCCAGCCGCTGCGCGGTGAAGCCGGTGTTGTGGGCCATGTAATGCGCGCCATTGGCGATGAGTTCGCTATGGCCGTACAGCATGTCGATCGGGCGGATGGCGCCGGCCGGGGACTGGTAGGCGACTGCCTCTGCACCCTTCTCGAGGATGAACCGGGCGATGGCGATCAGGCTGGGGCAGGTCACCAAGGCGAAGCCGCCCGGCTTGAGCACCCGGCGAAATTCGCGGAAGGCGGGAATGACCTCGTGGGCGTGGAGATGCTCGATCGCGTGCGAGGAATAGACCACATCGACCGCCGCGTCGCGGATGAGCGCCCGCATGTCCACGATGGAGCCGAGCACGTCGGGCTCGTTGGCGGGAACGATGTCGAGCCGGATCTCGGACCAGTCCTGCGGGGCGAAGATTTGGGGAATGCGACCCGAATTGCGCGGACCGGAGCCCGCGTTCAGGATGGTTCTCTTCACGCTTTCCGTCATCCGACGTCCTCTTGAGTTGCGCCCGGGGCGCTGCGTCCGCGCCGAACAATGAAGGGGGCTGTGCGGTCTTCCGGACGCTCGGAGGCTTCGATCCCATCGCCGGGCGGGGAGGGTTCGGGCGCCGCGGAGGGCAGCCCGAGGATCTGCATCGCCTGACGCAGGCAATCCTTCCTGTCGTAGCGCGCCAGGGCCGTCTCGCGCGCCGCGGTCCCCAGCTCCGCGTACTCGCCCGGAGCGGCCAGGATACGAGTCACCTTTTCGGCAAGGGCGACGGGGTCGTGGAACGGCGTCAGCAACCCGTCAACTCCGTCGGTGATCGCCTCCCGCACCGGCGGCGTATCGGAGCCGACAACGACGCAGCCGAGCGCCATGGCCTCGATCATCGACCAGGACAGCACGAAGGGAAAGGTGAGATAGACGTGGACCGTCGTGGTCTTGAGCAGTTCGACGAAGCGGTCATAGGGTTGCGGCGGCAAGAAATGCACGCGCGACAGGTCCAGTTGACCGGCGACCTCGTCGAGATAGATCGATTTCCAGCTCTTGCCCTCCTCGGGAGAGGCTCCGTAGGACACATCGTCGCCGCCTATGATGACCGCATGGGCGTTGGGACGCGCGGCGAGGATCGATGGAAGCGCGCGCATGAAGACATGATAGCCGCGCATGGGTTCGAGATTGCGGGCGATGAAGGTCACGATCTCGTCGCCGCGATGCAGCACCCGGCCGCCGGGAAGTTCGAACTGCGCATTGGCGTCCGGCTGCAACTGTTCGCCGTCCACGCCCTCGTGGACAACCTGAATCTTGGAATGGAATTCGGTGGGATAGGTCTGTTTCTGCCATGACGTCGGCGACAGGCCGAGATCGGCGTCGACCAGCGACAGCAGCGTCGCCGCATTCTTGCAATGAAGCGTGACGACTCCGTCCACGCCGAATTTTGGATCTTCGGGATCGAAATGAATGTCCTGGCCTTCCGGACGGTAATAGAATTCGCAGTAAACAGCGATTTTCGCCGAGGGGAAAAAGGCCCGCAGGGGCAGGGTCTCGCCCCAGCCGCAATGGCCGACGATCAGGTCGGGAACGAAGCCCTTGGCGCGCAATTCGCTCAGGACGTAAAGGATCTGCGTGGCGCGGCGGCCTTCGACATCGAGGCGGCGGGCGAAGGGATGCGTCTGCGACACATTGAAGAATGGCATCCGATAGCGCAGCAGTTCCACGCCTGGGATGTCCTGCGCGGTTTGCGAACCAACGGCGACAACGCGATGGTCGGGCGATCTGGCCAGCTCTCCCGCGAGTCCCCGAAATTGCGCGGGAAAGTTGTTATGAACAAATAAGATCTGCATCCTGCTCGTCTCGCGAGGGCCGCGAAGCGGTCCTTGCGACTCTTGATTAGAGCATTTCCCCGTAAAAGATAGATTGGTCGCGGATGAAAGTTAACTTGGGTGAACGTTAACTTGGGCAAGTCTGAAATGAAAACGCCGCGCGATGATCGCGCGGCGTTTTCTGTGTTGGTCGGCGTCGATCAGACCTTGGTCGCGCCCGGAATGGTCGCTTCCGCGACGATGCTGTACGTAGCATTGGAGAAGGTGAGTGTATGACCGGTGCTGAACGTCAAGGTAGTGGCCCCGCCCGAGGTGACCGTTGAATTTATGCCGCCGTTCGCCAGAGGCGAAACGATATCGATCTTGGTGTCCGAGCCGCCGACGATCGTCGAATTGGCGTTGGTCGAGTAGAAGATCGTGTCGTGTCCCGTGCCGCCGACGATGCTGGCGTTGCCGCTGGCCACGCCGATCGTATCGGAGCCGGAGCCCAAGGTGATCGTGTCGTGTCCCGTGCCGGTCCAGGCGATGAGCGATCCGCTGCCGCCGTGGATCGAGTTGTTGCCCTGGCCGAGGCCGACCCAAGTGTCCCCAATGCCGGCGTTGATCGTATCGGCCGAGCTCGCGAACCTCCCAGCCCAGATCGTGGCCGAGCCGCCACCGGCGTGCAGGGTGTCGTTGACCGTGTCGATCACGCTGTGACCGCCGCCATAAACGGTGTCGTTGCCCGAACCCGTCAAGATCGTGTTCGAGCCCGTCTGCCAGACCTTGCCCTTGCTCGAGTCGCTGATGTTTTCAATATTGTCGGTGTTGTAGCCAATGATCAGGTTATTGCCCGCCGAGGCGCTGAGCGTGTCCAAACCGGAACCGGCGACCAACGTATCGGACGAACCCGTCCAAAGGCCACCCGCAAGAGATTCCGTTCCGCGGCCGGCGTGGATTTCGCTGTGGCCGCCGCCATAGAGCGTGTCGGTTCCGGCTCCGCCCCAGAGGATGTTCCGCACAGCCGAGGCCACCGTCGCGCCGATCTGCGTGCCATAGAGCACATTGTGACCGTCGGCGACGCCAAGAATTTGGCCGGAGCCCGTCCCCGCCACAATAGTGTCATAGGAATAAGCGGCCGACGCCGAGGTGTCGCCGCCATAGTAGCCGCTGCCCGAACCAGCCTGGATGAAGGTGCGGCCGGCGGCGCCTCCGTAAATGTTGTCAAATCCCGAACCGGCGGTGATCGTCTCCAGCACGCCCGCGCCGCCGACCGCCAAGAAAGCGCCAGCGCCAAGCTTGATGGTTTCGAAGTTATTGCTGCCGCCGTAGACGGTGTCCATCAACGGTCCGTAATTGTCGATGTTCAGCGTGTCGGCGAAATCGCCTATCACGATGACATTTCCGCCGGCTGTGTCAGTCACCGAAATCTGGGACTTGTTCGGGTCATCGGCGATGAACAGCTGGCCGGGACTCGTCAGCGTCGCCGGCGCGCCGTCCGTATCCAAGATCACCGTGAGGGGCTTTCCCGACGCCGGCTGAAGACCGCCGGCAGTCAAAGCCTGCTCGATGAGTTGCTGCGTCAAGCCATTGACTGTAACGCCAAGATAGTGCTCAAGGCCTGATTTGTCCAAGTTATAAGTAAAAGCCACAGCCGCCCCCGCTTTTTAGCTTACATGCCCAAAAATTCGCGCTCAGCCATTCGCTGTCGCGCGGAAAACCTTTAGTTTCGACTCTTGCGGTCGCGCTACCGGAGCCCAACCAGCGATCGTGGCGTCCCCCACCGTGGTCGCGACCAATTCAACACGCAGACCGACCAGCGGATCGACGCCCGCCGCGCTGACGATTTCGACTTCGCGGCCACGCCGGTTCATCACGGGAGATCCCAAGAAAAGAGCGTTGACGACGATCTCGGCATTCTCGGCGGCCGCGCCCGACAGGCGCAGGCGTAGGCCCGCGAGCGGTAGCGCGCGGCATCGCGTGCCGACAAAATGTCCCGGGCCAGCCCAGTCCAGCCAGCGCGGCGGATTGGTGGCGAGCAGGGGTTGAAGTTCGAGCGAGAGTCCATCCGGCAGCGCGCCGCGCACCTCCAGGCCTTCAATCGGCGCCGGCGCTTCAGGGCCGGCGATCCATGCGCCAAGCGTCGTCTGAACATCGCCGCGCCGCGATACGTGCGCGAGAAGGATCGGGGCGCCCCGAGCGGCCGGGGGCATGGTCTGCGCCACCTGGGGGGCGGGCTGATCTCCACCCAACGGCTCGATCCGGAAGGACGCTTCAAGCGGGTCGCCGAGCGTCTTCGCGACGATCTTCACGAGGAGTTGACCGATCTGTTCGGCGCGAACGATGACGAAATCGCCCGGCTCCGAGAGGTATCCTGTGACGACGCCGGGTGCTGAAATGACTTCGATAAAGGCAGCGCTCGCCGCCGTCGGCTTGACGAAGGCGAATGGAGAGGGGCCGCTCGTGGCGCCAGTCGCATAACGCAAAAGGATCAGACCACGGTTGACCGTGATTGTCGTTTCCTGCTCTTGCGGCGCTTGCGCCAATACAACCTCCTGATAGGCATTACAACCGCAGGTATAGCATCCGCAACATTCACCTTGCAGCAGCTATCCTTTACTTTTGGTAACATCAGCTCGGCGGTTTTGCCAATCGAAAATTTGCTGCGGTTGCGAGATTGCGCTGAACGGGCCTTGACACGCGCAGGAACGAACGTGCGCCCCCTTGGAAGGGTGGTCAAAAGCTAAATCTAAACAATGTATTAAGAATTCTGTTGTGTTCTTGTTCTGGTGATCTGCGGGAATACCCACACGGTCGTGGTTAAGTTCGCGCTCGTTTTCGTGGACGTTTCGCGCATTTTGATCAAATGGTAAAAAATACAACCAAAAGGTGTATACAGCGTGTCGCGTTGAATTACCGTGGCAGCGCCCTAACTCCTGAAAGAATAGACGAAAGTTGGAGCGAGCTTGATGCCGTCGGCGCGCGGTGACAGGGGCGAATGCAACCGACGGCTGTGATCCCCGGTTGCAGACCGGGGCGATACGCCGATGCGCGCTGCGGGGCGTTGGTTTTTGAAGCTATCTAAAAAACAAGGGTTTATTGAATAAGCAGGAGGATGAATGGGCGCGGCGGGACAATTTAACCCCACCATTGCAGATCGCGGGCATGGCGCGAAAAAAAAGCAGGTTCGCGCGCATCGCCCCTGCGGATGGCGGCCCCGCATTCCCACGGAGCCGTCGCGCTGCCTCGGGCAATCGTGCGGGGTGGGCGCGCCGACGAGATTTAGATGAATTCGACCTTGAGGATCTCGTAGCTCTTGCCGCCGCCTGGCGTGTTGACTTCGACGGTGTCGCCGACCTTCTTGCCGATCAGCGCCCGCGAAATCGGCGAGGAAACGGAGATGCGGCCAGATTTCACGTCGGCTTCCGTGTCGCCGACGATCTGGTAGCGCTTTTCTTCCTCGGTGTCCTCGTCAATCAGCGTGAGCGTCGCGCCGAACTTCACACTGTTTCCCGACAGCTTGCTGACGTCGATGATTTCCGCGCGGGCGATCTTGTCCTCGAGTTCGGCGATTCGGCCTTCGTTCAGAGACTGCGATTCCTTTGCCGCGTGATATTCGGCGTTTTCGGACAGGTCGCCATGGGAGCGGGCTTCCGAAATGGCCTCGACGATGCGCGGCCGCTCCACCTGCTGGCGATGCTTCAATTCCGCTTCCAGTGCGGAGAAGCCGGCGGCGGTCATGGGCAGCTTTTCCATCCTTACGTCTTTCGTTTCGGGCCGTCCGCGGACGCGCCGGGGATCAAACGCGCAACGCGCCCCGGTGGGGCGCGTCGGCTTTCTGCAAGAGGGCAGATACCATCGTACATTCCCGGCGGCAGGTCAACTCTGGGGGCGGGCGTCGGTCACGGCGCGAGGGCCGGCGGGAACAGCTTGTCCGTGTAGTTTGCAAAGGTGACGAGTCCGGGTAATCGCCGGCTGGACCTGATCGCGGCTAGCGCTCCCGCGCGGCGGGCGGCTTCCGCGTCGCGATCGACGCGGTCGCCCACCATAAGCGTCTCCTCGGGAGCAACGCCGGCCTCGCGCATCAAGACTTGAAGACCGCGCGGATTAGGTTTGAGGACGCCAATGTGGGTGTCGGTCGCGCAGGCGACGAGATCGGCTCGCAATTGCAGGATTTCGAGTTTTTCGCGCGCGGGATAATCGGAATACACGCCGATCAAGATGCCGCGGCTCTTCAAGGCAAGGAAGAGTTCCCGGACGCCGGCGTATCGGCAGGCGGCGAGATGCGCGAGTGGGCGCCGCTCGATCCACTCCCCGACGACCCCGCGGACGTCGGCTTCGCCGACGCCGGCCTCCCGCGCCGTCCTGGCGATCAGGATGGGTTCGAAGCCCTCGATTTCCGCGTCGCCAAGGGTCTCGCGAAGCGACCGGTAACGGCGAAGAATGCGCAGGGTTTGCATCGACTGTGTCGCCAGGGCGTGCGAGGCGATCTCCCACGCCATTCTCAGCCGCAAGGCCCGCTGGTCGTAAAGTGTTCCGTCCACATCGAACGCGACCAGCCGGATTCGGCTCCAGTCCAGCGCCGTCATCACCGCACGACTATGAAATGTTGTTCGACGAATTGGTCGAGCAGGGGAATGTGGAACACGCTGGCGATGAGGAACACGATCACAAGCAGGGCGACAAGCGCCATCAGAGTAGGCTCGCGAAACAGCCTTTCCGGCTTCTGCGCGGAAGAATCCGGTTCGACCGACATGATGAAATAGAAGGTGAATAGGGCGACCACGCAGGGCACCACCAGAATGTATTCGATGCGGTACTTGACCAGGAAAATGGAGAGACAGGCGACCGACAGCAGCGAGAAGGCGATGCAGGACGCGGTCAGTGTGGCGTCAGTGTAGTGGGCGAAACTTGCGCGATAGCGGGCCAGGAGGTCGGGGCCGTGCGATTCTCCGATCTCGCGGTATTCGGACAGACGCTTGGCGGCCATCAGGAAGGCGCCGCCGAACCAATAAGCCAGGATCAGCGAGGCCGGCGGCAGGGAAGTCGGATCGATAATCGCCCAGCCGATCGTCAGGCGCAGCGGATTGTTGACCGATTCCGAAATGACATCGAGATAGGCCTTGTCCTTGCTGCGGATCGGGGCGACGTTGTAGACAAGGCCCTGCGCCGCGAACAATCCGGCGATGATCAGCATGAGCGGGCTTTGCCATGCGGCGAAGGTCAGGCCTAGGCCGGCGAGCGCCAGCCATTCCGCGACGACGATCCGACCGTCCATCGCGCGCTGGACCGCGGAGCGGAGCGATTTCGTCGGGTGATGCCGGTCGAACTCCCGGTCGAGATATTCATTGATGACATAATTGGCCGAGGCGATGCAGACTGCGGTCAGCAGCCCGAGCGCGAGCGAGACCGGGAGGTTCTCGACCCGGACGCCTCGGAGGAGATAGGCGAGCACAAGGCCCGGCGCGATGAAGATATGCTTGGTGCTGTGATCGAGCCGGGCGATGGCGATGTAGTCCGCAAGGCGAGCGGGCTGCGGTTGCGTCGGATCGGCGGCGATTTGCGGAGAGGACATCGGCGGCGTGGCGGTCATGATGTTGGTCCCGGAACGAGATCGCGATCTTGCGCGGGTTGGCGAGGTCGCGGGGACGAAAGCCTTCGCGCCACCATGAGCGCGAGGCTCGCCATGCTCGCGGGGGCCAGAACAATCATCCAGGCGATTTCGGGGAAGTAATACCGGATTTCGTCGGTCGGATAGACCAGCGTGAAGCACAGCGTCGAGATCGCCAGCGCGAGGCTGGTCACGAAAATGCGCCCGCTTCTCAGCGGTATGGCGAACACGAACGGCAAAAGCATGAAGACGATGGGGATATAGATCGCCCCGAGAGCGGAATTATAGAACGACTGATGGCGGCTGACGAGCGATACGACGTTATCGGTCAGGGAGTTCTGAATGACTTTGGAATTTGCAAATTTCAGCATGTCGGGGCGGCCGAGTTCCGCGAGGCTCAGCCGTCGAAACAGGAAGATCTTCGTTCTTTCCGCCATCAACGCGGCGGCTTCCCTGGGATTTTCAGCAATGATACGCCCGACGCCGGGGAGTATGCCGGAGAGGCGGCTGGCGTAGAGCTTGTCCCAATTGACGCTTTTCTGAAGATCCTGGCACCACATGTTCAAGGAGCAAGTGGCGTCGATTACCGGCTTGTCCGGGGCGAAGTCGCCGACGGGCGCTGATGTCCCGGGGATTTGCGAAAGAAGATAAAGGCCGACGAGCGAAGGACCCAGGTTCATCGTTCTTATGTGCCCACCGTGGCCAACCTTGATCTGGGAAGCCGCCACGGCGATGACGCAAGCGGCCAAGGTCGCCATTCCCGCCTTCGGGGGCAGGCGTCTGCTTAGGATCAGAAGCAGTGCGCAGAGGAAGAAAATCAGCGCCATTTCCGGGCGGAGGAGGATCGCCGCGCCGACGAAGATCAGCGCGCGCCGGAAGGCTCCGCTGATCTGGCAGCTGACAAAGCAAAAAACGCAAGCGGTGACGAACAGATGTGGCCCATGCAGGATCATCCATCCCGCAAAAGGCGAAAACACAAAGATTGATGCGGTGATAATGAATGTCTTCGGGTAGCCTAGCTTACGATGAAGCTCAAGAACCGAATAAAGGAAGAAAAATGCGGAGAGTAAAATGAATATGCCGAAATCCTTGGTTATAAGGAAGAGCGGAATTCGAATGAAAACGTTCCAGATCGGCCATTGATTAAAGAAGTCTGGCGGGAACGCGAGCGTGTGCGCCTTGATGGCCTTGCAGATATATTCAACCCAGTTTATTTGCCAAATGACATCGTAATAAAACAACCCTGGATAAAACTTCAAAGTCAAAAACAGAGAAAAAAGACCACAGATCCATAAGTTTTTCTGCTCAATGAAGGACGAAGATCTTTCAAAGGCAAGCGTAAGTTTCGAAATTGAATTTTTTGCCTTTATGAATTCCAAAAGGGGCATTCCGCATCCTTTGCGTACAATCGATATTTCCAAACAAGGCGGCTGCGCGCCCGCCAAATCGGACACTGGATATCTTTTTCCGCCGCCATCGGCAAGCAATCCGCCGGCGGCGGCGGCGCGCTCAGTCGAAATAATCCTGAAGCGCCCGCACCTCCAGGTCGCCGGCGCGATAGGCGCGCACGCCTTCCGCCGCCGCCAGCGCGCCCGCCAGCGTGGTGTAATAGGGCGCCTTGTGCAGCAGGGCGGCCCGGCGCAGCGAGCGCGAATCGGCGAGCGCTTGCGCGCCCTCGGTTGTGTTGAACACGAGCTGCACGCCGCCGTTCTTGATGGCGTCCACCACATGCGGGCGCCCTTCCGACACCTTGTTGATGCGTTGCGCCTTTATCCCCTGTTCGTTGAGGAAGCGGGCGGTGCCGCCGGTCGCCAGCACCTTGAAACCAAGGCTGGCGAGCAGTTTGACCGCGTCGAGCACGCGCAGCTTGTCGGTTTCGCGCACCGAGACGAACAGGGCGCCCGACGTCGGCACCTTGGCGCCGGCGCCGAGCTGGCTCTTGGCGAAGGCGACGTCGAAGGAGCGGTCGAGGCCGATCACCTCGCCGGTCGAGCGCATTTCCGGGCCGAGCACGGTATCGACTCCGGGGAAGCGCGCGAAGGGGAACACGGCTTCCTTCACGCCGACATGACCGCCCTTCCAGGGTTTCAGCGCGAAGGAGGCGAGGCTCTCGCCCGCCATGACGCGCGAGGCGATCTTGGCGATGGGCATGCCGATCACTTTTGCGACGAAGGGCACGGTGCGCGAGGCGCGGGGATTGACTTCGAGCACGTAGATTTCGCCGCCCTTGATCGCATATTGCACGTTCATGAGGCCGCCGACATGGAGCGCCAGCGCCATCTTGCGGGTCTGGTCCTCCAGTCTCGCGATGATCTCCGGCGAAAGCGAGCGGGGCGGCAGCGAACAGGCGGAATCGCCGGAGTGGATGCCGGCCTCCTCGATATGTTCCATCACGCCGGCGACGAACACGTCCTTGCCGTCGCAAAGGCAATCGACGTCCACTTCGACGGCGTCCACGAGATAGCGGTCGAACAGCAGAGGATTTTTTCCCAGCACCGTGTTGATCTGGCCGGTCTTGTCGTTGGGATAGCGCGTCTTCACGTCGGACGGCACCAGGCCCGGCAAAGTGCCGAGCAGGTAATCGTCGAGTTCGCCGGGGTCGCGGATGATAGCCATGGCCCGCCCACCCAGCACGTAGGAGGGGCGCACCACCAACGGCAGGTCGAGTTCGCCGGCCACCATGCGCGCCTGTTCCACCGAATAGGCGATGCCGTTCTTCGGTTGCTTGAGGCCGAGCTTGTCGAGCAGGCGCTTGAACTGGTCGCGGTCCTCGGCGAGGTCGATGGACTCGACGGAGGTGCCGAGGATCGGAATGTCGGCGTCTTCGAGAATCTTGGCGAGTTTTAGCGGGGTCTGGCCGCCGAACTGCACGATCACCCCGTGCAGCGTCCCGTTTTCCTGCTCCTTGGCGAGGATCTCCAGCACGTCCTCGCGGGTGAGCGGCTCGAAATAGAGGCGGTCCGAGGTGTCGTAGTCGGTTGAGACCGTCTCCGGATTGCAGTTGATCATGATGGTTTCATAGCCGGCGTCGCTCAGTGCGAAACAGGCGTGGCAGCAGCAATAATCGAACTCGATGCCCTGGCCGATACGGTTGGGGCCGCCGCCAAGAATCACCACCTTGTTGCGGTCGCTCGGCCGCGACTCGCAGGCGGGGACGCCAGCGAAAGGCGTCTCGTAGGTCGAGTACATATAGGCGGTGGGTGAAAAGAATTCCGCCGCGCAGGTGTCGATGCGCTTGAACACCGGGCGCACGTCGAGCGCGCGCCGCAGCGCGGCGATCTCGTCCTCGTTCTGGCGGGTGAGCGAGGCGAGGCGCAGGTCGGAAAAGCCGGCGGCTTTCAAAGCGCGGAAATTCTCGGCGTCCTTGGGCAGGCCAAAAGTCTTGACCTTGTTTTCCAACGCGACGATCTCGGCGATGCGCGACAGGAACCAGGGGTCGATCTTGCAGGCTTCAAAGATGTCCTGCTCGCTCATGCCCATGCGCAGCGCCTGTCCGACCACAAGGATGCGGTCGGGCGTGGGCGTACCCAACGCTGCGCGCAAAACGTTCATGTCGTCGCCCTTGCCCATGCCGTCGATCTCGAACTCGTCGAGACCGGACAGGCCGGTTTCCAGCGAACGCAGGGCTTTTTGCAGCGATTCGGCGAAGGTGCGGCCGATCGCCATGGCTTCGCCGACCGATTTCATCGCCGTGGTCAGGATGGGTTCGGCGCCGGGGAATTTTTCAAACGCGAAGCGCGGGATTTTGGTGACCACGTAATCGATGGTCGGCTCGAACGAGGCGGGGGTGGCGCCGCCGGTGATGTCGTTGGCGATTTCGTCGAGCGTGTAGCCCACGGCCAGCTTCGCTGCGACCTTGGCGATGGGAAAGCCGGTGGCTTTGGACGCCAGCGCCGACGAACGCGACACGCGCGGGTTCATCTCGATCACGATCATGCGGCCATTGGCCGGATTGATGGCGAATTGCACGTTGGAGCCGCCGGTCTCCACCCCGATCTCGCGCAGCACCGCCAGCGAGGCGTCGCGCATGATCTGATATTCCTTGTCGGTCAGCGTCAGCGCCGGGGCGACGGTGATGGAATCGCCGGTGTGTACGCCCATCGGATCGATGTTCTCGATCGAGCAGACGATGATGCAATTGTCCGCCTTGTCGCGGACCACCTCCATCTCATATTCCTTCCAGCCGAGGACGCTTTCCTCGATCAGCACCTCGTTGGTGGGCGAGGCGTCGATGCCGCGCTCGACAATGTCGATGAACTCGGCCTTGTTGTAGGCGATGCCGCCGCCGGTGCCGCCCAGCGTGAAGGACGGGCGGATGATGGCGGGCAGACCGATGTCGTCCAGCGCTTCCAGCGCCTGCGTCAGCGTCTTGATATGGTGCGAGTTCGGAGTGTCCAGGCCGATTTTCGTCATGGCCTTGCGGAACAACTCGCGGTCTTCGGCCTTGTCGATGGCTTCCGCCGTCGCGCCGATCATCTCGATATCGAATTTTTCCAGCACGCCCATTTTCTTGAGCGACAGGGCGCAGTTCAGCGCGGTTTGGCCGCCCATCGTCGGCAGCAGGGCGAAGCCGCCGGGAACGGCGTGGCGCTCCTTCTCGATGATCTTGGCGACGATTTCCGGGGTGATCGGCTCGACATAGGTGCGATCGGCCAGATCCGGGTCGGTCATGATCGTCGCCGGATTGGAATTGACCAGGACGATCCGGTAGCCCTCGGCCTTGAGCGCTTTGCAGGCCTGCGTGCCGGAATAGTCGAATTCGCAAGCTTGCCCGATGACGATCGGCCCCGCGCCGATGATCATGATCGTCTGGATGTCTGTGCGCTTCGGCATGTCTGCTCTTTGTTATGACGGGCTGCGCCCGGCTTGTCGTTTTTCGGCGGCGCCTGGTCCGGCGAGGCCGCACACAAAAAAAGGCCGCGCTCCGGCCTGTTTGCCGGTGCGCGTCCTCCGCCGTCTGTCCCTGTCGGGACGTGGCGCGCGCCCGGCCCGGGGCTGCTGTCGCAGTCCCTCTTGTCGGCGAACCTGTTAAACGAGTTTTTTTCTGCTGTGAACCCCATTTGCACGCAATGGAGGGGGATTGCGCCAGGGTGACGACTTTTTCATTGCGGCATGGTAAGCAGCGCGGGCAAAATCGTCGAGATCGCCGCTCATGCGCTGTATTTTCCTCTTTCTCGCCCTGCTATGCTGCGTCACTCCGGGCTGGGTTGGCGCGTCTTGGGCGATGGACGGGGACTTGATCGCGGGCTGCGCGCCCTGCCATGGCCTTGACGGCATCGGCCGCGACGCGGAAATACCCAATCTGGCCGGGCAGAACGAGGCCTATCTCTTCAACCAGTTGCGGGCTTTTCGCGCCGGGCGCCGCGCGCATCAGGAAATGCAGTACATGAGCCGTCACATGACCGAGTTGGAGATGCAGAGCCTCGCCGCCTATTTCTCCAGCCTGCCGCCGCGCTGAACGCCATGTTGCGACGCCAGTTTTCGTCTTTCCTCATCGTCGGCGGCCTCTCGACCTCGGCGCATTACGCAGTCATGATCGGGCTGAAGGAACTGGTCCATGCGCCGGTGATTCCGTCGACCCTGACCGGCTATGTCGTCGGGGGCGTGGTGAATTACATTCTCAACCGCCGCCACACCTTCGACACCCAGCGCACCCATGCCGAGGCCGGCTGGCGCTTCGCCGTGGTGGCGGCCGGCGGCTTTTTCCTGACCTGGGCGCTGATGGCGATGCTGACGGGCGCCTTGGGCATCCCCTACATTCTCGCGCAAATGTTCACCACGGGCGTCGTTCTGGTCTACAATTTCATCGCCCATCGCCTGTGGACGTTTCGCGCAACGCGATCTGAAACGTTATGACCCAGGACGACGCCATGACCCAAACGACGCTCACGCCGCAACCGGGGATGCGGCAAGGCCGCGCCGGCCTGGTCGCCGCGGGCCTGGTGTTCTTCGATTCAGCTCTCGGCCAACTCGCGACCGCGCCCAATCTGTTCCCGTGGTACGAGAGCCTGCATAAGCCGGCCTTCAACCCGCCAAACGTCGTGTTCGGTCCGGTCTGGACTGTGCTCTATTGCCTGATGGCGCTGGCGTTCTGGCGAATCCTGATCCTGCCGCGCCAGCCCGGCCGCAAGCTCGCGATCGGTCTGTTCATCGGCCAGTTGCTTTTCGCGGTGCTGTGGTCTTTCGCCTTCTTCGCCGGCCAGAGCCCGCTGCTCGGTCTGGTCGTCGTCATCCCGCAATGGCTGCTGGTCGTCGCCACGCTGGTGGTGTTCTGGCGGTTCGACCGGCTGGCCGGACTGTGTTTCGTCCCCTTGTCGCTCTGGGTCGGCTTCGCCGGGGCGCTCAATCTTGTTATCTGGCGGTTGAACGGGTGAAAACCTGGCCTCTCACGCCCGGGCCAGGACGGCGCCGAACTCGCTTTGGTTGCGCGTCGTGCAATAGACCTGATCGACCTTGAGTGGCGACAGGCCCATTTCCGCGAGGCGATCCACGACGAAATGGAAGCTGTCCGGCGTGAATTGCCAAGCGTGGACGTCGATATAGGCCCCGTTGGCCTCGACAAATTGACGAACGGCGTTCTGCGCCCTGGCGGCGACGCCTGAGCGATAGCCGGGATCCTCGTGGTCGCCGCTCCAGTGCCGTTCCTTGTCGTTATGTGTCGCCAAGGCGAGATGTTCGACAATGCTGGCGAGGGTGTGGACCTTGCGTTGTTCGACATGGGCTTGCATCACATCGGCGAGCGAGCTTTCCGCGATGAAGTGATCGAAGCAATAGCGTTTGTCCGGCATGTAAAGGACGTATTTGCCGCCGGGCTTGAGCAATCGCCCGACGTCCTTCAGATGTTGAACGAGGTCGGGCTGATGCTCGATGCAGTGCGAACTGACCACGGCGTCATAGGTTCCCGTCACGATCGAAAGGTCGCCGGTCGGCGAGACGAAATCGATGTAAGGGGGTTCGAGGTCCGCGATGGCGTATCCTCTGGCGGCGCGCAACTCTTCCTGGCTGAGCAAGTCGAAATATTTGACGCCTGGTCCTTTGATCATCGGGAATAGGCTGGGGCCGATCTCCAACGCCTCCGAAGCGCCATTCAGCAAGTCGCTTTGGTTCTCGCGCAAGGCGAAGCGCGTTCCGACGCGCCCCTCATGTTTGCCAAGGGTATGGAAATGCGCGAGCAATTGCTCGTCCGTGAGCGCTTTCAGGTCGGGATAGTGTTCCCGGTAGTAAGTGGGATCGACTTGGCACGGGTGCATGGGACAAATCTGTCGTTTGGAGAGCGCGGTGACGCTGAACAAAAGGTTCCGCCAATAAAGTTGGCGCGAGCATAAACAGGATGGAGTTGAAATCAATCACGCCTTGCGGAGTTGCTCATTCAGAGCAAGCTTCGCGCAAGCCTGAATCTTGCGCGAAGCTTGCTTAGTTGAGATCGTGGATACGTCGTTCCCGTCAAGAGACGGCCGCCTTGCCCGACAATGCCGCCTTTAGCTTGTCGCGGTCGAGTTCGTTTTCCCAGGACGCCACCACCACGGTCGCCACGCCATTGCCGATGATGTTGGTCAGCGCGCGGTTCTCCGACATGAACTTGTCGATGGAGAACACGATGGCCATGCCCGGAACCAGCCGCGGATCGACGGCGGCCAGCGTCGCGGCCAGGGTGATGAAGCCCGCGCCGGTGATGCCCGAAGCCCCCTTGGACGTCAGCATGGCCACCAGCAGGATGGTCAACTGGTGCGTCAGGTCGAGGTGAACGCCGAGCGCCTGGGCGATGAACAGCGTCGCCAGCGTCATGTAAATGTTGGTGCCGTCGAGGTTGAAGCTGTAGCCGGTGGGGACGACCAGGCCGACCACCGAGCGCGAACAGCCGGCGCGCTCCAGCTTGGCCATGAGTTGGGGCAGGGCGCTTTCCGACGATGAAGTGCCCAGCACGATCAGCAGTTCGTCCTTGATATAGGCCAGGAATTTGAAGATGTTGAACCCGGAGACCGCCGCGATGGTCCCGAGCACGATGGAAATGAACAGGGCCGAGGTGAGATAGAAGGTTCCCACCAGCGAGGCCAGGCTGCCGAGCGAGGTCGCGCCGAACTTGCCGACCGTATAGGCCATGGCGCCGAAAGCGCCCAAGGGCGCGGCCTTCATCACGATATTGATGACGCCGAACACGGCCTGCGCCGAGGTGTCGATCAAGGCGCGCAGCGGCGCGCCCTTCTCGCCTAGCGCCAATAGTGCGAAACCCATCAGGATCGAGAACAGCAGCACCTGAAGAATGTCGCCGTTGGCGAAGGCGCCGATCACGGAATCCGGGATAATGCCGAGCAGGAACTCGACCGTGGTGCGATGGACCTTGGCGTATTGCTCCACCGACGCTACGTCGCCCGCCTTGCCGGCGAAACCCGCGCCCGGCTGGAGCACATTGCCGACGATGAGCCCGATCACCAGCGCGAAAGTGGAAACGACTTCGAAATAGATCAGCGACTTGACGCCGACGCGGCCGACCTTGCTGGCGTCCTGGATATGCGCGATGCCGGAGGAGACGGTGCAGAAAATGATCGGCGCGATCACCATCTTGATCAGCTTGATGAAACCGTCGCCGAGCGCCTTCACGCCGGGGGAGGTTGAGAAGTCGGGGAAAAAAATGCCGGCCACGACGCCGAGCGCGATAGCGACCAGCACCTGGACGTAGAGCAGCCGGTAAAACGGCGTTTTCGCCTTTTTCACGCCGCCCGCTGCCTGCAACTCCGCCATGCCCTGCTCCGTTTGCGTCATATTGTCGCTTCATCTTTTTCGCTTATGACCGTGGGTGCGGCGCACAATCAAGCGTTTTGCCGAAATTTCGTTAAGCTTGCCGCTCCCCCGCGCAAAGCGCCCGGACCATTTCCGCGATCTGCGCCTCCAGCGCGTCATAGGGCACGGCCACCAGCATTTCCGCGAGGCCCAGCAGCACGACGCCGTGGACGGCGGAAAACCACGTGCGCGCCAGCATCTGGCGTTGGGGTTCGCTCTTGTCGGGCGCGATCCGCCGCAACGGCTCGGCCAGGTGTCGGAACAGCCCGAGCTGAATTTCTACATGCCAGTCTGGGGCCTCGGCCGGGTGGTGCTCGAACAGGGCGCGCCACAGCGACAGGTTGTCGCGGGCGAACCGGCAATAGGTCAGGGCGATTGCGACGAGACGCTCGGTTGGATCGTCGGCGTCTTCCGCCGCCAGCGCGGCGTCGAGTCGGCGCAACGTGCGCGCTGACACCCGCAGCAGCAATTCGTCGAGGTCGCCGACGAGATTATAGACGCCGCCGAGCGACACGCCGACGGCGGCGGCCAACTCCCGCGCCTTCAACGCGACGTGGCCCGACTCTGCGACGGTGCGCTCGGCGGCATCGATCAGGCGCTCGCGCTGGGCGCCACGGCGCTCCTCGGCTTTAGTCATGTCTTAACCTTTATGCGCGGTATGTTGAACTCTGTTCAAAAATTATCTTGAACGGCGTTCAAGTCTGCGCTACAGCTAGATTATGAACGATGTTCATATCACGGGGACCGCAATGTTCAAGACGCTTGTCAAACTGTTCCGCGCCAAGACTTTTATAACCCAGGAGCAGTTTTCCGACGCCCACGCCCTCACCCTGCTCGACCAGCAGATCCGGGATTGCGTCGCGGCGTTGGCCGAGGCGAAGAAGGCCGCCGCGCTCGCCACCGCCCAGCATCAGGGCGAGCAGCGCCGCCTCGCCATGCTGGAAGCCGAGATCGCCGATCTCGAAATCCGGGCCTGCGCGGCGCTGAACCAGGACCGTGACGATCTGGCGTTGGAGACCGCCGGGCTGCTGGCCGATCTCGAAGCCGACCGCAACGCTGTCAGCTGCGCCTGCGCGCTGTATGAAGGCCAATGCGCAAGAATGCGCCGCCGCCTGCGCAAGTCGGAAGCCCGCCTTTCGGAATTGCACCGGGGCCGCAATCTCGTGCGCGCGAAAAACGCGCTCGGCCAGTTGCGCCGCGACGCGCAGGGCGACAACCCGTTTCGCGCCGGTTTCGCCGAAGTCGAAGCGACGCTGGCGCGACTGACCGAGAGGAACCTGCTGGCCGAGGACGTCGAAGAGGCGCGGGCCGGGTTGGACGACGACCGCAACCCGCAAAAGATGGCCGAAAAACTCTCCGAGGCCGGCCGCGGCCCGCGCCTGCGCGCCACCGCCGAGGATGTGTTCGCAAGGCTGAGGGCGAAGACCGCCGCGTGATGTCCCCAACCAAAGGACCAAGGCCGTGAACCAGAACGTCGTTTCTCATTCCTCCGCCTGGGTGACCTTCAATTACGCCACACTCATCCTGGCGTTCTTCACGCTTGCCGCCGGCATCTTCTTCCTGCCGGTCGATCTGTGGACCAAGGCCTATCTCGGCATGGGCGTGGTCATGCTGGCGCAGTCCTGCGTTTCCGTAACAAAAACCGCCCGCGACAAGCATGAGTCCGACAGGCTCCTCACCCGCATCGGGAGGCCAAGACCGAACGGCTGTTGATGGACATCGGCAAGTAATACGAAATCCGAGTGATTCATTTTTGATTTCGCATTCCATTCGCGCGGAAATTCGCCGTCGCGATCCAAGGAATTCCGCGCGAGTTGTTTGCGCGAATTGCGAAGCAATCTCGCGGAAACCGTATATCGTCCGGCCCGGTCGCTCCCGCTTTCGGGAGCGCGCCCCTGCGACATTAAGTCAACGGATAATTTCCGTTTTTGGCTGCATTTTACGCGGCTTCGGGAGGACCAGATGTTCGCTTTGATGACCGGCCGCAAATTCGCGCCCCTGTTCTGGACGCAGTTCCTCTCCGCCTTCAACGACAATTTCCTGAAGAACTCCCTGGTCTTCCTCATCATGTTCAAAATGGCGGGATCATCGGCGCAATCGCTGGTGACGCTCGCCGGCGGCCTGTTCATCCTGCCGTTTTTCCTGCTCTCGGGCCTGGGCGGTCAAATGGCCGACCGCTTCGACAAGGCGAAGCTGGCGCAGCGGCTCAAGCTCACGGAAATGCTCGCGGCCGGCATCGCGGTCGGCGGCTTCGCCCTACAATCCATTCCGCTGCTGTTCGCCGCGCTCGCCCTGTTCGGCTGCATTTCCGCTTTGTTCGGGCCGATCAAATACGGCATCCTGCCCGACCACCTGCACAAGAGCGAACTGCCCGTCGGCAACGCCCTGATCGAGGGCGCGACCTTCGTCGCCATCCTGCTCGGCACGCTCGCAGGCGGCTTCGCCTCGCGCGGCGGCGGCAATCCCGCCCATTTCGCTTACGCCATGCTTGGCATCGCCGCCGCCTGCTACATCGCCAGCCTGTTCATCCCGAAGACCGGCGAGGCCGCGCCCGATCTGAAGATCGAAAAGAACATTTTTCGCTCCACCGGCCATCTGATCTCGGATCTGTGGGGCGACAGCCGCCTGTGGCGCGCCGGGGTGATGGTCAGCCTGTTCTGGATGTTCGGCTCCATCGCGCTATCCCTGTTGCCGCCTCTGGTAAAAATGCAGCTCGGCGGCGACGAGATGGCGGTGTCCTATTATCTCGCGGCCTTCGCCGTGGCGGTGGCGCTTGGTTCGGGCCTCGGCGCCTTCCTTTGCGCCGGCCGCATCGTGCTGCTGCCCGCGCCGGTCGCCACCCTGGCGATGGGCTTTTTCTCTGTCGAACTGGCGCTGGCGCTGAATGGCGTCGCCCCGATTGCGCCGGACAGCGATTTCTTCGGCCATGCCCTGGCCTGGCGCATCGGCGCTGACCTGTTCGGCCTCGCCTTCGCTGGCGGCGTGTTGGCTGTGCCGAGCTTTTCCGCCGCGCAGGCCTGGGCCGACACGGACAAGCGGGCGCGCGTCGTCGCCGCCATCAACGTGCTCAACGCCGCCCTCATGGTTTTGGGCGCTGTGGCGGTCGCGGCGTTGCAGGCGGCGGGTCTTGGCTTTTCCGGCCTGTTCGCGCTAATGGGAGCGACCTGCGCAGCTTCCGCTATCTGGATGTTCAAGACCTTGCCGACCAACCCCCTGAGCGATCTGCTCTCCATCGTGTTCCGCGCCTTCTATCGCGTGGAGATCGTCGGCCGCGAAAATTTCGCCAAAGCGGGGCCAAACTGCATCGTGGCGCTGAACCACGTCAGTTTTCTGGACGCGCCGCTGGCCTTCTCCCTGCTCGAAGGCGCCCCGGTGTTCGCCATCGACTCAGCAATCGCCCAGGAGTGGTGGGTCAAGCCGTTCCTGCGCTTCGCCCGCACCTATGCGCTCGATCCCTCAAGGCCGCTGGCGACGCGCGGCCTGATCCAGGAGGTGCGCAACGGCGCCTCGCTGGTGATCTTCCCCGAGGGACGCCTGACCGTCACGGGCGCGCTGATGAAGGTTTACGACGGCGCCGGCATGATCGCGGACAAATCCGATGTCAAAGTCGTGCCTGTCAGGCTCGACGGCCTGGAGAGCACCGCCTTCTCGCGGCTGTCGCGCGAACAGGCGCCGCGCCGCTGGTTTCCCAAGGTGCGTGTCACCGTGATGGAACCGGTCGAGCTGAAAGTGGACGAAAGATTGCGCGGCAAGGCGCGGCGCATGGCCGCAGGCGCGGCGCTCTACCAGGTGATGTCGGACCTGGTGTTCCGCACGACGGACGTCAAGAAAACCCTGTTCAACTCCGTGGTCGAGGCCGCCGCGAAATACGGCAAGGGTCGCGTGGCGGTGGAGGACCCGATCAGCGGCAAGCTGACCTATCGCAAATTGCTGATCGGCGCCCGCGCGCTGGGCGAAAAACTCGACGGTCTCGCCGAGGCTGGCGCGCCGCTCGGCCTGATGCTGCCCAATTCCAATGCGGCGGCCGTGGCCTTTCTCGGCCTGACCTCGGCCAACCATCCGCCGGCCATGATCAATTTCACCGCCGGCCCGGCGAACATTCTGGCGGCCTGCGCGGCGGCCAAGGTGAAAACCATCGTCACCTCGCGCGGCTTCATCGAGAAGGCCAATCTGCAAGCTTTGGTCGACAAGGTCGGCGAACAGATCGCGTTCGTCTATCTTGAGGACGTCAAGGCGCAGGTGTCGGCGCGCGACAAGCTGCGCGCCCTGCTCAACGCGCGGGAACCGATCCATGACGGCGACCCGGAAGGCTGCGCCGCCATCCTGTTCACGTCAGGCTCCGAAGGCGCGCCAAAAGGCGTGATGCTGTCGCACCGCAACATCCTGTCCAATGTGGCGCAAGCCGCCGCGCGCATCGATTTCGGCCCGCAGGACCGGGTGTTCAACATCCTCCCGGTGTTCCATTCCTTTGGCCTGACCGCCGGAATGCTGCTGCCGCTGGTGTCCGGCGTGCCGCTCTATCTCTATCCCTCTCCGCTGCATTACCGCGTGGTGCCCGAACTGGTCTATGGCTGCAACGCCACCATCATGTTCGGCACCGACACCCTGCTCGCCGGCTACGCCCGTTCCGCGCACCCCTACGATTTCCGCTCGCTGCGCTATGTCATCGCCGGCGCGGAGGCCGTGAAGGAGTCGACGCGCAACACCTATGACGAGAAATTCGGCCTGCGCATCCTGGAAGGCTATGGCGTCACCGAATGCGCGCCGGTGCTCGGCCTGAACACGCCGATGTTCAACAAGTTCGGCACGGTCGGCCGGCTGCTGCCGGGCATCGAGGCCAGGCTCGAACCCGTGCCGGGCATTGCGGAAGGCGGCCGCCTGCACGTGCGCGGCCCCAACATCATGATGGGCTATCTGCGCAGCGAAAACCCCGGCGTCATGGAAGCGCCGAAAGACGGCTGGCACGACACCGGCGACATCGTGACCATCGACGCGCAAGGTTTTGTCGCCATCAAGGGCCGCGCCAAGCGCTTCGCCAAAATCGCCGGCGAAATGATCTCGCTGGCGGCGGTGGAGGCGTTGGCGAGCCAGTTCTGGCCGGAGGCGGTGCTGGCCGTGGTGGCGCGGCCCGACCCGCGCAAGGGCGAACGGCTGATCCTGTTCACCGAGCACGCCAACGCCAACCGCAGCGACTTCATCCCCTTCGCCAAAGGCATGGGCGCGACGGAACTGATGCTGCCGGCGCAGGTCGTGGTGGTGGACTCGATCCCGCTGCTCGGCTCCGGCAAGATCGACTATCCGGCGGTGGGCCGCATGGCGGAGGAGATGGCGGCGGCGGCGTGAGCCCCGCAGGCGCGAGAGGGCAGGGGTGAGGGGGACTCGGGCGTTGGCTTCAGCGCCTCCGCGCGGCGAAAAGTGAAAGCGCCGATCCCAAAATTCCAAAGTGAAAATGCAAAAACCACAACATAGTGTTCACGTTTTGTTTCATGTGAAACACCCCTCACACAGCGCGTCTCCATAAACCAATGACTTGCCTGATAAAATCACCGGAAACGCCATCGGCGAAAATCCCGCGCCGCCCCTGCGCGCCCACAGATCTCGTGGGCAACCTCTCGGTTGCGTGCGCCGAAAACAACAGTTTTGCGCAAGAATCCGCATGGTTTTCACCAAAAATATCGCTTTTTCTCCGGTTTTGAACAAACCCGCGACAACCTGAGATGGAAATTTTCAGTCGCGGCAAAAGCGAACACGCCCCTCACGCCTCCCCGGCAAGGAAGTTCCGCACGGCCAAATAAACGCGGCCGCGTTCACACTGATCCGCCATTTCGCTTCGCGACAGTTTGATCAATCGACAGGTGAAATACCGCCTCTTCGTCTGGCGACTGTCAACCGACGAAACATGCTTCCACTTGCGGCAAAGCTTTCGATTTCGGCAATGCAAAAATCAATGAGCGTCATTCATCAATTGAATGTTAAAATTAAAAGAGTAGTTTCATGTCGTGATCTATAAGAGTGATTCGGAGAAAAATCAAATGGCCGAGAATGAGAATACGGCGCTGATAGCGCAAATTCTTTCGTCATATTTGTCCAATAATACCGTGGCCCCTGCGGACCTCATGTCTGTGATTGAAACGGTCAAGACCGCTTTCGGCGCCGCTGGCGGAACGGCGACAGTCGTTGCGGCTGAAGAGCCGAAGAAAATGGAGCCGGCGGTTTCAGTCAAGAAGTCCATCAGTTCGGATGCGTTGACGTGCCTGTGCTGCGGCAAGCGGTTCAAATCCCTCAAACGTCATCTCCAGTCCGAACATAACCTGTCTCCGGACGAGTATCGCGCGGCGTTTGGCTTGAAGTCCGATTATCCCATCGTGGCCCCGGACTATTCCGCTCAGCGGTCCTCGTTGGCCAAGAGCGCCGGGCTGGGCCGAAAGGCTGGCGAAGTAGTGACCAGTGTTGAGAAGAAGCCCATCAGAAAGAAGGTGGCGATCAAAGCGGCGGCGGAATAAAACCATCAGCGACAATGCCAGGAATTTTCGTCAAGACCATTCGGGTCGGGCGCGACGCCATTGACGTCCACGGCCACGTCAATAACCAGGAATACCTCCGCTGGATGGAGGAGATCGCCATCGAACATTCCTCGGCGCAGGGGTGGCCCATGGCGCGCTACCTTGAAACCGGAGCCTCCTGGTACGTCCGATCGCACACGATAGAATACTTGCGCCCGGCGATGCTTCACGATGAAATCGCTGTTTACACCTGGATCGCGGGGATGACAGACCGAAAGTCGCCGCGTCGCACCCTGTTCGTGCGCTGTGCGGAGCGCCGGCAGATCGTCGCTCAGTCGGAGACCTTGTGGACGTTCGTCAACCTCGCGACCGGACGGTCGATTCCGATAAGCCAGTAGGTGCGCTCGGCCTTCGAGGTCATCGACTCCGACGACGAAGTTTTACGCGTGGCGGGCTTGCGCGGCTGAACTGAAGCGCGCCGGCTCCTTGGCCGAGAGCCTCAACTGGAGAGCCTCAACTCGAGCGCCTCACTTGGGTCGCGGAAAGGGGATGATCTGGCGCGTCGCGGCCATGGCCGCTTCAACCGATCTGGCGCCGCGCCGCGCCTCCGCGAATTTCGGCTTTTCTTCCGCTTCTTCCTCGGCGTACCGCGCCTTCAGCCGCTGCAAGCCGGCCTGATCGAGCGGGGTGGCGATGAGGGGCGGAGAGTCCGCGCGCAGAAAAGCCTCGACGCGGGACAAGATCGACGACGTCACCTTGTCGCTGGCGGGGGCGTCCTGGGGAGAAGGCATGCCGCTTCGCAGCCAGACGGTTTGGCTCGGCGCAAGGGCGTCGAGGCAGGGCAGGGCCAGACTGTCAAAGCGCGCGCGATCGAGCAGTCGCGTTTCCGGGAGGAAGGGCTGGTGGATGCGGATGTGGGCGATTCGCCGGTCGCCGCGTGAGAAGATTTCGGCGATCGTCCGGCACGCCGCCTCAGTCTGTTGCGGCGACGCCAGGGTGAAGCCGGCCGCCGTCGCCTGCTGATTCACGTAGCGATCGATGCTCCAGTCGTCCGTCACCAGCGCGCGCGTCTGTCCCGGCGCTCCGGCGATCAGTCTGTCGATGACCGCGACATCGGCCCGCGCCCGCTTTTGCCAATCCGACCATTGCCAGGGACTGTAGAGGCGCCCGAACAAGGCGCGCGGCCCCTCGTCGAGCGCGGCCTTTTGCGGCCAAAGCCACGCCACCGCGACGAGCGCGATCACACAGGCCCGCAACACGGTTTCGTTCTGGCGCGCCGATCTCCCCACGATGCGGTCAAGACCGAAGGCGACCAGGGTCGCAAAAAACGGCGCCAGGGTCAGCAACTGGCGCGACTGCCACAGGCTGCTCCCGATCACGATGGCCACCGCCAGCACAGGCGCCATCAGGAAGGCGAGACGCACGAACAGTTTTTGCGTCAGCGCTTCGATGACGCCAGTCATCGCCAGCAACAGGCCGGGAACACCGATGAAAATCAGGACTTCCTGATATTGGAAGTTTTGCGGGCGCGCCCACAGCGCCACGGCGTGGCGGCCGACGCGCAACACGTCCAGCACGCTGGCGCCGAACAGCGCGAGGCCGCCGCACCAGACCAGCGCGCCGCCAATCGCGGCGGCGGCCAGCAGTCCCAAACACCGCCTTGCGTCTTTGGTCTGCTCGAAAAAAATCAGCGGCGCCGCGACGGCGAGCAGGATCGTGTCGCTGCGCGTCAGCGCGGCGAAGCCGAGCAAGGCGCCGCCCAGCAAGGCTTTCGCCGCGGTGGGTGTGCGGCTCCAGCACAGCAAGGCCAACGCCGCCAGCGCCGCCGCCGGGACGTTGTCATTGATGAAAAAACTGTTTTCGAGCAGGCCGGGAACGAGCAGGATCGCGGCGGCGGCGGTCAGGCGCGAGGCGCCGGACCATCGCCGGACCAGGACCGCCGTGGCGGCCAGCAGCACGATTTCGCTCGCCCAGATCACGATCTTTATCGCGGTGACGCCGTCAAGACCGAACCAGCGCGTCAAGACAGCGACATTGAGCACAGCGCCGAATTTCGACAGCGCGAAAAATTCGACATTGAAGGGATGAAGCTGATCGAAGCGCTGGAGATCGCCTTGGAAGAGGCGCTCGCCGAGGCCGACGATCGCGGCGCTGAAGCCTTCGACATTGACCGGATCGAGGATCGGCGAGATCGACCAGAGCAACAGCGCGCACAGAACGCACCAGAGCAGCGCCGTTGTCCGATCAGGAGAAACTTTCGCCTCAATCATGCAACGGTTCTCATCCGAACTTCAGCCATTTCGCGCGCCTCACCCGCGCTGGTAATTCAGCACCGGCGCCAGCCAATGCTCGACATCGGCCACGCTCATGCCCTTGCGCTTGGCGTAATCCTCGACCTGATCGCGCTCCACTTTCACCACGCCGAAATAATGCGCCTTGGGGTGCGAGAAATAGAGGCCGCTGACCGATGAGGTCGGCGTCATGGCGAAGCTTTCGGTGAGCGCCACGCCGAGGTTTTTGGTCGCGCCGAGCAGGTCGAAAATCGTCTGTTTCTCGCTGTGGTCGGGTTGGGCCGGATAGCCCGGCGCCGGGCGGATGCCGCGATAATTGTCGTGGGCGAGATCCTCGGCGTTGACAGTCTCGTCGGGCGCATAGCCCCAGAATTCGCGCCGCACGCGGGCGTGCAGATATTCCGCGCCGGCCTCGGCGAGGCGGTCGGCGAGCGCCTTCACCAGAATGGAATCGTAGTCGTCGTTCCTCTCGGCGAATTTCTCCGCGATGCGCTTGTCCTCCGGTCCGGCGGTGACGACGAAGGCGCCGACATAGTCGGCAATCCCCTCGGGCGCGACGAAATCCGCCAGCGCCATATTGGCCTTGCCGTCCCCGCGCGCCAGTTGCTGGCGCAGGGTGAAGAAGGTCGCCAGTTTCTCCGTGCGCGACTCGCCGGTGTAAAGCGCGATATCGTCGCCGACGGCATTGGCGGGCCAGAAGCCAAAAATGGCTTTCGGCGTGAACCAGCGCTCATCGACAATGCGCCACAGCATTTTTTGCGCATCGACGAACAAGGCGCGCGCGGCTTCGCCCTGCTTCTCGTCTTCGAGAATTTTCGGATAGCGCCCCTTCAGTTCCCAGGAATGGAAGAACGGCGTCCAGTCGATATAGGGGATCAACTCTTTCACATCGATCAGCGACAGGATGCGTGTGCCGGTGAATGTCGGCTTGGGCGGCGTGTACGACGCCCAGTCCAGCTTCTCCGCGTTTTTTCGCGCGGTGGCGAGCGATACCCGCTGCTTGGCCAGTTCCGCCTTGGCGTGGGTCTCCGCCACATGCGCGTAATCCACGCGAATTTTCTCCACCTGCGCCGCTCTGTCCTTGCCGAGCAAGCCCTGCACGACGCCCACGGCGCGGCTGGCGTCATTGACATGCACCGCCACGGCGGCCGGATAATTCGGCGCGATCTTGACCGCCGTGTGGACGCGCGAGGTGGTGGCGCCGCCGATCAGCAGCGGCACGTCAAAGCCCTGGCGCTGCATTTCCGCCGCGACAAACGCCATTTCTTCGAGCGAAGGCGTGATCAGGCCGGACAAGCCGATGGCGTCCACTTTATGCTTTTTCGCCTCGTCGAGAATCTTCTGCGCCGGGATCATCACGCCGAGGTCGATGATGTCGTAATTGTTGCAGGCCAGCACCACGCCGACAATGTTCTTGCCGATGTCGTGGACGTCGCCCTTCACGGTCGCCAGCAAAATCTTGCCCGCGCTCTGGCGCGCGCCGTCCTTGCCGGATTCGATATAGGGCAGCAGATAGGCGACAGCCGCCTTCATCACCCGCGCCGATTTCACCACCTGCGGCAGGAACATTTTGCCCTCGCCAAACAGGTCGCCGACATGGTTCATGCCGGCCATCAGCGGCCCCTCGATCACATCCAGGGCGCGCGACGAGCGTTGCCGCGCTTCCTCAACGTCCGCGTCGATATATTCGGTGACGCCATTGACCAGCGCATATTCGAGACGCGCCTCGACCGAAGCCTCGCGCCAGGCCGCGTCCTTTTCCGCGCGCTCGGTGCTCTTGCCGCGATATTTTTCCGCCAGCGTCAGCAGCCGTTCGGTCGAATCCTTTCGGCGGTTCAGCACCACGTCCTCGCAGGCCTCGCGCAGCTCCGGATCGATCTTCTCGTAGACCGCGAGCTGGCCGGCGTTGACGATGCCCATATCCATGCCGGTTTGAATGGCGTGATAGAGGAACACGCTGTGCATGGCCTCGCGCACCGGCTCGTTGCCGCGGAACGAAAACGACAGATTGGACACGCCGCCCGACACATGCGCCAGCGGCATTCTCTTGCGGATTTCCCTGACAGCCTCGATGAAATCGACGCCGTAATTGTCATGCTCCTCAATGCCCGTCGCCACCGCGAAAACATTGGGATCGAAGATGATGTCCTCGGCCGGGAAGCCGATCTTTTCCGTGAGGATTTTATAGGCGCGCGCGCAGATTTCGATCTTGCGTTGTTGCGTGTCGGCCTGCCCCTGTTCGTCGAACGCCATCACCACGGCGGCGGCGCCATGGCGGCGCACGATTTTCGCCTGCGCGATGAATTTCTCCTCGCCCTCCTTGAGCGAAATCGAATTCACCACCGGCTTGCCTTGCAGGCATTTCAACCCGGCCTCGATCACCTCGAACTTCGACGAATCCACCATCACCGGCACGCGCGCGATATCCGGCTCTGCGGCGACGAGATTCATAAACTCGACCATGACCTTTTGCGAATCCAGCAGGCCCTCGTCCATGTTGACGTCAATGATTTGCGCGCCATTGGCGACCTGGTCGCGCGCCACGTCGAGCGCGGCGGCATAGTCACCCGCCTGGATCAATTTGCGGAATTTCGCGGAGCCCGTGACATTGGCGCGTTCGCCAATATTGACGAAGCGAATGTCCGAAGTCAGCGCGAACGGCTCCAGGCCGGACAACCGCAGCAGCGGCGCGATCTCAGGGATGTTTCGCGGCGCGACGCCCGCGACGCGCCGCGCGATGGCGGCGATATGATCGGGCGTGGTGCCGCAGCAGCCGCCGACGACATTGACCAGCCCACTGTCGGCGAACTCGCCAACGAGGTCCGCCATGGCCTCCGGGCTCTCGTCGTAAAGCCCGAATTCATTGGGCAGGCCGGCGTTGGGATAGGCGCAGATGCGCGTGTCGGCGATGCGCGACAGCTCCGCGACATGCGCCCGCATCTCGCGCGCGCCGAGCGCGCAATTCAGCCCGATGGAAAACGGTTTTGCATGGCGCAGCGAGGTCCAGAACGCGCCTACGGTCTGGCCCGACAGGGTGCGGCCGGACAGGTCGGTGATGGTGCCGGAAATCATCACCGGCAGGGTGACGCCCGCCTCCTCGAACGCCTCGTCAACGCCGAACAAAGCGGCCTTGGCGTTGAGCGTATCGAAGATGGTTTCGACGAGAAGAATGTCGGCGCCGCCCTCGATCAACCCGCTCGCCGCCTCCTTGTAAGCGATGCGCAGATCGTCGAACGACACCGCGCGAAAGCCGGGATTGGAGACATCAGGCGAAATGGAGGCGGTGCGATTGGTCGGCCCGAGCGCGCCCGCGACAAAACGTTTGCGACCGTCTTTCTTCTCGGCCTCGATGGCCGCCTCGACGGCCAGCCGCGCGCCAAAAACATTCAGTTCGCGGGCGAGCGCTTCCATGCCGTAATCGGCCTGGGCGATGGTGGTGCAGGAGAACGTATTGGTCTCGACAATGTCGGCGCCGGCGTCGAAATAGGCGAGATGAATGGCGCGGACAGCGTCGGGCTGGGTCAGCGTCAGCAGGTCGTTATTGCCGCGCAGATCCTTCGCCCAGTCCTTGAACCGGCTCCCGCGAAAATCCTCTTCGGTAAACTTGTGGCGCTGGATCATCGTGCCCATGGCGCCGTCGAGCACGAGAATTTTTTCGCGCGCCGCGTCGTTCAGAGCCTCGAAAGAAGTCTTGCCGCCGAAGCGATTTTGCGTGGTCATCGTATTATCCCGTCAAAAACTCGATCTTGCCGCAGCTCTCCTTCTCCCCTTGCGGGAGAAGGTGGCGCGAAGCGCCGGATGAGGGGTTCGTCCCCTGCTGCCGTCGGCCCCCTCATCCGTCTCGCGCTTCGCGCGAGCCACCTTCTCCCGCAAGGGGAGAAGGGAAGCGGCGTCAGCCCGCGCGCACGCCCAGCAAATGACAAACCGCGAACACCAGATCGGCGCGGTTCATCGTGTAGAAATGGAACCGCTCCACCCCCCGGTCGAGCAGATCGAACACCTGTTCCGCCGCCACCGCCGCCGCGATCAGCCGGCGCGTGGCGAGGTCGTCGTCGAGGCCCTCGAAACGCTCCCCCAGCCAGTCCGGCACGCTCGCCCCGGCCCTTTTGGCGAAACTGGCGGTCTGCTTGAAATTCTGCACGCAGGTCACGCCGGGCACGATCGGTATGTCGATGCCGGCCTTGCGCGCCTTGTCGAGGAAACGGAAGTAGATGTCGTTGTCGAAGAAGAATTGCGTGATCGCGCGGGTCGCCCCGGCGTCGATCTTGCGCTTGAGCACGTCCAGGTCCTGATCGAAGCTCGCGCTCTCCGGGTGCCGTTCCGGATAGGCGGAGACCGTGATCTCGAAATCGTGCAAGCGGCGCAGGCCCGCGACCAGATCGGTCGAATGGGCGTAGCCGCCCGGCGTCGGCGCATAGGCGCCGCCAACCCCGCCCTGCGGATCGCCGCGCAGGGCGACGATATGGCGCACGCCGGCGGTCCAATAGGCGCGCGCGACCTCATCGACCTCCTCGCGCGTGGCGCCGACGCAGGTGAGATGCGCGGCCGGCGCGATCGCCGTCTCGCGCACGATGCGCGCCACCGTGGCGTGGGTGCGTTCGCGGGTGGAGCCGCCCGCGCCATAGGTCACCGAAACGAATTTGGGTTTTAACGGCGCGAGACGCCCGATCGCCTCCCACAGATTGGCGTCCATTTCATCGGTCTTCGGCGGAAAGAACTCGAAGGAGACGTCGAGGGGCTTGTGCCGTTCGCGACTGGGTCTTTGCGTATCCATGGGCGCCTTCCTTATGCTCTTTTCTTGGCCAGCCAAAGTGAAACGGTCAGCTTGTCGCCGCGCGCGGACCCCTGGGCCTCCAGCCTTTGTCCGGTGGGACGCCCCTCCGACGACGGGCTATCCGGGGCGAGATCGCGATGGGCGATGGGGGTGAGGCCCGCGCCGACGAGATAATCGTCAACCTCGCGCCGCGAAAACCCGAGCCGCCGGTGCTCGTGGCGTTCGCGCAAAAGCTCGCATTGATGCGGCGCGAAATCGACCACGATGAGGCGGCCGTCCGGCGCCAGCGCCCGGGCCGCCTCGCGCAAAGCGCGCGCCGGCGTGTCGAGATAATGCAGCACCTGATGCACAACGGCGAGATCGAACACGCCGCCCTCGACCGGCAGCGCGTAAATGTCGCCCTGGCGCAACTGGATGTTGCGCAGGCCCGCCTGTTCGATCTGCGCGCGGGCGACGCCGAGCATGGCCGGCGACAGATCGACGCCAACGGCGGTCTCCGCGCGCGGCGCCAGCAGCTCCAGCAGGCGGCCGGCGCCGCAGCCAATGTCGAGCAGCCGCGCGAACCCGGTCCCGGCCGCCTCGACGATGGCCGCCTCGACTTCGGCCTCCGGCGCGTGCATGCGACGCGTCTCCCTCCAGACGGGGGCTTGCGCGGCGAAATATTTCTCCGCCCGCGCCGTGCGCGCCGCGCGCACCTCGTCAAGCCGAACGCGGTCGGCGATCAGGCGCGGATCGTTGCCGTCGACGCCAGCCAGAACGGCGCGCGCCAGCGTGGCGCCCGTTCCCTGCGCCGCCAGATGGAAAAACGCCCAGGCGCCCTCGCGATGACGCTCGACCAGCCCGGCCTCCAGCAGCAGCTTCAAATGCCGCGACACGCGCGGCTGCGACTGGCCGAGAATGGTCACGAGTTCGGACACCGCCAGTTCCGCCTCGCCCAGCAGCGCGCACAGGCGCAGACGCGTCTCTTCGCCAATGGCGTCGAGTGTGGCGAGCGCTGCGCTCAGAGGGGCTTTGGCGTGGATCATCGGACTCGCTGAAAAGGATATAAAGATATCTTTATGCGTGATTTATCCGGCTGTCCATCGCCAATATCGCGCTTTGCGATAATATGCGGGCATGCATGCCAATCCCAGGACACTCGCGGTCATTCTCGCCGGCGGCCTCGCCCGCCGCATGGAGGGCGCGCGCAAGCCGTTGCTCAAGCTTGGTGGCCGCCGCCTGATCGACCTCGTGGTCGAAAGCGCTGTCGGCCAGGGGGAGGTCGCGCTCAACCTCCACGACTCCGGCGACGCCGCCCAACTGGACCTCGACCTGCCGGTCATCGCCGACGCCATCCCCGGCCACGCCGGCCCGCTGGCGGGAATTTTGGGCGCGCTGGACCATGCCGCGCGCGAAAATTACGATTCAGTGCTGAGCCTGCCCTGCGATTGCCCCTTCCTGCCTGACGATCTGGCGCCGCGTCTGGCCGAGGCCGCGCGGAACACCCGCGACGGCCTCGCCTGCGCGGGTTCCGGCGGGCGGGTCCATCCGGTGATCGCGCTCTGGCCGGTCGGCCTGCGCCAAGACCTGCGCCGCGCCCTGATCGACGAGGGCGCGCGCGCCATCGGTCCGTTCCAGCGCCGCTACGATTGCGCCACGGTCGAATGGCCGGCGCAACCGCGCGATCCCTTCTTCAACGTCAACACGCCGGCCGATCTGGCCGAAGCGGAGGCGCTCCTGGCTGTGAAAACCCTCGACCTGCGCGGCCTCAAATGTCCGATGCCCGTGCTGAAGACCAAGAAATTCCTGGCGACGATGGCGCCGGGCGAAAAAGTCGAGGTTTTGTGCACCGATCCGATGAGTCTGGTCGATGTGCCGCATCTCCTGCGTCAAACCGGCGATGTGCTGGAAGCCCAAAGCCGCGCCGACGGCGTGGCCGTGTTCGTGATCCGCCGGGAGGCTCGATGACGGAATCCTTGCCGCTCGCCGCCGTGGTTTACGACGATGGCGACCCCATCGACGCGCTGTTGGCGCAGGTGCGCGCGGCGCTGGAGGGGCGCGGGCAAAAAGTCGGCGGCGTGCTGCAAACTCCCTGCGCCGAGACGATCCACGCCGTCCATATCGACAGCGGCCGAACCTTCGACCTGATGCAGAACCTGGGCGTCTGCGCCACCGGCTGCCGGCTCGACAGCGGCGCGCTGGCGGAGGTCGCCGGCCTGCTGGCGCAGAGCCTCGCGGCGCGTCCCGATCTGCTGATCGTCAGCCGATTCGGCCGGGTCGAGGCGGAGGGCGGCGGCTTTCTCGCCGAAATCGGCGCGGCGGCGGCCTCCGGCCAGCCGACGCTGGTCGGCGTCGCCCGCAAGCGCGAGGCCGACTGGCGCGCCTATGCCGGCGATTTTGCGGAAACCTTGCCCTGCGACGCGGCGGCGGTGCTGGCCTGGCGCGACAGCCTCGCGACCTGACCGATTTCACCGCAGACAAGCAGGCGCGGCGGGGCTAGCATTCGCGCCGGTCGCCCCCTCCGGGAGGAGCGGCCGGAAAAAAAGTGGGAAACGCCATGAAAATCGCTGCTTCAATCGCCCTTGTCGCCATGTTCGCCTTCACAGGCGCCGCTTACGCCCAGCAACCCGCCGCGCCGGCGGCTCCGGCCGCCGCGCCCGCCGCCGCGTCCAAGGACCAGCCGGAGCGCAGCGCGAAATCGCTGGAATGCTCGAAACAGGCCGACGCGCAGAACCTGCACGGCAAGCCGCGCAAGCACTTCATGAGCAAGTGCAAGAAGGCTTAAGGCGCCGCCGCTATTGCGGGACGTAAAGGGCGAGGGTGCGCGCGCCCGCGAGATCCTCGTCCACCAGCGCGCGCGAAAGCGTCGCGGCCACCTGTTCGGCCAGGCAGCGATAGCCGCGGTCGTTCATGTGCAACTGGTCGGGACTGATCAAGTCCTCGCGGCCGGTGAGGTCGGCGAGCCGACGCATGGCGTCGTAACGCGAGACCAGAGTCACGCCCTGCTCGCCGGCGACGCGCGCGGTGGCGTCACGCACCGCCAGATAATTTGGATTGGCGGAGAATTTGCGCGTCCATTGCATCCCGACCAGAAGCGTCTCGTCGCCGCGCGCTTTCAAAAAGCCGAGCGCCGCGCGAAGCGTCCGCTGGTAGTCGTCGGGCGACACCCCCCTCAAAGCGTCGTTGGTGCCGACCTGCCAGATCACCAGATCTGGATTGAGCTTCGGGATTTCAAGCCGAAGCCGCTCCGCCGTGGCCGCCGCCACCTCGCCGCCGATTCCGAGATTGACCATGTCGAAATCGCTCGCCGGCAGCGCCAGTTCGAGCAGCGCCCGCAATTGGGCGGGATAGGTCCGGTTCGGCGCGGAGGCCCCGACCCCCTGCGTCGAGGAGGAGCCGATGGCGACGATCCGCACCTTGCGGCCGGACAGCAGCGCCCGTGAGAATTTCGGCAGGCTGGCGACGCGCGCGGGCAGGGCGTCGGTGACGGCGCAGGAGGCCTCGGGCGCGATGCGCAGCCGATGCTCATGCGTCTCGCCGGGCGCGACGGCGGGAAATCCCGCCAAAGCCACCACCACCATCATCATGGAGAAACGCAGACGATTATTCATGGGCTATTATTCATGGGCTATCCTGAAAGCAATCTAATGCTTGCCGCTCAGGCGCGCCGGCGTCAATCCCGTGGCGCGAAAAAGCACATCGAACCTTCCGCTAGACTTTCCACATTGTGAAAACAGGTGACGGACGAGCGTTCGACTAATGTCTGACTATGACCAAATCATGTTCAGCGCCATGACTCTAGTCAATAATCACCTTTGGCGCGCCCGCGCCGCGTCGGCTGTCGCTTTCAGGGAGACATGCGATCCCGCGCTTCACCCCGCCGCCGCCACCGCCTGCGCGATACCCGCATATTGGCAGCCGGCCGCGAGCGCGACGAAGCCGTGCCAGATGGCGTTCTGGAATTTCAGCGTGTGCCAGCGATAAAAAATCACGCCGACGGAATAGAGCAACCCTCCGGCGAGCGTCAGCACCAGCGTCGCGGTCGGCAGGTTCTCGAAAATCGGCTTGGCCGCGACGACGCCGACCCAGCCGAGCGCCAGATAGACAAACAGCGAGGCTCGGTCGTAGCGGCCGGGCAGGAAAACCTTCACCGCCGCGCCGCCAAGCGCAACCGTCCAGACGAAAATCGCCAGCGCCCAGGCGAAAACCCCCTCCGGCAGGCGCGACAGCAGGGCGGTATAGGTGCCGGCGATCATCAGGTAGATCGAGGCGTGGTCGAAGCGCCGCAGGATCCATTTCAGGTTGGACGGCGGCGTCATGTTGTAGGCGCAGGAGAAACCAAACAGCAGGAAGAAGCCCGCCGCATAGGCGCCGAAGGCGAAAGCGTCGGACAAAGCGCCGCGCGCCACGGCATGATCGATCAGAACGCCGAAGGCGATCAACCCGGCGACAATGGCCAGGGCATGGATGAAACCATCGGCGACCAACTCGTCGACGCCATAGGGGCGCTTGTCCATACGCGGATGATTTTCGGGAAGCGACATGAACGGCTCCGGCTCAGCAATGTTTAGAGTTAAACTAATGCGTGCGGCGGCATGATGGCAAGGGCGCGCCGCCGCTCGGAATAAGCTTCAGCGGCCCGAAAGGTTGCGCGGCGCGCGCAAAATTCGCGCGCTTACAGCGGGCAGGCCTCGGCGGGCAGGGAGAAGCGCGGGTCGGACAGCAAGGATTTATCGGTCAAACTGCCGAGAAAGGCCGCGATGTCGTCCATTTCCGTTGCGGACAGGGCCATCGGCAGACCGTGGCGCCGGATGGCTTCGGGCAGGGTCGCCGCCTTGCCGTCGTGGAAATAGGGGGCGGTCAGCGCCACATTGCGCAGGCCCGGCGTCCGGAAAAGCCCGGAATCCTCTGAGCGGCCGGTTTCTTCCGCGAGACCGCGATCCGCAGGCGCCGCCGGCTCCAAACCATGCGCCGCCGGCTCCAAACCATGCGCCGCCGGCTCCAAACCATGCGCCGCCAGCTCCAAACCATGCGCCGCCGGCTCCAGCGCGTGAAAAGCGTTGTCGGTGAAATTCTCGCCGGAATGGCAGGTCTGGCACCCGCCCTTGCCGCTGAAAAGCGCCCGTCCCGCTTCCGCGTCGGCCGAAAGCGGCGGGCCACCCCGCTCGGCCTTGTCATAGGGCGATTCAAAGGAGACGAGCGTGCGCTCGAAGGTCGCGATCGCCTGCGTGACCGTGGTCAGGCTGATCTCACCCTGCTTTTCGGGAAAAGCGGCGGCGAACAGTTTTGTATAGCAAGGGGTCGCGAGACGCGGCGCCAACAAAGCCTCTTTCATTCCCATTTCAATGGGGGTTTCGCCGAGCAACGGCGTCCGCGCCTGATGTTCGAGATCGACGGTCGTCCGACTCGCCCAGGTGAAATGCTTGAGCAAGGCGACATTCTGTAAACCCGGCACATTGCGCTTGCCCGGATGATCGAGCGCGCCCGGATGGGTGCGGTTGCCGTCGGCGAAGCCGCGATGCTGCTCATGGCAGGTGGCGCAGGCCATCGTGCCGTTGATGGAAAGATCGGCGTCATAAAACAGCCGCCGCCCCAGTTCGATCTTTATGGGCGAGGACGGATTGTCCGCCGCAAACGCGACCTCCCGCGCCGCCCCAGGCGAGGCGAAGCCGCCCATCAGGACCAAGGACAGCGCGGCGCGGCGAATGGGACCCATGCGATCAGGGCAGTTTGACAACGAGAACGCCGGTTTGCGCTTCCGCGCCCGCCGACAACTGGACGAAATAGTCGCCCTTTTGCAGGGAATAATTCACGATCTTGCGAATGCCGGAACAGGCGGGACCGCCGCCATGGCCGACGGATTCGATCTTTTCGCCGCCCTTCACCACATCGACCCAAGAGGCGTTGCCGAGCGCGACGCGATAGGTTCCGGCCTCGGCGATGGCGACATGGAGCAGGCCGCCATAAGCCACGCCGCCGCCCGGTTTGGTCGGGCGCGCGGCGTAAGTCACTTCGGGCGTGTGGACCAGTTGGGCCTTGACGGCGGCGCCGACGGCGATCTCGGCCTTGCCCGCATCCTCCGGCCGGGTCGCGGCGGTCAAGGGTTTCGGCGCGGTCCAGGCGGACAATTCAGCCGGCAGGGGGGCCGCATCTTCCGGACATTTGGGCGCCGGACTCTCCTGGGCGCAGGCGGGCGTAACGAGAAAGGCGCACAGGGCGAGGGCGGGCAGGGAGCGGAGCATTGCAAAATTCCAGTTCATCAACATGAAGTGTGATTACATTAATAAACAAGATCAAGGGCAAAAAAGCATCATCTTCCGCAACGGCGGCGCTCCGGCGCTCAAAACTTCTCCTTGGCCTGAAGCGAGGCGCCGGATCGGGTTCAGCCGCCCCAATAAGCCCGCGCATAGGGCGCGCCAAACCACAGAAGCAGAAACGCCAGAAGAGTCCGTATGTTGAAGATCACGAACAGGTAGAGCCATCGCGGCGAACGCGCGGGCTTGGGCGCATCGCCTTCAATATATTCTCCCCCGCGCAGCCAGGGCAGCCAATATTTCCGGCAAAACCCGGCATTGAGAAAATCGCTGTGGGCAAAACCGTGATGCCTGCGATCCCGAACAAATGGCCGGCGGAATCCATAAGTTCCCGCCGAGCCATAGCCGAATGTCACGGCCTCGGCGATGGCCGGCCAGACATCGCGCGCGCCAATTTCATTGATCAGCGGCGCGTTGAAGCGCGTCTCGTGGTCCTCGAGGCGAAAGCTCGACGGCGCGACGCTGCCGCAGAAGATGATCCTGTCAAAAGCGAGGTCCGGGCATTCTCGAAAGATCTGCGCGAAAACATAAGCCCCGAAACTGTGGGCGATGACGGAGACGGGCGCGGGCGCGCTGTCTTGCACGATATGGCGAATCTGCGTTTTGACCTTTTCGATCACGCGACGGCGAAAATACGGACCCGGCGCCAGAAAACGAAGCAGATCGAAATATTCGTAATGGGTGAGGTGCGCCACGACTCCGCCATTCCGCAAGGTCGCCTGGATTTCCGATTGCCATAACGAACAGGTGCGGATGCCGTGAATGAGAATGACGACGGGGTGGCGCGCATCTTGCTCTGGCGCGCCGTCGGGCAAGTCCGCGATGGAATTAAGTTGGGCGCCTCCCTCTGGATGAGACCTTGCCGGCGCCGGAGTCCGCGCGACCGACACGGCCTCCGGGTTCAATTTGCGAACGGTTTCCATCTCGTCTTGGGACAAATGGGGGCCTCACTGAAAAAATCTGGTTCCCTCCAACAGGGGACAGGGAAATCGTTAAGATCAAATCTAACGCGACCTCAACAGCGCGGCTAGGCCATTGAAACGAATTCTTTCGCGCGTTTGAAACCGGCCTTGATGGCGCAAGGCCGAGGGTCGGCCCAATGGACGTCAATGCGTCACAAGCGCGCCATCAAACCGATCGGAAGGCGGCCCGGCGTGACGGCGCGCCGCCGCAAGCGCGGGCATGACGGCGCCAGCAGGGAAAAGCGAAAATGCGCCACTCTTCCTTCTCCCCTTGCGGGAGAAGGTGGCTCGCGGCGACAGCCGCGAGACGGATGAGGGGGAAAGCCGGGGGAGGGACGAACCCCTCATCCGGCGCTTCGCGCCACCTTCTCCCGCAAGGGGAGAAGGGGTCGCCTCACCTCGAAAACTTCTTGTACTTCAACCGATGCGGAATCACGCTGTCCACGCCCAGCCGGCGCTTCTTGTCTTCCTCGTAATCGGCGAAATTGCCCTCGAACCATTCGACATGGCTGTCGCCTTCAAACGCCAGCATGTGCGTGGCGATGCGGTCGAGGAAGAAGCGATCATGCGAGATGATCACCGCGCAGCCCGCGTATTCCTCTAGGGCTTCCTCTAGCGCGCGCAGCGTGTCGACGTCGAGATCGTTGGTCGGTTCGTCGAGCAGCAGGACGTTGGCCCCCTGTTTCAACATTTTCGCCAGATGAACGCGATTGCGCTCGCCGCCCGAGAGCATCCCGACCTTCTTCTGCTGGTCGGCGCCTTTAAAGTTGAAGGTCGAGCAATAGCCGCGCGAATTGATCTCGCGTTTCCCTAAGTAGATCACTTCATTGCCGCCGGAAATCTCTTCCCAGACGGTCTTCTTGTCGTTGAGCGCGTCGCGCGACTGATCGACGTAGCCGAGCTGGACGCTGGAGCCGATCTCGATTTCGCCGGCATCGGGCTTGTCCTGCCCGGTGATCATGCGGAACAAGGTGGTCTTGCCGGCGCCGTTGGGGCCGATCACGCCGACAATGCCGCCGGGCGGCAGCTTGAACGAGAGGTCGTCGATCAGGAGCTTGTCGCCAAACCCCTTGTTCAGATTCTTGAACTCGATGACGTTCTGGCCGAGCCGTTCGGCCACGGGAATGATGATTTCGGCGGTGGACGGCGCCTTGTCGTTCTGCTTGGCGACCAGTTCGTCATAGCGCTGGATACGCGCCTTGGATTTGGTCTGGCGCGCCTTCTGGCTGGAGGCGATCCAGTCGCTTTCCGCCTCGATGGCGCGCTGGCGCGCTTCGGATTCGCGGCCTTCCTGCTGCAGCCGCTTCTGCTTCTGCGTCAGCCAGGACGAATAATTGCCCTCGTAGGGAATGCCGCGGCCGCGATCCAGTTCGAGAATCCAGCTTGTGACATTATCGAGGAAGTAGCGATCGTGGGTGACGATCAGGATCGCGCCGGGATAGGTGCGCAAATGGCCTTCCAGCCAGTTCACCGTCTCGGCGTCGAGATGGTTGGTGGGCTCATCCAGCAGCAGCAGTTCCGGCTGTTCCAGCAGCAGCTTGCACAAAGCGACGCGGCGCTTCTCGCCGCCGGAAAGCTTTTCCACCGCCCAATCGTCGGGCGGGCATCCCAGCGCGTCCATCGCCTGTTCCACCTGGCTGTCGAGATCCCACAGGCCCTTGGCCTCGATCTCGTCTTGCAGCGTGGTCATTTCATCGGCGGTCTCGTCGGAATAATTCATGGCGAGTTCGTTGTAGCGATCCAGGACCGCCTTCTTTTCCGCCACGCCGAGCATGCAGTTGCCGCGCACGTCAAGGGTTTCGTCGAGCTTGGGCTCCTGCGGCAGATAGCCCACGCGCGCGCCTTCCGCGACAAAGCCTTCGCCGTTGAATTCCTTGTCGATGCCGGCCATGATGCGCAGCAGCGTCGATTTACCCGAGCCGTTGACGCCGAGCACGCCGATCTTGGCGTCCGGGTAGAAGGACAGGTGGACATTGTCCAAAACCTTCTTGCCGCCCGGCCAGGCCTTGGTAAGTCCCTGCATGTGATAGATGAATTGCCGCGCCATGTTGCATCCCTGTCGTCGGCGTTGAGCCGGGTTGTCTTGTTAGGCGATCTTGTAGCCGTGGCTCCGGCCCGACGCAAAGGGGAATTTGCCGCATTTCCGCGCGCGTCTTTTCAGTGTTGGATATCGTCGGCGGCGGCTTAATTCTCGGCGCGCTTTGCGCTAGCATCACCGGCGCCGCCCGCCAGCCGGAGCCAGATGTGACCGATTTAGAAAGCGATTTTCCGTCCGAACCCTCGATTTCGCGGTTTCGCGCGCCCAAACCCCCGCCCGCGCACCCTTCAAATCTCGCGGCGCCCGCCCTTTCACACTCCGGGGCCGCGCCCGCCGCCTTCGCCAGCGATTCGCCTCTGGCGCCGGAGGCTTACGCGCCGCAGGGAAGCCTGCTGACCCGGTTCGCGGAGCTGGCGGGCGCCGCGCCCACGCCTTTCGCCCTGGCGCTGGTCGCGCCGGCGGGCGGCGGCAAAACCAGCGCCCTCGGCTGGATCGCCGCGCGGTTGGACAAGGCTGCGCTCGTTCGGTTCGAAGCGGCGGATCTCGCCGCCGAGCCCGAGCGCGCGCTGGCCGCCGGGCTTTATCGGGCGCTGGCGCCCACCCAGGGCGCGCTGGTCGAAGCCGCCGCGCGCGAGGCGGAGGACTCCGCCGCCGGCGGCGCCTTGGCGCAGGACCGGCTCGACGATTTGCGCAAGAAACTGATCGCTGAGCGTCAGGCGCTCGCCAACCAGCAGGCGCGCCGCGCCGCCCTGCCCGAAACCGTGCTCTATGATCTGCCCGGCGCGCCGGTCGATCAATTCGCCCGCAGGATGCGCGGCGGCTTCGAGGCGCGGATGCGCCGTTTCGGCCTCGGCGGCGACCCCCTGCTGACGTTCAAGGATTTGACCCGCGATCTCGCCGCCCATGACGGGCCAGGCCGGCTGCTGGCGAGCCTGCGCGCGGTTCACGGCTATCGCGGCCAGACCAATCTGCTGGTCTATGCCGTGCTGTTCTATCTGCTGGCGAAAGGCCTGGACTGGCTGTCCCTCAACAAGGCCGACTGGCTCGGCTGGTTGTCGCGCGCGCATGAGACGGGGGCGCAGACCGCCGATTTCCTGCGCGACCGGATCGGCCTGCTCGAGTCCGGCGCGACCCTCGCCGTCGCGCTCGCCCTGGCCTGCCTTGGCCTCAACCTCTGGCGCGCCTACAGTTTCGCCGCGCCGCTCCTGCGCGCGGCGCGGCAGCTCGACGAGGACGTGGCCACGCGGGCGCATGAGGCCGATCACGCTGTCGTGGAGCAGCGGCGCGTGGTCGAACGGCTGGCGGCGCGGACGTCCGCCGCCGCGCAACAGGCGCGCGATGCGGAGCTGCGCGCGGAAAGCGCCGGCGCGCCAAAAACCCAGCCCGGCTTTCTGGAGCCGGAGTCCGCGCGTCAGCGGCGCGACCAGGCCCTTGGTTTCCTGGCCGCGCTCTCGGCCGCGCTCAAAGCCAAGAATGCGTGCGTGACGGTGATGGTCGACGGTTTCGAAAAGGCTCAGGACGGGCTGTTCGAATGCGTGGCCGCGCTGCTGGCGCGGCCGGGTTTCGTCGGCGTGTTCGCGCTGGAGCCGGCGCCGTGCGGCGCGCAAGCGCGGGCGCGGCTGCTGCAACTGCCGTTGCGCCTCGATGTCGCCGCGGAACCGCCCGCGCTCGCGCCGCTCGACGCGCCGCTGTCGCCGCTGGAGGAGCGTCTGCTGGACGCGCTGGCGCCGCTGGCGGGACATACGCCGCGCGCAAAGAAACGGCTGCGCAATTTTTACGCCTTCCTGCGTCCCGCGCCGGACGCCGAAGCCGATCTCGGCCCGGCGCTGGCGCTGTGCCTCGCGCTGAAAATCGGCGGCGAACACCAGGCGCTGGAAGCGATATTGCAAGGCGGCCCGGCGCCCCAACGCGGCGAAATTTTCGCCACGGCGCAGCGGATCGCAGCGCCGATCAGCCCAGAGGCGTTGCAACGCGCGGCGGCGCTGGCGGAGGCTTTGGCAGGCTGACGCGTGCGGGACGAACCCCCATACGCGCTAGTAGGTAACCTTGGCGGCTGCCGAGAAGTTTGTGGGTTGAGCCCCTTGTGCTTCGAGACGGCGAGCTTTGCTCGCCTCCTCAGCATGAGGGGCTCAATGGAATCAATCGAGTAGCCCTCATGCTGAGGAGGCTCCGAAGGAGCCGTCTCGAAGCGCGAGGGCGGTCCACGGCTTTTGCCGCAACCCGCCAGCGCCTAACCTGGCGCCTATGGGCTGTCCCCCTCACATCATGCCGGTCTTGTCGAGCGTCATGCCGGAAAACGGCTCGATCCACACCAGATGGTCAATCACCTTGGTCACGCCGGGAATATTCTCCGCCGCCACCGTCAGGGCCGGACGCTGGCGCTCGTCGAAAATCTCGCCGGTCAGCGTCACCACGCCATGATCCACGCTGACGTCGAGCGTGCGCGGCGAGGCGAAGCCCTGCGCCTTCAGCTCGGCGATCAACTGGTCGAGAATGGCCTGATCGTCGAGCGCGGGCGTCTCAGCCTGCCGCAAGGCGGTAAACGCGCGCAAAACGTCGGCGCGGGTGACGATGCCGATCAGTTCATCGCCGGTCACGACGGGAACGCGTTTGACCTTGCGCTTCTCCATCACCGCGACGATCTCGTTGAGCGAGGCGTTGGCGGCGACCGTGACCACGTCGCGGGTCATGACGTCGCCGACCTTGCGGCTGTGGCTCATCACATAGGCTTCGGCGACCTCGCCCGGCCCGAGCAGGAATTCGATCCAGCGCGGGCGGCGCTTGGCCGTGCCGATCTCCACGCGGTGCAGGAAATCGCTCTCGCTGACGATTCCCACCAGCCGACCGTTGGCGTCGACCACCGGAAGGCCCGAAGCGCGAATCGACAGCAGCGTGCTGACGGCCTGGTCAATGGTATCGTCCGGGCTCACGGTCTTGACGTCCCGGGTCATGATATCAGACGCTTTCATGCCAGCCTCCCCGCTGTGGCGCGCATCTCTCCCTGATTGGGGAGACTATACATCTTTCCTGGCGAAACGTTGACGCTGATCAAGGCTTGCATTTCACGTCCGGTTGATAAATGACTATATGGTCATTTTCACAGGAGGCCGCGATGAGCAAGCAGGCGCGCACGCCACAGGCGCGGGAAGAGCGCGTCAGGGCGATCATGGCGGCGGCCCTCGACCAGTTCTCGCACGCCGGCTTTCAGGCGGCGCGCCTCGACGATATAGCCGCCCAGGCCGGCATAGCCAAGGGGACGGTCTATCTCTATTTCGAATCGAAGGAGCGCCTGCTCGAAGCCCTCGTCGCCTCGGCCATCGGCGCGCCGCTGGAGGCGATGGAAAAAGCGGTCGCGGCCTCGTCGGCGCCCGCCAGCGACCTGTTGCGCGCGTTCGGCGCGTTCATGATCCAGGCGGCCGATGACCCCGACCGCCGCCGCGTCATGCATCTGGTGTTTTCCGAGGGCGCGCGTTTCCCGGCCATCGCGCAATTTCATCACCGCGAAGTGATTTCGCGCGGCGCCGCCTTGATCCGCGCCATCATCGCCAGGGGGCGGGCCTCCGGGGAATTCGTCCATGACGAGCCGGAGCGGTTTCCACAACTGGTGTTCGCTCCGGCCCTGGTCGCTGCGGTCTGGCTGCACGTGTTCGATCCGATCGAAAAACTCGATGCGACCGGCATGATCGCCGCCCACACCGAAATGCTGCTGCGGGCGCTGAAGGGAGAGGCGAAATGAACCCACGGGCGCCACTCGCCGTTCTGGCTCTTGCAGGACTCGCCTGGGCGGGCGCGCAATTTTTTGCGACGCCGCAGGCGCCGTCGGGCTTTTCCGGCTACGTCGAGGGCGATCTGGTGCAAATCGGCCCGATCGAGGGCGAGCGCGTGCAAAACCTCGCGGTCGAGCCCGGCGACGCCGTCGCCAGCAACACGCCGCTGTTCACCATGGCGACGCCCGTGCTCGATCAGGCCCAGGCCGAGGCCAGGGCGCGGGTCGAACAGGCGCGCGCCACGTTGGAAAATCAGAAAGCGGCGCTCAACCGCCCGGAGCAGGTCGCGGTGCTGCGCGCCAGCCTCGACCGCGCCAAGGCGTCGCTGGCGCTGTCGAAAGCCGAGTTCGAGCGGCAGTCGGCGCTGCTGACCAAGGGCGCGGCCACGGTTTCCGCGCGCGACCAGGCCAAATTCGCGCTCGACCGCGACATCGCCGCCGTGGCCGAGGCGGAAAAGCAGATCGAAGCCGGCCTGCTGCCCTCCCGCGTCCAGGAAATCCTGGCGGCGCAAGCGGCGGTGACGCAGGCGGAGGCGCAGGCGCGCCAGATCGATGTGCGCCGCGCCCGCCAGACGGTGTTCGCGCCGACGGCGGGCGTGATCCAGGATGTGTTTTTCCGGCCCGGCGAAGTGGTGGCGGCGGGGCAGCCGGTGCTGGCGCTGCTGCCGCCGGAAAACCGCAAAATCCGGTTCTTCGTCGCCGAAACCCAGTTGGCGCGGCTTTCGCTCGGCAAGACCGTGGAAGTTTCCTGCGATTCCTGTCCATCCCCGCTGAAGGCGCGCGTGATCTACATTTCGCCCCAGGCCGAGTTCACGCCGCCGGTGATTTTTTCCCTCGAAGAACGGGGCAAACTGGTGTTCCGCGTCGATGCCCGCCCCGACGACGTCCGTCTCGCCTTGCCGCTCGGCCTGCCGGTCAACGTGCGGCTGGCGGAAACGCCATGAGCCGGCCAGCCGACGATATCGTCATCGACGCCCGCAACCTGAGCAAGAGTTTTGGCGGCCGGAAGGTGGTGGACCGACTGTCGCTCAAGGTTCGGCGCGGTCGCATCCACGGTTTCCTCGGCCCCAACGGCAGCGGCAAGACCACCACCATCCGCATGCTCTGCGGCCTGCTCACGCCCGACGAAGGCGAGGGCTATTGTCTCGGCTTCGACATCCGCAAGGACCAGCGCGAGATCAAGCGCCGCACCGGCTACATGACGCAAAAATTCTCGCTCTACGCCGACCTGACCATCGAGGAAAACCTGCAATTCATCGGCCGCGTGTTCAGCCTGCCCGACCCGAAGCAAGCCGCGCGCGCGGCCATCGACCGTCTCGGCCTCGGCGCCCGCGCCAACCAGCTTGCGGGGGAGCTGTCCGGCGGCTGGAAACAGCGTCTCGCGCTCGGCGCCTGCATCATGCCCAAGCCCGACCTGCTGCTGCTCGACGAGCCGACGGCCGGCGTCGATCCCAAGGCCCGCCGCGATTTCTGGGACGAGATCCACGCGCTCACCGACGAAGGCATGACGGTGCTGGTCTCCACCCATTACATGGACGAGGCCGAGCGCTGCCACGAGATCGCCTATATCGCCTATGGTCACCTGCTGGCGCGGGGAACGGCGGACGAGATCGTCGCGCAGGCGGGCCTCTCCACTTTCACGGTCGAGGGCGGCGATCTCGGCGCATTGGCGGCGCGGTTGAAGCGCGAGCCCGCCGTCGCCATGGTCGCGCCCTTTGGCGCGCGCCTGCATGTGGCCAGCCGCGACGCGCTCGCGCTGGCGGCGCTGGCGCAAGAATATGCCGGGCAGGGGATCTGGACGCCCGACGCCCCGACGCTGGAGGACGTCTTCATCGACCTGATGACCCGCGCGCAGGACAATTACCAATGAGGGTGCTGGCCGTTCTCGCCGAAGCGGCGCCGCAGCTCCCTTCTCCCCTTGCGGGAGAAGGTGGCGCCATCGGGCGTCTAGAGACGCCCGTCTTACGACGGGCTATGGCGCCGGATGAGGGGGCGCCTCCGCGGGACGAACCCCTCATCCGTCTCGCGGCTGCCGCCGCGAGCCACCTTCTCCCGCAAGGGGAGAAGGCCGACCGCGGCCAAGGATTGTTTTGCCCATGACCGCCTTCCGCGCCTCGCTCGAACGGCTCTACGCCGTCTTCGTCAAGGAGTTGATCCAGTTGCGCCGCGACCGGCTGACCTTCGCCACCATGATCATGATCCCGGTGATGCAGCTGGTCCTGTTCGGCTTCGCCATCAATTCCGATCCGAAACACCTGCCCACAGCCCTGCTCGACAACGACCGCACCGAGGTCTCGCGGCTGTTCATCGCCTCGCTGCGCGCCACCGATTATTTCGAAATCGACAAGGAATTATCTTCGCCGGCTGAGATCGACGCCGAAATGCTGTCAGGCCGCGCGCAATTCGTCGTCGAGATCCCCCAGGACTTCGCCAGGAAACTCACGCGCGGCGAAAATCCGGCCGTGCTGGTGATCGCCGACGCCGCCGATCCCACGGCGGTCAATGGCGCGGCCATGGCGCTGAACGGCATGGTCTCGCAAGTGTTCACGCGCCTGCTCACCGGCCCGCTGCGCTATCTCGCCGCGAAAAATCCGCCGTTCGAGGCGCGGGTGCAAAAACGCTACAATCCCGCCGGCGAAACACGCTTCAACATCGTGCCGGGCCTGGTCGGCACCATTCTGACCCTGACCATGCTGATCTTCACCTCGCTGTCGGTGACGCGCGAAATCGAGCGCGGCACGATGGAGAGCCTGCTCGCCATGCCGATCAATCCGGTCGAGATCATGCTGGGAAAGATCCTGCCCTACGCCACGGTCGGCTTTTTCCAGATGGCGCTGATCGGCGTCGCGGCGCGGTTCATCTTTTTCGTGCCGGTGGTGGGCAGCCTCACCACCTTCGTCACCCTCACCATGCTGTTCATCGTCGCCAACCTTTCGGTCGGCTACACGTTTTCGACCGTCGCCCGCAACCAGTTGCAGGCGATGCAGATGAGCTTCTTCTTCTTCCTGCCGTCGATCCTGCTCTCCGGCTTCATGTTCCCGTTTCGCGGCATGCCGGTGTGGGCGCAGGATGTCGGCTCCATCCTGCCGCTCACCCATTACCTGCGCATCGTGCGCGGCGTCATGCTGAAAGGCGCGGGCTTTTCCGATCTCGCCACGGACACGCTTGCGCTCGCCGCCTTTACGCTGGCCGCCATGACCGTGGCCATCGCGCGCTTCCGGCAGACGCTGGACTGAGTTACGTGCGTCAAGTATAGAGTTCGTTATTACGTGCGTAATTTAAATAGAGGTATTTTTTAAACGCAAGTCATGGTTTGTGCTTAAGTACAAACGTCGCAAAATTGAAAGCTTGTTAATGGCGTTCGGCTATCAATGGCCGTGAATGCGGATGCCGTCGCGCGGCTTCGGTTTGGCGAGGATCGTCTATGCCTAAAAGCTTTCCGGTGAAGCGGTCCCCGGTCAGGCTGCTGCTCTGGCTCAACCTGCTCATGATGAGCGTCGCCCTGTTCGGGCTGGCGCTGCTGCCGCCTCAAGGGTCGAGCCTGGGCGGGCGCCTCGGGGCGCGTTCGGTGATCGTCATCCCCCGTCCGTTCGGGCCGGACGCGGCGACAATCGTCGCGCAAGCCCAGGGTGTTCTCATGCGAAGCGGTATTGCGGGCGCCATGCTCGCGCGCGGCGACGCGCCGGATTTCATCGTCCGGCTCTATGCGCATGGCGCCTTGATGGTGCTGGATGGCAAGGTTTTGCAAGGCTGCGCGTCCTGACGGGTTGGTCTCCCGCCGGAAAGGCGGACAAAGGGGTAGGTTATGAACAATATCGATCGTCTGCGTTCGGCTTTCGCGCCGGCCATCATTGCGGCCATCGCGCTGTCGGCCGCGCTCGCCGCGACGGTCGGCGCGCTGCGCCTGGACGGCGGCTGGATTCTGGCCCTGGCGGCCGTCGCGGTCGCGGGCGGCGCGACCGCCATTTGGCTCGCGGATCGCACGGGACCGGCGACGCGCGTCGTGACCTCGGCCGCGCTCGCCGTGGAAGTGGCCATGCTGGTCTACGCCAGCGCCGGTCACGCCTTCCAGATCGACCTGCACATGGTTTTCTTCGCCGCCCTGGCCATCACAGCCGGATGGGTGGACGAAAAGGCGCTGATCGCCAATGCGGCTGTGGTCGCGGTGCATCACCTCATCCTCAATTTCGTCCTGCCCTGGGCCGTCTTTCCCGAAACCGGCTCCGACCTGCCGCGCGTGCTGATCCACGCCGCGATCCTGATCGCGCAGACCATCGCCTTGTGCTGGCTGGCGGCGCGCCTGCGCGCTGCTTTCGCCGAGGCCGAGGTCTTGCACGCGAACGCCGAGGATTCCGGCCGCTCCGCCGTGGATCGCGCGGCCAGCGAAGGGCGCCGGGCCGAAGGCGAAAGCCGGCGCCGCGCCGACATCCAGGACGCGATCGCCGCCTTCCAGGGCGAGATCGGAACGCTGATCGAAAACCTGCGCGCCCAGGCCGGGCACATGACGCGGACCAGCGCTTCCCTGACCTCCGTGGCGGCTTCGGCCTCGCGCGACGCGGATCAGGCGGCGGAGTCCTCGTCGCAGTCCTCCGGCGCCATCGGCGCGGTGGCGGCCGCGAGCGAGCAACTGTCGCATTCGGTCGCGGAGATCCAGAATCAGATCGGCGGCATGAAAACGCTGATTGACAAGGTCACCGGCGCCGCCGCCAACGCCCAGGGCGATGTCGTGCATCTGACCGAGCAGGCCAGCCGCATTTCCGAAGTCGTCGCCATCATCCAGAACATCGCCGGCCAGACCAACCTGCTGGCGCTGAACGCGACCATCGAGGCGGCGCGCGCCGGCGAGATGGGCAAGGGCTTCGCGGTCGTCGCCAATGAAGTGAAAGTGCTCGCCGACCAGACCGGCAAGGCCACCGAGGACATCTCCCAGCGCATCGCCGCCATCAACGCCTCGACGCGCTCGACCGTCGGCGCCATGGAGGAGATCGCTCGCCATATCGAGGAGGCCAGCCAGTGCGCCGGCGGCATCGTCTCCTCCATCGACCAGCAGCGCGTCGCCACCTCCGAAATCGCCGCCAACATCTCCCACGTCGCCCAGTCCACCCGCCAGGTCTCGGACTTGTCGCGTCGCGCCAGCGAACAGACCCGCTCCGCCGACCAGGGCGCCGGCAGCGTCGCCGAGACGGCGGTCAAGGCCGAAACGGCGACCGACGGCCTGGCCAAATCCGTTGAAACGTTTTTGCGCCGGCTGGCGAGCTGAAGGTTGAACCGGGAGAGTGCATGACCGTGGCGAAGGTTCTGGCGCTGAAGAGTTCGGCGGGCGCGCGCGTCCGCCTCGACATCGGGGGGGCGCGACCGTGATCCGCGGCTTCGCGCTCAAGGCCAGCCTGATCTACGCCGCCATCGGTTCGGCGTATATCGCCCTGTCCGACCAGTTTTTCGCGCGGATCTTCGATCACGACACCTTTGTCGTCCTGGAAAGCTTCAAGGGCTTCGCCTTTGTCGCCGTCACCGCCGGGGCGCTCCATTTCCTGCTGCATCTGGGGGAACAGCGCGCGTCGGCGGCGACCTCCGACGGCCCGGC
>NZ_NHSJ01000135.1 GCF_002937075.1 Rhodoblastus sphagnicola
TCCCATGGCCACGACATGCCCGGCCTTCGCCGCCAGCATTCTGACAATGTCGATGCGGGCGCGCCCCTGATAGGAGTCGAACAGGCCCGAACCGCGCGGCGCGGTGATCAGGCTGCCCTCGATGCAGATAATGTCCAGGGTTTGCGCGCCGGATTCGATGGCTTCGAGAAGTGAGTCGAACCGCTTCATCGGCGCATGGCTCAACGACGGGTGCCACAGCAATTCCAGCCCGTGCGAGGTCACCAGGCCTTCGAAACTCGGCGCCTCCGCCGACAGGATCGCCAGGGATTCGCCGCCGCATGCGCCGGTCTGAAGCCAGAATAAAGTTGTCACGCCCAACCCCTAAAGCACAGAGCAAGCTATATTGATTGTCAGTAACAGCTTTAAATTCATTTAAGCGCTGCGCAATAACAATTTTTCTGTTATTACGCACGTAAATCATAATGAGTATTCATTAGCCTTATTCAGATGAACGGGGCGAGTTTGAAACAACGGTTCGGGTTTCTATGATTGTGGCGTTTGGTCGCCGGCCAACAAGCCCCGATCCCTCATGACGGGGATTTGGCGCGGCGATGGCGCGCGTCGTTCAGCGTTCACATTCGCGCGGACGCCGCGAAATGTCAGATCGCTTCGACGCGCAACTTGCGAAGCTCGCCTTTGAGTTGCTTGAACACTTCGACGCATGTGGGGTCGAACTGCGTGCCGCTGCCGGCGACGATATGGGCGAATGCGGTCTCGAACGGCAAGGCGGCTTTGTAGGGACGCGCCGTGCCAATGGCGTCGAACACGTCGGCGACCGCGACAATGCGCGCCTCGATGGGAATGTCTTCTCCGGAAAGGCCGGCGGGATAGCCGGTTCCGTCCCATCTTTCGTGATGTCCGCCGACAATCGTCACCGCCACCTTGAGAAGTTCCGTGGCGCCATCGCGCAGGATCTTCACCCCATGCTCCACATGCCGGCGCATGATCTTTTCTTCCTCCGGCGTGAGCGGCCCCGGCTTGCCGAGGATCGAGTCCGGAACTCCAATCTTGCCGACGTCGTGCAAGGGCGCGCCGAGATAGATCAGTTGGCTGTGCGCCTCGCTCAGCCCCAACCCCAGGGCGAGGCGATAGCTGATGCGGGCGACGCGCGAGACGTGCGCCCCGGTTCCCCCGTCGCGCGCATCGATCGCGAGCGCCAACCGCCAGATCATCTCCTTTTCGCGCAAGGTTATTTCGCGCATCGCCTTTTCGATGTCGTCGCCGAGATAAGAAACCAGTCTGGCCTGCTGCCTTTGGGCGATCCGCAGCGTCAGCATGTTGGAGATGCGCGCCCGAAACTCGAACGGATCGAAGGGCTTGTTGAGAAAGTCGTTGACGCCGGCCGACAAAGCGTCAATTCGGATTTCGCGATCGCTTTTCGAGGTCAGCATGATAATGGGGATCGAACGGTAATTTTCGATCTGGCGCAAATGGCTCAGCAGTCGGATCCCGTTCATTTCGGGCATCATATAATCGATGATGACGACATCATACTGAAAGTGTTTGCATTTATCGATCGCGTCGAGCGGATTCGCGCAGGTCTCCGTGCTTGTATTGCGAATTTTTCGCATGGTGTTTTGCAACAGCGCCAGCGTGGAGGCGCTGTCGTCAACAGCAAGGATGTACAGCGCCTCGTCGTCATTCGCGGCTATAAGATCTCTGTGAGCGATCATGGACGTCGAGTCCCCAAGCTTTGAAGAAAGTGCGGCGTTGCATAAAAAGTCACGGAACGAACGGGCTTCAGGTCACGATTGAGGACTGGCGCCAGGAGAGACGTCGTCAGGAGAGACGTCGTCAGGAGCGCGCCTGGATCCAGAGCACTTCGCGCGCGATATTATCGAGTCCGACGACGCGGTCCACGCCGCCGAGATTGATCGCCTCCTTCGGCATGCCGAACACGATGCAACTCGCCTCGTCCTGGGCGATGTTGAAGGCGCCGGCCTGTTTCATTTCGAGCATGCCGCGCGCGCCGTCGTCGCCCATGCCGGTCATGATCACCCCCACGGCGTTCGGTCCAGCCGAACGGGCGGCGGAGCGGAACAGCACGTCCACCGACGGCCGATGGCGCGACACCAGCGGCCCGTCGCGCACGGAGACATTATACCGGGCGCCCTGGCGCTCCAGCAGCGTATGGCGCCCGCCCGGCGCGATCAGCACATGGCCGCGCAAGACGGGATCGCCATCCGCGGCCTCCTTGACCGACACCTCGCAGAGCCCGTCGAGCCTCCGGGCGAAAGCCGCCGTGAATTTCTCCGGCATGTGCTGGACGATAACCATGCCCGGCGCATTCGCCGGCAGCGCCATGAGAAGCTCCTTGAGCGCCTCGGTGCCGCCGGTGGAGGCGCCGACGCAAACCACGATTTCCGTCGTCTTGGCCATCGCGCCCGTGCGGGGAGGCGGCAGCATGGCGTCGGCCGTCAGCTTGGGCGGCGGCTCGCCATAGCTCTCGCCTTTGCGCGCCGCAGGTTTCCGCGACCCTGGGGCGCGCAGGCGCGCCCGGGCGGCGGCCTTGACGACGTCGCAAATCATCATGCCGCTTTCCGCGAGGGCGTCGGCTGCGCCGATCTTGGGCTTGACGATGATATCGACGGCCCCCGCTTCGAGCGCCTGCAACAGGGTCTCCGAACCGTCCGTGGTGAGGGAGGAGCACATCACCACGGGGATCGGGTGTTGCGCCATCAGCTTCTTCAGGAAAGTGATGCCATCCATATGGGGCATTTCGACGTCGAGCGTGATGACGTCGGGAACTTCCTCCATGATGCGGCGCGCGGCGACATGGGGGTCGGACGCGGCGGCCATCACTTCGATGTCAGGATCGCGCGAGAGAACCTGGGTCAAGGTCTGCCGCACGCTGGCGGAATCGTCGATGATCAGCACGCGGATCGGCTTGGCCATGGGCGCTCCTCATGTCCTCTGGAAAACGGTGTTGCCGATGGCGCGGATCGGAAGATCGAAGCCGGTGACGGATTCCGAATGGCCGAGAAACAGGAAGCCGCCCGGTTCGAGCCGCCGGCACAGGCGTTCGAGCACCTGAAACTGCGTCGCCTTGTCGAAATAGATCAGGACATTGCGGCAGAAGATGATCTGCATGGGCTCGCCGACCGGATAGGACTTGTCCATCAGGTTGAGCCGCGCGAAACCGACCATGGCCCGCAGGTCCGGCACGATGCGGACTTCGGAATGATTGCGCGCGGAATAGCGAACGAAGCGCCGCCGCAAGGCGTCGGGAACCGGCGCGAGCATTTCGGCGGGATAGACGCCATGCCGCGCGGCGCGCAGCACGTCCGTGCTCAGGTCGGTCGCGAGGATGAAGGCGGCGAGCGGCCCGTTGGTCGCGGCGAATTCGGCGCAGGCCATGGCGATGGAATAGGGCTCGGCGCCGATCGAGCAGGCCGCGCTCCAGACCCGGATGCTGTTGTAGCCGCGTTCCCGCAAATTGGGCAGGACCTCGCCGCTGAGGCAGTCGAAATGTTTCGGTTCGCGGTAGAAATCCGTCTTGTTGGTCGTTACGGCGTTGATCAGGAAGACCGCTTCGCTCTCCTGCCCCGCCGGATCGAACAGATGATCGCAATAGTCCGAGAAAGTTGCGTATCCCGTCGCGCGCAGGCGCCGCCGCAGCCTGCCTTCGAGCATGCTGAGCTTGCTGTCCGGCATCTTGATGCCGCTATAGGCGTTGATGAACTCGGCCAGACGCTGGAAGTCGCCCCGCGACAGGCGATCGGCGTCCGCGTGTCGATCGACGACGTTGGATGAACTCACGTTTACTCCTCCTGAACGGACCGGCGCCGCCCATTTACGCGGCGCGCCAGGCTTCGGGCGCCTCGGCCAGGACGGCGGCCTCGCCTTCGGACAGAAGGCGCGCGAGATTGACGATGACGACAAAACTCTCCGCGCGCTGGACCACGCCCTCGATATAGTCGCTGGCCCATTGCGACCCGATGTCGGGCGCCGATTTGATCTCGTCCTTGCGAACCGCCATCACCTCGAACACGCGATCCACCACGATGCCGAGGGTCAGCGCGCGTTCGCCGACCGTGATGTCCACCACGAGCACGCGCGTGTTGGGCGTCGGCGTGGTCGGGGGCAGACCGAGCCTCATGCGCAGGTCGATCACCGGCGCCGCCTGTCCGCGCACATTGCACAGGCCGACCAGATGGCGCGGCCCGTTGGGAATGCGGAAGGTGGGCGCGTGATCGAGGATCTCGCGCACGACGCCAACGGGGAACGCGAAGCGCTCCGCGTCGAGCGCAAAGGTCACCAGTTGCAGTTCATGCTGTGGGCTCATGTTCATGCGCTCTCACGAAAATCACGGTCGTCCTCGTCGCGTCCGCCCATGGACAGGTTCAGGGCGTAGCCGCGCGCGCGCTCCTGTTGCGCGTGCACCGTCGGCTTTTTCCCTTGCGCGTTCCCTTGCGCGTTCCCTTGGGCATGGCCTTGGGCGGCGTGCTTCTGGGGGCGGCCGCCGGACGAAGCGCTCTTGGCGGGGGGACGACGGGATTCCCCGTTGTCCTCGACCTTGAAGAAGGAGATCGAGCTTTGCAGTTCCTCGGCCTGGGACGCCAGTTCCTCGGAGGTCGCGGACATTTCCTCCGACGCCCCGGCGTTCTGCTGGGTGACCTGGTCGAGTTGCTGGATCGCCTGATTGATCTGCGCCGCGCCAATGTCCTGCTCGCGGCAGGCGGCGGAGATTTCCGAGATCAGTTCCGCGGTCTTGCGGATATCGGGCACCAGCCGGTGCAGCATTTCGCCGGCTTCCTGGGCCGATTTCACGGTGTCGCCGGACATTTGCGAGATTTCGGCGGCGGCGGATTGCGAACGCTCGGCGAGCTTGCGCACTTCCGAGGCGACGACGGCGAAGCCCTTGCCGTGTTCTCCGGCGCGGGCCGCCTCCACCGCCGCGTTGAGCGCCAGCAGGTCTGTCTGCCGGGCGATCTCCTGCACGATGGTGATCTTGTGGGCGATCGTGCTCATCGCCTCCACGGCGAGCGTGACGGCGTCGCCGGAGGCTTCGGCGTCCTTGGCCGACTGGCGCGCGATCTTTTCGGTTTGCGCGGCGTTGTCGGCGTTCTGCTTGACGTTGGCGGCCATCTCTTCCATGGCGGACGACGCTTCTTCCGCGGCCGACGCCTGTTCGGTCGCGCCCTGGGCGATCTGCTCGGCGGCGGAGGACAGCTGCTGGGCGCCGGAGGACACATTGTCCGAGGCGACCTGCGCATCCCCGACCACGTTGCGCAGGCGCTCCACCATCACATCGACGGAGGCCAGCATCGCGCCGATTTCGTCGGACGGAAGCTTTTCGGCGCGCCAGTTGAGATCGCCATCGGCGACCGAGCGCATCACCGCGCCGGCGCTCTTGAGACCCTGGCTGATCGTCATCGCGACCCAGAAGGCCAGGGCGAGCGCGACGATCAGCGCCGCGCCCACCGTCGCGAGCGTGACATTGCGCATGAACGCATACTGCTCGTTCGAGGCCTGGCGCGCCTTCTCCATCCCGTCGACATAGAATTTGCTGCCGTCGCTGAGCGTCGAGCGCAAACGAGCCAGGTTGGCGCGCGCCGTGCTCAGGGCGATCTTTGTCGCCTCGGCGACATCCTTGGCCTTGATTTTTTCCCGGATGGACTCATCGGTGACGACATAGGCCTTGAAGGCCTCCTCGACGCTGGCCCAGTACGCCTTGCGCTTGGCCGGCGCGCCGGCGTTCAATTCACCCCACAAGGCTTGGAAACGTTTGATGGCGACGTCGTTCGCCGATATGTTTCTCGCGATCTCTTCGGGCTCCTGCGACAGCAGCAGGTTCTTCTGCGCCCTGATGGATTCGAGCACGAGGATTTCCAGGTTCCTGGATTGCTCCAGCCGCTTGGCGTCGAAAGTGATCACGCGCTGCAGGGTCTGGTTGGACTTCGAAAGATCATACAATCCGAACGCCGCGATGGCGCACAGCATCACGATGATGGTTCCGAAGGATAAGGCGAGTTTGAGTTTGATGCTCAGGCGCATGATCTGTCCTTGTGGAATTCTCTTGCCGCGGACGTTCCGAAGCTTGCTTCAAGGCTGGGGATCGCGGACTCGGCGGCGACCTTGCCCAGGCAGGCGTCCAACAGGGACCGCCAGCCCGGGAAGATGATGATGGCGTCGCGCGAGAAGGCCACGCGTTGCAGTTCATGCTGTGGGCTCATGTTCAGGCGCTTTCACGGAAATCATGGTCGTGCTCGTCGTGTCCGCCCATGGACAGGTTCAGGGCGTAGCCGCGCGCGCGCTCCTGTTGCGCGTGCACCGTCGGCTTTTTGCCTGGCGCGTTGCCTTGCGCGGCGTTCTTCTGGGGGCGTCCGCCGGACGAAGCGCTCTTGGCGGGCGATTTGGCGGACGAGCGACGGGATTCCCCGTCGGCGTCGACCTTGAAGAAGGAGATCGAGCTTTGCAATTCCTCGGCCTGGGACGCCAGTTCCTCGGAGGTCGCGGACATTTCCTCCGACGCCCCGGCGTTCTGCTGGGTGACCTGGTCGAGTTGCTGGATCGCCTGATTGATCTGCGCCGAGCCAATATCCTGCTCGCGGCAGGCGGCGGAGATTTCCGAGATCAGTTCTGCGGTCTTGCGGATATCGGGCACCAGCCGGTGCAGCATTTCGCCGGCTTCCTGGGCCGATTTCACGGTGTCGCCGGACATTTGCGAGATTTCACCGGCGGCGGCCTGCGAGCGTTCGGCGAGCTTGCGCACTTCCGAGGCGACGACGGCGAAGCCCTTGCCGTGTTCTCCGGCGCGCGCGGCCTCCACCGCGGCGTTGAGCGCCAGCAGGTCTGTCTGCCGGGCGATTTCCTGCACGATGGTGATCTTCTGCGCGATCGTGCTCATCGCCTCCACGGCGCGCGTGACGGCGTCGCCGGAAGCTTCGGCGTCCTTGGCCGACTGGCGGGCGATCTTTTCGGTCTGGGCGGCGTTGTCGGCGTTCTGCTTGACGTTTGCGGCCATTTCCTCCATCGCCGACGAGGCTTCCTCGGCGGCTGACGCCTGTTCGGTCGCGCCCTGGGCGATCTGCTCGGCGGCGGCGGACAGCTGCTGGCTGCCGGTGGACACATTGCTCGATGCGGCCAGGGCGTCGGTGACAACGGCGCGCAACCGCTCGACCATCCGCGTCAGCGCGAGGCCGAGCGTGTCCTTGTCCGACAGCGGCTTTGGCGAGACCAGGAGATCGCCGTCGGCGATCTTGCCGGCGACATCGGCGGTTGCGCGCAGGTTCGCGGTCATGCGGCGGAGCGCGGTCATGAGGTCGCCGATCTCGTCATTGGCCTTGTAGCTGACCTCCTTTTCCAGATCGCCGAGAGCCACAGCCTCGGCGGATTCGATGCCGCGCTTGAGACCGCGCCCGATGCTGAGCGACATCCACGCGGCCACGACAATCGCGAACAGGGTGGCGGCGGCGATGAAAGCCAGCAGGACCGTGCGCGAGGTTTCGTATTGGCGGCTGGTCGTCGCGCTGGTGGAGGCCATGTTGGCGACGATCTTGTCGGAAAGTTGCGAGATCGAGGCGATGATCTTGTTGTTCCACTCGGCGGCCTGGTGCAGGCTTATGTCCGCCGCCTTGGCGTTGGATTCGGGCGTGTTCTCGACGCCAAGCTCTACGATTTTCTTGCGCAGCGGCAGGAGATGTTCGAACATCGCATCGAATTCACGCGCGTCCTTGACGACATCGGGATTGCTGGAGGCTTTCAACTTTCCGGAATAGCCGATCGCCTCCTCGGTGGCCTTGGTCTCCAGTTTCTGGAACTTGGCGATGTCGTCGCGGTCGTTGCTCAGCACGATGTTTTTCTCATGGCGCGCGCTGCTGAGAAAAGCCGTGCCGAGGCCGCGCACATTGTTGAGATCGTGGGCCGGGCCTTTGACCAGATGGGTGATCGCGCCTTGCAATCCCGAGAGATTGTGGATCGCCAGAGCCCCCATCCCGCCCACCAGCACGATGAGGAAGGCGAAGGCCAACGCGAGCTTGAGTTTGATGGTGATGCGCATGGGAGTCCTCGTGAAAATCGTTGACCCGGAGGTTCAGGATTTCGGGTAGTGGATGATTTCGCCCTCGCCGGCGACCTTGGTCCGGCCGGCGTGGAACAGGGCCTGCAAGTCCGGGAAGATGATGACGGTCTCGCCGTGCTTGATGAGACATTCGACCAGTTCGGGCCGCCAGGCCATGCCGATGCGCGGCGGCGCCTCGCTGGCCTCGCGCGCCAGGGTGCGCACCTCGTTGACCTTGTCGGCCCGCAGGCCGGCGAGACAGGGCGCGCCATCGACATCGACCTCGACGACGATGATGCGGCTGTCGATGGTCGGTTCGGCGCGGGGCATGCCGAAGGCGAAGCGAATGTCGGCCAGCGGAATGATCCGGCCGCGAAAATTGACGAGAGCGCCGACAAAGGGGCGGGCGCCGGGCACGTTGGTTTCGGGGAGAAGATCGAGGATTTCGCGCACGATCGAGGCTTCGAGCGCGAAAGTCTCGCCGGACACGTCGAAGGTGAGCGCCTCGATCTCGCCGGCCTCCGACCAGGGAACTGATTTGGGGGCCGATTTGGGTGCTGGGTTGTGAACGGCTGTCGTCATGCGATCGCGCGCAAACGCGCCTCCTGGTCCTGGCCGGCCGCGACGAGGCTGGCGATGTCGAGAATGAGCGCCACGCCGCCGTCGCCGAGAATGGTCGCGCCGGAAAAGGTCGCGACGTCCTCATGCAGCTTCGACATGGATTTGATCACGGTCTGGTGGTCGCCGATGATCTGGTCCACCACCAGACCGATCCGGTCGGCGCCGGTGGCGACGACAACGACCTTCTGATGGGAGGCCGGCGGCGCTCCGGTCTGGAACATCTCCCGCAGCCGGAGGAAGGGCACCAGGGCGCCGCGCAGGGAGAGCAGGCTGCGCCCGCGCGAGCGCAAATCCTCGTCGGGCGAAAGCTCGAGGCATTCCTCGACCGCCGACAGCGGGATGACATAACGGCCGGCGCCGACGCGGACCAGCAACCCGTCGATGATCGCCAGCGTGAGCGGAATGCGCAGGGCGATTTCCGCGCCCTTGCCCGGCCGGTTCGACACGTCGATGGCGCCGCGCAGGGATTCGATGGTCTTCTTCACCACATCCATGCCGACGCCGCGCCCCGACAGGCTTGTGACCTGGGCGGCGGTGGAAAAGCCGGGCGCGAAGATCAGTTGCAGCGCCTCCTGCTCCGACAGCGTCTGCCCCGGCGCCAGCAGGCCATTGGCTTCGGCCTTGGCGCGCACGCGCTCGCAGTTGATGCCGCGCCCGTCGTCGCTGACGGAAATGATCACCTCGCCGCCGGACTGACGGGCCGCCAGAGTGATGCGCCCGACCTCGGGCTTGCCGGCGGCCACGCGCTCCTCGGGCGGCTCCAGGCCGTGATCGGCGGCGTTCCTGACGATGTGGACCAGGGGATCGGCGAGGCGCTCGATCACGGTCTTGTCCATTTCCGTGCTCTCGCCTTCCGTCACCAGCTCGATCTGCTTGCCGGTTTCGTGCTGAAGGTCGCGCGCCAGCCTGCGGAACCGCTCGAACAGCGTTCCGACCGGCACCATGCGCAGCACCATCATGGTCGCGCGCAATTCGCTGGACAGATTCTCGATCTCCTCGCTGACCGCGCGCAGCTCCTCGTTGGCGACCGCCGCCGCGATCTGCGACAGGCGGGATTGGGCGATCACCAGTTCGCCGACGCGATCCATCAATTCGTCGAGCCGGTCGGCGGGAACGCGCACGCTTTCGACAGCGCGGCGCGCGCGGGCGCCATTGGCCTCCGCTGCGGTTTTGGCCTCCGTCGACGTTTTGGCCTCCGTCGCGGCATTGGCCTCCGGAGTCGCGGCCTGCGTCTGCGCGGCGGCGGTCGCCAACGAGGAGCT
>NZ_NHSJ01000136.1 GCF_002937075.1 Rhodoblastus sphagnicola
ACCGACGGTCGCCAAGCCCGCCACCATCGGCCGCGGTCCCGCCAAGGAGTTCAAGGTCGACGTCATTGTCGCCAACCTGCGCGGCTCGAATGGCGATCTCATTCGCGATCGCGGTCCGGGCACGCCCCTTTACAACGATGCGGAAAGCCTCGCCGCCGTCGAGATCTTCGAAAAGTTTCGCGGCAGGACATTTCACAACAAGCTCAAGGTCGAGATTCTCTGAGGGAGGTCAAGCGCGTCGCCGACCGCGTTCGCGGCTGTCGGCGGCGCCTCATCGAAGGCTCTTCCCGGCTCATTGCTGCCGTTCCCGGCATTGCCAACGGACGACTCGTGACGATCCATAGGGGCCATAGAGCGTTCGTCGTGACGGTCTCATGACAATCAGCAAGCAGTCATTGAAGGCAAGTTGCGTTAAATATTCAAATTCTTGCTTCGTGCCGAGGGCAAATTTCCCACCGCGACGCACTGCTTGTTACTGCGGAGGCAGCGTGATTCCGAGGACGGACGCCGCAGCAAGCACGCCAAGTCCGAGAACGAGTTCGATCGCTACGCTGACATGCAGCCGCGCCGTCTGTTGCGCGTCGGCAGGCGCGAGACGCAAGCGCGGCAAGGCGATAAAACGGTTGCAAGCGGCGAGGCCGAGCATGGCCGCGACCAGCGCCGCCTTGACGAACAAAACGTCGCCGTAATCGGCCTTGAGCAGGATCGCGAAGGACGATCCGACGCGAAAGGCGCCGTTGCCGATGCCGCTCACCACGATCAACGCGACGCCGACCGCGCCCATTACGGAAAAACGCAGCAGGACATCAATCGTTAGCCTTCGCGCTTTCGCCTCGCCACTCTCCCGCGCGTCCCGCAACGTGAAAAGCAAAGGCGGCAGGCCGCCGAGCCATGCGGCAGCCGCAAAAACGTGGATGCAGTAGACGCCGATCATCAACGCGCCTTTCAGGCCGGCGCCGCCTTCCGCTGCGTGGCCGAGCCACGCCTGATCAACCAGCAGAAGTGCGCCGAGCGCAAGATTGGCGATCAGCCACAACCTTCCGCGCCCCGACCAGAGCGCCGCGACGACGCAGCCGGCGAGCAGCGCGACCCGCAGCGCCGCCACCGGCCCGAACTGCGTCTGGAAGAAGAACAGCGACAGGGTTTCGGGTTCGATGACCGCACTGAGGCCGCCCGCCATGTTGGCCACGATCGCACAAAGCCAGCCGACGCCGGAGATCGCCGCCGTCGGCGCAGCCATGCGCAGCAGCTGATCCGTCGCGCGACGCGCGCGCGGAAAATTGTCGGGCATGACCAGCCAATACAAAGCCGATCCGAACAGGACGAAAACCGACGCGAAGTGCATTCCTCTCGTCAGCAGCAGGACGGCGAGGATTTCGGTAGAGTTTCCGTCAGTCACGTCATCCATGTCGCCGCGCGGTTCCCTTCACTGCCCGCCGATTGCATCGGAGCCGGGTTGGCCCGGCCCCGCAGGCGTCAGGGCGCGACCGTGAACTTGTACGAGCCCGAAGTGTGATGGGTGTCGACCGACACGACATGCCAGTTCACCACATAGGTTCCCGGCTTGAGCGCATGTCCGATCGGCACGCGCAGCGCGCTGGGGTTCGACGGGTCGACGACGCCCTTGCCGGCAGCCAGCGCCGCGCCGTCCGCCGTTGTGAGAGTCGCGCCCGAGAAGGAAGCGACGATGTTTTGCGTGAAGCTGATCTCAAGCTCCCTTGGCGACGATTGCACGGTCGAGCCGACGCCGGGAACGGCGTGGTCGAGCAGGGCGTGCGCAAACGCGCCGGTCACGGCGGCAAAACCGGCGCCGCCGGCAAGGAGCGCGCAAACGATTTTCTTCATGCCGTCCTCCTCAATAATGGCCGCCGCGCGCCTGGCTTGGCCCGAACAGAGGCTTGCCAAGGCTGTCGGGGGCGATGTCGTCCAGGAAGAAATCGAGTACGGCCACGGCGCCAACATGCGACCCGCTGGCGCGATTGAGCGGAATCTGCGCCATCACGCCGATCTCGAAATAATTGCCAATGTAGTAGAGCGCCGGACCGAAGACGCCGGTCGTCGTATGGGTCGAAAAATCGTCCGTGACGGATTGCGCGACATGGGCGATTGGCGTCGTGAACACGGCCTCGAAGGACGGAATCAGACGCCGGAACAGTTCCGGCACCTCTTCGACGTGGGAATTCCGGTACAACAGGCTGTATTGCAGCGTTGCGCCATAGGTCAGCGTGGTCGGATTCAGGCTGCCGTCCGCGTTCACGGTGCGCGCCGGCATGGAATAATCGACCTCGCCGGTCACGGCGAAGGGCCGCGCCCAGTCGATCGACGCATCGCCAAAACCCTTGCCGGCGTAAAGCTTGGTCGTCACGGTCGAGAACGGGTCGGGCGCAATGCCCGCGCTCTGCGGACTGCCGGTGTTGCCCCATTCGACATTGACCGCGCCGGCGAAAATCGCTTCCGCCTTCGCATCCTGCCAGAAGACGTATTTGAGCTGGGTCTCGATGTTGGACCAGCCCTGCGCGTTGGGACGCCGCTGCCAGTTGAACCCTTGGGATCCAACGGAAACGCCGAGGTCGGCGGTAATGGTCTTGGCGTATTCCCAGCCGAGCGAATAGTTGATGGGGCCGGGCGACCGGTCGAAATTCGATCCGGTCATGTAAGCGAAGGTCGGTAGCGCCAGTTCGTCGTTGACGCCGGGATCGTCCACCGCGAGCGTGGCGGGAAAGATGCGGTCGCCGACAATCGTGTGGGCTTGCGCCAGCGAAGCGCCGGCGAGGAGAGCCGCGCAGGCTCCAAGGAGTTTTTTTGCGCGCGACGACGCGCGCGTCCGGGAACGGAAGACATCATGTGGTCTCGTCATCTGGTCTGAGTCGCAAATGTGGGGCGGCGCGCCGCCGCAAGGCGGGCGCGGCGCGTGGCGCGGGATCGCGCCGGATCAGACCAGAGTCGGGGGACCGCGGGGTTGCGCCGATTGCAGCGGCGGCGGCGCGCGCGCACGAACAGATGAGACAATGCGCAACCGCCCGATCAGCCGCTCATGCACAAACGCGATGCCGATGGGCGCATCCGCTCCGGGCAAGGCGCAGCCCAGGGTCTGGCACATCGGACAACCGTCTTGGGGGGCGTCCTTGCCGGGCTTCGTCCGCGCATGATGATGCGGGCAATCCGCCATCTGATGAACATGCGACAGCGCTTGCGCGGCTTCACGCTGCACAGCGACGGGACGCCTGGCCGGAGCCACGAAAAGACCGATGACCTGAAACAGAAAGGCGAACGCCGTCAGGCGGACGAGCCATGTCCGCCAACGTTCAAGTTCAGCTTTCTGCGTCCGCCCTTTCGCCACGCGCGCTCCCTGCCGATCCCCGACCGCGCCGCCGTCTTTGAACCGGCTGTGACAAGGTGACACATTGCGTAAACCAGCGCGAGCGTTTCGCCAAGCGGGACGAAGGCGCCGACAATTTCCCCCTTCACGCCTACCGGGCGATTGCGTCGGCGCCGTGGTTGATGCAGCCGCGTGTCAATTAAGCGGATGGTTCGAATGAAAAAGCATGCGTCGCGCCTCATCCTTGTTTCCATCCTGGTGATCATGGCGGCGGCTTGGGCGCCGACAGTCTCGATTGCGGAACCCGTTCGGATCGCTCAAATCCAAGCAGCGAAGGTGTTTCACGGCGTCGGCAAGGTCACAGGCGTCGATGCGCAGGCGGGCCTTGTGACGATCGACCATGAAGCGATCGCCGGCCTGATGGACGCGATGGAAATGCAATATGAGGCCAAGCCGGCGAAGATGCTGGAGGGGTTGCAAAAGGGAGACAGCGTCTCGTTCGACGTCGACGGCAAGACGCTGGCGCTGCTCGGCATCAGGAAAAAATGACGTCGCGGCGAGACGAGGCTGGCGTGCGCCAGCCTCGTCCCGTGATCAGGCCGATATCTTCCGGCATTCCTCCGCGCAGGCCTTGCAGGAGTCCGCGCAAGACTTGCATTCGGCCGTGTCGGGAAATTTCTCGCACTCCTTCTGGCAGGCGGCGCAGATTTCCGCCGTCGCCTTGGCGAAGGCGGAAACTTGAGGCGAGTTCACGGCGGCCAGCGCCTGAAGCGCGCCACAGGCCGCGACCACCTGATAAGCCGTGTTGATGCAGCCCGTCATGCTGTAATCTTTCATCGCCAGCATGCCGATGCAATGACGCAGGCAATCGTTGGCGGTGGCGACGCAATGGCCGCAATCGTCCTGCAAGGTCTTGTATTTCGGCGGATGCATGGAATGCTCCATGTCCGCCAGAACCCGGTCTGACGCGGCAAGCACGGCGGCGGCGCCGAACGCGGCCATGAAGTCTCGGCGTTCCATGAAATGTCTCCCTCTTCCGGCTACAAAGGATTGCTACGGCGGCGAACCCTGGCGGAAAATTCTACCACGAAGCGCGGAGCTGTCTAAGCCTTGCGCGGGATCCACAACGCAGATGGGACAGATCGTCGAGTCGTTGCGACTCCGGCCAAGGTCGATTGACGGATTGATCCAGGGCAATTAACAAATTCTGCCTGTTGAGTTCGACAAGGGACTCAGAATGTCCGACCTGCGCAAGCTGAAGTGGAAAGCGGTAATCGCGGCGCTCTACGCCGTGACGGCGCTGCTGCTTGGCTTCGCGCATGTCCGCGTCGTTGCGCCCTTTCCCTCATCCCAGACCGCGGCCGCGCGCGCTCTGCCCGATGGAACGGCGATCCCGATCTGTGGCGGCGCGCCATCGGATGGCAATGGTCCCGGCGCTCCGGCACATGCGGGGTCGGGCGTCTGCGACGCCTGTCTGCTGACAGCCGCGCCGGGTTGGGTCGCCGCGCCACCCCGGCTTTTCGCTCCCGTCAGCCATGCGATCAGGATGACGATCGCCCGCAATCTGACCTCGGCCGCCAAAACCTTTGCGCTCGCGCCGCAATCGCGCGGGCCGCCGAAGGTCTGACTTTTCCAAAATAGAGCCGCGCCCGGAGTCCGGGCGTCTCGTCGCGCGTTCCGCGCCTTTTGCTCATGGAACTGTCATGTCTCAACACTTTGCCCCCGCTGTCGCGGACGACGCCGCTGGCGCCGGCGCGGCCTTCGTCCCTCCCATTCTGGCCTCCCGTTCCGGTCAGCGCGTTTTCACCGCGCGCCGCCACCTGATCTGTCTGAACGACAATCAGCCGCTCTTCGTCGAAGGCGATCCGGCGCATCTCTTGTTCACCGTCGTCAGCGGCGGCTTGATGATTTTGCGCCAGATGGCCGACGGTCGGCGGCAGATCGTCGATATCGCCGGGCCCGGGCGCAGCGTCGGCTTTACCGCCGGCGGCCGCCACGATTGCGCCGCCGTCGCGCTGGTCCCCAGCGAAGTCGCGGCGCGCGAGCGGCATCCGGGCCAGGATGACGCGCAGATGCTTGCCGAAATTCATCGGCTGCGCGATCTCGCCTTGCTGCTGGGACGCAAGACGGCGATCGAGAGGCTGGCGACCTTCCTGCTGGAGATGATGGGCGAGGATTTCGATCAAAGCCAGCCGCTTGACTTCCCGGTCTGGCGCCAGGACATCGCCGATTATCTCGGTCTGGCGCTGGAGACGGTCTGCCGCAATTTCGTCGCCCTGAAAAAGCGGGGACTGATTGCGCCGGCCAATCGCGAAAGCGTCCATATTCTCGATATCGACGGTCTCAGGCGCATCGCCAGCGGCGCGGCGGCGGTCGAGACAACCTGCCCATGAAAGAAATGGCGCGCTACGCGTCTGCCGCAGTGGCATGGCAGCGGGGTGAGGCGCCTGACGCTCGGCAAAAGTATGGCGCAAAAATATCACGCCGGAAGGCTGCGTTCATGTTTGGAGGGGTGAACCCTTGAACCTGCGGCGGGCCGTGGCGGGCCGCAGAACGGGCGCGCGAGATGCGGAACGATCAGGCCGACCAGCCCGATGATTCCGGCGACGGAGACGGCGGCCGAGGTCATCAGCGTGGCGCCGATGACGATGAACAGGCGCAGGCGCGGCGCGTTGAGCCGAGCGCGAGAGCCTCGTCGTCGCCCAGCGTGAGCACGTCGAGCCGCCAGCGCAAGACCCAGACCAGAGCGAAGCCGAGCAGGATCGGCGGCGCCGCCAGCGCCAGTTCGCGCAGGTTGATGTTGGCGAGGCTTCCCATCAGCCAGAAGGTGATGGCGGGCAGCACATTGGCGGGGTCGGCGGCAAGTTTTAAAATCGCGAGGGCGGAGGAAAACAGCGAGCTGATGAAAATGCCTGACAGGATCATGGTCAGCGCGCTGTCGCCGCCTTTGCGCAGGGCGCCGGCCAGCGCCGTCGTTCCAGCAGCCGCGAGAGCTAAGACGAAGGCGCCGGCCTCGATGGCCGCGACCGGCCAATCCAGCAGAATGCCGAGTCCGGCGCCCAAGCTCGCCCCGGCGGTGACGCCCAGAATGTCGTGCGAGGCCAAGGGGTTGCGGAACACGCTCTGATAGGCGGCGCCGGAGGCCGACAAAGCGGCGCCGACCAGGAGCGCGGCGCCGATGCGCGGCAGACGCAGGTCGAACACAATGGCTTCCGCCACCGGCGGCCACCACGGTCTTATCGGCGCGATTTTCGCGACGATCACCGCAAGCGCGGTCGCCGCGTCGAGCGGATAGCGCCCGACGACCAGCGACAGCGCGAAGGCGGCCAACAGCGCCGCCGCCCCAACGAAGGTGAGCGTTCGCGCGCTCAAAACGTCGCCTTGACGGTGAGCGCCACGGTGCGCGGATTGCCAAGCAGCAGGCCGTCGCCGCTGCGGTAATAGGCCCAATATGCGGTGTTGAAGGTATTTTGCATGGTCAGGTTGGCCGAAATCATATGGCCGCAAACCTCCCGCTCATAGCGGATGCCGCCGTCGAACAGGGTGGCCGGCTTGATATATTGCTGGTTGTAGACGTCGATCGGGCGACGCCCCAAAAATTCCGGCCCGAACGACACTTTGATGTCGCGCGCGAACGGCAGGGCATCTTCCAGCCGCAAGCGCGCCTGCTGCTCGGTCGATTTCGCCGAGAATGCGCAATTTGTCTTTGGCCGTGAAGGTGCGACGAACCGGGCGTGCCGCAAGTTCGGGCGAAGCCGCGTCTGGCCCCGCGACGATCGTCGGCCTGCGGCTTTCCTCTGTCGCGGGGCCAGATGCGGCAAGAGTCTTTTTATGAGGCAAAACGGGCATAACCATTGGATGCGGCGACCTCGGCCCTCAAGGGTAAACTCCCGGCAGGTCTTTGTCTCATCGTCATGGGCACAGAGGGGGCGATGGCGAAATTTTCGGAGGGGTCGTTTCGCCCTATGGTCCGATCGCGGCATAAAGTGCCCGGCTGAGGTCGGCAGAGAAGCGTCCGCCATTCGACATGCCTTCGAGCGCGGTGTTGGTGAAGGCGACCAGCGTCAGGCCTCTTATGGGATCGACGAACCAGCTATGGCCATAGGCTCCGCCCCAGCGCCAAGCGCCGGGAGACTCTGTTACGCCAGCCGCCGTCGCATCGCGCAGGATCGAGAAGCCGAGGCCATAGCCCCAGCCGGGTGAGCCTTCGATATCGAGGCCGGCAATCTGATCGCGCGCCATTTCAGCCGCGTGTTCGGGCGGCATCAACGGCCCGCCGCCCGATCGCAGTGCTTCGAGCAGCTCCATCGTGTCGCTGGCGCTGCCGGTCATGCCGGCGCCGCCGGACGGAAAGGCCTGCTCGTCGAAGGCGCGTGACGGGTCCATGCGCAGGCCCGGGAGATCGGGAAGAAAAGGCACCAAATCGGGCTCGCGCATCCGGCGCGGGCGCGGGGTGTCGTCGGCGTAAGCCGCAGCCAGCCGGGTCGGGTCCGCAACCGAGAAGCCGGTGTCGTTCAGCCCGAGGGGCTCGGTCACCAACATTTGCACCGCCTGCGGCAGCGCCAACCCCGTCGCGGCCTCGATCAAGGCGCCCGCGACATCGAGGGCGAGCGAATAGCAAAACCGCGTGCCCGGCCGAAACAGCAACGGCGCCCCGGCGAGGCGGGAGAGGTTCTCGGCCAGCGTGATGCCGGTTCGGTCCATGCCATCTGAGACGCCGGCTCGATGCAGCGGCCCATCATCCGGCTCCAGAAAGCCGTAGCCGAGGCCGGACGTGTGGGTGAGGAGGTGGCGAAGCGAGATCGCGGCGGGCTCGCCCCCAAAACGCGGTTCGAAGTGCGGAAGCCATTCGGCGATCGGTCGATCGAGATCGAGTTTGCCTTGTTCGACCAACGCCATGGCCGCCGCCGCGACGAAGAGCTTGGAGACCGAGGCGAGGCGGAACTGCGCATCTTCGCGCATCGGGGAACCGGTCTCGCGATCCGCCAGGCCGGCGGCGCGGGTATAGATCGGCTGGCCGTTCCGGCGCACCAGGACGACGGCGCCGACGATCCGCTCTGCCGCGATCGCGCCATCGATGACGGCGTCGAGTCTCGTGGAGAGCGTGGTGGATGAAGTCTGAAGAGGGCGTTCGAGCATGGGAGCTCCGTTTCGGGTCAAGGGGCGAAGGAGATGGGAAATCCGTGCCGGCAGGCGCGGTGTGCGGCGATAAAGGCTGCGGCCAGCAGCAACAGCGCGACGGGCGCAAAGGCGCCGGCTCCAAAATGATCGAGCAACACCCCGCCGATGATGCCGCCGCCAGCGATGGCCGCGTTCCAGGCGGTAACGAGCATCGATTGGGCGAGGTCGTGCATGTCTCCGGCCGCCTTGGCGAGAGCGGTTTGAAACAGCGTCGCGACGCCGCCAAAGGCGAGGCCCCAGAGCCCGGTGGCGCTCAAGGTGATGATCGGTGCGTGACCGGCGATACCGAGCGCGAGCGCCGCGAGGCCGAACGACGCGATGCTGATCAGCGTCAGGCTCCTAAGGTGACGGTCGATCAGGACGCCGACGATCCAGATCCCGGCCAGCGCCGCAATTCCGAAGACGAGCAGAGCAAGATCGGTCCTGGTGGCTCCGCCAGCGCTGCCGAGCAAAGGGGCGATGTAGGTGTAGAGGATGTTGTGCGCGAGCACGAAGGTCAGCGTGACGAACAGAACCGGCCGGATTCCCGGTAAGGCGAAGACGTGGCCGAGCGGAAGCCGCTCGTCCTCGGTCTGTCCCGGGAAGTCGGGGACTTTCATCGTCACCCAGGCAATCAGGATCAGGGTCAGGCCGCTCATGACCCCGAACGAAGCCCGCCATCCGATCACTGCGCCCAGGTATGTTCCTGCCGGAATGCCGAGCGACAGCGCCAGCGGCGTGCCGATCATCGCGACGGCGATGGCGCGTCCCTTCGATCCTTTCGGCGCCATCCGCGCGGCATAGCCGGCGATCAGCGCCCAGAGCAGTCCGGCGGAAACACCGGCGAGGAACCGGGCGACGAGCGTCAGTCCATAGCTATCCGATAGCGCCGTCGCCGTGTTTGTCACCGCAAATCCGGAGATGGCGAGGAGAAGCAGCGGCCGTCGCCGCATGCCTCGGGTCGCGGAGGTCAGGGGAATGGCCGCAGCGAGCGAACCGATGGCGTAGAGCGTGACGATCTGCCCGGCGAGCGCCTCGGAGACGCGCAGGCTCGCGCCGATCTGCGGCAACAGACCGGCCGGAAGCGCCTCGGTCAGGATGGTGATGAACCCGGCCATCGCGAGCGCCAAGAGGTTCGACCACGGGAATGGAGCTGAGGTCAGCGGGACGCGGCCAGCCACGTCGTGGGAGCAAGTCTCTGTCATGCCCATGAGATTAGGGCTATCGCCGTTGCGGAATAATCAGGTTAGAATTCCGCTTATATCGGACATGAGAGTCCGTAATATCGGAAGGCTGCCAATGGAACACCTCGGCGCGCTCAACGCCTTCGTTCAGACGGCTGAGGCCGGCAGCTTTGCCGCCGCTGCGATCAAGCTCGGCATTTCGGCGTCCGCAGTGGGCAAGGCGGTGACCCGCCTCGAGGAACGGCTCAGTGTCCGCCTGTTTCACCGCTCGACCCGGTCGCTGACCCTCACGCCTGAGGGCGAGCTCTTCCGCGACCGCTGCCGTCGCATCTTTTGCGAGATCGAGGCCGCGGAACTCGAACTGTCGCAGACCCGCGCGGCGCCGCGGGGAAAACTCCGCGTCAGCCTGCCACTCATCGGCATGCTGATGATGCCGGCGGTGATGGCCTTCATGCGCGCCTATCCCGAGATCGAGCTCGATCTCGACTTCACCGACCGGCTGGTGGATGTGATCGACGAAGGCTTCGACGCGGTGATCCGCACCGGCGAGGCGCGCGACAGCCGGCTGATGATGCGCCGCGTCGGCGCCTTCTCCCACTGCATCGTCGCCTCACCGGACTATTGCGCCGCGCGTGGCGTGCCGAAGGCGCCAGAAGACCTCGCCGGCCACGCCTGCCTGCATCACAAATATCCCTCGACCGGCAAGCTTGAGCGCTGGCCGCTCGCGCGCGACGGGGTGGATCTCGATATGGCTCTGCCGGTCACGCTGGTGGCGAGCACGCTGGAACCCCAGATCTGCCTGGCCGAGGAAGGCTTTGGACTCGCCTGTCTGCCGCAGTTCGCCGTGCGCGCTCAACTTTCACGCGGCACGCTCGTCAGCGTGCTCGACGACTATATCCGCGATGTGGGTGCGTTCCATATTCTGTGGCCGGCAAGCCGCCACCCGTCGCCGAAGCTGTCCGCCTTCGTCTCGTTCATGGCCGAGAACTTGCTGCGTTATCCGCAACCGCTGCCCTGCAGAGCCGAAGCGCAGTGAACCAGCAACACGAGTCCATTCGTAGGAGCGCTTCGTCGCGGCTGGTTCGTTCTTCCCCTCTCAATGAGCTTGGGTAACGCTGGCCGCCGCCGCGACACGGTCAAGCCCGGCCCGCACCAGACCGAGTAGGTCTGACCGCGCCGCTCGATTGCGCCGGCCGAACGCCTCCTCGCCCTTGATCGGAGGGTGACATCGAATGGAGGCCGACATGACCGCAGCTCTCATCACGAACGAACTCTGCGCCCGGCTCCTCGCCAATGGTGCTCTCAGCGCCGCCGGCGAGGACATCGATCCACGTCCTGTCGTCAAGCTCTTCACACCGGACGCGCGGAAATATCGCTGCGACGCCTGCGATCACGACACGGTCTATGGCGACGAGGAAGTCGCGCTGATGGGCATGATGAAATAGCGCAGATCCTTGCTGAGTCGCCCAACGAGCGGCCGGCCCTTCGTGTGTGGATTTGATCGGTAAATGGCACGGTGTTGGTTCGGTAAGTGACCCCCTTACGTTGCTGGAAAGTTCTGACCTGTATGTCGCAGATTTTGGAATTTTCGCGATAGGCGTATAGGCCCCGCATAGTGCTGTGTTCACATTATAGTGGAGGCATCAACAGTGGCTGTCGTTCGTTGGAGAGACTGGGCCGGCGAGGGTCTTGAGCATTGCGTATGCCGTCGCGATGACAGCGGGCTAACCCTTGAAGGGGTGGTCGCCGGAACCCGTCACGGGCTTTATGGCGGGCATTACTTCGTTCGCACCGATGCTGTTTTCAGGACTCGCGATGTCCGCGTCGAATATGTCAATGGCCCTCGACTGCATGTCGGGTCTGACGGCGAAGGACATTGGCGCGACCTAATCGGAAACAGACCAATCCCGGCCCTAGACGGGTGTATCGATGTCGATATTGGGATAACCCCGGCTACGAACGCGCTCCCCATCAAAAGGCTGAAGCTGCGAGAACACGAGAGCCGCGATATTGTTGTCGCTTATGTGCCGCTACCCGATCAGGTCGAAGGGGATTTTCTGCCCAGACGCGCCGAGCAACGCTACACTTGCCTCACGCCAGATCGGCGTTATCGCTATGATGGCGTGTTCCGGGCCTTCTCCGCTGAACTTGAAGTCGATGCATCTGGTCTCGTTCTCGACTATCCAGACACGTTCCGAAGGATTCCCGCCACAGCGTGAGCGAACGGCAGGAAAGTCGCGCATAGCTGCCAATCGGTCGCACAATTTCTAAGATTCGCGATGCCATCGCGCCACGAGGCGGTTTGTGTGCGGCTTTTATCGCTAAACGGCGCTGCCCTGCCGCCCAGGGTACGGTAAACGGTCGGGCGCGATACCGAGAACACTTCGGCGATTTGCCGCGTAGTTTGCCCTTGGCTCACGCAATGGCCAAGCGAGAGCGGATTGAACGCTTTCGCCCTGGTCGATGTCACAGCCATAGCCAGAGCGTCCCGATCAACAGCGTGATGAGCGTCAATGGCGCCCCGATCTTGAAATAATCCCAAAAGCTGATCGTGACGCCGGACGCGCTGGCGCGCTGCACGACGATCAGATTGGCGATGGAGCCCAGCACGGTGAAATTGCCCGCCAGCGTCGAAGCCATTGCGACAACGAGCCAGGCTTTGTCAGGGTTCCCCAGCGGTTCGACAAACGGCTTCAGCATCAGCACCGCCGGAACATTGCTGACGATGTTGGACAGAACCGCCGTAACGGCGCCGAGGGCCGGTATCCGATCAAGATGCAACCGACCGACGCCGGCGATGAGGTCCGGCGTGAGCAGCGCATGTTGCGCGCCAACGACGATGATGAAAAGCCCCGCGAACATCAGCAGCAGCGACCAGTCGATTTGCGCGTAAATCCGCCGGCTTTTCACCCGGCGGGTCAGCAGCAGCAGGCCGCCGATGATGATCGCCGCCTTGGCCGGCGCGACGCCGGCAAAAAAAGCGGCGATCAGGACCAATGTCGCCAGCGCCGCCCGGACCACGAGGAAGCGATTGAACGCGACCTTTATCGGCGCCGCCTCAAGCCGCGCCTCGCCGAAAAACTCGTCGCGGTAAAACAAGGCGATCAGCGCAACCGTCAAGACCAACCCGACCAGCGCGATCGGCGCCAGGGCGAAAGCGAATTCCACGTAGGGGATATGCGAGAAGCTGCCGATCATGATGTTTTGCGGATTGCCGGTGATCGTCGCGGTCGAGCCGATATTTGACGCCATGGCCACAGCCAACAAATAAGGAATTGGCCGGCGTCCGAGCGCCAACGTCAATTCGAGCACCAGCGGCGCCAACACCAGACAGATCGCATCATTGACCAGAAAGGCGGAAAAGACGCCTGATGTCGCGACGATCGCGCCAAGCAGCAGCAGGGGCCGCCGCGCATGCGCCATGATCCAGGCGTTGGCTAGGGCGAAGAAGCCGGAGAGCCGCAGGCTGGCGACGACGATCATCATGCCGAGCAGCAAAGTGATCGTATCGAGGTCCACAGCGCGATAGGCGTCCTCCATCGACAAGGCGCCGGACGCGACCATCAGCCCCGCTCCGACCAGCGCGATGCCGGCGCGGTCGATGCTCAGGCCGGGAATGCGGCCCAAGGCGAGCGCCAGATAGCTTCCGATAAAGATGACGCCGGCGGCGACCTTCCTGCCTTCTCCGCCGACGGGATCTTCGGCGGGCAGAATCTCCGGCGCGAGCGCCGCGACGAGGGCAATCGCCACCACAACTCCCACCAACACGACGCTCAAGACGATTGGCCAGCGGTTTCGATCGGGGGCTTTCTGACGCATGGGACGATGATACCGCCTAAACCAAGCGCCGTCTTCAAGCCGACGCCGAGCAATTCAATCGGGTGGATTACTGCACTGTTTGCTAGGTCAAATAAGGACGAACACCTGCCCAATGGCAAGTTTGAGCCTTTCGCCGACGTGCCGGGCAAGCACGTCAAACGGCCGCTCGGGGTCAAAGAGGGACGGTCGCGGGCCTGTTCGGGAACGTCTCCGCAGAGCCGGGAAGAGCGGTAGAACTTGACCGCCCCGCCAGCTGCGTCCAACGGGAGTTGCCGCGCCTGGGGGCTGAAGCTCTGGCTGTCCGTCGAGACTAGCGCATAGCCTCAGATCGTCACGTCGAAAACCCGCCATGTTCGATTAAAGCCGCAAGATCGCGCGCGCCGTGCAAGACGCGCACGACGATGATTTCGGAATCCGACGGGAGATAATAGATGGCGTAGCTACCGGAGAACGCGACGCGCAGCGCGGGGCCGAGTTGCGGACGCAGCGGGTTGCCCATGGGAAACTGAGCGGCGCGATCAAAGACGGCGGTGATCTTGGCGATCAGCTTGTTTGCAATGTCCTCGGAATTTTCGCTCGCGACATACGCCCAAATTTCCGCAAGATCAGCTTCGGTCGCGTCGGTTAGGCGGATGTCGAGCGGCCGGCTATTAATTTCCTCCCTCGTTCGATGATCGCGTCAGGGTCGAATTTTTTGACGCGACCGGCGGCGACGTCGGCCAAGCCTCTGTCTATGTCGGCCTTGAGCGCCGCCAATTCCTGAATCTGCAAGGATCGCTTCATTTTCCAATCGCGCAAGGCGTCGCGCACAACTTCACTCACCGAAGCGTAATCGCCTTCGGCGACGGCAGCCTTGATGACGACGGTCATGTCGGTCGGCAAGGTGATCGTGACCCGTTCAATTTCTGCCATAGGCTACCTCCTAACTGGTCATACTACATCATACTTATGATGCAGGTGGGCAGAAAGCAGGGCTATTTTCCGCCGGTCTTCATGCAACGATCGGCCAACGGGCTGATGACGCGTTCGCAGAACTGATCACGGAGAGCATGACGAAGTGAGGGGCGGGCGGCTGACGATTTCTCTTTCTACGGATAGCATGAGCGAAAACGCGGCGTAGGAGGCCCCTTTGCCGAAACGAACAGTCTCATCGCCCGCTTCGGCATCGGAGATGCCCGGCGGCGCGGTCATGCAATTCAAATTTTGGCTGTTGGGGCTCAGTCCGATGATCTGGCGCAGAGTGCACGTGCCTGCGACCTTCACGCTGCGCCAGTTGCATGGAGTGATCCAGATCGCGATGGGCTGGGGAGGCTTCCATCTCTTTCAATTCCGCTTGCGGGCGATTCATTATGGTTCTTGGGAGCTATCGGCTCGTTCGCCGGATATCACGCTGGAGAGCCTGCGCCTCCGCAAGGGCGCGCGTTTCGCCTACGACTACGATCTGATCATTCCTTGGCGCCATGAAATCAGGCTTGAGGAGCTTTTGGAGCCCGTCGCGAAACGAGCCTATCCGTTTTGCGTGGAAGGCCACGAGGCTTGTCCGCCTGAGGATTGCGGGGGGCCGTCCGGCTTTCTTGCCCGACGCGATGCTTGGCTTTCAGACGAAGGGCTCGACGACTTGGCGACCGTGGCGGATTTCATCGACCAAGTAGCGTTGAAGGGACGTCGCGACCTTCTCAAGGACGAGGCCCTGATTGAGAAGCTGAGGGATGTGTCCGAGCGCCTTGAATTACGCCATTCCTGGCAAGGCCAGCCCTTCTCGCGCAAGGCGGTCAACGCCAGACTGAAAAGCGGCGACCACCTTGCCCTCATGCATCAGCGGTTTTGATTTCGCGCGCGGCGCACCGTCCGAGACTGAGCGGTTGTGGACATCGGCGGCGGCGCTGTCCGAAAGTCAGCTTGACCTTGTTTTAAACAGGGTGATGGTTCGAGCATCCATTGTGGACAGGGTCAAGCTCGTGCCGCGCATCTTCGCCTACGTTCGCGTCTCGACGGTTGGGCAGACAACGGAAAACCAAGTTCGCGAAGCCGTCAAACCATCATGCGAGCGCGCACCGC
>NZ_NHSJ01000137.1 GCF_002937075.1 Rhodoblastus sphagnicola
AACCTTGCAAACCTCCGGAAATGCCCGCAAAACAAAGCGAATACTCTTAACGCGGGGTGGAGCAGCCCGGTAGCTCGTCAGGCTCATAACCTGAAGGTCACAGGTTCAAATCCTGTCCCCGCAACCAATTCGTACATAATTCAATCACCGTCCCGGTTTGATCGCCGGGGCGGTGATTTTTGTTCATGGATCAGTTCCGCGAGTCGGCGGATGGCTCTTTCCAAAGCTGGAGACCAGGGGGAGCCGGCGTTGAGGCGGATGTAATTCCGATATTGTCCGGTGGCGGAAAAGATCGGACCGGGACAAATACCGATGTCCTCGGTCATGGCCCGTTCGCTTAAGAGGATGGCGTCGCTCCCTTCCGGCAGTTCCACCCACAGCACCAGCCCGCCGTTTGGCTTGGTGACCTTGGCGCCAGACGGGAAATAGGCGCCGATGGCATTGGCCATCCGCCGCGACTGGACCGAAGCTGCGGTTCGTATCCGGCGCAAATGGCGATCATAGGCTCCGTTTGCCAGAAAATCGGCGATCGTGTGCTGGAATATCCGGGGAACAGCGAGGGTCGAGGCCAGTTGCAGACGTTCGACCCGATCACGGAAGCGTCCTGGCGCCGTCCAGCCGATGCGGTAGCCGGGCGCCAAGACTTTTGAAAACGAGGCGCACAGCATGACCAAGCCCGAATCGTCGAACGCCTTGGCCGGTTTTGGGCGGATGTCCGCGTATCCCAATTCGCCAAAGGTATCGTCCTCAATCAGCGGAATATCCCGTTGCGCCAGCATGCTCAGCAATGCCCCTTTGGCCGCGTCACTCATGAGACTACCCAGCGGGTTGCTGAAACAGGGCGAGACAACGCAGGCGCGGATGGGGTGAGTGGCCAGAGCGTCGGCCAACCGGTCGAGACAAATTCCATCACGGGGGTGGGCCGGAATTTCCACAGCCGACAAGCCAAGAGTTTCCAGCAGCAACAACGTACCGAAATAGCAGGGCGATTCGACGGCGACCAGGTCGCCGTGCCGCGTCGTGGCTCGCAGACACAGGTCGATGGCCTGAGTGCAGCCGCTGGTGATGATGATGTCGTCCGGATCCAGCCGTCCACTCCAGTCCAGGGAGCGACGGGCGATCTGGCGGCGCAGATCGTATTCGCCCGGCGGGTAACTGTAATCCGGCGCCCCGTCATGGCGGGATCGCCGGATGCGCGCGGTCAGCAGGCGGTCCAGCGCGCGCAAGGGAAGCAGTCCTGTTCCGGGAGAGGCGTTTCCGAGGGGAACAATAGCCGGATTTTGACTGTCGCGCAGAATTAAGGCAATCCGGTCGCCAACATCGACCCGGGTGGCGTTCCGGCTAGGCGTTGAAACCGATGGTTCGTCAGGGAGCGCAATAGGAAGTTCGCGGACGAAATAGCCGGATTGCGGCCTCGCCTGAATGAGTCCCTGGCTTTCCAACAGCCCATAGGCCTGAAGCACCGTGGTCATGCTGATCTTTTCCTGCCGCGCGCACTGGCGCACCGAGGGCAGGCGGTCGCCGGGGACGAGCAGGCCGTCATCGATTAATTGGGTCAGCTTCTTGACCAGAATGCGATAGCGGAATGTCGGTGACCGAGCGCTCATGGCGACTGTTATGGTAACAAAACCGCTTTCCTGTGTCTGTTACTAAAAACGGCTCATGTCTACGATGGACCCGTTCCGACCGAGGTGTCTTTTCCCCCCACGGCCGGGATGAGGAAACATTGGACGACCAGGAAATGCGGGCATTGGGAACCGAAACGGCGGACTCCCCGACACGGGACAACCTCGTGCTGGCGCTAGGGTGTGGTGGGCTGGTTTCCGCCGCCGACAACTGGATCGTTGCCCCGATCCTGCCCTCGATCGCCGAAGGTCTGGGCGTCTCGGTGGCGCAGGCGGCGCTGGTCCTGGCCGCCTACATGATTCCTTATGGACTCATGCAGCCTGTCCATGGATATTTCAGCGAGGGATATGGCCGCCTGCGACTGCTGCGCAAGCTGATGCTCGGTTTGGCGTTCGGCACGGTGGGGTGCGCGCTGTCGCCCTCCTTTCTCTGTCTGTGCATCTGCCGTTGCGTGACGGGATTTTTCGCGGCGGGACTGATTGCGGTATCCCTGGCCCTGATCGGCGACAGGGCGCCCTCGGACGAACGTCAGACGCATGTCGGACGCTTCATGGGGATCGTGTTCCTGGGACAGGCCATGAGTGTCGGATTCGGCGGACTGCTCGCCCAATATGTCTCGTGGCGCGTCGTGTTTGCCGTATTCGCGGGCATGGCCATGATCGTTTTCGGCCTGCTCCGGCGACTTGGCGACGATTTGCCCCATAAGCCGACATCAGATTTTACCAGGGAATTATATCGGGCCGTGGGCGCGCCCAAGGGACGATCCGTCTATCTGCTGGCCTTCGCTGACGGATATCTGCTGCTGGGCATCTACGGTTTCATCGGTGCTTTCCTGCAACAGCGAGGCGGACTCGACCCATTACGGGCCGGTGGCGTACTTATGCTGTTTGGGGTCGCCAGTTTGATCGCAGGCGTTTGCATGGGCCGCGTGACCCGAAGAATGGGCCGACGGGAAACCGCCATGATCGGCGCGGCCCTCGGCTTGCTTGCCGCGAGTCTGCTGGCGTTATCGTCCCACTGGGGAATCGGCGCTCTGGCGGTGGTGGCGCTTGGACTGGGATACGTATTGGTGCAATCGACACTGGCGACACTGGCTTTCGAGGTCGGCGCCAGCGGCTTGTCCTCTGGTCTGGTCGGATTGGGCTTGTTTGGCGGCGGCGGAGTCGCTTCGGCGGTGGGAGGCGTCATCCTGGCGCATTATGGCTATGAGGCGCTGTGGATCGTCTCCATCGTAGGAACAGGGCTTCTCGTCATCGCGTTTTTCAAAGCTCGGGCTGCATTCGAATGACACCTGTTTCGTGTTGTTCCCTTGTCTTTTCGACCCTTCTCAAAAGTATGGGGATGCGAACAACGGTATTCTCTAATGGTTTCTAAGGCGAAAAATCGCACTACGCGAAACACGCCGATCCCGATCTCAGTTTAGTTCTTCGAACAGCCCTGAGGTTAGGAGGCTGGCGCCTCGACTGTTTCTTCAGCCAAGGCTTGTTCGATCATGCGGCGCCAACTTTCGGATGGAATTTCGACTTTTCCTCGGTGTCCCGCTATGTAGAGCCGCTCTTCCGCCCTCGTCATCGCCACGTACAATAATCTGCGGTATTCATCCAGACTCGTGTCTTTCTCCGCGGTCCTTAGAAGCGCGAGGCGAGAGCAATCCAGGGCCTTGCGTGGCGACCACACCGGAAGTTGCCCATTGGCTCCCGCGTCCAATGCGAAAATCGGCAGATCCAGGCGACTTGTCGGTGTCGAGCAGACATCCGGGAGGAAGACGATTTTCGCCTCCAACCCTTTGGCGGCATGAATCGTCATCACGCGGACCTGGCCTTCGCTGCTGTCCAGGTCCCTCTTTATGGTTCCCTCCGAAGATTCAACTTCGGCAATGAATGTGTGCAAGCTTGGCGCCGCCCTGTTTTCATGGGCGAGAGCGCTGTTCAGGAGCTCGTCGAGCACGTCGCCCGACTCCGGGCCAAGCCGCGCGAGAATGGCTCGCCGTCCGCCCATCGGACCCAGAATCCGCGCGAAGAAATCAAAAGGGGTCAACTCTCGCGCCATTCGGCTCAAGAAATCGAGTCTGGCGCAGGCGGCTTGATAGGATGGGAGGATCGACGACTGCAGAGAGTCAATGAGCGAACCTTGCCGGTTTGGGGCCAGATCGAGCAAGTCCTGATCATTGAGACCGAACAGCGGCGTCTTCAGAACCGTGGCGAGGTTCAAGTCGTCTTCCGGCAGCAGCGCGACGCGCGCGGTTGCGAGAAGATCCATCACGGCGATATGTTGCGCCAATTGCAGACGGTCGGACCCTGCGGTCGGAACGCCTTTTTCTTTCAGCGCGCGGATCATGGCTTCGAAAAAGGTGTCGCGCCGCCGCACGAGAATCATGATGTCGCCGGGCCGGACCGGTCGCGTTTCCGCGCCTGCTCCGACAGTTTCGCCGTCTCTCAACCAGTTCGCGATGACGCCGGCTATGCGTCGCGCGGAAGCGACCGCCGGATCGGTCTCGTCCCGGTAATCGAGCGGGAGTTTCCAGTCCCGGTCTGGTTCGCGATCCTGCGCCGAGATGACGTCCCAGATCTCGACCACCGACGGCAAGTCGCGCTTCCACGCTTCATGCACGGTTGGGACATGATCGTTCCCCGCGGACAGCCCCCGGCTTCTTTCAGGCGTGGCGAAGACTTTGTCGACAGCGGCCAAGACGCCGGGCGCCGACCGAAACGACAAGTGCAGGTCAACCGGCTCGAACTTGCCGTCAACATCTTGAATTCTTCGAGAGAATTCTCGCCGTTTCGCCGAAAAAAGCTCGGGTTCGGCCCCCTGAAAGGAAAATATCGACTGCTTTTCGTCGCCGACGGAAAAAATGGTGCGGGGCCGTCTGACTTGCCCCTCGCCGGCGAAAAAATCGGCGGAAATGCGCTCGATGATTTGCCACTGCGCCGCCGATGTATCCTGGGCCTCGTCGAGAAGAATATGATCGATGCCGCCGTCCAGTTTCTTGAGAAGCCAGGCGGCTGAGGAGCGCGACAACAGGCTCAACGTCCGCTCGATCATGTCGTCGAAGTCGACGCATTGCTGCGTCGCCTTGAGGTGCTCGTAGCGATCCTGGATTGCATTCACGACGACGCTCAGCGTGATCGTTCGGTCGGCGATTCGCACGGCCGCGAGCCGATCCCATAGCAGCAGGAAACGTTCTTGCTCTCTCTCCAGCGTCTCCAACACGTCCGGACGGGCGCTGGCAAGCGCCTTGTTCAGGACCGTCGCGGCTTCGCCATCGGTTTTCTTCAGGTAAACCGACGCCAGCGATTGCACGGCCAATTCGACGTTATTTGAATTCCATTGTTCGTAGGCCTCACGAAACAAGCGGCCACGCTTTTGATCGTTGACGCCGCCCGTGTCCATGACCTCCGCGATGGCGAGCCAATCGTCTGGCGACAGTCCATCCAGGGCGATGGCTTTCATCACCGTTTCGACTGTGTCGTCCGGGTCCGAACCAAGCGCGATCCGGAGGTCGCGTTGTGCTTTCTGCGAATGCAACGCACGAAATAACGCACGTTTATCAAGGGCGCTTTTGAAGAACTTGTCGAAGGTGACGCCGATTTCTCCCGCGATCCGCTCAATCGCCGAGGCCAGAACAGCGTCCGCCTGAGCCGCGATCAAGACTTCGCGGCGGGCGCGGGCGAGCAGCTCAATCTTGCGGGCGTCTTCCAACACGGTAAAGCTGGCCGGAACATTCGCCTCGAACGGCGCGATATGCAGCAGTCGCTCGCAAAAGGCGTGAATGGTCAGGGTTTTCAAACCGCCGGGCGTTTCCAGCGCCCGCGCGAACAGGACACGCGCGAGCGCGAGCTGTTCAGGCCGCTCCGGGCGAGGTTCACCCGTCGCGGCAATGGCGTCGCCCAGGTCGGAATCCGGCAGGGTCGACCAGTTCGCCAAAGTGCGGAACACGCGCTCCGACATATTCGCCGCCGCCGCCTTGGTGAAGGTCAGGCAGAGGATGCGGTTTGGACGGTTGCCCTGAAGCAGCAGCCGAATCACCCGCTGCGCCAGAACATGGGTCTTCCCCGATCCGGCATTGGCGGCGACCCAGGCCGAATTTCGGGGATCCGATGCGCGGGCCTGATCGCGTCGCGTCTTGTCGGGGATCGGACGTTCGACGGTCATGCGTCTTCCGCCGCATCGCCGGCGCCAACGATGGACCACTCCCGCGTTCGCGCCAAATGATCGTATTCATTGAATCGTGACGCAAATTGCGGAAACGGCCTGGCGGGATACCCGCGCTCGGGGTCGCGAAAATCATTGAGGAGGTTTTCAAGTTCGCGGAAATGTTCCCGCGTGAGGTCTTGAAACGAAAGCTTGTCCTTGGATCGTGGGTTGGGCTTGATTTCGAAGGGCGCGCTCTTGGCGCCGCCCAGGGGAATATAGAAGGCGGCGGTCACCGGACCGGCCGGTATCGCGCGGAACGCCGCGCGCTCGACCATCGCCGCCTCCAGGGTGAGTTGCGGCGAGAAGCCCGCTTGAATCTGGGGCAGCGTCGGGATTTCGCCCGTCTTGTAATCGCAAACGGCGATTTCGCCATTTGACAGGATCTCGATGCGATCCGCCTTGCAGGTCAGCCGGAATTCAGACCCGTCCAGCAGCGGAATCGTCAAGGCGCCGCTCTTTTCAACGAACAATCGTTGCAGATGCGGACGGCGATCGGCTTCGTAGGCCAGATAGACGTCAATGCCTTTTTGCAGACGCGGCCAGCGGAATGTCCTGAACTCCGGGTCGTCGGCGAAATCGCCCAATTGGCGCCGGACCATGTCGAGAATGATCGCGCGCGCGTTCGGCGGCAACGGCCCGGAGGGATGGTCGAGACAGAACCGCTCCAGCACGGCGTGCATTTCCACGCCGATTTCGCGGGCGCCCGCGGCTTCGTCAAGCGACGGCAATCGCTCAAGGCGCAGAATATGCCGGGCATAAATCGCATAGGGATCGCGGCGAAGGGTTTCGATCCGCGTCACCGACAAGGCGCGCGGCCGCAACTCCAGCGGCGGCTTCGGATCGGGCCGTTTCAGGGGAGGGGGCGCCTCCGATTGATCGAGGCCGCGCGCGATATCGAGCCAGATGTCGCCGCGAGACCGCAAGTCCTTGAACAGGTCCGCGCCCGCCAAGGCTTCCATGCGTTGCAGGAAGCGAGAGGCGATGGTGGGCGCGCCGCCGCGCTTTCTCGCGCGCGTCAGGATCACTTCCCGAGCGCCGAGCGCCTGGCAGAAGTCATGCGCGGTTTGGCCAATCCTGCGGTCGATTGACGAGAGGCCGAGCGCGTCGCGCATGGGCCGGTTGAGCAATGAATCCTTGGCCGCCTCCGGCGGCCAGACCGTTTCGTCGAGACCGGCGAGAACAAACCGCGTCGCGCCGTAAAGCCGCGCTTCCAGCAAGCCCAGGATTTGCAACCGGGGATGCCCGCTCTCGGGGCGTCGCAGAACGCGCTCCGCGACGAGCGCATCGAAGAAAGCGGCATAGGCCTCAAGGTCGAAAATGTAACGCGCGCTCGCGGTTTGCGCCAGTTCGTCGAAAAACAGCGACAAGGCCTCGCCGTCGTCGCCCTCGGCCGACATCGTCGCATCGCCCAGACTGGCGAGGCCGATCGCCGCGCGATGCGCTTCGAGCCAGCAGCTCAACGCGCGGCGGCCCGTGACGGCGCGCAAAGGCGCGACGGCGGCGTCGAGCTTGCTGGCGTAATCTTCAAGTCCGAGCCAATCGGCCTCGGTCAGGGCTTTCTGGCGCGGGTGCGCATCGCGTTGCTGCGCGGCGTCGCGCGCGGCGACGACCGCCTCGCGCCAGCAGATCGTGGATCGCGGCCTTGCGCGAAGAACGCCCAGCTCAAAAAGCCGTGACAGGGTCTGGGCCTGCGACTCCATGCCGAATGTCGCGAGGGGGTGAGCGAGCAAGGCCGCCCAGTCGGTCGCTCCCCCTGCAAGCGCCTTCAGAATCAGCCGCGCCAGAACGCCGGCGCTGGTCAGACCAAGGGAAACGCCTCCGGAATCGTCGATTTCAATGTTCCAGCGCAGCAATTCCGCGCGAACGCGTCGTGCGAGCGAGCGATCCGACGTGACCAGGGCGGCGATCCGTGTCTCGTCTTCGAGGGCCTCGCGCAGGCAAAGGGCGATCGCCAACGCTTCCTCGCGCTCGTTGGCCGCTTCGACGAGCGCGACGTCTTCGAGAGCCGGTCGCAGCGTGGCGGCGTCGTGAAGCGATCTCCAGTTCAGCCACTGGCCCGTGGTTTCGGCGGGACGGAAACTCTCGGACACGAATTTTTCGCGCATCGCCAATTTGGCGGAGGGCGTTCCAAGAGACACGACGTCCTGCCTCTCGATGCCCAGGGTCTTGATCAGTCGCGCGAGGAAGGCCTGCGGATGCGTCGGCGTGTTCGTCGTTGCAGTCCAAAGCGTTGCGTAGGATGCCGCGTCGAGATGAGTGTCAAGTCCCGGCAGGATGACGGCTCCGCGCTTGGCGTGCGCGACAGCGGCAAGCAGTTGCGCCGTGACGACATTTGAACCCGTCGATCCCAGCGCGATCACCGGTTGATCCATTTGCGCGACCATTTCGACCGCGCAGGCGATCAGCGCCCTTTGTCGCGCCGCCGGATCGACGAAGCCACGCTCCTGCTGGATCCTTGGCCAAGCCTCGATCGCTATATCCAGAAAGTGGAGCGTGAGCCGCCAATAGGTGTCGAAATCGCCATTGAGTGTGTCGAGAGTCTTCCAGGCGACATTCTCGATGATCATGTCGTCGATCAACTCGGCCAGTTCGCCCGACAAGCGCCAGGCGTCGACGGGTTGCGTTCCGACGAGCAATGTCTCGGGCGCATGGTGAACCGTGCCGTCGTCGTCGATCGAGACGATCGCTTGCTTCAGCCGGGCTGACCAATTGAGGATCAATTCGCCGAGAATCATGCGGCGCTCGATGTCCCCGACCGCGCGCGGCAATTGAGCGTGATCGATAACGAGGTCGGACCCGTCGTCGTCAAGCGCGCCAAGCGGCAGAATCGCAGGCGACAAAATGGCCGAGCGACGGCTCTGACGCTTGAATTCCGCAGCCAGCGCATGGGCCGCTCTGCGCGTGGGGACGTATATCCTGATTTTCGCCAATTCGAGCGGATCCGACGACTGGCTGAAGCCGGGGATCACCTGACCTTGGTAGAGGGCGGCGACAAACGTTTCGAGAAACGCGCAGCCGGGCGCTATATTGAAAACACGGGGCCGCAATCTGGATCCTTTGGCCGGAGGTCGGCTGCGTCGGCGGAAATCGTCAAGGCGCGCGGCTGTGATCTCGACCGGAATGCGGCCTCGGCTTGCGCGATCATGTCGATCGTTCCGACATGCAGCCAGCGCCCCTGCAAGACCAGGCCGTAAAGTCGGCCACGGGCGGCGGCCTCGAAGAAGAACGGCGCGAGTTTTAGCGGCGCGAGGGCGCAAGTCTCGAACAGCGAAGACTTGATCACGCCGACGCCGGCATACATGAAAGGCGCTTCCTCGCCGGGACCGGGGCGCGAGAGGACGCCTGAGGGGCGCAGGAAGAAATCGCCCCGGCCTTCGGCGCCCAGGCTCTCGGCGCGGTTCGCCAGCAGCAGCAGGACGTCCATTTTTTCGCTGTCCCAATAGTCGCGCAACCGCGCGATCTGGGGCGTCGGCGCATCGATCCACAGCGCGTCGGTATTGCAGATGAAAAGCGGCTTGCCGCCAAATTTATCCAGAACCTTGACGATCCCGCCGGCCTGATCGAGCAGCAGCGCCCTTTCGTCCGAGATTTTAATCGACGGAGACGAACGGCCCTGAAGCGCCGCCTCGATCTTGTCGGCGAGCCAATGCACGTTGACGATGGTTTCCGTGACGCCGGATTCGACCAGACGGTCGAGCATATGGTCGAGCATCGTGCTACCGCCGACCTCGACCAAGGGCTTGGGCAGCTTTGACGTCAGGGGCCGCATGCGTGTGCCCAGCCCGGCGGCGAAGACAAAAGCCTTTTCCGGAGGCGCATCCATGTCAAGGCTCCAGCAGCAGTTGCGGCAAATTCTGTTCGAACCAGAGCTTTAGCTCGGCCAGCGCCGGATGTCTCAGGTTCTTGTTCAAATAGCGGATGACGCGTGGAAGGTGCTTCAGATAAGCGGGCTTGTTGTCCCGCCGATCGAGGCGCGCGAAAATGCCGATGATCTTGCTGGCGCGTTGGGCGCCCATCGCGGCGTAGGAGGCCGCGAACGCCGCCATGTCGAACGCCGCGAACGCGCGCTTGCGCGCCAGGGCATAGGCGCCCAGCAGCTTCAGTTCGAGGTCGTCGGAAACATCCACGCGCGCATCCTGCGCCAACGAGACCAGATCGTAAGCGGCCGGCCCGAGAACGCAGTCCTGGAAATCGAGCAGGCCGACCCGACGCAAGCCCGGACGATCCTCCAGCCAGAGCAGGTTGGGAGAATGATAATCGCGCAGACACCAGGTCTTCTGTTCCGCGAGGGGCGCGGCCAGGATGGCGCGCCAGGCGTTTTCAAACTGCGCGCGGGCGCCGGAGGCAAAATTCAGCCCGACATGCGGCGCATACCAGTCAAGCAGCAGCTCCGTCTCTGTCACCAGGGCGTCCACGTCATAACATGGCAAGGTGTATTGCCCTTCACCCAGCGGCAGCGCGTCCGGAAGATCGCGGCTGTGGAGAAAGGCCAGCACGGCGGCGGCTTCGAGATAACGATCCGCGATGGGACCGTCGTTGTTGACCACGCCAGCGGTTCCCAGATTTTCCAGGACGGCGAAGCCTGTCTCAAGATCCGCCGCATAAATGGCCGGCGCGGACAGACCCAAGGCCCGCAAGCCGGCGTCAACAGCCACGAACGGCCCGATGTTTTCCGCCAGATGGACCCATGCGCTGTAGGACTTGCCATTCTTGATGGCGGGTCCGTCGGGTCGCGGCGGCGAGATCATCAGGATGGCCATTTCGCCATTCGGCCGGCGCAGCAGATCGTAGGCGCGGCTGGAGGCGTCGCCCTGGAGGCGCGTGCGCTCGGCGTGACGCCAGCCAGAACGCTCCAGCACCGATTGGGCGCCGCGCGTCTGGGCGAGCCGTTGCGCCATCGCCCCGGTCCCCGAGATTTCGGCGCGCCGATAGGTCGGCCCCCGACTGGAATCCGGGACCAGCGCCACATTCAGGCGGTCGTTGGCGAGTTCGTCGCCGGCGCGTTCAGCCCATTCAACGATGACAAGCGCGCCTTCCGACGCTTCGCTCCAGCCCAGTTCAACCAATTCCCGCGGGTCTTGCACGCGATAAAAGTCGGCGTGGACGACCGGGCAACGCGGGGTTTCGTAAACCTGCATCAATGTGAACGTCGGGCTTGGCGTCTCCAGCTCGGGATCGCCGGCCAGACAGCGCAGCAGCGCGCGGACGAAAGTCGTCTTGCCCGCGCCGAGATCGCCGGAAAGCGTCACGAGATCGCCGGGGCCGACGAATTCGGCGATGTCCTCGGCCAGCGCGCGGGTGGCGGCTTCGTCCTGCAGTTCGACGCGCCAAACGGGATGGGTCATGCCTGTCCTTCAGCCTTGTCGCCGGAGGTCGGGCATCCGAGTTCACGGACGCCCCTGGTAGGGAAAATGCAGGTCACGACCGTCCCCTCTCCTGGCGCGGAATCTATCAAAACCTGTCCCCCATGCGCCTCCACGAACGCGCGGACGATGGAAAGACCGAGTCCAACGCCACGATGGCGCGAATTGAGCGTGTGGCTTTCGAACCTGTTGAAGACCTTGTCCAGAATCTCTGGCGGAATGCCCCGCCCGTTGTCGGACACTTTGAAGACGACATCGTCGGATCGACGAAACGCCGCGAGCGTGACCGTTTGTCCCGGTTCCGAGAAACCGATGGCGTTCGACAGAAGGTTGAACAAGATTTGGCGAATACGCTTGCTGTCAGCCTGAAAGACGCCAATGTCCTTCGGCATGACCAGCGACAGTTCAACCTGGGATTCCGCAAGGCGATCCTGCACGCCCTCGGCGGCTTCGCGAATTGTTTTGGCAATATCGACGTCTTCGGTGCGCAATTCCATCGCGTCGCGGTCAATCGTCGCCAGATCAAGAATATCATTGATGATGGCGAGCAGCGCCGCCGAGGATTTCAGGACGTAGCTGGTATATTCACGCTGCTTTTCGTTCAATGGGCCAACGCTCGAATCGCCCAGCAGTTGAATGAAGCCGATGATATTGGTCAGGGGCGAGCGAAGTTCGTAAGAAACATGGTGAACGAAATCGTCGCGTAATCTCTCGGCCGCCATCAGGGCTTCGTTGCGCTCGGTCAGGGCGCGCTCGACATTCACGCCATCGGTCACGTCGATGAAAGTGAGGAGGGTGCCGCCATCCGGCAGGGGGGCGGCGGCGCAATCGACGATCGAGCCATCGGTTCGCGGCAGGCGCCGTTCAAATCCCATGCGCGCGGCGTGAAGCCCGGTGACAATCGAGCGGAGATCGTTCCAGGCCGCGTCGTCGGGAACCAGGCCGCGACAGCCTTGGGCGATCAAGTCCATATGGGGCTTCTCGCTCAACTGGTTGAGCGGCAGGCGCCACATCCGTCCAAAAGAGGGATTGTAAAGCTTGAGCCGGCCGTCGGCGCCAAACACGGCGACGCCCTCCTGCAAGGCGTCGAGCGTTTCGGTCTGCACTCTGGCCAAGGAATTATATTGGGATTCGAGCGTGAATCGCTCGGTCACGTCATCGAACAGATAGGTCAGGCCGCCTTGAGGGTTGGGGTCGAACCCAACGCGGATCGTGCGCCCGTCGGGGAGATGCCAGACTTGCGGCGCGGGATCCAGGCTGTGATAGAGCGACAGCAGGCCATTTTTCCAGCTGCGAAAATCCGCCTGCTCCGGCAGGCGCCGCGCCGCGCGCAGACGTTCGAGGATTTCGGAATCGCTCGGCTTCTGTTCGAGAAAGCCTTGTTCCAAGTCCCAAAGCTGGCGATAGGCGGCGTTGGCGAACACAAGGGTCTTGCCGCGGTCGAAAATGGCGATCGCCGTTGCGATCTGGTCCAGTGTCCGGATGTGGGAGTCCATTTGACGCGCGTGATCGGCGCGAAGACTTTCGAGTTCGGAAAGATCGTAGGCGATCCCGCCGGACCCTCCTGGAAGCGCGGCGTCGAAGACTTCCATCAGCTTGCGCTCGCCGGCGATGACAACATTCCGGCGAACACGCCAGGCTTGTCCGGCCTCCCGCGCGCGCGCGGCTTGTTCCCGCGACGGACTGTCGAGCAATTCGAGGCCGCGCGCCGCGACGTCCTGGCGATCCTTCGCTTCAACCGCGCGACAGTAAGCCTCGTTGACCCATGCGATGGCGCCATCGCCGTTGCGCGTCCAAACCGGATGGGCGGACACGTCGAGCAATGCGCGCAGGATTTCAAGTTGCGCGACCTGCTCCGCATGGACGGCGCGCAAGCGCATGAGTTCCAGGCGATCGCCGGAGACGTCGCGAACGCGCAACACGGCGCGACTGCCAATGGCCCGCCCCTCGGCTTCGAGATGTCGTCCATTGTGACTGATGAGATCGAGCCGGAAGCCTTGGCCGCGTTCGCGCAGGCGCGCGACATTCGCCTCCATCGCGCTGGCCTGGTCCGGCGAAAGCCAAGTGGTGAACCCCAATATCCGTCGCGGCAAGGGCGCGTCGAGCGCGAGACTGATATCGCCTTCAATCTCGGGTTCGTTCGACGAACCGGCCCAGACCACAACAAATTGCGCCTCAGAGGCGATAAACGACCGGGCGCGGTCAGCCTGTTGACGAAGGGCGTCCACCTCCGCCTGAAGCTTCACCTCGGTTTTGCGCCAGGTCTGGCGACCCGTGAGGTGAAACAGAATGGTGATGGCGGAGAAAATGACGAGGCCGAAGCCGGCCGAAAGCCGGATCAGCCCGTGAGTTTCCTCGGCTTGCGCGAAATTCGTCAGAGACTCGGCGCGAACGGCCAAGGGTATGCAGATAAAGGGCGCGCCGGCCAACGCCAGAGCTGCAATCCGCAGCGCGCGGGCGGCTGCGCCTTCAAGCGGAGTTGACTTGATTTTCCGCTTCGACATGGACCCAGCTTCTCTCCACACGGCAAGACGCAGGGTCCGGACCCCGACGAATCAATTCAATCTACTGCGTTCGGACGCCACGAAAAAGCCTCCGCGTCGATGACGCGGAGGCGTGTCGCACGTAACAGTCGCCGATCCCCAGGGATCAGTAGCGATAATGGTCTGGCTTGAAAGGCCCTTCCACAGGCACGGACAGATAGTCCGACTGCGCCTTGGTCAATTCGGTCAGCTTCACGCCGATCTTTTCCAGATGCAGCTTGGCGACCTTCTCGTCGAGGTGTTTCGGCAAGGTGTAGACCTGCCGGTCGTATTGACCCTGTTTGGTGTACAGCTCGATCTGGGCGAGCGTCTGGTTGGTGAAGCTCGCCGACATGACGAAGGACGGATGGCCCGTCGCATTGCCGAGATTGACCAGACGGCCTTCCGACAACAGGATGATGCGCTTGCCGTCGGGGAACTCGACCTCGTCGACCTGCGGCTTGACGTTGTGCCACTTGAAGTTGCGCAAGCCGCCGACCTGAATTTCGGAATCGAAGTGACCGATGTTGCAGACGATGGCGCGATCCTTCATGGCGCGCATGTGATCGACCGTGATGACATCGACATTGCCGGTCGAGGTCACGAAGATGTCGGCGCGGGACGCCCCGTCATCCATCGTGGTGACTTCATAGCCTTCCATCGCCGCCTGAAGCGCGCAAATCGGATCGATCTCGGAAACGAGCACGCGGCAGCCGGCGTTGCGCAGCGACGCCGCCGATCCCTTGCCGACATCGCCAAAGCCCGCGACCATGGCGACCTTGCCGGCCATCATGACGTCGGTGCCGCGCCGGATGCCATCGACGAGCGATTCACGGCAACCGTAGAGGTTGTCGAATTTCGATTTTGTCACGGAATCGTTGACGTTGATGGCGGGCCACAGCAGGCGGCCTTCCTTTTGCATGATGTAAAGGCGGTGAACGCCCGTGGTCGTCTCCTCGGTCACGCCCTTGATCGCGGCGGCGTTGCGCCCGTAAAAGCCGGGATTGCTCTTGAGCCGCTTCTTGATCGCGGCATAGAGGACTTCTTCCTCCTCATTGGACGCGGTGTCGAGGAAGGCAACGTCGCCCTGCTCGGCGCGCAGGCCGAGATGGATCAGCAACGTGGCGTCGCCGCCGTCGTCGAGGATCATGTTGGGTTGACCGCCGTCGCTCCATTCGAAGATGTGGTGGGTGTATTCCCAATATTCCTCAAGGCTCTCGCCCTTGATCGCGAACACCGGCGTGCCCTGCGCGGCGATCGCGGCCGCGGCGTGATCCTGGGTCGAGTAAATGTTGCAGGAGGCCCACCGCACGTCGGCGCCGAGCGCCTGAAGCGTTTCGATCAGCACGGCTGTCTGAATCGTCATGTGCAGCGAGCCGGCGACCCGGGCGCCCTTCAGCGGTTGGCTGTCGCCATATTCCGCGCGCGTCGCCATGAGGCCCGGCATTTCGGTTTCGGCGATCGCAATTTCCTTGCGACCCCAATCGGCGAGAGCGATGTCGCGAACGACGTAGTCGTGAGTTGGGTGGGACATGAAAATAATCCTTCGAATGCCGCTCGGCCTATAGCAGCGCGCGTGGAGATTGGCAATAAAGATATAAAGAACTCTTTATGTAGGGGGGGCTCCGACGATGTCCCCGACATGCCTTCAGCCCTGATTTCTAAGGCGCTATGTGACGCACCGTCTTGCGGTCAACGCGCGATGACGCGCCCGACCGAGGCGAACGGCGTGGCGCTTTTGACGGCGGCTGTTTCGATTATGACAGGAAGGGCGGCGCGGAAGTCCGCCGCCCTTCCGAACGTTCAGCGCCTCGGATCCGACGCCGAGCGACGATCTCGCGCGCCTGCTACTGCGCGCGCAATCCGTCCTCGGCGATAAAGGCGATGCGCAGCATATTCGTTGCGCCCGGCGTTCCAAACGGAACGCCGGCGATGATGACGATTCGATCCCCGGGGTTCGCGAAATGCTGCCGGACCGCAAATTTGCAGGCGCGGTTGGCCATGTCGTCGACATCGTGGGCGTCCCTGGTCACCGCCGCTTCTGTTCCCCAGACCAAGGTCAGCCGTCGCGCCGTGTCGCGATTGGGCGTCAGCGCCAGAATCGGCGCGCGCGGCCGTTCGCGGGCGACGCGCAATGCTGTGGCGCCCGATGCCGTCCAGGCGACGATCGCCTCCGTCTCCAATGTTTCGGCCATGTCCCGCGCCGCGCTCGCCACCGCATCGGCGCCGGTTTTCTCCGGCGCGCTGCGTTGGGCGTTGATGATGCTGCGGTAGACGGGCTCGATTTCCACGGTCATGGCGATGCGGTTCATCATCTCCACCGCTTCGATCGGATATTGGCCCGAGGCCGATTCGGCGGAGAGCATGATGGCGTCTGCGCCCTCGAACACCGCCGTGGCGACGTCGGAGACTTCCGCGCGGGTCGGCGTCGGCGAGGTGATCATGGATTCCAGCATTTGCGTCGCCACGATCACCGGGCGACCGAGACGGCGGGCCTCGCGCGTGATGCGCTTCTGCAATCCCGGCACTTTTTCCGGCGGCACCTCCACGCCAAGATCGCCGCGGGCGACCATCAGCCCGTCGGCCGCGAGCATGATTTCATCCAGACGCGTGATGGCCTGCGGCTTTTCGATCTTGGCCAGAACCATCGCCCGGTCGCCGACGATCGCCTTGACGGCCTTCACATCCTCGGCGCGCTGGACGAAAGAAAGTGCGATCCAGTCCACGCCGGTCTCGACCGCCGCAGCGAGATCGATTCGATCCTTCTCCGTCATGGCGGCGTCGGGAATCTCGGTGTCCGGCAGGCTGACGCCCTTGCGATTGGAAATGCGGCCGCCGACTTCGACCGTCGTCACGGCGCGGCCCGGCGCCGCCTCGATCACATCGAGCCGCAGCCTGCCGTCGTCGATCAGCATTTTGTGGCCCGGCTGCAAACTCTCCAGGATTTCAGGATGCGGCAGGCGCACGCGGGTGGAATCGCCGTGCGCCTCGTCCGAATCGAGGATGAAATTCTGGCCCTTGACCAGATCGGCGCCGCCTTCGCTGAACGCGCCGACGCGCAGTTTCGGCCCCTGAAGATCGACCAGAACGCCGATGGGACGCCCGACCTTTTCCTCCACCGCGCGAATCATCGCCACGCGTTCGCGCATGCCGGCCGGATCGGTGTGGCTCATGTTGATGCGGAACAGGTCGGCGCCCGCCCGCCACAGCTTTTCGATCATGGCCTCGTCATTGGAGGCCGGTCCGAGCGTGGCGACGATCTTGCAACGGCGGCTGCGCTTCATAAAATGCTCCCTGATCAGCGATTTTGGCCGGAATCGGTCAATTGGACCGTCCAGTTCTTGGCGTCCTTGCCGGTGTCGACCTCGAAAAAGCCGGACCGATCAAAGCCGCGGACAAAGCAGTCCTCGCGGCCATCGATGCGAAACTCGCGGTCGCGCGTGCACATGAAGGCCTTGCCCTTCCATTCGCCGCCATGTTCGTCAATGGCGTAAACGTAGTAGAACTCAGCCGCGAGCGGTCCCCGCAATAGCGTCTCGCAGGCGGCCGGCTTGATGTTCCACCAGCCCTCCGAAACCCAGGCCGAGCCATTGGTGTAGGCCATGGCCACGCTGACGCGGGCGGCCGTGTTGTTGCACATGCGAAAATCCGCATGCGCGGTTCCGGAAAGAACACAGATCGACAAGATCGCGGCGACGCGGGCCGCGGTCTTATGGCAAGCTCTCAAGATCATCACGGCTCATTTTCTCGCGGCGCAACTGTGACTCTTGCTTTGGCGCCGTAATTTTCGTTTAACCATAATGGCGAAGGCGTTCCAACGCCAGCCACGACCTTTTCCCTTTCAACTCCCGCGGAACTCGCGCCATTCCGTTCTCCCTCTCCACCGAAACCGAGGCGTTCGCGCCCGCCCACCTGATCGCCGGGTCGCCCGCCCAACGGCTGATCCTGCTTTGCGATCACGCGAGCAACGCCTTGCCTTCGGGCTACGGCGATCTTGGCCTGTCGCGCGCCCATCTGGAGAGGCACATCGCGTACGACATCGGAGCGGCGCAGGTGACCCGGCGTTTGTCGGCCCTGCTTGACGCTGGCGCGGCGCTTGCGGGATTTTCCCGCCTGTTGATTGATCCCAATCGTGGCGAGGACGACCCGACGCTGGTCATGCGCGTTTCGGATGGGGCCATCATTCCGGGGAACGCAAAGGTTGGTCCCGTTGAAATCGCATCCCGCGTGGAACGATTTTGGCGACCTTACCGGCGCGCCTGCGTCGGGTTGGTCGAGGCTGCGCTCGCGTCGGACCGGGTTCCGGTTCTCCTGGGCATTCACAGTTTCACGCCGACCTTCAAGGGGCGCGCGCGCCCCTGGTCTTGCGGTGTCCTGTGGGATCGCGACCCCCGGCTTGCCGGTCCGTTGATCGAAGGCTTGCGCGCGGAAGGCGTCACGGTTGGCGACAACGAGCCCTATGACGGCGCCCTCAAGAACGATTCGATGTATGAGTTGTCGAGCGCGCGCGGCATTCCAGGCGCTCTGATTGAAATTCGCCAGGACGAACTCGGCGCGCCCGAACAGAGCGAAGCCTGGGCCCAGCGTCTCGCGCGCATCCTCCCCTCCATCCTGGCCCGCCCCGAGACGGAACGGATCGAAGTCTTCGGTTCGCGCGCGGATCTGAATCCGGGTTAACGGGGTGAGGCTCCGAGCAGGAGAGCGAGATAGGCCCGATCTCATCTGCCGGCTTTCCATCTCAGTTTGATGCTGCGGTCGTCTTTGAAGTCGCGACAGCTCTTGCCAAACGCGCGCTTTTGCCCCTATAAGCGCCCCTTCAATCCGCCCGGCCAGTAAAGGGCTGCCGTGGCGGGTTTTTTGGCTCGATTGCGCATTATCGGCGCGCAGAGACAAGACACATTGGCCTGATGGCCTCAACATTGTGAGAGCAAAATGCCCAAGCTGAAGACCAAATCTGGCGCAAAAAAGCGCTTCAAGCTCACCGGCACTGGCAAGGTTGTCTATGCCCAGCGCGGCAAGCGTCACGGAATGATCAAACGCACGAAAAAGCAGATCCGGAACCTTCGCGGCACCAACGTCATGTTCAAGACGGACGGCGACAACGTGAAGAAGTACTTCCTCCCCAACGGCTGATCCGATCGGCAATCTGCTTAATTTCAACGTTTCTGGAGATCATCCATGGCTCGCGTCAAACGCGGCGTCACTTCGCACGCCAAGCACAAGAAAGTTTTCAAGGCCGCCAAGGGTTTTTATGGCCGCCGCAAGAACACCATCCGCGCCGCCAAAGCCGCCGTCGATCGCTCGATGCAATATGCGACGCGCGACCGCAAGGCCAAGAAGCGCACCATGCGCTCGCTTTGGATTCAGCGCCTCAACGCCGCCGTGCGTGAATTCGGCCTGACCTACAGCCGCTTCATCGACGGACTGGCCAAGGCTGGCGTCGAAGTGGACCGCAAGGTTCTCTCCGAACTCGCCATTTCCGAACCGGCGGCCTTCAAGGCCATCGTCGAAAAAGCCCAGGCGGCTCTGCCCGCCGCCGCTTGATCGCGGCGCCGACCGCAACTGGCCGGCGACTGTCGCTTCTCGCCGACTGCCGGACTATCGATCGCGTCCAAGCCGCCCTCTGGGGCGGCTTTTTCGCGCCCTCGCTTAGACTTTTGGGGCGGAGCCAAGCTGTCCACGCCCCCCTCATGCGGCGCTGAGGGCGAATATCCGCCTCATGTTCCAGGCCATGGTCAAGAGATTCCATTCGCCGCGCGCCCATTCCAGGCCGCGCATCGAAAATTGACGGAATCCGAGCGCCGATTTGATGATGCAGAGCACCGGCTCCGGCGTCTGCTTGCGCAGACGAATGGAGTTCGCGGCCTCCAGGCGTTTTCACGATTGAAATAATTGGAGCGGGCGATGAGAATCGAACTCACGACATACAGCTTGGGAAGCTGTCGTTCTGCCACTGAACTACGCCCGCTCTGACCATCCGACCCTCGGGGCGAATGGCGTCACGCCTCATCTTCTAACCCGCCGCGCGCCGGGCTTCAACGGGGCGCGCGAAAATGTTTGGAAAGTTTCAGGCCCTGCGCCTGATAATTCGAGCCGAGACCCGCGCCATAGAGATCGCTCGGCGTTTCCGCCATCCTCTCGTAAACCAGCCAGCCCACCGCCTGCCCGTCCTCAAGGATGAAGGGCACGTCATGCGAGCGCACTTCCAGCACCGCGCGGGCGCCAGCGCCGCCGGCCTCTTCCGCGCCGAAACCGGGATCGAAAAATCCGGCGTAATGAACACGGAACTCGCCGACCAGCGGATCGAACGGCGTCATTTCGGCGGCGTGGTCCGGCGGCACGCGCACGGCTTCCTTGGAGGCGAGAATGTAGAATTCACCGGGATCGAGCACCAGTTCGCCGCCGCCGCGGGAAAAAATCGGCTCCCAAAAATCGGCGGCGTCGCGGGAGGCGGGCTTGTCCACGTCGATCAGGCCGGTGTGGCGCTTGGCGCGATACCCGACCAACCCGCCCTCGAAACCGGCGAGATCGATGGAGACGGGCACGCCGCCCGAAAAGTCGGGATGGGCGTTGGACACCAGTTTTTCACGGGCGTGGAGGGCCGCATGACCGGCGCCGTCGAGCCTGGTATTGCCGCGCCGGAAGCGGATTTGCGACAGGCGCGAACCCTCCCGCGCCAGAATGGGAAAGGTGCGTGGCGAAATCTCCGCGAAAAGGGGGCCGCAATAGCCGGCCTCGATTGTGTCGAACGCGCGCGCGCGATCGGCGATGACCCGGGTGAAAACATCGATGCGGCCGGTCGAGCTTTTCGGGTTGGCGGCGGCGGAGATATCCTTGGGAAGCGCCAGACTTTCGCATAATTCCGCGAGATAGACGCAATTGGTTTCCAGCACGGCGCCGGGGGTCAGATCGATCTCGTGCAGGGCGTGCCGCTTGATCGCCTCGTCGAGGCTGCGCCCGCCCGGCAGGAAGGACGCGCGCATGCGCCACGCGCGGCGTCCCAGCCGCAAATCGAGGCTCGCGGGCTGGATCTGGTCCGGCGCGAACGGCGTCGCGGGCAGGATCGCGCCATCGCGCGCCAGGGCCGCAATCTGATGGGCCGCGAAAATGCCCTGTTTTTCCTTTTTGTCCTCGGCGGCCACGGTTTGCTCCCTCTCTTTCGGGCGCCAGTCCTAATGCCGGCGGATGAACTCGTCAAAAAATCGGCCGCGCTCCAGCCTTGACTCCAGCGGCGCCCGCTCTTATCTACCGGCTAGCTTGTTAGCACTCACGTTGAGTGAGTGCTAACAAGCCACTCCATTCATCCCGGCCTCGAGCCGGTGGAACCAACAGAGCAAAGGACCTGATCATGGCCTTCCGTCCCCTCCACGACCGTGTCGTCGTCAAGCGCCTCGAAGGCGAAGAGAAGACCAAGGGTGGAATCATCATCCCCGATACCGCCAAGGAAAAGCCGCAGGAAGGCGAAATCGTCGCCGTCGGCCCCGGCGCGCGTGACGAAGCCGGCAAGCTCGTTCCCCTCGACGTCAAGGCCGGCGACCGCGTGCTGTTCGGCAAGTGGTCCGGCACCGAGGTCAAGATCGATGGCCAGGACCTTCTGATCATGAAGGAATCCGACATCCTCGGCATCGTCGGCTGAGACCGGTCACGGTTTTAGTCCGGCTGAAACCGGTCACGGTTTTAGCACGGCTGAGTTTGCCGGTCGGCTGATTTTTTCGGGCTCAGGCCCGGCGGGACATGACGGTCTCTTTCCAGAGCGCGCTCATGTTCAATCCCAAAATTCTCACAGGAGCATCCCATGGCTGCTAAAGAAGTCCGTTTCTCCACCGACGCCCGCGACCGCCTGCTGCGCGGCGTGGAAGTCCTCGCCAATGCCGTGAAGGTCACGCTCGGCCCCAAGGGCCGTAACGTCGTCATCGAAAAGTCCTTCGGCGCCCCCCGCATCACCAAGGACGGCGTGACCGTCGCCAAGGAAATCGAACTGTCCGACAAGTTCGAGAACCTCGGCGCCCAGATGGTCCGCGAAGTCGCCTCCAAGCAGAACGACATCGCCGGCGACGGCACCACCACCGCGACCGTTCTGGCCGCCGCCATCGTCAAGGAAGGCGCCAAGGCGGTTGCCGCCGGCCTCAACCCGATGGATCTTAAGCGCGGCGTTGATCTTGCGGTTGAGGCGATTGTCGCCGACCTCAAGAAGAACTCCAAGAAGGTCACCTCCAACGACGAAATCGCCCAGGTCGGCACCATTTCGGCCAACGGCGACACCTTCATCGGCCAGGAAATCGCCAAGGCGATGCAGAAGGTCGGCAATGAAGGCGTGATCACGGTGGAAGAGGCCAAGAGCCTCGAAACCGAGACCGACATCGTCGAAGGCATGCAGTTCGACCGCGGCTATCTCAGCCCTTATTTCGTCACCAATGCCGAGAAGATGATCGCGGAATTGGAAGACCCCTACATCCTCATCCACGAGAAGAAGCTCTCGACCCTGCAGCCGCTGCTGCCGGTGCTCGAAGCCGTCGTCCAGACCGGCAAGCCGCTCCTGATCGTCGCTGAAGACGTCGAAGGCGAAGCCCTCGCCACCCTCGTCGTCAACAAGCTGCGTGGCGGCCTGAAGATCGCCGCCGTCAAGGCGCCGGGCTTCGGCGACCGCCGCAAGGCCATGCTGGAAGACATCGCCATCCTGACCGCCGGCACGGTGGTTTCGGAAGACGTCGGCATCAAGCTCGAAAACGTCACGCTGGCCATGCTCGGTCGCGCCAAGAAGGTGCGTCTCGACAAGGAAAACACCACCATTGTCGACGGTCACGGCGAGAAGAAGGACATCGAAGGCCGCATCGCCCAGATCAAGGCGCAGATCGAGGAAACCACCTCGGACTACGACCGTGAGAAGCTCCAGGAGCGTCTGGCCAAGCTCGCGGGCGGCGTCGCCATCATCCGCGTCGGCGGCGCGACCGAAGTCGAAGTCAAGGAAAAGAAGGACCGCGTGGAAGACGCGCTGAACGCCACCCGCGCCGCGGTGGAAGAAGGCGTGCTCCCGGGCGGCGGCGTGGCCCTGCTGCGCTCGATCAAGGCGCTGGACGCCGTGGTGACCGTCAATGCCGATCAGAAGACCGGCGTGGACATCGTCCGCAAGGCGATCCAGTCCCCGGCCCGGCAGATCGTCGACAACGCCGGCGCCGATGGCGCGGTCGTGGTTGGCAAGCTGCTGGAATCCTCTGACTACGCCTTCGGCTTCGACGCCCAGTCCAGCTCCTATGTCGATATGGTCAAGTCCGGCATCATCGACCCCACCAAGGTCGTGCGCACCGCGATCCAGGACGCCGCTTCGATCGCCGGCCTGCTGATCACCACCGAGGCCATCATTGTCGAGGCCCCGAAGAAGGACGCCGGTCCGGCGCTGCCTCCGGGCGGCGGCATGGGCGGCATGGACTTCTGATCCGGCATTCGCCATCACGAATGAAGGGGAAGGCCGCCGGAAACGGCGGCCTTTTTCATATTCTCGGAGCCTGAGACTCTTTCGCCGTTTCCTGGGGGACTTTCTCTTGGGGACTTCGGTCGCCTTGGCCGTGACCACGTGAGTTCGTTCATCGCGCACCGTAAGAAGTAAGGCGCGGCGCAAAACAAAAGCCCCTCGTCCATGGGGACGAAGGGCTTCGCATATCATGCCTTAAGGCGGCGTCAGCCGCCGCGATTGGCGATCAGGTCGTCGACGACGGTCGGGTCGGCCAGCGTCGAGGTGTCGCCCAGCGAGCCGAACTCGTTTTCCGCGATCTTGCGCAGGATGCGGCGCATGATCTTGCCTGAGCGGGTCTTGGGCAGGCCCGGCGCAAACTGGACCACGTCAGGCGAGGCGATCGGGCCGATCTCCTTGCGAACCCAGGCCACCAGTTCCTTGCGGAGTTCTTCGGTCGGCTCGATGCCTTCCATCACGGTGACATAGGCATAAATGCCCTGGCCCTTGAGGTCGTGCGGGTAGCCAACCACGGCGGCTTCGGAAACCGCGGGATGCGCCACCAGCGCGCTTTCGACTTCCGCCGTGCCCATACGGTGGCCGGAGACGTTGATGACGTCATCGACGCGGCCGGTGATCCAGTAAAAGCCGTCGGCGTCGCGACGGCAGCCGTCGCCGGTGAAATATTTGCCGGGGTAGGTCGAGAAGTAAGTCTGCTGGAAGCGCTCGTGATCGCCATAGACCGTGCGCATCTGGCCGGGCCAGCTGTCGGCGATGACCAGATTGCCCTCGCACGGCCCCTCGATCACGCCGCCATTGGCGTCAACGACCTGCGGCTGAACGCCAAAGAACGGGCGGGTGGCGGAACCGGGCTTGAGCTTGGTGGCGCCGGGCAGCGGGGTGATGAGAATGCCGCCGGTCTCGGTTTGCCACCAGGTGTCGACGATCGGGCAACGATCCTCGCCGACCACGCGATGATACCATTCCCAGGCTTCCGGGTTGATCGGTTCGCCGACGGAGCCGAGCAGGCGCAGCGTCTTGCGCGAGGTCTTCTTCACCGGCTCCTCGCCGGCGCCCATCAGCGAGCGGATCGCCGTCGGGGCGGTGTAGAAAATATTCACGCCATGCTTGTCCACAACGTCCCAGAACCGGGAAATCGACGGATAGTTGGGGATGCCCTCGAACATCAGCGTGGTCGCGCCATTGGCCAGCGGGCCATAGACAATGTAGCTGTGGCCGGTGACCCAGCCCACGTCGGCGGTGCACCAGTAAATGTCGCCGTCGTGATAGTCGAACACATATTGGTGCGTCATGGCCGCATAGACCAGATAGCCGCCGGTGCAATGCACCACGCCTTTTGGCGCGCCCGTGGAACCCGAGGTGTAGAGGATGAACAGCGGGTCTTCCGCATTCATTTCGGTGGGCGGGCAATCGGCCGAAACCTTGGCGGTTTCCTCGTGCCACCACACGTCGCGGCCTTCGCTCCAGGCGACCTTGCCGCCGGTGCGCTTGACGACGATCTGGGTCTTGACGATGTCGCCGGTCTTGGCGATGGCGGCGTCGGCGTTGGCTTTCAGCGGCACCTTGCGCCCGCCGCGCAGGCCCTCGTCGGCGGTGATGACGACCTTGGACTTGCAGCCCTCGATGCGCCCGGCGAGCGAGTCGGGCGAGAAGCCGCCGAACACGATGGAATGGACGGCGCCGACGCGCGCGCAAGCCAGCATGGCGTAGGCCGCTTCCGGGATCATCGGCAGGTAGATGGTGACGGTGTCGCCCTTGGCGACGCCCTTGGCCTTCAGCACGTTGGCGAAGCGGCTGACTTCCTCGTGCAACTGCTTGTAGGTGATCTTCTTGGAGTCGTCGGGGTTGTCGCCTTCCCAAATGATCGCGACCTGATCGCCGCGCGTGGCGAGATGGCGATCGACGCAGTTCAGGGAGACGTTGGTCGTGCCGTCCTCAAACCATTTGATGGAAACATTGTGCGGATCAAAGGACGTGTGCTTCACCTTGGTGAAGGGCTTGATCCAGTCAATGCGCTTGCCGTGTTCCGCCCAGAAGGCTTCCGGGTCCGATACCGACTTTGCGTAGAGTTCCTTGTATTTCGCATCATTGATAAAGGCGCGGTTTTCCCACTCCGCCGGAACGGGATAAACTTTCTCGGACATGTATTCCTCCCCAACAACAATCGACGCCACTCTTTTCAAGCCACAGAGCGCCTTACGATCGAAACGTATTATGACCCAAGGGCGTAATATCTCACAAGCAGGGCCACAATCACACTTTGGTCCTGCGACGTTGGGAGGGACGCGGTCGCGATCAGGTTCCGCGCGCGGATCTCACGGACATTCCTTGTGAACCTTGTCCAGCGCCTGGCCCAGGCCGGTCAGCACATAGGTGTCCGTCGTGGTCTTTCCCTTGATCGAGTCGGCGGTGACCACCAGTTTCGAGCCCTTCTTCATCGCGGCGATGAACTGGCTTTCTTCCGCAGGGTTCTTCACCCAGGCGTTGGCGCCCTTGGCGAGCAGGCTGAACGTCGCCGATCCGATTTCGGCGCTCGCCTCCGATCCGTCCTTCATCGGAAATCCCATGATGATGGAGATTTCATTCTTCACATTTTCCGCCGGTCGCGTGGAAATGAACACGTAGGCGGCCTCGCGGGGCAGGGCCTTCGGTTCGCGGCTCTTCGGCTTGGCCAGCGCGTAGCAGGTCTTGGTCTTGCCCTGCGTCTGATAGGCGCCCCATTCACCGAACGTGCCGAGCCTCAGCGTCTTTCCGGCATCCGTGGATTTCTCTTCCGTCTTCTTGTCCTTCTTGTCCTTTTTGCCTTTATCTGCCTTGGAGCCGCTGTCGTCGGACGGTTTCTCCGCCGCGGGCTTCTCCTTCTTGACCTTGGCCTGCGCGCCCATTGTCGGGGTCAGCGCGCAGACTGAAGCGGTGAGCAGTCCGATCATAAGCGTGCGGGCGCGCCGCGGGAAAAATGACATCATGGAGCAGCCGTTGACAGGTTTCATTTGGGGCGAATCACTTGGGGCGGATCATAGCGCCATTTTCTATTTGGCAAGAGCGTGGTCGCCGTCGGATATTCCGCGAAACGGGCGAAAATCTGACGCTCACGCCAGGGCGGGCGCCCGCCGCCCTGAGGAATGGAACGAGGCATGATCGCCGCGCTATGCGAATCCCATGGGCCGCCGGAAAGTCTGGTTCTTCGCGACCTGCCCGATCCGTCGCCGGGACCGGGCGAGGTTCTCGTCGCGCCCTCCCGCGTCGCGCTGAATTTTTTCGACACGCTGATCATCGCCAATAAATATCAGGTGAAGCCGCCGCCGCCGTTCTCGCCGGGCGGCGAGTTCTGCGGCCGCGTGGTCGCGCTCGGCGATGGCGTCGAGGGTTTTGCGACCGGCCAGCGTGTCGCCGGCTATTGCGCCTATGGCGCCGCGCGGTCGCGGCTGGTCGTGTCCGCCGAGGATTTGGCGCCCGTGCCGGACGGTTTGTCCGACGACCAGGCCGCCGGTCTGTTCATCACCTATGGCACGACGCTTTATGCGCTCAAGCAGCGGGGACAGGTGCGCGACGGCGAGACTTTGGCTGTTCTCGGAGCCGCCGGCGGCGTCGGGCTTGCGGCGGTCGAACTCGGTCGGGTCATGGGCGCTGATGTCATCGCCTGCGCCTCCTCGCCGGAAAAGGTCGCGTTCGCCCGTGAATTCGGCGCGCGACGCGGGATCGACTATTCCACAGAAAATTTGAAAGAGACGCTGAAACGCATGACCGACGGCCGTGGCGTGGATTGCGTTTATGACGCGATCGGCGGCGCATTCAGCGAACAGGCTTTGCGCGCCCTGGCCTGGAACGGGCGGTTCTTGGTGATCGGTTTCGCCGCCGGCGAAATCCCCAAAATTCCGCTGAATCTCACGCTGCTCAAGGGCTGTTCCATCATCGGGGTCTATTGGGGCGCGTTCGTCAAACGCGAACCGGAGGCCCACCGGGAAAACATGGCGCAAATTTTCGCATGGGCGGCGAACAAGACGATTTCGGCGCACGTCCATGCCGTTTTGCCGCTCGAACGGATCGCCGAGGCGTTGAACATGCTGCGGGATCGCAAGGCGCAGGGCAAAATCGTCCTGGCCGTGCCGCAATAGAAGCTGGCGAGCGCGCCGTCTTCCGCATAGATTGAGGTTCCGCGTCAGACCCGAATTGAGGATGCGATCCATGCGCCTTTCAGCCCGGCTGAAAAATTTCGCCGCCATCGCCACCATCGGCCTCAGCCTCGCGGGCTGCGGCTACAACACCATTCCGACCGCCGAGGAAGAGGCCAAGGCGAAATGGGCGGACGTGCAGAATAATTATCAGCGCCGCGCCGATCTCATCCCCAATCTTGTCGCGACCGTGCAGGGTTACGCCAAGCAGGAGAAAGACGTGCTGGTCGGCGTGACCGAGGCCCGCGCCAAGGCGACGCAAATTCATGTGGACGTTTCGCAACTGACCGATCCCGACAAGCTCAAACAGTTCCAGGACGCGCAGGCGCAGCTTTCCGGCGCTCTCGGGCGCTTGATGGCGATTTCGGAAAACTATCCAGATCTCAAGTCCAACCAGAATTTTTTGGCGTTGCAGTCGCAGCTTGAAGGAACGGAAAACCGCATCGCCGTCGCGCGTCGCGATTACATTTCGGCCGTGCGCGACTACAATCTGACGCTGGAGACCTTGCCCTCGATGCTTTGGGCCGCAACCGTGTTTCGCGGCAAGAAGCCGATGGCGGCCTTTACCGCGGCGGACGGCGCCCAATCGGCGCCGCAAGTGAAATTCTGACGATGCCGCGGGCGCCGTCGGTTCGGGCGCACCCGGTCTTCGCCTGGCTGATCCTGGGCCTGTGGGCCTTTCTGGCTTTTGCGACGGCCGCGCCGGCGCAGGAGCTGAAATTCCCGGACCTGACGGGACGCGTTGTCGATCAGGCCAACATTCTGCCGCTGGACAGCCGGCAGGCGATCGACGCCAAACTGCTCGATCTGGAGAACAAGTCGAGCATCCAGTTCGTCGTCGCGACCGTCGATTCCCTGCAAGATCGCGATATCGAGACCTTCGCCAACCTGCTGTTTCGTAAATGGGCGTTGGGCGAGAAAAAGAACAACAATGGCGTCCTGCTGCTGGTCGCGCCCAAGGAAAGAAAGGTGCGGATCGAGGTCGGCTACGGCCTTGAAGGCGTTCTGACTGACGCGCTGTCGAAACTGATCATCGTCAACGGCATCGCCCCACGCTTCAAGTCCGGCGATTTCGCCGGCGGCGTCAGCCGTGGCGTTGACGACATCATCTCGATCCTGACCACCGACACCAGCGAATGGCAGAAAAAGCCCGACCTGCGGCAGGATTCGCCGGAGTCGCTGTTGAACGCGATTTTGCCCTTCCTGATCGTCGCCGTGGTGATCTTCATCATCTGGCGCTTCGGGAAGGGCGGCGGTGGCGGCGGCGGTGGCCCGTTCATCGTCATGGGCGGCCCAAGTTCGTCCGGCGGCGG
>NZ_NHSJ01000138.1 GCF_002937075.1 Rhodoblastus sphagnicola
GAGCCGCCGCCGTCTACACACTGGTCGAAACCTGCAAGCTCAACGATATTGACCCGCAGGCTTGGCTCGCCGATCTCCTCGCGCGCCTGCCGGATCATCCCGCCAAACAGATCGACGACCTGTTGCCTTGGAAGTGGAGAGAGCGCCAGCTCGCCGCCACTGTCGCCGCCTGATCGCTGAAGCGGTCAAATCCGAGGCTGCCTGCGGCGCCGGTCGGATGCGTACAAATCCGCCAAAGTCTTGGCGTTCATTCCGACCCCGCCGCACAGCCATTGAAACGCGACATGCTCCTCGCACAATCGCGCCACTTGCCGTGCGCTCGCCACGCCCTCGACCGTCGCGTAAAGCCACAGCGCCAAAAGAATGCGTGGATCGGCCGGCGGATGGCCGGGGCGGCCTTCCACAGCCTTTATGCCTGCAAGCAGCGACGTCAGGTCGAGCCCTTCGACAAATCGCCAGACCATGCGGACCCGATGGTCGTGCTGCACGAGTTCATCGAGACAGACAGCCCGCAAGGCTACCTGCCGTCGCTCCGCCGTGCGAAGCCGCGCCGCCGCCGCGCCGCCGCCGCGTTGGTGCGCTCCGGCGCAGTCTGATGCGGCAGACCGTCAAAAAGTTCTCTCTCGTCGGGTTCTGTCATCGGCCATGCCCGCAAAAATCTCGATCTCGGCGCCGATTCTAACCTCCGAGAGCCTTGGCGACTCCCTGATTGAACCAGAAATCGAAAGATTTTCAGCCTCTCAGGCCCCGTCTCCTGCCGTGGGCATCCCGAAGATCAGCGTCCCGGCCAAACCAGTGCGATCTCCTGTGCTCAAAATGGTTGACTGCGAACATGAGAACAGCCCATGTCCGCCGGAAGCCTTCGGCGGTCAATTGGCTGTGTGTCGGCATGATCGCAGCAGGTGCGACGCTGGTGGTGTACGTTAATGGTTCGGCGTATTTTGCCGGCCAATGGTGAGGCCGGATTAGAGACATGCAGACCGAGCTGAGGAGAGCATGAAGAAAATCATTCCTGTGATCATGTGCGGCGGCTCGGGTACCCGCGTTTGGCCTGCCTCGCGCGAGACCATGCCCAAGCAGTTCATCGCTTTGCTCGGCGAGCGGTCCACCTTTCAGAACACGCTGCTGCGGCTGAACGCCGCAATTTTCGACGAACCGGTGATTGTCACCAACCACGATTACCGTTTTCTCGTGCAGGAACAGATGGAGGAGATCGGCGTTCACGGCCAGATCGTGCTTGAGCCGGAGCGCCGCGATTCCGCCGCCGCCGTCGCCATCGCCTGCGAAATCGCCGCCGCCCGCGCGCCCGACGCATTGGTCGCGGTCTTCGCGGCTGACCATGTCGTGCAAAAGGTCGAGGCGTTCCGGGCTTTGTGCATCAAGGCGGGCGAGGCGGCGGCGCTGGGCCATATCGTCACGCTCGGCATCACGCCCACCGGACCGGCGACGGGTTACGGCTACATCCGGCCGGGCGCCATCGCCGTGGCGGAGTCCGGCGTCGCCAAGGTCGAGGCTTTCGTCGAAAAGCCCGACGCCGAGACCGCCGAAAGATATATCGCGCAGGGCTATCTCTGGAACTCCGGCAATTTCTTCTTCCGCGCCGACGTGATGCGCGGCGAACTCGCCGCCTTCGAGCCGGAAATCGCCGCAGCGGCCGCTGAAGCCTTCGCCAGCGCCAGGACGGACCTCGGCTTCCTCGCGTTGGACAAGGCGGCTTTCGGCAAGGCGCCGAAAACCTCCATCGACTATGCGGTGATGGAGCGCACCTCGCACGCCGCCGTCATCCCCGCCGACATCGGCTGGTCGGACGTCGGCAACTGGCAGGCGGTGTGGGAGCTGTCGGACAAGGACGACCATGGCAACGCCATTCGCGGCCATGGCGTCGTGGTCGATGGCGAGAATTGCTACGTTCGCGCCGATGACACGCTGACCGCCGTGCTCGGCGTGAAGGACGTGATCGTCGTCACCACCGACGACGCCGTGCTGGTGGTCGGCGCGCAATATGGCGACAGGGTCAAGAATCTTGTCGATGAGCTGAAACGCCGCAAGCGCAAGGAAGCGCGGGAGCATCGCCGCGTCTATCGCCCCTGGGGTTATTACCAGTCCATCGACAGCGGCGAGCGGCACCAGGTCAAGCGCATCGTGGTCAAGCCCGGCCACAAGCTGTCGCTGCAAAAGCATCATCACCGCGCCGAGCATTGGATCGTCGTGTGCGGCGCGGCGGAAGTCACCCGCGACGCCGAAACCGTGATGGTGCACGAGAATGAGTCCATCTACCTGCCGATCGGCAGCGTCCACCGTCTGGTCAATCCCGGCAAGATCGATCTGGAACTCATCGAGGTGCAGACCGGCTCCTATCTCGGCGAGGACGACATCGTCCGCATCGAGGACGTCTATCACCGCGCGTGATCTTCTCTTCCTCTCGGCCCCCGGCGCCTGTGCATGGCGGCCTTTTCCTTGCGAGTCCAACATGCTGCCCAAGCCCGTCGCCGTCCTTGAGCCCAACACGTTCGAATATGAGCGCCTGCCTCTGGTGAAGCCGACCGGCTTTCGCGAGTATGACGCGCGCTGGCTGTTCGGCGCGGAGCTGAACCTGATGGGCGTGCAGGCGCTCGGTCTCGGCCTCGCCACGCTGCTGCACGAAATGGGGGTCAAGCCGCGCCTCGCCACCGGGCATGATTTCCGCTCCTATTCGGCCTCGATCAAGCAGGCTTTGATGTGCGGCCTGATGGCTGGCGGCGTCGAGGTGGTGGATATCGGTCTGGCCCTGTCGCCCATGGCCTATTTCGCCCAATTCGCGCTGGATTGCCCGGCCGTGGCCATGGTCACGGCGTCGCACAACGACAATGGCTGGACCGGCGTCAAAATGGGCGCGCAGCGTCCGGTGACCTTTGGCCCGGATGAAATGGGGCGGCTGCGCGACATCGTGCTGGAAGGCCGGTTCCAGAGCCGCTCAGGCGGCGGCTACGAATATGTCGAGAACTTCGGCCGGATCTATCTGGACGATCTCGCGTCGGGCAAGAAACTGAACCGCAAGCTCAAGGTGGTCGCCGCCTGCGGCAATGGCACGGCGGGCGCCTTCGCCCCGCAACTCCTGGAGCGTCTCGGCTGCGAAATGGTTCCGCTCGACGTGACGCCGGACTACACGTTCCCGCGCTATAACCCCAATCCCGAAGACATGGCGATGCTGCACGCCATGGCCGCCAAGGTGCGCGAAACCGGCGCCGACGTCGGCCTGGGTTTCGATGGCGACGGCGACCGCTGCGGCGTGGTGGACAATCACGGCGACGAGATTTTCGCCGACAAGATCGGCGTCATGCTCGCCCGCGACCTGTCAAAACTTCATCGCGGCGCAACCTTCGTGGTCGATGTGAAATCCACCGGCCTGTTCGCCAGCGATCCCGTTTTGAAGGCGCACGGGGTCAAGGCCGACTACTGGAAGACCGGGCACAGCCACATCAAGCGCCGCGTCAACGAGTTGAATGCGCTGGCGGGGTTTGAAAAATCCGGCCATTTCTTCTTCAACACGCCGGTCGGGCGCGGCTATGACGATGGCCTGCTGACGGCGGTTCATGTGCTGGAAATGCTCGACCGCAATCCGGACAAGAGCATGGCCGACCTTTATGCCGACCTGCCGATGACCTGGGGTTCCCCGACCATGTCGCCGCATTGCGCCGACGAGGTGAAATATGGCGTGGTGGACAAGGTGATCGCGCGGTTCGAGGCCATGCAGGCGGCAGGCGACCGGATCATCGGCCAGAACATCGAAAGCCTCGTCACGGTCAATGGGGTGCGCGTCACCGTCGAGGACGGCACCTGGGGGCTGGTGCGCGCCTCCTCCAACAAGCCCGAACTGGTCGTGGTGATCGAAAGCCCCGCCTCCAAGGAAAATCTCTACGCCATGTTCAAGGCGGTGGACGCCGTGCTGCGCGAAAATCCGGAAGTCGGCGCGTACAACCAGACCATCTGATCCTGAGGCCCGGAACCATCCGGGTCTTCTGTTCTTTATTATCGAAAAAAACGATCACAAAAACGTGTTTTGTTCGTTTGCGCCAAACCAACTGTTTGGCGCATTGTTGTGCGTGACACCAGCAATCTGTTTGGATCGCGCCATGAACACACGCGTTGTCGCCGACCCCCGGAGTCTGACCGAACAATCGCAGGCCGCCACGCGCGCGGTCCTGAACGGCGAGCGCAAGGATTGGCGCGCGGCGCTGGCTTTCGCGGGGCCGGCGGTCATCGCCTCCATCGCCTATATGGACCCCGGCAATTTCGCGACCAACATCCAGGCCGGCGCCAAATACGGTTACGGTTTGTTGTGGGTCGTGCTTCTGGCCAATGGCGTCGCCATGGTTTTCCAGGCGCTGTCGGCCAGGCTGGGCATAGTCACCGGCAGGAATCTCGCGGAATTATGCCGCGACCATTTCTCGAAACCCGTGGTCTACCTGTTGTGGGGCGTGAGCGAAATCGCCGCCATGGCGACGGATCTGGCGGAATTCCTGGGCGGGGCGATCGGCTTTTCCCTGCTGCTCAATGTGCCGCTGATGGTGGGCATGGCCATTACCGCGATTCTGTCCTACGGCCTGCTCAGCTTCGAGCGCTTCGGCTTCCGCCCGCTGGAACTGGCGATCGGCTTGCTGGTCGCGATCATCGGCGCGTCTTACATCATTGAACTTTGTGTCGCGTCGGTCGACTGGGCGGGCGCCGCCGGCGGACTGCTCACGCCAAGAATCGTCGACTCGGGCGCGCTGACCATCGCCGTCGGGATCATCGGCGCCACAATCATGCCGCACGCCTTGTTTCTGCACTCCGCGCTGACGCAAAACCGCACGCCTTCGCACGGCGCGGCGGAAAAGCGCATGCTGATCCGCTTCTCCAACCGGGAAACTTTTGTCGCGCTGGCCTTCGCGGGTTTCGTCAATATGGCGATGGTCGCGGTGGCCGCCGCCGCCTTTCATGCCGGCGCCAGCGACGTCGCGGAGATCGAGACCGCCTACAAGACGTTGACGCCTTTGTTGGGCGGCGCGGCGGCGAGCGTGTTCCTGCTGGCGCTGATCGCCTCCGGCTTGTCCTCCTCGACGGTCGGAACCATGGCCGGGCAAATGATCATGCAGGGTTTTGTCGGTTTTCGCATCCCGGTACTGCTGCGCCGCCTGATCACCATGATTCCCGCCTTTGTCGTCGTCGCGCTGGGCTGCGACGCCACCCATGCGCTGGTCGCAAGTCAGGTGGTGCTGAGCGTGGCGCTGCCCGCGCCGATGATCGCGCTGCTGATCTTCACCGGGCGGGCGGACATTATGGGGCCGTTCGTCAATGGCAGAGCCGTGCAATGGGGCGGCGGTCTGGCGGCGGCGGCGATTCTGGCGTTGAACGCGGTGCTGATCGCGCAAAGTCTGGGTTACGAAATCGTCTCCTGACAAAAGGTTAACGCGTGTAACGCGCCGTTCGCGTCCGCAGCGTGACCAGTTCTTCGGACGCGGAAGGGTGCAGCGCCATGGTCGCGTCGAAATCGGCCTTTTTCGCGCCCAGACGCAGCGAGATGGCCAGCACTTGAACCATTTCCGCGGCGGCGTCGCCGAGAATGTGAACGCCGAGCACGCGATCGCTGTCGCCATCGACGACAATCTTCATCCGCACCCGGTCGGCGCCGCCGGCAATGGTCGCCCGCATCGGGCGGAAGGAGGTTTGGTAAATATCCAAGGTCGCGCAACGTTCCCGCGCCTCGGCCTCGGTCAGGCCGACCACGCCAATTTCCGGCGTGGTGAAGACCGCGCTGGGAATGCAGTCGTAATCGACCGTCTGCGTCCCCCCGCCGAACAGACGTTCCGCCAGCAGATGGCCTTCGCGAATCGCCACCGGGGTCAGATTGACCCGGTTGGTGACATCGCCCACCGCGTGGATCGACGGGATAGTCGTGCGGTTTTCGGCATCGACAGCGATCGCGCCGTCTCGATCCGTGGCGACGCCGGTCTTCTCCAGCCCCAGCCCTTGGGTGTGCGGCGCGCGGCCGGTCGCCACCAGAATCTGGTCGGCCACCAGCGACTGGCCGTTCGACAGTTTCACGCACAGACCGGCGGCGGTCTTTTCCAGCGCCGTCGGCAGGACGCCTGGCATTTGCCGCACCCCGGTCGCTGTCAGGGCCTCGCTCAGACCCTCGCGCATAAAATCGTCGAAGCCGCGCAAAATCCGGTCGGCGCGGAAGAGAAGCGTGACCTCCGCGCCGAGGCGGGCGAAAATGCTGGCGAATTCGACGGCGATATAGCCGCTGCCGACAATGACCAGTCGGCGGGGAAACTCGGGAAGGTCGAAAACTTCGTTCGAGGAAATGGCGTGTTCGATCCCCGGTATAACCGGATGCATCCGCGGCGCGCCGCCGGTGGCGACGAGGATGTGTCGCGCTGTGACCCGGCGCCCGGAAGCGACCAGCCGCACCGCGTTCGGCCCCTCGATTTCGGCGCGCTGCTGGACGATTTCGACATTGACCTTGGCGAGATTGGCTTGGTAGAGGCCTGACAGACGGCTGATTTCGGCCTCTTTCGCAGCGACGAGCTTGCGCCAGTCGAATTCGGGTTTGCCGGGCAGGCGCCAGCCAAAACTTTCGGCCGCCGCGAAATCGTCGGCGAAGCGCGAGGCGTAAACATAGAGTTTTTTCGGCACGCAGCCGCGAATGACGCAGGTTCCGCCAATGCGGAACTCCTCGGCGATCATGACGCGCGCGCCATGGCCCGCCGCGATGCGCGCCGCGCGCACGCCGCCGGACCCGGCGCCGATGACGAAGAGATCGACGTCGAAGGCGGTCATGTCAAAAATCCTTGCCTTTGGCGCGCAGTTTTTCGCGCAATCGGGTCATCAGCGTCACGGAAGCCGCGCGCCGCCAGTCCGTCACCGCCGCGCCCAGATCGCCCATCAGCGCCGGCTGCGCCGCGACATAGGCCTTGCCGGACGCTCCGGCGAAGAACACGGCGCAATCCGCCAGTTCGCGGCGCGAGAGTTTTTGCGCATAGAGCGCGGCGGCCTTGGCCGTCATGGCGTCCGCCTGGGCGTCGAAATCCGGCTGAATGTCGGCAAGCGCGGCGTTGAGGTCGGTGGCGAGGTCCGGCCGCGTCGTCGCAACGCGCGACATGTCCTGGCGCATGGCTTCCGTCAGGCCGTGGAACGAGCGCGCGAGGCCCGAGCTTTCGACGACAAGCCGCGCCAGCCGAAGGGAATCCGGGTCCACGTCCTCGGCATGGACGGGAAAGGCGAGGGCGGCGATCAGCAGCGAGGCGAACAGACGGCGCATGGAGCTTCTCAGACTTTACCTCTCAGGCCTGGAGATCGCCAAGCACGCGAATGCCGGCGGGATCGGCGATGATCACGGCGGTGGCCATGCCGATGAACAGGCCGTGTTCGATCACGCCGGGGATGGCGTTGAGGGCCGCGGCGAGCGCGTCGGCGTCGGGAATGGAGCCGAAATCGCAATCGAAAATGGCGTTGCCGCCATCGGTGAGAAAGCGCTCGCCGCTCGTCGTCTTGCGCAGGACGACGGGGCCGGAGCAGCCATGCGCCTTCGCCGCGCGCGCGATCTTGTGGGCGGTCGCGGTGAGGCCAAACAGATCGGCCTCGACGGGCAGCTTGAATTTGCCGAGACGCGCCACTTCCTTGGAGGGGTCCGTGATCACCACCATGCGCTTCGAGGACGCCGCAACGATCTTCTCGCGCAAAAGGGCGCCGCCGCCGCCCTTGATCATCCGCAGCGCGGGATCGAATTCGTCGGCGCCGTCCACGGTGAGATCAAGTTCAGGGATTTCGTCGAGCGTCGTGAGTCTTATGGCCCAGCCCTCCGCCTGGAGGCGGGTGCGTTCCGACGTCGGCACGCAGACCACATCAAGCCCGTCCCGGACCTTTTCGCCGAGGCAATCGACGAAATGGGCCGCCGTCGAACCCGTGCCGAGGCCAAGCTTCATTCCGGAACGCACCAGAGCGCCGGCGCGTTCGGCGGCCTGCCGTTTCAATTGTTCGACTGGAGAAAGAGACAAGGGCGCGACCTCCTGCTGGAATTTTACGCCTAAAGGCTCGGGGCGCGAAAGGCAATCGGCGCTCAAATTTCCGCCGCGCCGAACAGCAGTTCGTCGTCGCGTTTTTCCCTCGGGGTTTCCGTTTCAGGCTGGTCCGGCGTCTCCGCGTGTTGTTCCGCGCGCTGGCGGTTCCACAGCGCGGCATAAACCCCGCCCTGGGCGAGCAGGCTATCGTGATCGCCGCGCTCGACGATCGCCCCGTTGTCGATCACCAGGATTTCATCGGCCTTGACGATGGTGGACAGGCGGTGGGCGATGACGATGGTGGCGCCTTTGCGCGGCAGGTCTTCCAGCGTCTCCTGGATTTCGCGCTCGGTCAGCGTGTCGAGCGCGCTGGTGGCCTCGTCGAGCACCAGAATGGAAGGATTTTTCAGCAGGGTCCGCGCGATGGCGACGCGCTGCTTCTCGCCGCCGGACAATTTCAGGCCGCGTTCGCCGACCTGCGCTTCAAAACCGCCGGGCGCCACCTCCACGAATTTGTCGATCCGCGCCAGAGCCGCCGCCGCCCGCATTTCGTCTTCGGTCGCATCGGGGCGGCCATAGAGGATGTTGTAGCGGATGGTGTCGTTGAACAGCACATTGTCCTGCGCCGCCATGCCGAGACAGGCGCGCAGGGACACCAGCGAGACTTTCGAGATGTCTTGCCCGTCGATGAGGATGCGGCCCTGCTGCGGCTGGTAGAAGCGGAAGATCAGCCTCGATATGGTGGATTTGCCGGCCCCGGACGGCCCGACGATCGCCAGCGTTTTCCCGGCGGGCGCCTCGAAACTCAAGCCGCGCAGGATCGGGCGCGCCGGGTCATAGGCGAAATGGACGTCGTCGAACCGCAAGGCGCCCGCGCTCACGATCAGGGCCGGGGCGTCCGGCGCATCCGAGATTTCGTTCGGCTGTTTCAGGATATCGAACATGGCGCTGATGTCGATCAGCGCCTGCTTGATCTCGCGATAGACCATGCCCATGAAATTCAGCGGCTGGTAAAGCTGGATCATCATGGCGTTGAGCAGCACGAAATCGCCGACGCTGTTGCGTCCGGCCTGAATTCCGGTGACGCACAATGTCATCAGCGCGATCATGCCGATGGTGAAGATCACGGCCTGGCCGAAGTTCAGCACGGTGAGCGACACATAGCTCTTGACGCTGTTTTGCTCGTAGCGCGCCATGGTGCGGTCGTAACGCTCGGCCTCGCGTTTTTCCGCGCCGAAATATTTGACCGTTTCGTAATTGAACAGCGAGTCGATGGCCTTGGCGTTGGCGTCGGAATCGCTCTCGTTCATCGAGCGGCGAATGGCGATGCGCCAGTTGGTGGCGACATAGGTGTAGCCGAGATAGACGATCACCGTGATCACCACGATGGCCACGTAGCGCGCGTCGAACTGGAACAACAGCACGCCGAGGACAAGAGCCAGTTCGAAGATGGTGGGAACGCCGGTGAGCATGATCAGGCGGGTCAACGTCTCGATGGCGTTGCGGCCGCGCTCCAGCACGCGCGTCAGCGCGCCGGTCTTGCGCTCGAGATGGAAGCGTAGCGGCAGGGCGTGCAGATGAACGAACACGTCGAGCGCGAGCCGGCGCACCGCGTTCATCGCCACTTCGGCGAACAGCGCGTCGCGCGCCTGGGTGAAGCCGACCATGGCGACCCGCAGCGCGCCATAAAGCGCGGTGAGCGCGATGGGGCCGGCAAACATTGCCGCAGCGGGAGCCTCGCCCTTGGAAATGTCGGTCAGGGCGTCGGTCGCCCATTTGAACGCATAGGGCATGGCGACCGTCGCCAGCTTGGCGAAAATCAGCAGGGCGAAGGAGATGACGATGCGAAATTTGAGATCGCCGCGCCGGCTTGGCCAGACATAGGGCGAAAGTTCCAGCAGGACGGACCACAGGGGGGCCGGCCGGCGATCGGGGATTTGTTGGTTCAAGGCGTTGCTCGCTTGTGTCAGCCGTGGATATGGGGGCGACGGAGTCGGCGACAAGCTTTACACATGCAATCCCACCTCTTCGCCGCGCTCGGGCACGCGTTGCGCGCGAGGTTTTCGCCGACCGAATTGTCCCTTGAAAGCGGCTTTCCAGATCGCAACCGCCTCATCCTCGCTGGCGGCGGTGACGAATTGCGGCGGCGTGGCTGGCCGACCGTCGCGTTCGCAACATGCGACCATGAACAGGGCCAAATGTTTGGGATTGTTCGACTTGGCCTGTTTGAGCAGGTCGCCGGCGTCGCAGATGGCGTCCTGCAACTGGATCAGTTCCTCGCGAACTTCGGGCGCGGCGGCTTCGATCGCTTCCGCCCACAGGCGCAATCCCGCCGCCTGGTGGAGGTCGCTGGCGAGTTTTCGCGCGCGTGACAGCGGCAGGGTCAGCGCCAGCTTGCTGGAGACGCGCTTTTTCTGTTTTATGACGACGACAGGCTTGTCGGAAGTTGCGGGCGCGACAGGCGCCCGAGTCTTGCTTTTCTTGGCCATTGCTAAAAGCGTGCTTTCATTTCGGCGGTTCCGCGCACCTTAACGGAAAATCGACGCCGTGGAATGATCGGTGTCCGAGTTGCGTCGGGCGCGCGCAAGCTTGATCGGTTATCATAGATCGGAATCGATCCAAATCGCAGCCTTGAACCTTGCCAAATCGGCCGGGATTGTCGATTCCAAGGCGACGATTGCTCCCGGTGAATCAGAGAGGGACAAGATGGAAAACGCCTATCGGAAATCCGGTCTTGTGGCCTTCGCTCTCGCCGCCTCCGCGATTTGCGCGGGTTCGGCGCGCGCCGACGACGCGCCGCCTTCCATCATCGATTCGGTCCCGGCGCTGGCGCCGATCGGCGATTTCAAGAAGTCGCTGGCCGATCATGGTCTGACCTTGCAGATGACCTATATCGGCGAAGTCTTGGGCAATCCGACCGGCGGCGCGCGCCAGGGCGTGGTTTACGACGGGCGTCTCGACGCCGTGCTCGAAGCGGACATGGGCAAGGTCGCCAATCTGGACGGCGGGACCATCCATGTCGAAGGGTTTTGGACGCATGGGACCAGCCTGTCGCACAATTATCTGACCAATCTGCTGGCCGAGAGCTACATCGAGGCCCTTCCCACCATCCGCCTCTATGAGCTTTGGTACGAGCAGAAACTGTTCAACGACAAGCTGTCGGTGCGGTTCGGCCAACTCGGCGCCGACACCGATTTCGTCGCCTCGAAATATGCGGCGCTGTTCGCGAATTCGACCACGGGATGGCCTGGCGTTCTCGTCTCGGACCTTCCAAGCGGCGGTCCCGCCTATCCCTTCGCCTCGCCCGGCATGCGCGCCAAATATGACTTCAACGACAATTTCACTTACGTCATCGGCATTTATGACGGCGATCCGGCCGGCCCCGGCAGCAACGATCCGCAGCTTCGCAACCGCTACGGCGTCAACTTCCGCCTGAGCGATCCGCCGCTGATCATGCAGGAAGCGCAGATCAAGTACAATCAGGACAAGGACTCGCCCGGCCTTGCCGGAACGGTCAAGCTCGGCGCCTGGCAGCATGTCGGCGCGTTCAAGGATTTGCGTTACGACGTGACCGGCCAGCCCTTGACGAGCGGCTTGCCGGCGGCGCTGCATGGCGGCGATTATGGCTTTTATGGCATGATCGACCAGCAGTTGGTGAAGGCGCCAAGCGATCCGACCAAAGGCCTGGGCGCTTTCCTGCGCGTGTTCGGCGCGCCGGGCGATCGCAACGTTTCGGATTTCTACTTCGACACGGGCCTCAATCTCTCGGGTTTCGTTCCAGGCCGGGCCAATGACGTTGCGGGCGTCTCATTCGCTTACATGCACATCTCCGACAGCGCGGCGGCGGCGGCGATCGACGCGGGGTCGCCGGTGCGACCGGACTACGAAGCCTTGCTCGAAGCGACCTATCAGACGCAGATCGCTCCCGGCTTCGGCGTGCAGCCGGTGCTGGAATATGTCTTCCATCCGGGCGCGCGGCTGAACGGCGCGGCGACGCGCAACGCCCTGGTGCTCGGCGTCCGCAGCACGATCAATTTCTAGCATGATCCCAAAGCGGGGATCGCCGAACCGGGCGACGTCGTAAAGCATTCCGGTCTCATATCTGTTTTGTGACAAACAGGTGAAGCGCTGGCGGCGGCGCAATAAGCCTTTCGCGCGGAACCTTCTTGCCAGCTGGCGACGCTTGGTCGTAACATCTCGCTCATGTCGCAGGCGCTCATCACCATCAGACGCGCAATGCCCGGCGATGCCGACCAGATCGCCGCCGTGCATGACTCGGCTTGGCGCGAGGCCTATCGCGGCCTGATCCCCGGCCGGGAGCTGGAGCGGCTGATCGCGCGGCGTGGCCCGGAGTGGTGGCGACGCGCGGTGTTGCAGGGCAGCCGTCTGCTGGTGCTGTCCATGCGCGGGCGGGTGGGCGGCTATGTGTCCTATGGGCGCAACCGGGCGCCGTCGCTCGAATACGAAGGCGAGATTTTCGAACTCTATCTCGCGCCGGAATATCAGGGGCTTGGCTTTGGGCGGCGTCTGTTCCTGGGCGGTCGCGAAGATTTGGCCGCCAACGGCATCGACCGGGTTCTGATCTGGTCGCTCGCCGACAACGCGCGCGCGATCGACTTCTACCGGGGGCTCGGCGGCAAGGAAATTCGTCGGGCGAGCGAACTGTTCGGCGGAGTCCGGCTGGGACGCATCGCCTTCGGTTTCGAGGGCGTCGCCTGATCGGAAAGGGTAGCGGAAAGTTCCGGTTGCGATTGTCGAGGCAATGACTAAACAAGGGCCTCAGTTCAATCATTGGAGAGCCCAATGCGTCTCGACGCCATAAGTATCGGCCGGAATTGCCCGGAAGACATCAATGTCGTGGTCGAAGTTCCGATTGGCGGCGAGCCGATCAAATATGAAATGGACAAGCCGTCCGGCGCGCTGATGGTGGACCGTTTCCTCTACACGCCCATGCGATATCCCGGCAATTACGGCTTCATCCCGCACACGCTCTCGGAAGACGGCGATCCCTGCGACGTGCTGGTGGCCAACACCCGCCCGATCATTCCCGGCGCCATCATCAACGTCCGCCCGATCGGCGTGCTGAAAATGACCGACGAAGGCGGGGGCGACGAGAAAATCCTGGCCGTGCCGAGCCCCAAGCTCACACAGCGTTATGAGAAGGTGCTGAACTATACCGATCTGCCGGAGATCACGTGGAGGCAGATCGAGCATTTCTTCTGCCATTACAAGGATCTGGAACCCGGCAAGTGGGTCAAGTTCGCCGGCTGGGGCGACGCGGCGGAGGCCAAGCGCGTCATCCTGGAAGCCGTCGAGCGCGCCAAGATCGAGAAAAAGTAAACGTCTTTACGGGCAATGGAGAGGGCGCGGGCCAAAAGAAAAGGCCACGCCCTTTTTTTACGGCTGGAAGGCCGCCGCCGCCCCGAACAGGCCGGGTTGCGGGTGAGCGATCATCCAGACGGGGATGTTGGTCATCATCTCGCGATAGCGGCCCTTGGCCCGGAACCTGTCGGCGAAGCCGAGGGCGGTGAGCATGGACGCGATGCGCGGCGCCAGGCCGCCGGCGAGGATCACCGCTTCGGCGCCGTGGACGAGAGCGAGGTCGCCCGCGACCGCGCCCAGGCAGAGGCAGAATTTTTGCAGCGCCGCGCGCGCGAGCGCGTCGGCTCCGGAGATGGCCGCCGCCCACAGCGCGGGATCCGCCGGCCGTTGCGCGGGCGCGCCCGGAAGCGCCAACAGGATTTCCGCGAGGCCCGGTCCCGACAGCACGCGCTCGACCGAGACGCGGCCGAATTTCTCGCGCAGCCGCGCCAGCAGTCCGTCCTCGAAAGCGTCGTGCGGCGCGAAGTCGATATGGCCGCCCTCGGTCTCGACCACTCGATAGGCGGCGCCGTCCCGGATCAGTTGCACGACGCCCAGGCCGGTGCCCGGACCCAGGATCGAAATCACGCCGGCGCGCGGCGGCGGGCGATTCGGCCCGCAGATATGCGTGAAATTCGACAGGTCGGCCTTGGCGGCGGCATGCGCCACGGCGCCGAAATCGTTGAGCAGCCGAACTTCATCGAGCCCGAGGTCCGCCGCGAGCGTCGCCGGCCGCAAGGTCCAGGGATTGTTGGTGAATTTCAGTGTTTCGCCGCGAATCGGGCAGGCCAGGGCGAAGCTGCCGCGCTTGGGGCGCGCGCCGTCGAGGCCGCCGATAAAAGCGGCAAAAGCGGAGGCGAGATCGGGAAAATCGGCGGTGCGCAGCACGACGGGTTGACCGAGTTCCGGGCTGGCGTCGCGCCCAACACGGGCCAGCGCGAAGCGCGCATTGGTTCCGCCAATATCGGCGACGGCGATGATTTCTTCGTTTGAGCCGTTGGCGATCATGTGAAGTCCTCCAATGAGCCCGAGCCGGCATAATGCTAGCGCAAATCGGGCAAAGTGGCTCCCTCGGATTGGATCATGATCAAAACAGCGCGGGAGATCGCCGAACGCGCTCTTCCCTTGGCGTGCGGCGTCGGACAAATTGCGTCCGGAGGAAGCGCGCATGAACGGGATGGGAAATAGCCGGTTGGTCTTTGGCGCCTTGCGCGGGGCCGCGCTGACGTGGCGCGCCGATCTGCTGGCGGGCCTGACCCTCGCCGCAATCGCCGCGCCGGAGCAGATGGCGACGGCGCGTCTGGGCGGATTCGCGCCCTCCATCGGGTTCTATGCGTTCATCGCGGGCGCGCTGGGTTTCGCCTTGCTCGGCGCCAACCGCCAGATGTCGGTTGGGGCGGATTCGACGATCACGCCGATCTTCGCGGCTTCGCTGGCCTTGATCGCGCCCGTGGGCGGCCCGCAATATGCGGCGCTCGCCGCCCTGCTGGCGCTTCTCGTCGGCCTGTTCATGTCCGGGGCCGGGCTGTTTCGCGCCGGCTGGGTCGCCAATCTGCTGTCCACGCCCGTGCTGACCGGCTTTCTCGCGGGCATAGCCGTCCACATCGCCCTGTCGCAACTGCCGGCGCTGTTGGGGCTGCCGGCCGGTTCTGGAGATACTTTGCAGCGCGTGGCCCAGATCGCGGCGCAGATCGGCGAAATCAAGGCGCTGGCCCTGTCCGTCGGCCTGGTTTGCCTGGTCTCGATCCTGGTGATCGAGACCTATGCGCCCCGGCTGCCAGGGGCGCTGCTGGCGGTCGGCGGCGCCACTTTGGGCGCGCTGCTGCTCAAGGTCGATCCGTCGGCGCTTCCCGTCATCGGCGCCTTTCCCGTCGAATGGCCGCAATTGGCCGCGCCCGAAGCCAGCGTCGAGCAAGTCTTCAAGCTTGTGGGTCTGGCGGTGATCCTCACGCTGGTGATCATGGTGCAGAGCGCCGCCACCTCGCGCGCCTATCCCGGTTCGTCGGGCGAGGAGCCCGACATCAACCGCGATTTCCTTGGCGTCGGCGCCGGCGGCGTGCTGGCGGGGCTGTTTGGAGCCTTTCCCGTCAACGCCAGTCCGCCAAGAACGGCCATGGTCGCGGCCAGCGGCGGCAAGACCCAGATTTCAGGATTGACGGCGGCTTTGGCTCTGGGGCTTCTCGCCGCATTCGGCGAAAATTTCTTGAGTCACGCGCCGGAGACCTCGCTGGCGGCGACTTTGTTGTTTGTCGCCGGCCGCATTTTCAGGCTGGGCGACATGCGGGACATCTGTCGGCGTTCGCGGCCGGAATTCCTGCTGATGGCGATCACGACAGCCGCCGTGGTGCTGCTCCCGGTGCAAACCGGCGTGACCTTGGCGATCATACTGTCGCTGATCCACGGCGCCTGGGCCACGACGCAGACCGATTTGCAGACCTTGGAGCGGCTGCCGGGCGAAACCGTCTGGTGGCCGCGCAATCCCCTGGTTGAGGGCGAAACCCTGGCGGGCGTCGCCGTGGTCAGTTTTCAGGCGCCGCTGTCGTTTCTCAACGCCGACCGGTGCCGGCTACAGTTGCAGCGCGCCGCCGAGCAACCGCAAATGCGACTCATCGTGCTTGAAGCATCGGCGGTCGTCTCGATCGATTACACGGCGGCGCGGGCGTTGGCTGCCGCAATAGATCATTGTCATGCGCGCGGCTGCGATTTCGCGATCGCGCGGCTGGAATCCGTTCGGGCCCAAGCAGCCATGAAGACTTTCGGCGTGCTCGACGCCCTCGGCGCGACCGATTCTATTGGGGAGCGATTGTTCTACAGTGTGGACGACGCTTTGCGACGTCTCGGAGCGCAAGCATTCGTGAGGACGGGTGCGGCTGCGGATGGAAACGTTTCGTGACGCTTTTATGAATAAATCCAGATGCGGCGCCGCATAACGTCATCGCGGCGGCTCAACTATAGTCTAGCAGCGCCAGGACGCTGCCGTTGAGCTATGGTAGAAAAGCAACACCGCGTGTCTTTCGCTGGCCGGGCCGGCTGAAACACGTCTGTGGCGATTGTAAAAAATCAAGGCGCAATTTAAGCATTTAGGTGTCGGGAGGGGGGCTTCGCTCTCCATCGGAAATTCTTAAGGCGGTTCGGTGAGACGCCTATGGCCTGAAGGCCAAAAATCTGGAGTGTGGGATGAAGACCAAGTTCATGACCGCCGTGGCGCTCGTCGCCCTGGCCACCGCCGCCGGCGCCGTGTCCGCCGAAGCGAAGACCAAGAAGGTCAAGCACGTCAAGGCGCATCATGCCGACGTCGCCGGTCCGGCCGTCAAGGGCCCGGCCGTTGAGGGGCCGAGCCGCTTCAACAACCTTCTCGCCATCCTCGGCGGAGGGATCAGCAACGACGCCGTGGTGGGCTTTCTCTCCGATCCGCGCGACATCTCCTACATGGGCTTGACCGTTTTCGGCGCCGTGGACCTCGGCGCCGGCTGGCAGTCGCACGGCTCGCAGATTGACGGCGGCTACCCCTATGGCGTGCCTTACGGCATCCAGAAATTCTCCAACCACCCCCACCTCGGCGCCGCTCCGGGCGGCCTCGGCTACAGCAATGTCGGCATCAAGGGGTCTTGGGATACGGGATTTTATGGCTTCAAAGTGGTCGCCGACGCCGAGACCAACTTCGACGTCGCGACGGCCTCGCTGCTCGACGGCCCGAACTCGCTCTACCGCATGGCTGGCAAGACGGCCGCCTACCAGGGCGCCAACGGCGATTCCTCGCGTGGCGGTCAGGCCTTCAACAACCAGTACTGGGGTGGTTTCAAGCATGACGTCCTCGGTCAGTTGACCTACGGTCGTCACACCACCTTCATCACCGACGAACTCAGCGCTTTCGACCCGCTCAAGGGCGCGCCGGCCTTCTCGCTGCTCGGCTTCTCCGGTTCGCTCGCGGGCGGCACCACCGAGGCCGGTCGTCTGGACAACAGCTTGAAGTACAAGGTCGCCTACGGCCCGATCTACGGCGGCGCCATCGTCAAGCTCGCCGACTCGCAGGGCGTCATGGCCGGCAAGGGTGAGTCCTACGGCTTCAACCTCGGCGGCACCTATGCCGGCTTCACGTTGGACGGCACCTATCATTACACCAAGGACGCGATCTCCCTCGGCGGCCTCAGCTCGATCACCGGCATCTATACGACGGCCTACAACAATGGCTGGCGCACCGTCGCGACTCTTTCGAACAACGAGGAAATCTCTGTCGCCGGCAAGTACGTCTGGAACCAGTTCACCTTCGCCGGCGGTTACGAACACATCCGCATGACCAATGCTTCGGATATGCCGACGGCCGGTTATTCCGCCGCGAACCTGGTGTCCTACTACGATCCGAACGACTATCGTTACATCGTGACCAACACCAACCCGTTCCCGAATCAGAAAATCCTCGAGGTGTTCTGGGGCGGCGCGGCCTGGGCCTACAACGACAAGCTGACCCTCTCCGGCTCGTATTACCACCTCGAACAGAATTCTTTCGCCACCGCCGCGAGGAAGTGCTCGAACGCCTCCAATTCGAACTGTTCCGGACAGGAAGATGCTTTCGGCGTGATGGCCCAGTATGCTTTCAACAAGCGCTTCCAGGTTTACGGTGGCGTGCAATACACGGTCGTCACCAATGGCCTGGCGAACGGCTATCTCTATACCGTCAACTGGGCTCCGTCCGTCGGCGCCCGTTGGACCTTCTGATCTCGCTTCAAGCGAATTCGGGAAAATTCCTGTCCCGCGAGCCTCGGCTCGCGGGATTTTCTTTTGCGCGGCGCGCCAAAGCCATTCTTGCCAAGCGGGGCGCGCGGGTTTAGCAAGGCCGCCAATCCCCAAACGATCCGCAAAGAGGCTTATGATGGCGAGCTATAATATCTTCCTGCTTCCCGGCGATGGCATCGGGCCGGAAGTGACGGCGGAAGTGGAAAAGGTCGCTCACGTCATCTCCGGCGCGGGTCTCGCCAAGTTCGAGTTCGAAAAGGGTCTGGTTGGCGGTTCGGCCTATGACGCGCACGGACAAGCCATTTCCGAGGCGGATATGGCGCGCGCGCAGGCCGCCGACGCCGTGCTGCTCGCCGCCGTGGGCGGCCCCAAATGGGCCGATGTCCCCTACGAGGTGCGCCCGGAAGCGGGCCTGCTGCGGTTGCGAAAAGATTTGGGGCTGTTCGCCAATCTGCGGCCCGCGCTGTGCTATCGGGCGCTCGCCGAGGCCTCCTCGCTCAAGCGCGAGTTGGTCGAAGGCCTCGACATCATGATCGTGCGCGAACTGACCGGCGGCGTCTATTTCGGCGAGCCGAAGGAGATCACCAATCTGCCCAACGGCCAGAAGCGCGCCGTCGACACCCAGGTCTACGAGACCTACGAGATCGAACGCATCGCGGCGGTCGCTTTCGAAATGGCGCGCAAGCGCGGCAACAAGGTCACGTCCTCCGAAAAGAACAATGTGATGAAGTCCGGCGTGCTGTGGAAGGAAGTGGTCACCGACGTCCACAAGAAATCCTACCCCGACGTGCAACTCGAACACATGCTGGCGGATGCGCTGGGCATGCAGCTCGTGCGCTACCCCAAGCAGTTCGACGTGATCGTCACCGACAATCTGTTCGGCGACCTGCTGTCGGATGTCGCCTCCATGCTCACGGGATCGCTGGGCATGCTGCCCTCGGCCTCGCTGGGCGCGGCCGACGCCAGCGGCAAGCGCAAGGCGATGTATGAGCCCGTGCACGGCTCGGCCCCGGATATCGCCGGGAAGGGGATCGCCAACCCGATCGCCATGATCGGCTCGTTCGGCATGGCGCTGCGTTATTCCTTCGGCCTGATCGAAGCCGCCGACCTCATCGAAAAAGCCATTTCCGATGTGCTCGCCGCCGGCCTGCGCACCGCCGACATCAAGGGCGACGCGACATCGAGTGTTTCAACCTCGGCGATGGGCGACGCGATCGCCAACGCGCTGAAAAAGGCGCTTTGAAAATCCGGCGGCGCGAAAGCGCCGCCTTTTTATTTCAGGAAAACGTAGATATCGACCTTGAGCGCCTGATCGCCGGCGTCCTTGCCTTCAGTCAGATAGTCCTCGAGATAGACGTTGGTCGCCTCCAGGCCCTTCTCGTCGAGATAGGCGGTGATGGCGTCGTAGGTGGTGTCGATGTCGTCATAGCTGCCGGTGTGGGTGAACTTGATCGCCTTTCCGGCCGGCGTTGCGCCGAGCAGCGCGCCATTTATCAGATCGGGCTTGCCCGATGGGGCCTCGACCGGCAGCAGCGCGTCGAACTTGAACCCGGCGTCGTCGGTTTCGGTGAAAGCGGCCATGGCGTGGTTAACGGGTTTCAACCCGGCCTTTTGCGCCGCCGCGCGCAGCTTTTCGAGGCCGTCCTTGATTTTGGCGTAGCCTTCCTCCCAATTCGCCGAACTGTGAAGCACCAGCGCGGGACGCGCCGCGATGTCGGAAGGTTTCAGCGATTCTTCGGGCGGGACGGCGGCGGGCGGCTCCGTGACCGCGGGTTTGGGGACTGAAGCGCCTGCGGGCGGCGTGGCTGGGGGCGTGGCCGGCGGCGTTGGCGTCTGCGCCGCGCTCGAAACGGTCGCGACGGCCAGCGCCAACATGCCGAACAGTGGCGCGCCGCAGAAACCAAAAAAGCCGTTCTTCATGGCAAGCTCCAACGGAAAAATCCAGATGGGTTCAGCAGGCCGCGGTGGCCCCGCGCCGGCTTTTCTCTTATATACCGCCTAAACCGGACATGAACGGCGGGCAAGCATGGACATGGGGCTCTCTGGCGCTTTTGCGCAAAATCCTTTGGTCGGGCGCGAGGTTCACAAGATGAACGGCGCTGGCAACGCCATCCTCGTGCTGGACTTGCGCGGCGCCGGTTTCCTGCCCCGGCCGGAGGACGCCCGCGCCCTGGCGCGCGCGCCGGGTCTCGCCTATGACCAGTTGATGGTGCTCGGCGACGCCGCCGCGCGCGACGAGACCGCGTTCATGACCATTTTCAACCAGGACGGTTCGCGGTCGGCGTCCTGCGGCAATGGCACGCGCTGCGTCGCGCATTATCTTGCGGAGCAAACCGGCGCCACCGAGTTGCGGCTCGCCACCTCCGCCGGCAAGCTGAAAGTGTCGCGCGAAGGACCGCTGGCCTATACGGTCGACATGGGTCCGCCGCGTCTCGGCTGGCGCGACATTCCGCTGGCGCGCGAGGTCGACACGGCCTCGGTCGAACTTGGCCATTTCGGCCTGCCGTCGGCGTCTTGCGTCAGCATGGGCAATCCCCATGCGATCTTCTTCGTCGAGGAAATCGACGCCTTCAATCTGGAAGTGATCGGCCCGAAACTCGAATTCGATCCGATGTTTCCGCAACGGGCCAACATCTCGCTGGCGCAGCCTCTGGCGTCGGACCATATCCGGCTGAAAGTTTGGGAGCGGGGGACGGGCCTGACTCTGGCTTGCGGCACCGCCGCCTGCGCCACCGGCGTCGCCGCCGCGCGCGCGGGGCTGGCGGGGCGTTTCGCAAGGATTTCGCTGCCGGGCGGCGATCTGCTCATCCATTGGCGCGAGGCCGACGATCACGTCGAAATGACCGGCCCGGTCGAGGTGGAATTCAGCCGTGTGCTCGATGCGGCGGTTTTTTCGGGCCAAGATGAAAGCTGAACCCGACGCGAGTCCGGAAGTCGTCACGTTCGGCTGCCGGCTCAACATGGTCGAGTCGGAGGTGATGCGCGCCCTCGCCGAACAGGGGCTTGAAAAGAACCTGGTGATCGTCAACACCTGCGCCGTCACCGCCGAGGCGACGCGGCAGGCGCGGCAGGCGATCCGCCGCATCGCCCGCGAAAGACCGGAGAGCCGCATCGTCGTCACCGGCTGCGCGGCGCAGATCGCCCCGGAGACCTTTGTCGCCATGCCCGAAGTGGCGCATGTCCTGGGCAATGCCGAAAAGACCGTGGCCACGAGCTGGGACCATTTCGCCTCCCGGGAAAACGTCGCGCCTATCGCGCGGGCGCGGCGCGGCAATGCGCCGGCGCCGCTGCTTTCCGCGCTCGAAGGCCACACGCGCGCCTTCCTCGCTGTCCAGAATGGTTGCGACCATTGCTGCACCTTTTGCGTCATCCCTCAGGGGCGCGGCCCGTCGCGCTCCGTCGCGGAAGACGAAGTTCTGGCGCAGGCGCGCCGCTTCGTCGAGACAGGGCACAAGGAGCTTGTGCTCACCGGCGTCGATCTGACCTCGTGGGGCGGCGATCTCGTCGGGGCGCCGAGACTTGGCCGTCTCGTGCGGCTTCTGCTGCGCGAATTGCCGAAACTGCCGCGTCTGCGGCTGTCGTCGATCGACTGCATCGAGGCTGATGACGATCTGGTCGCCGCCTTCGCTCATGAAGAGCGATTGACGCCCTATCTGCACCTTTCGCTGCAATCGGGCGACGATCTCATTCTCAAGCGGATGAAACGGCGCCACAGCCGCGCCCAAGCGGTGGATTTCTGCGCGAGCTTGCGTGAAAAACGCCCGGACATGGCTTTCGGCGCCGATCTGATCGCCGGATTTCCCACGGAAGACGAGGAGGCCGCGGCGCGCAGCCGCGCATTGGTTAGGGAGTGCGGCCTCGCCTTTCTCCACGTATTCCCGTTTTCCGCGCGCCCGGAAACGCCGGCGGCGCGGATGAAGCCGGTCGCCGCCGCGACCGTCAAGGCGCGCGCCGCCGCCCTGCGCGCGGAGGGCGATCTGGCCCTGGAGCGCCATCTCGCCCGGCAGGTCGGGCGTCGCGTGCAAATCCTCGCCGAGCGTGGCGGCATGGGGCGATCGGCCGATTTCACGCCGGCGAAAACCTTTGGCTTTCCGCCCGGCGCCCTGTTCGAGGCCGATGTCTTGGGGGTTTCCGCCGGTTCGCTCGACATAACCGCCGATTCATCATGAATTCAAAAGCCTCGCGTTCGGTAACGTCGCCGCCGTCAATTTGAGGCAAATTGTCGGAGTTTCGGAGCGTGTCGGGGGAACGCGAGGGGAATGGCGGACAGCACGACATTTGACGGCGGGGGCGACGTCCCGCTTTTTGTCGCGGAGACGCCGCCGCGTCGCGTGTCCAATGAGCGCGCCAACATTGACGCGCTGCGCGAAAAGGTGCGCGAACTCGGCCTCGATCTCAAACGCAACTGGAGCGAGGCTTCCGAGCGTTCGGTGGAAGCTCCGTCTCCCGTCGCCGAACCGCCCGCCCAACAACCCGCGCGAACAGAGCCGGCCCGAAAAGAATGGCTTGACCGGCTCTCAGACGAATATCGTGAGGATTTTCTCGCCCAACCGCCTGCGAATCCCACGGCGGCGGTTTCGGAAGGCGAGGAGCGCCATCCCCTGGCCAATCGCGCCTATGCGTTGGGACGGCTGGCCTTCGCGCTGGAAAGCGCGATCAAACCCCCGGTCGCCGCTCTGTTCGGCTTTGCGTCCGCATATGGCGGCCTTGTGCTCAAGACCCTGCTCGGGGTCTTGCTGCTGCTGGCGGCGCAGGGCCTGTTGCGCGATTGGCCCAAACCCGTGCAGCCGGCGCCGCCGTCCGTCGCGCCCATCGCCTGGATCGAAATCGCCAAGCCCTATCCGCTGTTTGATCTGTCGGCGCCCATTCTTGGCCGCGCGCAGCCGCTTTACAGCGCGCGCCGTCACGTGGCGGGCGGCGGTCGCGAAGACGTGATGACCTTCGGTCAGTTCGCTGGCCCGAAGCCTTTCCTGCGTGTCGGCGTCTATCGTCACGGAACCGAGGACGCCTCCGATCCCGGCTATTTCGTCGATATGGCGCGGCGCGCCTCCGCGACCGGGCTTGGCGTTACCGAAGCCGATCTGCCGCAGGCGCTGCAAACGCGATTCGGCGATTTCGAGTCGGGGGCCTTGCAGCTTTCCGGCGCGGCCGGCGTCAAGCGTGGGAATTGTCGCGGCTTTCGGGTCGAGGTCGCGGCGCCGGCCCTGACGATGGGCGGCTTGATGTGCGGCGGCGGTGACGAAAAGGTCAGCGCGACCGACCTGGCCTGCGTCATCGATCGGCTGGACCTGCTTGCCGCCGGCCAGGATCGCGCGCTCAGCGATTTCTTCGGCGCGGCGGGGACCCGGAAAAGCCGGGCCTGCGCCGAGGCGACCCGAAGAAAATAGACGGGCGAGCGGCTATCGCGGACCCGTCCAAAGCGTTAGAATCGAAGAATCTCAGCAGGAGTGTCCCATGCGCCGCATTTCCGTTTTAATTCTGGCGATCGCCGCCGCTGGTCTGGGGGCTTCCTCCGCCTTTGCTCAAAGCCACGAAATCGAGGTCAAGAAGCATCGCAGCTTCCTGGACTCGGGCAATGTCGTTCCGGTGGGAACGGAGAATCGCTATGTGGTGGACAGCGCCCGGCTGAACTACGGCGCGCCCGGCGGCGCGGCGCGGCGCGACGATCTCCACCAGGGGCTTCTGCCCAGTCCAGGCGAACCCGTGGGCGAATCGCCCCGCTGACGCGGAAAAGAGATTTGGGTCGGGCTACGGATGTTCGACCGGGTTAGGGATGTTGGACGAGGAGTGGCGTGATCGCCGCTCCTCTGGCGTGCGCTTGAGCAATCGTTGAGGGTCGTCGGGGGCGTCCTAATCGGTTCGGCGGCGGGTTTTCAAACCAAGTCCCCCTTGCCAGCCGAGGCGCCGGAAGCCATAAGACCGCAAGTTAAAAACTGTGCGGTCTCCCATGACGAACTTTCCAGAACGCGTCTTTTCCGGCATCCAGCCGACCGGTAATCTGCATCTCGGCAATTATCTGGGCGCAATCGTCAAGTTCGTGGCCTTGCAGGAGACCCACGAGTGCCTGTTCTGCGTGGTCGATTTGCACGCGATCACCATGCCGCAGGCGCCCGACGAATTGCGCCAGGCCATACGCAGGATCGCCGCGGCCTATATCGCTTCGGGCATCGATCCCGTCAGGAACATCATCTTCAATCAGAGCCAGGTTTCGGAGCATTCGGAGCTTGCCTGGGTGTTCAATTGCGTCGCCCGCATGGGCTGGCTCAACCGCATGACCCAATTCAAGGACAAGGCCGGCAAGGACCGGGAGAACGTCTCCATCGGCCTGTTCGCCTACCCGACCCTGATGGCGGCGGACATCCTGCTCTATCGCGCCACGCATGTGCCGGTCGGCGAGGATCAGAAGCAGCATGTCGAACTCACGCGCGACGTCGCGCAGAAGTTCAACAATGACTACAGCGAGTCGATCGCGGCGCGTGGCCACACGGCGGGCTTCTTCCCTCTGCCCGAGCCGCTGATCCAGGGGCCGGCGGCGCGAGTCATGAGCCTGCGCGACGGCTCGAAGAAAATGTCGAAATCCGATGCTTCCGAGTTTTCGCGCCTCAATCTTTCCGACGACGCCGACGCGATCAACCAGAAGATCCGCAAGGCCAAGACCGACCCGGAACCGCTTCCCACCGAACTGGAAGGCTTGAAAGGCCGCCCCGAAGCGGAAAACCTGATCGGGATTTTTTCGGCGCTGTCCGGCGTCACGCCCGAAAAGGTGCTCGCCGATTTCGGCGGGGCGCAGTTTTCCTCCTTCAAGCAGTCGCTTGCCGATCTCGCCATTCACAAGCTCGGCCCGATCGGCGCGGAAATGCGGCGGCTGGAAGGCGATCCCGGCTATATCGATCAGATCCTGCGCGATGGCGCGGTGCGCGCGCGCGCGATCGCGCAGCCGATCATGAATGAGGTCAAGGACATCGTCGGCCTGCTGCGCTGACGTTGCGGCCAAACGAAATTTTCCCTTCCCTTGGCCTGCATTGCCCCTATCTTAGCAGCATCCCCATCGCCGGCCTTGAACCGGCTGATTTCGGAGTGACGACATGTTCATCCAGACCGAGTCTACCCCCAATCCCGCGACCTTGAAATTTCTGCCCGGCGCTTCCGTGGCGCAGGAGGGCGTGTGGGACCTGCGCTCGCCCGACGAGGCCAGCGTGTCGCCCCTGGCGCAGGCGATCTTCTCGATCGAGGGCGTGAGCGGCGTGTTTCTCGGTTCGGACTTCATTTCGGTCACCAAGGCCGATGGGGAGTGGCAGAACCTTAAGCCGGCCATTCTCGGCGCCATCATGGAGCACTTTATGTCCGGGCGGCCGGTTCTGTCCGCCGACGCCAACGCCTCCGGCCAGACGTCGCTGGAGCAGTTCGCGCCCGAGGACGCGGAGACCGTCGCGGCCATCAAGGATCTGCTGGAAACGCGCGTTCGTCCCGCCCTTGCGGGCGACGGCGGCGACATTGTGTTTCGCGGATTCAAGGACGGCATCGTCTATTTGCAGTTGAAGGGCGCCTGCTCCGGCTGTCCGTCCTCGACCGCGACCCTCAAGCGCGGCATTCAGAACCTGATCTGCCACTTCCTGCCGCAGGTCACGTCGGTCGAGGAAGTCTGATCATCCGCAATTTGCGAACTCCGGTCGCCCGATCATGCGCATACTCGCGATAGATACGTCGCTGCCGGCCGTCTCCGTCGGCGTTTTCGACAGCGAGGCGCAACAGGTGGTGGTCCGCGAGACCTTGCCCATGCAAAAGGGCCACGCGGAAGCCTTGATGCCGATGCTCGAACGCGTGGTCGCGCAGGTGAGCGGCGGCTTCGCCTCGCTCGACCGCGTCGCGGTGACGGTTGGTCCGGGGTCGTTCACCGGCATACGCATCGGCGTGGCCGCCGCGCGGGGTATCGCCCTGGCCCTCGGGATCGAGGCGGTTGGCGTTTCGACCCTTGCCGCCTTGGCGACGCCGCTGCTGTTTTCGCAGGACGCACAGGTCGTCGTCGCCGCAATCGACGCCCTGCACGGGAATATCTATTTCTCGGCTTGTGGCTCCAGCGGTCGAATCCTGACCTCGCCGCGAATCGCTCCGATTACCGAGGCATGCCGCCTGTTGGGCGCCGGGCGGGTCGTGGCCGTCGGCAGCGGCGCGGATGCGCTTAGCGAAGCGGCGAAGGCGTTGGGCCACGAAATTAGCGTTGCCGGACAGGAGCCTTGGCCGGATATCGTCGCTGTCGCCAAATTGGGGGTCGTCGCCGATCCCCAGACGGCTCCGGCGCGCCCCGTTTATCTCAAGGCGCCCGATGTCACTCTTCCCGCCAAGTCTTCGGGTCTTCCGCGCGCAGTCCAATGAAAATTCCAGAACTCTTGCGAAAAAAACCGGAGTTCAGTCTGCCGCGACTGCTGAAAGTCGGCGACGCCAGCGATTGTTCAAGTCTCCACGCAACCGGCTTCGCGCATCCGTGGAGCGCCAGCGAGTTTGAGGCGCTGCTGGCCGATCCGTCATGCCTGAGCGTGGGCGTGGCGTTGAAATCGGAACTCGCGGGTTATCTGATGTCGCGCGTCGCCAGCGACGAGGCCGAGGTCTTGACCATCGTCGTCGCTCCGACCCTGCGGACGTTTGGCTGCGCGCAGCGTTTGCTGCTGGATCATTTGTCACGTTTGGCGGCGCGCGGCGTCACCGTTGTGTTTCTTGAGGTCGACGCCGAGAACGAAGCCGCAATGGCCCTCTATCGGCGCAATGGTTTTGTCGAGGTTGGCCGACGCAAGGCCTATTACGCGCGAGCGGAAGGCGCCCGGGGCGATGCGCTGGTGATGCGAAGAAATCTGGGTTGATTCGGGCTGCTGTCATAAAATTGTGATCTTTGGCGCCTAACCGGCGCTATGCCCTATCTTCGCGCATTCCTTCTTGTGATCGCTCTCATCGGCTTCTACCTCCTGGCGACGCCGCTGCAACGGTTGGCGCGCCGTCGCGGATGGCGGCTGGCCGAGAAGATTCCTCCCTTTTTCGCCAGAACCGTCTGTTTTCTGCTTGGTCTGCGCGTCGTTTTCGATGGGGCGGCTCTCGGCCCAAAACCGCGCATGATCGTCTCCAACCATGTGTCCTGGAGCGACATTCTCGTTTTCGCCAGCCGCGAGACCCCCTGTTTCGTCGCCAAGAGCGAAGTGGCGGATTGGCCTGTCTTCGGCGCCTTCGCGCGCGCGCAGGATACGATTTTCGTGAAACGGGACAGCCGTTCCGACGTCGCGCGCGTCAATGCGGCCATGGCGGAAAAGATGCGGGCGGGCGAAGACGTCCTGCTCTACGGCGAAGGCACCTCCAGCGACGGCGCCGATGTTCTGGCGTTCAAGCCGTCGCTTTTCGCCGCCGCGCGCGACCTGTTGCGGCTCTATCCGGAGGTCGCGGCCGTCACCATCCAGCCGGCCGCCATCGCCTATGTCGCGTCGCGCGGCAAAAAGCTCGACGCGGAAGGTCGCCGCGTCCTGGCCTGGTTCGGCGACGCGGAGCTTGCGCCGCATATCTGGACCTTGCTCAAGCACGCGCCGGTCGATTGCCGCGTGCGCTTTGGCGAAGCTCTGGCATACGGCGCCGAGACCGACCGAAAGGCGATCGCGGCGGAGACGGAGGCGCGGGTCAGGCGTCTGGCCGCAGCGCTGGTCGCCTGAAACTCCAGCAACAAATTGCGTCGCGCTTCTTATCGGCAAACGCGAAATCGGCTATAAAGAGCCTACGTCTCCCTTCCGAGGACATTTCGCGATTTTGAAACCTGCATCCGAGCGCAACGAGTCCGCCGCAATCGAGGCGCGCGCGCCCAAAAAGCTGTTCATAAAGTCCTTCGGCTGCCAGATGAACGTCTACGACGCCACGCGCATGGCGGATGTCCTGGCGCCCGAGGGATATGAAGAGACCGCGCAGCCCGAGCAAGCCGATCTCATCGTCCTGAACACATGCCACATCCGCGAAAGGGCCTCCGAAAAGGTGTTTTCGGAACTCGGCAAGCTGCGCGAACTCAAGGAAGACCGCAAGGCTCGGGGACAAACCACGCGCATCGCCGTCGCCGGCTGCGTCGCCCAGGCGGAAGGCGCCGAGATCCTGCGCAAGCAGCGCGCCGTCGATCTGGTCGTCGGCCCTCAGAATTATCACCGCTTGCCCGATCTGGTGCGCGAAAGCTTTATGGCCCCCGTCGTCGACACGGAATTTCCAGTCGAGGACAAGTTTGATTATCTGACGCCCCCGAGCGAAGAAAAAATCCGTGAGCGCGGCGTCTCCGCCTTTCTGACGGTGCAGGAAGGTTGCGACAAATTCTGTACGTTCTGCGTGGTGCCTTACACGCGTGGCGCCGAGGTTTCGCGTCCGGCGGCGAAAATCGTGGCGGAAGCCGAGGCTTTGGCGCGCGCGGGCGTTCGCGAGATCACCCTGCTCGGACAGAATGTCGACGCCTATCATGGGATGGGGGAAGACGGCGCGACCTGGTCGCTGGCGCGACTGCTGCGGCGTCTCGCGCGGATCGAGGGCGTTTTGCGGCTGCGGTTTACCACCAGCCATCCCAATGACATGACGGATGACCTGATCGAGGCGTTCGCGGACCTGCCCGCCCTCATGCCGTTCCTGCATCTGCCGGTGCAGTCGGGATCGGATGCGATCCTCCGGGCGATGAATCGCGGCCACGGCGCCCGCGATTACACCAGCCTCATCGAAAAAATCCGCCGCGCGCGCCCGGATCTCGCCCTGTCCTCGGACTTCATCGTCGGCTTTCCCGGCGAGACGGAGGCCGATTTCCAGGCCACGCTCGATCTGATCGCCGAGGTTCGGTTCGCTTCGAATTTCTCATTCAAATATTCGCCTCGGCCGGGGACGCCGGGCGCCGAACTCGCGGACCAGGTGGACGAGGCCGTCAAGACCGAACGTCTGCATCGCCTTCAGGCGCTGGTCGAGAGCCAGCGTCAGCACTTCAACGCCAGTCTGGTCGGTCGGATCACGCCGGTGCTGTTCGAGAAGCCGGGGCGTCACGAGGGGCAGGTCGCCGGCAAGTCGCCTTACCTGCAACCGGTTCAAATCGATGGAAGCGTGGATTTGATCGGGCGGGAGGTTCTCGTCGAAATCATGCGGTGCGGGTCGAACTCCCTGTTTGGCCGCCTCGTCGAAACCCCGGAAAGGGCGATCTGAATGACGGCTTCGCCAGATCGGGTCGCGGAGGCCGAACAGACGGTTTCGCTGGACGACAACCGCACGGCGTCAATGGTGTTCGGCCATTACGATCAAAATCTCGCGCGCATCGAGCGGCGGTTGAACGTTTCCCTTAACGCCAACGGCAATCATGTCGTCATCAAGGGCGCGACCGAAGCGGTCGGTCACGCGCAGCGTGTGCTGCAAATTCTGTTCGAGCGCGCGCGCGCCGGGCAGCCGGCGACGCTTGGCGACGTTGACGGCGCGATGGAGGAATGCGCGTTGCAAGGTAGCCTGTTTCCCGGCGAAACGCCGGGGTCGCGCTCCAATTTCGAGCAGATCGCGACGCGCAAGAAAGGGGTGCGCGCGCGAACGAGCGCGCAGGATTTTTACATTCGCGAATTGAGACAACGCGAACTGGTGTTCGCGGCGGGGCCTGCCGGCACCGGGAAAACCTGGCTTGCGGTCGGACATGCGGTGTCCCTGCTCGAACAGGGCGCGGTGGAGCGCCTGATTCTGTCGCGTCCCGCCGTCGAGGCCGGCGAGAGGCTGGGCTTTCTTCCGGGCGACATGCGCGAAAAGGTCGATCCCTATCTGCGGCCGATCTACGACGCCCTGCAGGACTTCATGGACCCGCGCATGGTCGAGCGCGGCATGCAGACGGGCATGATCGAGGTCGCGCCGCTCGCCTTCATGCGTGGCCGCACTCTGTCCAACGCCTGCGTTCTGCTGGATGAGGCGCAAAATGCGACGACCATGCAGATGAAAATGTTCCTGACCCGCCTTGGCGAGGGGTCGCGCATGATCGTCACCGGCGATCCCAGCCAGACCGACCTGCCCGTGGGCCAGAAGTCCGGCTTGAGCGAGGCGATCACGCTGTTGTCGGGCCTTGAGGGCATTGGCCACGTGACCTTCACCGAGGCCGATGTGGTCCGCCATGATCTGGTGCGACGTATCGTCGCTGCTTACGAAGGCGCCGACCGGCAGGCGAAGACGCCAAATCGCGGCTCCAAGGATTGGTCGTTATGAACCTGTCCGTCGAAACCAGCGTGGAATGCGACAGTTGGCGGTCAATCGCCAATCTCGATGCGTTGATCGGGCAATGCCTCGCGGCGGCTCTGGCCGAAACCGATGAGCGCTTGCGCGAGGGCGCCGAGGTCAGCCTGCTGTTTTGCGACGATGCGCGAATCCGCGCGCTGAACGCCCAGTTCAGGGGAATGGACAAACCGACCAATGTCTTGTCCTTTCCCGGGCCTGAACCGCTGGAGACCGCGCATGTGCTGGGCGACATCGCCATCGCCTACGAGACGGTGGCGCGTGAGGCTGTGGAACAGGGCAAGGCGCTGCCGGACCACTTGTGTCATCTGATCGTTCACGGCTTTCTCCATCTTCTCGGCTACGACCACGAAACCGATGAGGAGGCCGAAGCCATGGAGGCCGATGAGGCGCGCGCGCTGCAAAGCATGGGAATCGCCGATCCTTACCGCGAACCTCCAACTCCTGAAGGCCATTGACCATGGGCGCGCCGGAACGCGACAGCGACGAATCCAATTTAGCCGAGCGAAGTTCGAGCCGCGGGTCGATTGTCGAACGCCTGCGCGCGATGTTCGGCCTTTCGGGCGCCTCCATCCGCGACGATATCGAGGACGCGTTGGAGGACGACGCGATTTCCGAGGATTTCAGCCCCTATGAACGGGAGATGCTGAAGAACGTCCTGGCGTTGCACGATCTCAAGGTCAGCGACGTCATGGTGCCGCGCGCGGACATTATTGCGATCCCCATCGAGTTGCAGTTGAGCGAGGTCCTCGCGACGTTTCGCACCGCCGGCCATTCCCGCCTGCCGGTTCATGGCGAAACGCTGGACGATCCGCGCGGCATGGTTCACATCCGCGATTTCGTGGATTTTGTCGCCTCTTCGGCGGAAAAGGCCCTGTTGGCGCCGCAGGGACAGGCGCAAGGCGAAGAGCGCGCCGCTTCCGGGCCGCGGTTCGTGCGCGTCGATCTTTCGGTTCGACTTGAGACCGCCGGAATCCTTCGGCCCGTTCTCTATGCGCCGCCCTCGATGCCCGCGCTCGACCTGCTCGTCAAGATGCAGGCGACGCGAACCCATATGGCCCTGGTCATCGACGAATACGGCGGCACCGACGGGCTGGTTTCCATTGAAGACATTGTCGAAATGATCGTCGGCGACATCGAGGACGAGCATGATCTCGACGAAAATCCAAAAATCGAATCTGTCGCGCCCGGCGTCTATGTCGCGGATGCGCGCGTTGGGCTGGAGGATGCGGCCGAGATCACGGGACTCGATCTCACCAGATATGGCGAACAGGAAGAGGTCGATACGATCGGCGGGTTGGCGACGGCTTTCGCCGGAAGGGTTCCCATCCGTGGGGAGGTTGTGGCCAGTCCGGACAAGTCGTTCGAATTCGACATTCTCGACGCCGACCCGCGCCGGCTGAAAAAGCTCAAGATCCGCGCCATCGTGATGGACGCCGCGCGAAACCAGAAGGGCGAGGGCGAATCGTAAAGCTCTTTTGCAAAACGCCCTGCTTTTTGCATTAGTGTCTCACCTGATTCGACCCCCTCGCCCCAGGAGCGCAATGCTCTCTCTCTCGCAAAAGGTCATCCTTGCCGAAGGTTGGACGCGACGTCTGATCGCCTTCTTCGGCGGCGCCATTGGCGTGCTGGCGTTGGCGCCTTTCTCATTTTTCCCGGCGTTCTTCGTTCCCATGACCTTGGCCGTCTGGCTGATCGACGGCTCCTCGGGCGAAAGCCTCTGGGCCAGCCTGCGCCGCGCGGCGGGAGCCGGATGGTGGCTGGGATTCGGATATTTCGTCGCCGGACTGTGGTGGCTTGGCGTCGCCTTCCTGACGGATGCGGACCGGTTCGCCTGGGCCTTGCCGCTGGGCGTCGTCGGCCTTCCCGCCGGTCTGGCGATTTTCACAGGCCTGGGTTTTGCGCTGGCGCGTCTGCTTTGGTCTCCCGGCGCGGCGCGGATTTTCGCCCTGGCCGCCGGACTGTCGGCCGCCGAATGGATCCGGGGTCACGTCCTGACGGGTTTTCCCTGGAACGACTTCGGCATGGCGCTCGGCGCCAACCCGGTGTTCGCGCAATTTGCGTCCGTCGGCGGGCTCTACAGCCTGACGGTCTTGTCCGTCCTGCTGTTTTCCACGCCAGCCCTGTTTGGCGCGGGCAAATCCAGTCGGCGCGTGTTGGTTGTGTCGCTGGCGGCGTTTCTCGCTCTCGCGCTCTTTGGCGCCGTGCGGTTGCAGGACAAGACCGATAGCGTGAAAGGCGTCAAGTTGCGGGTCATCCAGGCGAATGTCGCCAACGACGAGTTCCGCGTCGATCGCAAGGCGGAACTGCTGGAACGCTATCTGAAATTGTCGGATCGCTCCACGTCGCCACAAACCACGGGATTGTCCGACGTCACCCATGTGTTCTGGTCGGAATCGGTGTTTCCGTTTCTCCTGTCGCGCGATCCGGCTTCGCTCTCGACCATCGCTTCGCGGATGCAGAACGCCATTCTGTTCGCGGGCGCCGCGCGGGCCGAAAGCGCGGGAGGGCATACGAAATATTTCAATTCGCTGGCTGTCATCCAGCGGGGCGAAATCAAGGAATATTTCGACAAGATGCATCTCACGCCGTTTGGCGAGTATATGCCCTTCGCCAACGTGCTCGCGCGCGTCGGCCTCACGCAATTCGCCTGGAGTCCGGGGGCGTTCGACGCGGGGCAATATTCGCGTGTCCTGACCGCGCCCGGATTGCCGGCGGTTTTTCCATTGATTTGCTATGAATCGATATTTCCGGAGGAAGTCGCGGAACGTTTATCGGATCTCAACGCGCGCCCTGGAATGATGCTGAACGTCACGAACGACGGATGGTTTGGCGTCACGACGGGTCCATATCAGCATTTGTCGCAGGCGCGGCTTCGCGCGATCGAGCAAGGTTTGCCCATGGCGCGCGCCGCCAATACGGGGGTATCGGCGATTATCGATCCTTATGGACGACTGGTCGCCTCCACTTCCCTGGGCGTCGAAGCCGTGTTGGATGGAAGCTTGCCAAAAGCGCTTCCCGCGACTTTTTACTCGCAGCATTGGCGTCTTGCGCCTGCTGTTGCATGGTTGATTGTTTTGGTCGGTGCTTTGATTCGTCCACGGAAAATTTGACTTTAGGTAAACTATTATTGCAAATAGACCGAAACGCTAGGACGGAAAAAAGCTGTGACCAAAGTCCCTAATCCAATCGATCGTCATGTCGGGGCGCGTGTTCGCATGCGCCGGATGATGATCGGCATGAGCCAGGAAAAATTGGGCGAATCCTTGGGGCTGACTTTCCAGCAGGTGCAGAAATACGAAAAAGGCACCAATCGGATCAGCGCGAGCCGGCTACAGCAAATTTCCGAAACCTTGAACATCCCTCTGGCTTATTTCTTCAAGGGCGCTCCCGTTTCAGAAGGGTCCCCGAACGCAGGCTTCGCGGAAGGCAATCCGGAGGAGGGTTACGCCAGCGACTTCGTGATGACCGCCGAAGGTCTCAGCCTTAATCGCGCCTTCGCGCGCATCACCGATGCAAAAATCCGCAAGCGTATTGTCGATCTTATCGTCGCGCTCGCCGAGGGCGAGGGCGCATAAGCTGCTGCTGAGCTGTTCGTTTTATCGAACGAAAACGCGGCAAAGGCTTGACGAAAAGAACGCTCGGCTTATAGGTTCGATCGGACGAGAGCGACGAGCAATTCGGCGATCGGCCAGAGACCGGTCGTGCTTATCAAGGAGATGCGTTGTGGCGCGCAGCGATTATCTGTTCACGAGTGAATCTGTTTCCGAAGGACATCCGGACAAGGTCGCGGATCGTATTTCCGATGAAATCGTTGATCTGTTTTATCGCGAAGGCGCCAAGGCGGGACTCGACCCGTTTCAGATCCGCGTCGCCGCTGAAACCCTGGTGACGACCAACCGCGTCGTGATCGCCGGCGAGGTGCGCGGCCCCGAAATCTCGCACGCCCAGATCGAACAGGTCGTCCGCGACGCGATCAAGGATATCGGCTACGAACAGGCCGGCTTCCATTGGAAAAACGCGCAAATCGAAATTCTCCTCCATGCCCAGTCGGCCGATATCGCCCAGGGCGTGGACGCCGCCGGCAACAAGGACGAGGGCGCGGGCGACCAGGGCATCATGTTCGGTTACGCGACCAATGAAACCGAGTCGCTGATGCCGGCGCCGATTCATTATTCCCACAAGATTCTGGAAGTGCTGGCCGAGGCGCGCAAGGCCGGCAAGGGCGATGCGGCCAAACTCGGCCCGGACGCCAAGAGCCAGGTCACCGTCAAATATGTCGGCGGCAAGCCGGTCGGAGTCACGCAGATCGTTCTGTCGACGCAGCATGTCGATGAGGATCTGGACTCCGCGGACGTTCGTCGCATTGTCGAGCCCTATATCGTCGCCACTCTGCCCAAGGGCTGGATCACCGAGGCCACGGTCTGGCACGTCAATCCCACCGGCAAGTTCGTGATCGGCGGACCCGATGGCGACACGGGCCTCACCGGGCGCAAGATCATTGTGGACACTTACGGCGGAGCGGCGCCGCACGGCGGCGGCGCCTTCTCCGGCAAGGATCCGACCAAGGTGGACCGTTCGGCCGCCTATGCGGCGCGCTATCTCGCGAAAAACGTCGTCGCGGCCGGTCTTGCGGATCGCGTCACCATCCAGCTGTCCTATGCGATCGGCGTGGCCGAACCGCTGTCGATTTATGTCGATGCCCACGGCACCGGCAAGGTGGACGAAGCCAAGCTCGAAGAGGTTCTGTTCAAGATCGTGCGGCTGTCGCCGCGCGGCATCCGCGAACATCTCCAGTTGAACCGCCCGATCTACGCGCGCACCTCGGCTTACGGCCATTTTGGCCGCCAGCCCGACGCCGACGGCGGCTTCACCTGGGAAAAGACCGACCTCGTGGATCGCCTCAAGGCGCATTTCGCCTGAAGTCAGACTGAATCGTGATCGATCCGCCGGCCGCCGCAAGGCGCGAGTCCAGCTTTTTCGGGCGCCGCAAGGGCAAGACCTTGCGCGCCTATCAGGCGGGCTTGATGGAAACCTTGCTGCCGAACGTGCGGGTCGATCTCTCGGCTCCCGTCGCCAACCCATCCGCGCTGTTTTCCGGCGCTCCCGATGATTTGCGGCTGGAAGTCGGTTTTGGCGGCGGCGAGCATTTGGCCGCCGACGCCCTGTCGAACCCCGGCCGAGGCTATATTGGCTGCGAACCGTTCGTAAACGGCGTGGCCAAATTGATGGCCCAGATCGCGGCCCAGGATTTGCGCAACATTCGGGTCCACCCCGGCGACGCCGGAGACATGATCGACGCCTTGCCGGCGGCGAGCCTGTCCGGCGCCTGCATTCTCTATGCCGACCCCTGGCCGAAACGTCGCCACCGCGAGCGGCGCTTCGTGTCCGATCAAATGCTCACCCGCCTCGCCCGCGTCATGCGTTCCGGCGCGGAATTGCGTTTCGCATCGGATATCGACGATTATGTCGGCTGGACGCTCGCGCGCATCCTGCGATCGCCGGATTTTGTCTGGCCGGCGCAAAGCGAGGCCGAATGGCTGGCGCCATGGCCCGAATGGAGCGGCACGCGCTACGAGGCCAAGGCCTTGCTCGAAGGTCGGCGTCCCGTCTATCTCACCTTCATTCGGCGCTGACGCCAGAGTGTTTTATCTTAACGCGAACCGGTCTCCGCTTCGCTTGAAAACGCTTTGGATCCCTTGCGGCCGTAACGATGCAATTGCGCGCCATAAAGCTTGAGCCAGGCTTCGGCCTTGGCGGTCGCCGGACACAGGGTTTTCGTCAAGCTCCAGAATTGATCGGAATGGTTGTGGTGGCGCAAATGCGCCATTTCATGCGCGACCAGATAATCCAGCACGAAGGGCGGCGCCAGGATCAGGCGCCACGAGAAATTCAGCGCGCCCTTGGCGGAACACGATCCCCACCGACTCGTCGTGTCCTTCAAGCTGATGGAAATCGGCGCGCGTCCGACGGCGGCGACATGGCGGCGCGCCGCATCTTCGATCTCGCGCCGCGCTTCGCGTCGGAAAAAATCGGTGATTCGCCGTTCGAAATGCGCGGGGTCGCCGTTGGCGCAAATGGCGGCGGGCGTCCGCGACGCGTCGATCCAGACCGGACCGGCTCCGGCCATGGGTCTGGCGTGATCGCAGTGAACCAACATATGCGGCGCGCCGCGAAACGGGATCTCAACGTCCGGGTCAAAAGACTGGCGATCGGGCAGGCGCGCCAGCCTGTGCGCGATCCATTCGGCGTGGCGTTGCACAAAACCCTCGGCGTCGCGCAGGTTCGAGCGCGCCGGCATGGTCAAAACGACATCCCGCGTCGCCGCGCGCACGCGCAGCGTGAAGCGCCGCGCCGACGCCAATCTCTTGATGGCGACGCGAAAGCGACGGTCTTGATGAACGACGAACAGTTCATCGACGGGTTTGGCGCGAAGCCCGAATTTCAGATTCAGCATGGCCGCGGACTTGAGTCCCGATTCGATCAACCTTGGCAGTTTGGACAATAGAACGTCGAGCGCCCATTTTGCGCGCGTCGGATGATTGTTCCGCGACAATCGGGGTTGGCGCAAGCCTGACCTTCACGATCGTAGACACGAAAATTGTGTTGAAAATAGCCGAGCGCGCCATCGGCCTGGCGATGGTCGCGCAAGGAAGAGCCTCCGGCTTCGATCGCCTCGCGCAGCACCGCGCGCACCGTCCGGGCGAGTATTTCGCTGGCGGCGCCGGTCAAGCCGCCGGCCGCGCGCAAGGGGGAAAGCCCTGCGCGGTGCAGCGCCTCGCACACATAGATGTTGCCGAGGCCGGCGACATTGCGCTGGTCGAGCAACGCCGCTTTCAGCGAGGTCGTCTTGCCCGCGAACAGGCGCGCCAGCGTCTGTCCGCTGAAATCATTGGACAAGGGTTCGACGCCCAGACCGACAAAAAACGGATGTTCCGCCAATGTGTCGGTTGCGGCCAGCGTCATGAAGCCGAAACGACGGGGATCGTTGTAGGTGAGGCAGCCTGTTTCAAGGGAGATGACGACGTGATCGTGCGCCGGATTCTTGTCGCGCGGGAATTTGAAAGCCCCGATAGCTCCGGCTTCCATGCGAAAGGAACCGCTCATGCCCAGATGCGCGATGAGAACCTGATCGTCGTCGAGCATCGCCAGCAGATATTTGGCGCGGCGGTTGAGGGCGACAATTCGTCGCCCCTCGAGGCGGCCCGCGAAATGCTCGGGAAAGGGAAACCGCAAGTCCTTGCGCCGCAACTCGACCCGCACAATGCGCGAACCGACCAGAAACGGCGCCAGGCCCTGACGCACTGTTTCGACTTCGGGCAGTTCCGGCATCTCTTTCCCTTCAGTTTACGCGACAAACAGAATAAATAGCCAGTGAGCGAAGGGCGCGCTATGGTCCCGCGCGCAGAAGAGGTTCCTATGACTGACGTCAAATCGTCCAACAGCGAGACAAGCGACAAGCAGACCCATTTCGGGTTTTCCGAAGTTCCGCTCGATGAGAAACAGGGTCTGGTCGACGACGTCTTCCATAAGGTGGCGCAGCGTTACGACATCATGAACGACCTTATGTCGGGCGGACTCCACCGCATCTGGAAGGATATCTTCGTCTCGCGCGTGCATCCCTCGAAAAATGCGCCGTTCAACCATCTCGACGTCGCCGGCGGAACGGGCGATATCGCCTTTCGCGTCGTCCAGGCCGGCGGTCCCAAGACGAAAGTGACCGTGCTCGACATCAACGGCGACATGCTGGCCGTTGGACGCGAACGCGCGCAGGCCAAGGGTCTGGCGGATCGCCTGGACTTTGTCGAGGCCAATGCGGAATCCCTGCCGTTCGAGGACGGCGAATTCGACGCCTATACCATCGCCTTCGGCATCCGCAACGTGCCGCGCATCGACCGCGCGCTCGCCGAAGCCTATCGTGTGCTCAAGCGCGGCGGCAAGTTCCTTTGCCTGGAGTTCTCGCAGGTCGAGGCCCCCGCGCTCGCCAAGATCTACGAATCCTATTCCTTTTCCGTGATCCCCGCCATCGGGCGTCTGGTCACCGGCGACGGCGAACCCTATCGCTATCTGGTGGAATCGATCCGTCAGTTTCCCGCCGCCGAGGATTTCGCCGCCATGATCGAAACCGCCGGGTTCCAGCGCGTTTCCTTCACGCGGTTGACCGGCGGCGTCGTCGCGATCCATTCCGGCTGGAAGCTTTGAGGTCGAAATTTACGTGATTACCTCGATCGGCCATTTGGTCAGGCTCGCGCGCGCCGGGTTCATCCTTGCCCGTGAGGGCGTGTTTTCCGGCGTCGATACCGCCGGCATGCCCTGGGAAATGCGGGCGCCTCTGTTCCTGGCCGGGCTGATCGCCCGCCGGGACGGCGGCTTGCAGCGGATCGCGCCCGCCATCGCGCGGCTTGGCCCGTCCTATGTCAAGCTCGGGCAGACGCTGGCGACCCGGCCCGATGTGGTGGGCATCGCGGTGGCGCGCGAACTGGAGGCCTTGCAGGACAGAATGGCGCCCTTTCCGCGCGAGGTCGCGGTGGGGGTGATCGAAAAGGCGTTTGCGAAACCGCTCGACGAGATTTTCGCGGAGTTCAGCGAACCGGTGGCGGCGGCTTCGGTCGCGCAGGTGCATCGCGCGAAAATTGTCGTGGACGGCAAGGAGCGTTGGGTCGCCGTAAAAGTGCTGCGGCCGGGCATCGAGCGGCGGTTTCGCCGCGATCTCGGCGACATGTTCTTCGCCGCGCGGCTGGTTCAGAAATATTCGGTGGAGGCGCGCCGGCTAAAACCGGTGGAAGTGGTCGAGACGCTCGCGCGCTCGATGAAGATGGAGATGGATTTCCGTCTGGAGGCGGCGGCGGCGTCGGAATTTTCCGACAACACCCATGGCGACGATGATTTTCTCGTGCCAACGGTCCATTGGGATCTCTGCGCGCGTGAAATTCTCACCCTGCAATGGATCGATGGTATAGCCCTGTCAGACCTCGAAGCCCTGCGGCGTACGGGCGTCGATCTGCCGAAACTGGGCCGGACCATCATCCAGTCCTTCCTCAAACATGCGGTGCGCGACGGGTTTTTCCACGCGGACATGCACCAGGGCAATCTGTTCCTGACCCCGGAGGGACGGCTGGCCGCCGTGGATTTCGGCATTATGGGCCGTCTCGGCGTGAAGGAGCGCCGCTTCCTCGCCGAAATTCTCTACGGTTTCATCAGCCGCAACTACCAGCGCGTCGCGGAAGTGCATTTCGAGGCGGGCTATGTGCCGGCGTCCTATCGGATCGCCGATTTCGCCCAGGCGATCCGCGCCGTGGGCGAACCGATCCATTCGCGCCGCGCCGATGAAATCTCGATGGCCAAGCTGCTGTCGCTTTTGTTCGAAATCACGGCATTGTTCGACATGCAGACCCGGACCGAACTGGTGATGCTGCAAAAGACCATGGTGGTGGTCGAGGGCGTGGGGCGTTCGCTCGATCCGCATCTGGATATGTGGTCCACCGCCGAGCCCGTCGTGCGCGGCTGGATCGAGGACAATCTGGGGCCGCTGGGAAAACTCTCCGACGCCGGCGAGGGCCTCGCCGCCGTGGCCGCGCTCGCGGTGCAGGCGCCGGCGATCCTGTCGCGCGGCGCGCGCATAGCGGAACAGTTGGAAACCTGGACCTCCGAAGGCCTGACGCTGGCTCCCGCCACCGTCGAGGCGCTGGCGCGGGCGAATGCGGGGCGCAACCGGTTCTGGCGTTACGGCTTCGCGCTGGTTTTGGTGTTGGTCGTCGTTCGCTTCTGGCGCTGAGGTTTCCATGAACGTTGCGGAGAAGCCCCCGTCCATTCTGCTCATCGTCGGCGGCGGGATCGCGGCCTACAAAAGTCTGGAGCTTATCCGCTTGCTGCGCGGCGCGGGCATGGAGGTGCGGGTCGTCCTGACCAAGGCGGGCGCCCAGTTCGTTACGCCGCTGTCGCTCGCCAGCCTAAGCGGCAACAAGGTTTTTGAAGACCTGTTCTCCCTGACCGACGAAACCGAAATGGGTCATATCGAGCTGAGCCGTCAGGCCGACGCCATCGTCATCGCGCCCGCGACGGCCGATCTGCTCGCCAAGGCGGCCAACGGCCTCGCCAACGATCTCGCCTCCACGCTGCTGCTAGCGTCGGACAAGGCGGCGCTCGCCGCGCCGACCATGAACTGGCGGATGTGGACGCATCCCGCCACGCGGCGGAATGTCGAGACGCTGAAGCGCGACGGCATGGCTTTCGTCGGGCCAAACGTCGGCGCCATGGCCTGCGGCGAATCCGGCCCCGGCCGCATGGCGGAGCCGGAGGAAATCTTCGCGGCGTTGCGCGTAAAACTCGCGGGCGCGGCCCAGACGCTGGCGGGGCGCCGGGTGGTGATCACCGCCGGCCCCACCCACGAACCGATCGATCCCGTGCGCTATATCGCCAATCGCTCGTCCGGGAAGCAAGGCTATGCGCTGGCCGAGGCCGCGCGCGACGCCGGCGCGGACGTTGTTCTGATCTCCGGGCCGGTAAACCTGGCGCCGCCGCCGGGCATCCGTCTGGTTTGCGTCGAAACCGCCCGCGAAATGGCCGAGGCCGTCGAGACCGCGCTGCCCTGCGACATTTTCATCGCCGCCGCCGCCGTGGCGGACTGGCGAACGCGGACCGACGCCGCGCAAAAGATCAAAAAAGGCGGGGACGGTCCGCCCGTGCTCACCATGGTCGAGAATCCCGACATTCTGGCCAGCGTGGCGCGGCGGGTGGCAAATCGTCCGCCTGTGGTGGTCGGCTTCGCGGCGGAGACAGAGACGGTCATCGCCCACGCCCGCGCCAAACTGGCGAAAAAAGGCTGCGACCTGATCGTGGCCAATGATGTCGGCGAGGGGTCGGAGGTCATGGGTGGATCGGACAATGCGGTTGTCCTCGTCTCCCCGGAGGGAGAGCAGGCTTGGCCGAGACTGCCGAAGGACGAGGTCGCGCGGCGCCTGATCGCTCACATCGCGCAAATGCGCCCGGTTGGGGAGTCTCACCCCGGAGTTTAATCGTTCGGAAACCGGACCATTCCAATTTCGCCCTTGGTTCACTCACTTGCAATAGCTGTTGCAAAGCCCGAAAAGCTTGACAAAGTCCGCCCGCGCGCCCAATTCGCTGCTTTGCACTGGGAGCCGAAAAATGCCGTTCAGGCTTGACGCCGCCGCCGAGGATTTTGCCAAAAAATTCGAGGCGCTGCTGCACATGAAGCGCGAGACCTCGGAGGACGTCGACCATACCGTGCGCGACATCATCGCCGATGTCATCGCGCGTGGCGATGAGGCTCTCATCGACTATTCGAAGAAATTCGACAGGATCGACCTGACGCCGGAAACCCTGCGCTTTTCACGGGCGGAGATCGAAGCCGCCGTCGCCGCCTGCCCGAAGGAGCAGATCGACGCGCTGAAGCTGGCGCGCGACCGCATTTCTTTCTTCCACGACAAGCAGAAGCCGGAAAATCTGCGCTTCACCGATTCCGCCGGCGTCGAGCTGGGATGGCGCTGGAGCGCGGTCGACTCCGCCGGCCTCTATGTGCCCGGCGGCACCGCCTCCTATCCGTCCTCGGTGCTGATGAACGCCCTGCCGGCAAAGGTGGCGGGGGTCGAGCGGCTTGTCATGGTCGCGCCGGCGCCGGACGGCAAGATTTCGCCGCTGGTGCTGGCCGCCGCCGATCTCGCCGGCGTCGATGAAATCTATCGCGTGGGCGGCGCGCAGGCCGTGGCCGCGCTGGCCTACGGCACCAAAACCATCGCGCCGGTGGCGAAAATCGTCGGGCCGGGCAACGCCTATGTCGCCGCCGCCAAGCGTCGCGTGTTCGGGCAATGCGGCATCGACATGATCGCCGGCCCTTCTGAAGTCTTGATCCTCGCCGACAAGACGGCGAATCCGGAATGGATCGCCATCGACCTGCTGGCGCAGGCTGAGCACGACACGGCGGCGCAGAGCATATTGATCACCGACGACAAGGCTTTGGCGGATGCGGTCGAGGCGGCGGTCGAGCGGCGGCTGCAAACCCTGCCGCGCAAAAAGATCGCCGAAAAGAGCTGGCGCGAGCTTGGCGCGATCATTCTCGTCGAAAAGCTCGCCGATTCCATTGCGCTGGCCGACCGTATCGCCGCTGAACATCTGGAGATCATGGCGGCGGACGCCGAAGCGCTCGCGGCGCGCGTGAAAAACGCCGGCGCGCTGTTCATCGGCGCGCATACGCCGGAGGCCATCGGCGATTATGTCGGCGGCAGCAATCACGTCCTGCCCACCGCCCGCTCCGCGCGCTTTTCCTCCGGCCTCAACGTGCTGGATTTCATGAAGCGCACCTCGATCTTAAAATGCTCGGCGGAGTCGCTGAAAAAAATCGGCCCCGCCGCCGTCACGCTCGGCAAGGCCGAACATCTCGACGCCCACGCGCTTTCAGTGGCGCTGCGGCTGGAAGAACGATGACGGGCGAACCGGCTCGCCGCAATCGTCTGATCGCGGTGACGCTTGACGAGGCCTCGATCGGCCGCGGCGCCCCCGACCAGGAGCATGAGCGCGCCATAGCGATCTATGACCTGATCGAGGACAATTCATTCGGGCTGCCGGGTCATGACGGCGGCCCTTATCGGTTGTGCATCGGCCTGCTCGACGGCAAACTCGCGCTCAATGTTTCCGGCGACGCGGACGAACCGATTTACACGCATATTCTGTCGCTGCGGCCATTCCGCCGCATCCTCAAGGATTACTTCCTGATCTGCGAAAGCTATTTCGCCGCCATTCGCACGGCGAGCCCGGCCCAGATCGAGGCCATCGACATGGGACGGCGCGGCCTGCACAATGAAGGCGCGCAATTGCTGCTGGATCGGCTGCGCGGCAAGATAGATACCGATTTCGACACGGCGCGGCGCCTGTTCACGCTGGTCACCGCGCTGCACTGGAAGGGCGATGCGTGACGCCCGCCCGGCCGCTGTCCGTCCTGTTCGTCTGCACGCTCAACGCCGTGCGCTCGCCCATGGCGGAAGCGCTCACCAAGAAATATTACGGCGGGGACATGCGGGTCGAATCGGCCGGGCTGCGCGCCGGCGAGACGGACGGGTTCGCCATGGCGGTGATGAATGAAATCGGCCTGGACATCACGCGCCATTGGCCGCGCACGTTCGAGGAACTGGAATTCACCGATTTCGAGCTGGTGATCGCCCTGTCCGCTTCAGCCCGGCGCAAGGCCGAGGAATTCTTCCACCCGACCGGCGGCGCGGTCGAATTCTGGCCGATCGAGGACGCCACCATGGTCGAGGGATCGCGCGACCAGAAGCTCGAAGCTTTTCGCGAGGTGCGCGACGGTCTGCTCCGGCGCATCAGGCAGCGGTTCGGCTGAATGTTCACACGGCTCGGCCTGTTCGACGGCAAGCCGGCAAGCCGCCGCGCCGCCTTACTGGATTTTTGCGCGGAGACGCTTGGGGTGGCGCGCCGCCGGGTGGCGCTGGCGCATGATGGGATGGGCGCGCCGCTGCTGTTGGTGGACGGGGCGAGCGGGGACTGGAACGTTTCCTCCTCGTCGCGCGAAAATGTCTGGCTGTTCGGCCTCGCGCGGGGGGCGCGGATCGGCGTCGATGTTGAAATCTTTCGCTCGATCGAACCGCCCGACATTGCCCTGCACCCGGACGAGCGGCGGCGTCTGGCGACGCTGCCGGCCGCAAAAGCCGCCGACGCCTTCTATGATCTTTGGACGGTCAAGGAAGCCTATATCAAGGCGCTCGGCGTGGGGCTGCGCCGCGATCTGACGCAAATCCGCGTGACCACGGGCGCGGCCCTCGAAATCGAGGACCAGCGCCGACCGGTCGCGCTCGGCTCCGCCCGAACCTGGCGCGAAAGTCTTGAGGACAAACAGGCTGTCTGCGCCGCCTTGACCCTCAGGGCCTGAGCGCCGCCAGAGCCTGAGTCTCCGCCGCGAACACGCCCTGTTCGGTGATGATCCCGCTCACCAGACGCGCCGGGGTCACGTCGAAACCGGGATTGCGCGCCGTCGTGGTTTTCGGCGCCACGCGCACTTTCAGCACTTCGCCGTTGTCCGCCTCGCCGGAAATATGCGTGACCTCGTCCTGCGCCCGTTCCTCGATGGGAATCAGGCTGCCGCTCTCCAAAGCGAAATCGAAGGTCGAGACCGGCGCCGCCACATAGAAGGGCACGCTGCAATCCTTGGCGGCAAGCGCCTTGAGATAGGTGCCGATCTTGTTGCAGGCGTCGCCGTTGGCCGCGATGCGGTCGGCGCCGACGATGACGACATCGACCTCGCCATGCTGCATCAGGTGCCCACCGGCATTGTCCACGATCAAATCATGCGACACGCCCTGCTGGCCCAGCTCGAAGGCGGTGAGGAAAGCGCCCTGGTTGCGCGGCCGGGTTTCGTCCACGAACACATGCAGCGGAATGCCGGCGGCTTGCGCCTTGTAGATCGGCGCGGTGGCGGTGCCCCAATCGACCGTCGCCAGCCAGCCGGCGTTGCAATGGGTGAGGATGCGCAGCGGTTTTCCAGCCCGCTTTTGCGCGAGATCGCGGAAAAGCGCGAGGCCGTTGTCGCCGATGGCCGAATTGCAGGCGATGTCTTTTTCCGCGAGATGTTTGGCGAAGGCGAAGGCGGCGTCGCGGCGCAATTCCTCGGGCATCTGCCCAAGGAACTTTCCGATCTGCTCCAGCGCCCAGGCGAGATTGACGGCGGTCGGGCGGGTTTTGCGCAAGGTTTCGCGGGACTGCGCCAGGCCGGCGTCGGAGGCGTCGGTTCGCATGGCCAGCGCCACGCCGTAAGCCGCGGTGACGCCGATCAGCGGCGCGCCGCGCACCAGCATGTCTCTTATCGCCCGCGCGGCGTCTTCGAGGTTGCGCAGCAGCACGGTCTCGATGCGATGCGGCAGCCGCGTCTGGTCGAGGATCAACACGCCCTGTCCCTCGGCGTCCGGCCAGATGGTGGTGCGTTTCTCTCCGGCGATCAGCATGTCAGGACTCCTTTCGCCGCGCCTTTTCGGGTCGGCGGCTTCAAACAAACGGAATTGGCGATTTGGCCGTCGCGCAGCGCCAGCAGCGTGCCGGGCTCGATGACGGTCCAGTCTTCATCTGAGGTCAGCGGTCCCGTGGCGACCACGGTGACGCAATCGTCCGGTCCGGTTTCCTCGGCGAAATTCACCGAGCGGTCCTCGTCGATCAACGTGGCCTTTCCGAACGGGGCGCAGCGGGTGAGGCAGGAGAGCTTTTTTCCGCAAAAGGCGTAGAGCGTGCGCCCATCCGACAGCAGCATGTTGAACACGCCCATCCGCGCCAGTTGGGCGCTCAGCCTGTGCACCTCGCGGTCGAGTCGCGCCGGCGAGGGCAGGGCGTCGAAGCGCGCGCGCAACTGGTCGAGCATCCAGCAGAAGGCGTGCTCGCTGTCGGTCGTGCCGACCGGCGCATAGAAATTCAAGGGAATCTTCTTCACCCCGCGCAACTGGCCGTTATGCGCGTAGGTCCACACCCTTCCCCACAACTCCCTGGTGAAGGGATGGGTGTTGGCCAGCGACACCGCGCCGCTGTTGGCCTGGCGGATATGGGCGATGACGGTGAGGCTCTTGATCGCATGCGCGCCGAGGAAGCGGGCGATCTCGGAATGGGCGGCCGGTTCGGGATCGTGGAAGAAGCGGGCGGCCCTGCCGTCATAGAAGGCGATGCCGAATCCGTCACGGTGCGGCCCGGCGCCGCCGCCGCGCCGTGCGAGACCGGAGAAGGAAAAGCGGATGTCGGTGGGGACATTCGCGTTCATGCCCAACAATTCACACATGCCGAGCCCGCAGGGGAAAGAGACAAATCCGGAATAACGGACCTTGCCCCCGCCGCCAAGACAAAAGAGCCGGCAACCGCCCAGGTTCCCAAGTGGCGTCAGCCGTCACCCGTTGAGTTCCTCGCGAAGAATTTCAAGTTCCAGCCACCGATCTTCCGCGGCGGCGAATTCCGCCTCGACCTTGGCGAGCAGCGCCGTCGCGTCAGCGAAACGCTTGGGATCGCGGGCGTAAAGGTCGTGGTCGTGCAGGATCTCATGCAGCTTGGCCGCCTTTGCGCGCAAGTGCTCGATCTGGGCCGGCAGGGTTTCGAGCGCGTGCTTTTCACTGAAGGACAAACGGCGTTTCACCTCCGCCGCCGGCCGCGGATCAGCCCGCCGCAGCTTTTTCTCGGGCGTATTTCGCGCGGGCGTCAATGTCAGGCCCGCGCCGCGTTGCCGCAACATGTCGGAATATCCGCCCGCATATTCAACCCAGGCGCCATCGCCCTCGCTGGCGATCACAGATCCCGCGACGCGGTCGATGAAATCGCGGTCATGGCTCACCAGCAGCAGCGTGCCGGGATAATCGCTCAGGGTTTCCTGAAGGAGATCAAGCGTTTCCAGATCGAGATCGTTGGTCGGCTCGTCGAGAACGAGAAAGTTGGAGGGTTGCGCGAGCGCGCGCGCCAGGAGCAGGCGGGCGCGTTCTCCGCCCGACAGGTTCTTGGTTGGGGTGCGCGCCTGTTCCGGAGGGAACAAAAAGTCCTTCATGTAGCCGATGACATGCTTGCGTTCGCCGTTGATCTCCACCCAGTCGGAGCCGCCGCCCGTGAGCGTATCGGCCAGGGTCGCGTTGGGATCGAGCGCGGCGCGGCGCTGGTCGAGCGTCGCCATCTGCAAATTCGCGCCGAGCCGCACCGATCCCGAATCCGGAGGAAGCACGCCGGTGAGCAGGTTGATCAAGGTTGTCTTGCCCGCGCCGTTCGGGCCGACGAGGGCCAGTCGGTCGCCCCGCAGCATTCTCAACGACAGCCCCTTGACGATCGGACGGTCGTCGTAAGATTTGGCGATTTTTTCCGCTTCAACCACAAGCTTTCCGGAAACCAGACCTTCCGCAACGGAAATCTTGACTTCGCCGACAGCTTTCGTGGCGGTCCGTCTTGCTTCGCGCAAGGCCCCCAGTTCGCTCATTCTGCGAACATTGCGCTTGCGTCGGGCGGTGACGCCGTAACGCACCCAATGTTCTTCCGCCACGATCTTGCGGTCGAGTTTTTGGGCGTCGCGCTCCTCTTGCTCAAGCACGGCGTCGCGCCAGCTTTCGAACTCGCCAAAGCCGCGATCGAGCCGTTTCGTCGCGCCCCGGTCGAGCCAGACGGCGCTGCGCGACAGGTTTTGCAGGAAGCGGCGATCATGACTGATGATCACGAGCGCGGAGCGCAATCCGGCCAGCTCGCTCTCCAGCCACTCGATCGCCGGAAGGTCCAGGTGATTGGTCGGCTCGTCCAGCAGCAGAATATCGGGCTGGGGCGCCAGCGCGCGCGCCAGCGCCGCGCGGCGCGCCTCGCCCCCCGAAAGGTTTTTGGGGTTTTCCGATCCGGTCAGACCCAGCGCGTCAAGAAGATAATGGGCGCGGTAATCGGCGTCGCTCGGCCCCAGGCCGGCGACGACGAACGAATGGACGTCGGGAAATCCCGATAGATCCGGCTCCTGCGGCAGGTAGCGCACCGTCGCGTCGGGTTGAAAGAATCTCGCGCCGCCATCGGGCTCGATTTCTCCCGCCGCGATTTTCAGCAAGGTCGATTTGCCCGAACCGTTGCGACCGACCAGACAGATGCGGTCGCCCCGCTCGACCGAAAGGTCGGCCGAGCTGATCAGGGGTTTGCCGCCGAGCGTCAGGGCGACATTTTGGAGCGTGAGAAGCGGAGGAGCCATGGTGTTTAGTCAAGGAAAAGAGAGACGCTGGCAAGTCGTGAATCGCCGCGCAGGGAACGCTGTTGTTTTCGCGCTGACCGGCGTAAGCTCCGGCGTCGTTCGCCAGTATAGAGGCCGAAATGAATCGCCCGGAAGTCGCCGCCGCCATGGCCGTCCTGGAGGCGCACCGCGTCGAAATCTCCAGGAAACGCACCTTGGATCTGTTTTCCGAGGATCCCCGCCGTTTTGAGGATTTTTCGCTGCGGCTTGACGATCTGCTCTACGACTATTCCAAGAACCGCCTCACGCGAACGACGCTGCATCATCTGTTCGATCTCGCTCGTGTCCGCCAGCTCGAAAAGCGCCGCGAGGCCCTGTTCTCGGGCGAAAAGGTCAATGTGACGGAAAAGCGCGCGGCGCTTCACATGGCTCTGCGCAATTTTTCCGGACGGGCGATTTATGTCGACGGTCGCAACGTCATGCCGGACGTAGTGGATGAGCGCGGAAAGTTTCTGGCTTTTGCCCAAGCGATTCGCTCGGGAGAGTTTGTTGGCGCCACGGGCGAAAGACTGACGGATATCGTCAATATCGGCATCGGCGGCTCCGATCTTGGCCCGGCCATGGCGGCGCGCGCGCTGTCCCCCTTTGGCGCCGCAGGGCTATCAGCGCATTTCGTTTCGAACGTCGATGGCTCCGACCTTGCGGATACGCTCAAGCGCCTCGATCCGGCCCGCACGCTTTTCATCGTCGCGTCCAAGACTTTCACCACCCAGGAGACGATCAAGAACGCGCAGAGCGCGCGCAACTGGCTCGTCGCCGCGCTCGGCGAAGCGGCGGTGCCGCATCACTTCGCGGCCGTTTCGACCCGGCTCGACAAGGTCGCCGCCTTTGGCATCCTGCCCGACCGCGTCTTCGGGTTCTGGGATTGGGTGGGCGGTCGCTATTCCATGTGGTCGGCGATCGGCCTCAGCCTGGCCATATTGATCGGGCCAGAGCATTTCGAAGAGTTCTTGCGCGGCGGGTTCGATATCGACGAACATTTCCGCACCGCGCCCCTGTCGGAAAACATTCCCGCGCTGATGGGTTTGATCGGCGTCTGGCATCGGAACATCTGGGGTTATCCGGCGCAAGCCGTCATTCCCTACGATCAGCGCCTTGCGAGATTTCCGGCCTATCTGCAACAGTTGGACATGGAATCGAACGGAAAAAGCGTGCAGCTCGATGGCGACGCCGTCACCCGGGCGACGGGACCGATCGTTTTCGGAGAACCCGGAACCAACGGACAGCACGCCTTTTTCCAATTGCTGCATCAGGGCACGGAGGTGACGCCCGTCGACTTCATCGTCGCGGCGGAGCCGAACCAGGCGGATGCCGGACATCATGCCCTGCTGTTCGCCAACTGCATCGCGCAAAGCGAGGCGCTCATGCGCGGACGCTCCCAAGACGAAGTGCGAAAAATCTTGCAGGCCCAGGGCATGGCGGGCGCCGAGATCGACGCCTTGGCGCCGCACAAGGTGTTCTCGGGCGACCGCCCCTCGTCCACATTCATCTATCGCCAGCTGACGCCCAGGACTCTGGGGCGGCTGGTCGCGCTTTACGAGCACAAGGTTTTCGTCCAGTCGGTGATCTGGAACATCAACCCCTTCGATCAATGGGGGGTCGAATTGGGCAAAGAGCTTTGCAATCGTCTGGCGCCGCTGGTTTCCGATGCGGGCGCCGATCTTGCTGGTCTTGACGGGTCCACCGCCGGCCTCATTGCGGCGCGGCGGAGGCTCGCAAGCTGATCATTCCTCTTCGCCGAACCTGTTGGCGACCAGCGCATCAATGGCGTCGATCGCCTCGCGCGCCTGCGGGCCAGTCGCCGACACGACGATCGAGGAGCCGATCCCGGCCCCGAGCGTCAAAATGCCCATGATCGACTGACCGCCGACGGTCTCGCCGCCTCGGGAAACCGTGATTTCCGCATCGAATTGTTCCACGCAATGAACGAACTTGGCGGTCGCGCGGGCGTGCAAGCCCTTGCGATTGATGATCGCAAGCTCGCGGGTCACCGCGCCATCCGACGAAGCGGACGGAGGATCGCTCGGGTTGGAGTCGGGGTCGCTCAATTGACTCACTTTCCACACAAAATCTTGCTGGCGATGTAGATATATTTGCGGCCGGCTTCGGCGGCTTGCGTGACGGCTTGATCGAGTGTCGCTTCGCAGCGCACGGAAGCAAGTTTGATCAGCATCGGTAAATTAATGCCTGCGACGACCTCGACTTTGGCGCCGTTCATGACGGAGATCGCGAGATTGGACGGCGTGCCGCCGAACATGTCGGTCAGAATCACCACGCCGGCGCCGGTTTCGACGGATTTTACCGCGTCAATGATGTCCCGTCGCCGGGTTTCCATATCATCGTCGGGACCGATCGTGATTGTCGCCAATTGCGATTGAGGGCCGCATACATGTTCCAACGCCGCTCGAAACTCGGTCGCCAGATGGCCATGCGTCACCAGCACCATGCCGATCATTGATGCCAACCGTCCTGTTCCCGTTCAGCCAGAAAAGTGGCGCCGGGCGCCAGACCGCATTTCTGCCGACAGCGATCTGAAAACCGCCGAAATTTAGGAGGGTCATTTTGGTGCTTGCCGACGACTTGGCAAGCAAAATGAGCGCAAACAATCATTTTGTTGAAAGCTTATGTAAAAATGCCATGATCGTGGACACGGAACGGTACGTATCGCGGCCGGGCAATGGCAAGCGCGGCAGGTTTTGTAATCCATTGAAATCACAAAGCAACGCGTTGCGCTCCGGCAAGCGCGGCGTTCCTCCGCCGGGCGGATCCGTTTCCAGATCGACGATGAGCTTGAGGACTGCCTTGGATTCATATTGATGTGACATAAGACCCAACCCCCGCCACTCCGCCAAGCCCGCTATCACGCGATGAGGACTGAGCAAGGCCTGTCCATTGAGGATCTGAAACGCCACGCGGTCGTCACTGACCAATCGGGCGAATGCGCCGTCAATGCGCCACGCATCGATCAACGCCAAGGCCAGGCTGGACTTGCCCGCTCCGGAAGCTCCGCGGATGAGCACGCCTGATTCGCCCAGGACCACGGCGCTGGCGTGAATGAAGATTGGCGCGCCGCTGCTCTTTGTCACGAGTCACTCGATCGCGACGGGCAGGAACACGGTGAAACGCGCGCCCGTTATATTGCCTGCGGCGTCGGTTCGGTTGTCCGCGCGAATCGTTCCCCCGTGGGCTTCGACAATCTGCCGCGAAATGGAGAGACCGAGCCCCGAATTGTTGCCAAAACTCTGATTGGGCCGATCCGTGTAGAAACGCTCGAATATCCGCTCGAAAGCGTGCGCGGGAATGCCAGGGCCGTCGTCGTCGACGATGATATTGTATCCTGGCGTGCGTCTTTGGCCCTCGGTGACCAGTTCCGTGCGCGTAACCGAAACCCTGATCAGACCGCCTTCCGACGAAAAGCTGCGCGCGTTATCGATGAGATTGTTGAACACCTGACCCAGGCGTGATTCGTGACCCTCTATCGACACGCCTTCACACGCCGGCGAGACGGAAAGCGCGACTTTGATTCTGTCGCCCCGATCGACCTGGTTCACAACTTCGACAATCGCGCGCAGCAGCCTGGAAATATTGATGCGTTCGAGGTCGTCTCGCGCCAGTTCCGCATCGAGGCGCGAGGCGTCGGAAATATCGGAGATCAGCCGGTCAAGTCGTTTGACATCATGCTGAATGACCTCCAGCAGACGATCGCGCGAGGTTTCCGTCTTGGCGATCGGAAGCGTTTCGACCGCGCTGCGGAGCGACGTGAGCGGATTCTTCAATTCGTGCGCGACATCGGCGGCAAAGCGCTCGATCGCCTCCATGCGGTTGAGGAGCGCGATCGTCATGTCGCGCAACGCTCCCGACAGAAGGCCGATTTCGTCATCGCGCGCGGTGAAATCCGGAATCTGGGCGCGGGAGGTGACGCCCCGTCTCACACCTTCGGCCGCGGTCACCAGCTTGCGGATCGGTTCCGCGATGGCGCCGGCCAGCGCCGCCGACAGGAGAACCATCACCGCCGCCGACACGAGGAAGATCCGGAAAATGGCCCGACGTTCCGATGCGATGATGCCATCTATGTCGCCGCCCTGCGTCGACAACAGCAGCACCCCACGAATGGTTCGAAACCTTTGGATCGGCGTCGCCACGGAGATGACCGTTTCGCCTTGCGTGTTCCGCCTGACGATGGTTTGGGGTTTTCCTTCGAGGGCGTTGGCGACCTCGGCATAGCCCTTGCCGTTGGCGGCGCCGATGTCCTGATAGAGCGGCAGACGAGCAAAATTGAAGCCGCCACTCAGAAAATCCTGGATATCCCTCCACCATCGCGGCTTGTCCGTTTGACCCTGGGGGGGAAGATCGAAGCGCAAGATGTTTGACCGCGCGGCCAGCGAGCGCGAATCCATCAACATGTATCCGTCCCGGTCGTAAATTCGCGCGCGTGTCCGCGTCGGCGAGACGAGGCGACGCAAAAGTGGGCCAACCCGATCCGGATTGATCGAAAACTCCAGGGCTGGCGAGGTTTCGTCGTTGACGCCGTAGCTCTGCCCCGGCGCCAGTTTCAAAAGCTTTTCCGGATCGATGGTAATGGCGTCGGCGTCAACGGTGGCGGATGCGGCGATCGCCGCCGCGATGATCTCGCTTTGCGTTTGCAGGCTTTGGACGCGCGCATCAATGAGCCCTTGGCGAAACTGGTTCAGGTAAAGAAATCCGAGCAGAAGCGCGACCAGGCCGCCAAGGTTGAGCAGAATGATTCTTCGCGTCAAGCGAGACGAAAAACGGGAGACAAATCCTCGCCATACCGAGCGCAACGCCACTGCGCGCCGTTTGGCCCGAGGCATCCCCGAAATTGTCGCGGCAAGTTTCCTCATGCGCAAACCGGCGCCGGCGGCCGCATCGGTGCTGTCGTCCAAATCTTGTCCCTGCTCAGCCTTCCTTGAAGCGGTACCCGACTCCGTACAAGGTTTCAATCATTTCGAAATCGTCGTCGGCTTGTTTGAACTTCTTCCGCAAACGCTTGATATGACTGTCTATCGTGCGGTCATCGACGTAAACTTGGTCGTCGTAGGCCGCGTCCATCAGGGCGTTGCGGCTTTTCACGACTCCAGGACGCGTCGCAAGAGCCTGAAGGATCAGGAATTCGGTGACAGTCAAGGTGACCGGTTCGCCTTTCCAGGTGCAGGCGTGCCTCTCCGGGTCCATTCTGAGGTGACCGCGCTCCAGCAGCTTTGCTTCGGTTTCCTTTTGCGCGGCGGCTTCCTTCGGATTGGCGCGCCGCAGGATGGCCTTGACGCGCTCGACCAACAGCCGCTGCGAGAACGGTTTCCGGATGAAATCGTCAGCCCCCATCTTCAAGCCGAACAATTCGTCGATTTCCTCGTCCTTGGACGTGAGGAAAATGACCGGCAGATCGGATTTCTGACGCAGGCGCCGCAGCAGCTCCATCCCGTCCATGCGCGGCATCTTGATGTCGAAGATCGCCATATCCGGCGGATTGTTCTTCAGTCCCTCAAGCGCGGCCATGCCATCGTTATAGGTCTGCACGCGATAGCCCTCGCCCTCCAGGGCAATGGAGACCGAAGTGAGAATATTGCGATCGTCGTCGACAAGCGCGATGGTCGGCATGACAGGCCTCTTTTCATCAACCTCGAACGCCCGTGTTTTGGCTTCGAGCAAATTATATAATAGCGCCGGATCGAAATTCACGCCAAATCGAGTGAACCCGCCGTGAACGCGGACGACGCCTTGGGACGCGGGCGCTCCGTAGCGGCCCGGTCGGCCTGCGATTGTCTTTTGTGCAAAGCCGCCGCCGGCCGTGTTGGTCGCGGCGCTTTTGAACAAGCTTCTCTTTTACTCGGAAAATTCCTTGTGCGAACCGGGCGGAGGCGGCTTTTTGCCTGTGACTTATCCGAAAGGATGCATGAGAGCCTGCTTGACGCCCACGGCCGCGTCATTCACCTGTGACACACACGCATGGCTGAAGCGCAGTGGCTGGAGCGTGTAAAGGCTTGGCGACGGCATCTATTCAATCTAAAGAAGCCGGGACAGGCGCCTCAAGGCCCCGGATGAAAAAAGCAGGGTTCTGTGAACGACTGCATGGATGGAGATGCACGAGGATGAACAAGATCGTGGTTGAGGGAGTGGCGACGACCAATCCCAAATTGCTCGCGTGGGTCGATGAAATCGCCCAGTTGTGCAAGCCGGCGCGCATCCATTGGTGTGACGGTTCGCAGGCCGAATACGACGCCCTCTGCCAGAAGATGGTGGACGCGGGAACGTTGATCCGGCTCAACGAAAAGAAGCGGCCCAACAGCTTCCTGTGCCGCTCCGATCCCGCCGACGTCGCGCGCGTGGAAGACCGCACCTTCATCTGTTCGAAGAGGAAGTCCGACGCCGGCCCGACCAACAATTGGGTCGATCCGCGCGAGATGAAGGCGACGCTGACGGAGCAATTCAACGGCTCCATGGCGGGCCGCACCATGTATGTCGTGCCGTTCAGCATGGGTCCGCTGGGCAGCCATATCGCCCAGATCGGCATCGAAATCAGCGACAGCCCCTATGTCGTCGCCAACATGCGCATCATGACCCGCATGGGCAAGGCTGTGCTCGATGTGCTCGGCGACAGGGAGGATTTCGTCCCCTGCCTGCATTCGGTCGGCAAGCCGCTGGCGCCGGGCGAGAAGGATGTCGCCTGGCCGTGCAATCCGAAGAACATCTATATCGCGCATTTCCCCGACGACCGTGCGATCTGGTCCTATGGCTCCGGCTACGGCGGCAACGCCCTGTTGGGCAAGAAATGCCTCGCGCTGCGCATCGCCTCGGTCATGGCCCGTGACGAAGGCTGGCTCGCCGAGCACATGCTGATCGTCGGCGTGGAAACCCCCGAGGGCGAGAAGACCTATGTCGCCGCCGCCTTCCCCTCCGCCTGCGGCAAGACCAATTTCGCCATGATGAAGCCGCCCGCCGGTTTCGAAGGCTGGAAGGTCTGGACCGTCGGCGACGACATCGCCTGGATCAAGCCGGGGCATGACGGCAACCTTTACGCCATCAATCCGGAAGCCGGCCTGTTCGGCGTGGCGCCCGGCACCGGCGCCTCGACCAACGCCAACGCCATCGCCGCCTGCCGCGCCAATTCCATCTTCACCAATGTGGCGCTGACGGACGACGGCGACATCTGGTGGGAGGGCCTGACCGACGAAAAGCCGGCCCATCTCATCGACTGGAAGGGTCGCGACTGGACGCCGGACTGCGGCCAACTGGCCGCGCATCCGAACGCCCGCTTCACCGCGCCGATGTCGCAGTGTCCTTCGGTGGACCCGGACTGGGAAAATCCCGACGGCGTGCAGATTTCGGCCTTCATCTTCGGCGGGCGCGTCTCGCGCGACATGCCGCTGGTGTTCCAGGCCTTCAATTGGTCCCATGGCGTCTATCTCGCGGCCACCATGGGGTCGGAAGCGACCGCGGCGGCGACCAACCAGTCGGGCATGCGCCGCGATCCCATGGCGATGCTGCCGTTCTGCGGCTACAACATGGCCGATTATTTCAGCCATTGGCTGTCGATCGGCAGAAAACTGTCGAATCCGCCGCGCATCTTCCGAGTCAACTGGTTCCGCAAGGACGCCAATGGCAAGTTCATGTGGCCGGGCTTCGGCGAGAACATGCGCGTGCTGAAGTGGGTGGTCGATCGCGCTCGCGGACGCGGCTACGGCGTCGAGAGCCCGCTGGGCTTCATGCCGCGCCACGAGGACATCGACTGGACCAAGCTCGATTTCCCGGCCGAGAAGTTCTACGAACTGATGACGGTTGATCGCGAAGCCGGCACCATCGAGGCGCGCGCGCATGAGGTGCATTTCGAGAAGTTCTTCGACCGCCTGCCCAAGGAGTTCATCTACGAGCGCGAACTGCTGAAGTCGCGTCTGTGGCGCTCGCCCGACGTCTGGGCGCTCAGCCCCTCCGAAGTGCCGTAACACCCCGCCTGGATTGGGCGGACGCCGAGCAAGGCGCCGCCCGATTCGTTCAGGAGTTGATGAAAGCCCGGCGTCGCCGGGCTTTCGCGTTCAGCGGAGTCGTCACCGCGTCTTGAAAGGGGCGGTTTCCAAGAGATCAGCGGCGCGGTCTGTTCTGGCGAGGCCTCTGCGACACGCTCGGCAAACCGGGCCTCCCAGTTTGTGCTCGCGGTTTGTCAGCAGCCTGAGCTTCGTCTTTCAAGGCGGAGCTTTCCTTTTAGGTATTAATGAAGATGAATATCTGTTTAGATATTGGGCAATTGCAGCAATATTTTTCTTAATGCCGTCGAGATTTAGCCTTTAAGACTTTTTAAAGCTCCCCACTGTTGAAGTCACTTGTCCATACGATGAGAAACAGTAGGAAGAGTTATGCGAATCGGCAACTCGAGCGACATAGACAAGAACCAGGCAACCCCCCTTGGAAGAATCAGCGCCGTTTCGGATTGGCTTGGCGGTGGCGATCCCGGGATGAGCGACGTGGCGCGGTTGCGCGCCTTGCATCAATTGATGCGCGCTGCCGAAGACTGCGACGCTGACGCCCTTTTGGATGTCGATTACAGCGAAGAATTCCTTCCGCGCACCGAAAATCCCGCGTCCTTGCCCTTGAAGCGCGTTCGCGCGGCCGCCGTGGCCGTAAAGCTGAAATCGGCTTGACTTGCTTCGCCCGTTTTTTCGGCTTTGCCTGACAGCCCGAAGGGGCGCGCTTAGGCGGCGCTCGATCGTCGGCGCCGCGCCCGGGGGCATCGTGGCCCAGCGCTCGAAACCCGACCGAGGAAGCGCTGTTTGCGCTTCCTCGGCGCGAGGAGGCTCTCGTGAGAGGCCGAGTTATTTCCAGGCGTCGTTCTGGACCACGCTGTCCTCCTTCCAGGCCTCTTGCGCAGCCCTGTCGGCCTGCCATTCCGGCAGGAAGGTGAAGGCCTCGTCGAGAATATGCGGCGTGTGCTGGCCATGGGAATATTTCATGGCGCGCTCCAGATATTCGCTGAGCGCGGGCTTGAAGATCGGATGGGCGCAATTGTCGATGATCACCCGGGCGCGCTTCTTCGGAGACAGACCGCGCAGATCGGCGAGACCCTGTTCGGTGACGATCACCTGGACGTCGTGTTCGGTGTGATCCACATGGGTCGCCATCGGAACGATGCAGGAAACGGCGCCATTCTTGGCCGAGGACGGCGTCATGAAAATCGACAACCAGGCGTTGCGGGCGAAATCGCCGGAGCCGCCGATGCCGTTCATGATGCTGGTGCCGCGAATATGCGTGGAGTTGACATTGCCGTAGATGTCGGCCTCGATCAGGCCGTTCATGGCGATCAGGCCGAGGCGGCGGATCACTTCGGGGTGGTTGGAGATTTCCTGCGGGCGAAACACCATCCTGTCATGATACAGGCGCACGTCCCGGTTGAATTCCTCGGCCGCGTTCGGACTCAAGGACAGCGCGGTCGCGGAGGCGAAGCTCATCTTGCCGGAACGGAGCAGATTGAACATGCCGTCCTGCAGCACTTCCGTATAGGCCATGAGATTGTCGTAGGGCGCGCTCTGCAACTGCTCCATCACGGCGTTGGCGACATTGCCGACGCCGGATTGAATCGGCAGCAACTCCTTCGGCAAGCGGCCCTTCTTCACCTCATGGCCAAAAAATTCGACAATGTTCTCGGCGATCCCGCGCGAAGTGTCATCGGGCGGCGAGAAGGGCGAGTTGCGGTCCGGCGCGTTCGTCTCGACGATGGCTATGACCTTGGCGGGGTCGCAGCGCAGGCTGGTCTCGCCGATGCGGTCGGAAACGGAGATGATGGGGATGGGCTTGCGCTTCGGCGGGAGTTGCGTGCCGTAGTAGACGTCGTGCATCCCCTCCAGCGCTTCGTTTTGCCAGTGATTGACTTCGATGATGATCTTGTCGGCGCAGTCGAGCCAGGTCTTGTTGTTGCCGACAGAAGAGGAGGGGATCAGCGAGCCGTCCTCGCGAATGCCGACCACTTCGATGATGGCGACGTCGAGCTTGCCGAGGAAACCGCCCCAGACGAACTGGCCGACATGCGACAAGTGGATGTCGAGATATTCCATCTCGCCGGCGTTGATGCGCTTGCGGCAGGTCGGATCGGACTGATAGGGCAGGCGCAGCTCCATGCCATCGACCTTGGCGAGCGCGCCGTCGAGTTCCGGCGCGGTGGAGGCGCCCGTCCAGACGGAAATCTTGAATTTGTGGCCCGCCGCCGACGCCGCGTTCATGCGGTCGGCGAGCGCCATCGGCACGGCCTTGGGATAGCCCGCGCCGGTGAACCCGGACATGCCGACATTGCAGCCCTTCGGGATCAAGGCGGCGGCTTGGTCCGCTGTCATGATCTTGCTGCGAAGTTGGGCGTTGCGAATGCGGTTCTGACCAGCCATGGCGCTGTTATCCCCCATATGACGGAAATTTGCCTATAAGCTCCGCATAGGAATATTAGCTATGCGACGATGGAATAATTTGTCGTTTATTTCAGCGGGATTTTGCTTTTCCCTGTCGTCCCGGATGACGGCAGAAATCGCGGCAATGCCTTGGCTATCAAGGGATACTCCAACTTGCTGCAACTGCGAAACTCAAGTAAAATCGCGCAGCTACTATGCGTTAATGGCATGTCTCCCGGGCCATCCTCTGGACTTGCGCGTGAGACGACTATAGCGATAATCCGGTTTACAAGCGGGGAGCCATCCCATGGGGCAACCTATCAGCGTCGACGTGCCGCACAAACTCGGGGCGGAAGAGGCCGAGCGCCGCGTCCGCAGGGGCTTTGGGCTGGTGCGGGAAAAGCTGGGCGACAAGCTCTCGGCGCTGGATGTGACGTGGGGCGAAGGCCGCGCGGATTTAAAAATCACCGCCATGGGACAGACATTGAGGGGCGGCCTCGAATTCCTGCCGCAGGCGGTGCGCGTGACGATCGATCTGCCCTGGTTCCTTGCGGCGCTGGGCCAAACGGTTGTCGGCAAGATCGCGCGCAGGACCGCGGAGGTTCTGCGCTTGCCGCCTCCAAAGGCGTGACGATGCGAGCCGGCGTTCGGGTGTGATGGACCGGTCAGAAGTCATGCGCGCGGTCAAGGGGCGGGACACGACGCCCGAGCGTCTCGTGCGCGGGCTCCTCAGGTCGATCGCTCCGGGCTATCGTCTGTGCCGCCGCGACCTGCCGGGCGCCCCCGACATCGCCTATATCGGCCGCAAGAAGGCGATCTTCGTCCACGGATGTTTTTGGCACGGGCACGATTGCCGGCGCGGCGCGCGCATGCCCAAGACCAACGTCGAATACTGGCGCCGGAAGATTGCCGGCAACGGCGCGCGCGACGAGAAAATTCTGGCGCAATATGCCGCCATGCGATGGGGCGTGCTGACGATCTGGGAATGCGAGACGCGCGACAAGCAAAAGCTCGCGGAGCGGCTTGAATCATTCTTGCGAGGCTGAATTGCAATCCAGCGAAGTTCCGCGTCGGATTCTTGCGGGATCGATCTTCGCTCCACGCTGTTGTATTTGAACAGTTTTCGTTTCCCTTGCCTTTACGGTCTTTCGGGAGTTGAGCGCTTAACTCTTGGAAGCTCCGGAAAAACTCCCTAAAAGCACGACCAGTCTTCCTTTCGGGGATACCCGCCATGTCCGCCTATGCACCGCTTTTTCCTCTCGGCAAGGATGAAACGCCTTATCGAAAACTGACCGACAAGGGCGTGCGCGTCGAAAAATTCGACGGCGAGGAGATTCTTGTGGTGGAGCCCGAATCCATCCGCCTGCTCGCCGAGACCGCGATGGGCGACATCAACCAGTTGCTGCGTCCGGGCCATCTCGCGCAGCTTAGAAAAATTCTCGACGACCCCGAAGCGACAGGGAACGACAAGTTCGTCGCCTTCGATCTGTTGAAGAACGCCAATATCGCCGCCGGCGGCGTGCTGCCCATGTGCCAGGACACCGGCACCGCCATCATTCTCGGCAAGAAGGGCCGTCGCGTTTTCACCAAGGGCGGCGACGAGGAGGCTTTGGCGCAGGGCGTCAAGGACGCCTACGAGAAGAAGAACCTGCGCTATTCGCAACTCGCGCCGCTCTCCATGTTCGTGGAGAAGAACACCGGCGACAATCTGCCCGCCCAGATCGACATCGTTCAAGAGGGCGAGGATTATTACAAGTTCCTGTTCATGGCCAAGGGCGGCGGCTCCGCCAACAAGACCTATCTGGTCCAGGGCGTGCCTTCCATGCTCAACCACGACCGGTTGCTGGAGGTCCTCAAGAAGCAGATTCTGGCGCTCGGCACCGCCGCCTGCCCGCCCTATCACCTCGCCATCGTCATTGGCGGCCTGTCGGCGGAGCTGAACCTCAAGACGGTCAAGCTCGCTTCCGCTCATTATCTCGACGCCCTGCCGACCGAAGGCGGCGAAGACGCCCACGCCTTCCGCGACCTGGCTCTCGAGGCCGAAATCCACAAACTGACGCAAGACCTCGGCGTCGGCGCGCAGTTTGGCGGAAAATACTTCTGCCACGATGTCCGGGTGATCCGCCTGCCGCGCCACGGCGCCTCGCTGCCGATCGGCATCGGCGTGTCCTGCTCGGCCGATCGCCAGTGCCTAGGCAAGATCACGCGGGACGGCGTGTACATCGAGGAACTGGAGCGCGATCCCGCGAAATATCTCCCGGCGGTGGAAGGCGAATTCGGCGGCGACGTCATCAGGATCGATCTGAACCAGCCGATGAAGGATGTGCTGGCGACGCTCAGCCAATATCCGGTGAAAACCCGGCTGTCGCTCACCGGCACGATCATCGTCGCCCGCGATCTCGCCCATGCGAAGATTCGCGAGCGGCTGGAGAAGGGCGAACCCATGCCCGACTATCTCAAGAACCATCCTGTCTATTACGCGGGACCGGCGAAGACCCCGCCGGGCTATGCCTCCGGTTCGTTCGGGCCGACCACGGCCGGGCGCATGGACGCCTATGTCGATCTGTTCCAGTCTCATGGCGGATCGATGGTGATGCTCGCCAAGGGCAACCGCTCCGCGCAGGTGACGCAAGCCTGCCAGAAGCACGGCGGCTTCTATCTCGGCTCGATCGGCGGGCCCGCCGCGCGTCTGGCGCAGGACTGCATCCGGAAGGTGGAGTTGCTCGAATATCCCGAACTCGGCATGGAAGCGATCTGGAAGATCGAAGTCGAGAATTTCCCGGCCTTCATCGTGGTGGACGACAAGGGCAATGACTTCTTCAGGGAGCTGAACCTCGTGTGAGGATCAGGAGCGCCGATGCAGAGCCTGCAAAACCTTGCGCGAATCGCCAGTGTGGATCGTGAACTCTTCGAAACGCGCATTCATTACATGCTGGATTTGTGCTCCCAGGGAAATCTGGACGGCATTGTCGACCATTTCTCCGAAGACATCTCCTACCAGATGATCGGCAACTGGAGCATGTTTCCCTATGCCGGGCCTGTCAGGGGCAAGGCGGCCGTCAAACATGCGTTCGCTGGCGTTTTCACCCATTTCCAGAGCCAGGGTTCGACCGTTCACGACATTGTCGTGGACGGCGACAAAGTCGCCGTGCGTCGCACGACCATCCTGCGCAATCTCGGCACGGGCCGCGCCGATGGCATCGCCATCGTGGATTTCCTCCGCTTTCGCGACGGCCTCGTCACTGAACTGACGGAAGTGCTGGACTCGCTCGCCATGGCGCGCCTCGAGGAGGGTTGATTGCGCGGCAAGGAAGCGCTCGACGCGCTGGCGCAGGTTGATCGAGACCTGATCGAAACCCGCCTTCGCCTTCTGGTCGACCTGCGCGCTGAGAACGATCTGCGCGCCATGATGGAATATGCCGCCGAGGACATTGTCTTCGATGTGCGCGGCAACTGGATGGCCCTGCCCTCCATGGGGCCGATCCGGGGCAAGGCCAATGTGGCGAGAGCTCTGATTTCCCTCACAACGCAATACGAAAACCTCGGCTCGACGCTGCATGATCTCCTGATCGACGGTGAGCGGGTCGCAATGCGGCGCACCGCCCGCGTGCGCCATCGCGGAACCAACCGCGTCGCCGATGTTCAGATCGTGGACTTCGTGCGTTTCCGGGATGGACTGGTCGTCTCGTTGTCGGAGGTGTCCGATTCCCTCGCTTTGGCGCGGCTCGACGAGTTCTGAGCTCGCGTTTCAGCGCACGATGATCTCGAAGCGAACGCGTCCTCGGGGCGCCGGCTTCCGAACCATCCCCGGCGGCAAGGAACGGCCGGTCATCTTTTCCGAGGCCGGACGCGGCACGCGCCGGGCGTTCTCGGGCGCGAACGCGCGCGAAGGCGCCTTCGAGGAGGGCCTGTGGCGGGCCACCGGGCCGGACCCCGCCAGACAGTAATTGTAGGCGTCGGCGTCAGTGTATTTGGCGCAGGGGTCCGCCGCCCTGGCGGCGTCCGCGCAGCATATCAGCAGCAACAGGGCGGCGAACAGACGCATCAGCGGTTGGACGCGGCAAAGGACGAGGCGGTCCAGCGGACCATCTCGCCACCAAAAACGCCATCCGGCGCGACATCCGACGTCAGCGGATCATCACGGCGGAATTTTTCAGCCATCCTCGCCTCCCGGTGGCGTTAACCGCGCAAGGCGCCCCCCGTTTTCTTGGCGACCTCCGCGACGATCTTGCCGCTGAGGGCCTCGATCTCGAGGTCCGTCAGGGTTTTTTCGCGGGGCTGAAGCGTCACGTTGAGCGCCACGGACTTTTTGCCCGAGGGAACGCCCGGGCCTTCATAAAGATCGAACACGCCGACATTGACGATCATGTGACGATCGGCGCCCTGCGCCGCCTTGATCAGATCGGCCGCCTTGACGTCGTGGTCGACGATGAAGGCGAAATCACGCTCCAGCGGCTGGAAGTCGGACAGGTCCAGCTTCGGCTTGGCGCGGGTCGGCTTGGCCTTCGGCGCCGGCAGCGCGTCGAGCAGGATTTCGAAGGCGACCAGAGGCCCGGTCGCATCGAGGGTTTCCAAAGCGCGGGGGTGCAGTTCGCCGAACCAGCCCAAAATATTTTTCGGGCCGAATTGCAGCGTGGCCGAGCGACCGGGATGGAGAAAGGCCGGGCCGCCGGGAACCAGTTGCACGGCCTGCGCCGAAACGCCAAGCGCCGAAAGCAAGGCGAACAGATCGGCCTTGACGTCGAACACATCGACGGGGCCGGCCTTGCCGTCCCAGTGACGGCCCGCGCCCGCCGGCTTGGCGGTTCCGCGCCGCAGGCCGCTCGCGGCGATGAACTGGCCGTTCTCGGCGTCGGTTTTGAAAATCTGGCCGACCTCGAACAGGGCGATGTCGCCGAGTCCTCGCGCGGCATTGGCTTTCGCCGCCGCGATCAGGCCGGGGATCAGGCTCGGGCGCATGTCCGACAGATCGGCGGCGATGGGGTTGGCCAGCGCCAGTTCCGGCGCGCCGCCGCCGAAAAGCTCGGCTTGCGGCTTGGAGATGAAGGACCAGGTGACGGCCTCCACCAGACCGCGCGCGGCCAGCGCCCGGCGCGACCCGCGCACCCGCCGCTGCAACAGGGTCAGGACCGGACCAGCCACCGCGCCGTCGCGTTCAAGCGGCGTCGGGGTGACGCGGTCGAGGCCGGCGAGGCGGATGATTTCCTCGACAAGATCGGCCTTGCCCTCGATGTCCGGGCGCCAGCTCGGGGCGCGCACCTGAATGTGGCCGGCGTTGCCGGGCTGCGCGGCCAAGGCGAAGCCGAGTTCCTCCAGCTTCGCCGCCATGTCGCTGGGATCGAGCGACACGCCGGTCAGGCGCCGCACCTCGGCGAAGGGGAAATCGATGGCCTCGGCGGGCGCGGGCAGGGCGCCGGCGACGGCGATCTCCGACGCTTCGCCGCCGCAGAGGTCGAGCGCCAGGCGCGTCGCCAGTTCGAGGCCGGGCACGGTGAATTCGGGATCGACGCCGCGCTCGAAGCGATAGCGCGCGTCGGAGACAATGCCGAGCTTGCGGCCGGTCTGGGCGATATTGGCCGGGTCCCACAGCGCCGATTCGATCAGAACGTCGGTGGTCGTCTCATCGCAGCCCGTGCTCTCGCCGCCCATCACGCCGGCGAGCGATTGCACGCCTGTGTCATCGGCGATGACCACAATGTTTTCGTCGAGCGCATAGGTCTTGCCGTCGAGCGCGACCAGACTTTCTCCCGCCCTGGCGCGGCGTATGGCGAGCCCCCCCGCCACCTTGGCGGCGTCAAACACATGCAGTGGCCGGCCACGATCGAACGTCATGAAATTGGTGATGTCCACCAGCGCGTTGATCGGACGCAGGCCGATGCTTTTCAGCCGCGCCCGCAGCCAATCCGGGCTCGGGCCGTTTTTCACGCCGCGCACCAGCCGCAGGGCGAACAGGGGCGCGAGCTTGGCGTCTTCGGCGGCGAAATCGAGCTTCGGCGTCACCGGACAGGGAAAGGCGCCGGCCACGGGCGCCGGCGCCTCGCCCTTGAGCAGGCCAAGGCCCGCCGCCGCGAGGTCGCGCGCGATGCCGTAAACGCTGGCCGCATCCGAGCGGTTGGGGGTCAGATTGATATCGATCAGCGGATCGTCGAGGCCGGCATATGCAGCGTAGGACGCGCCGACCGGGGCGTCCTCGGGCAGTTCGAAAATACCGCTGCTGTCGCCATCAAGGCCGAGTTCCTCCGGCGAACACATCATGCCGCCGGATTCGACGCCGCGAATGACGCCCTTGGCGATGGTGAAATCCTTGGCGGGAATATACGTGCCGGGCGGGGCGAACACGGTCTTCAGGCCGGCGCGGGCGTTGGGCGCGCCGCAGACGACCTGAACGGTCTGGGCGGCGCCGACATCGACCTGACAGACGCGCAGGCGGTCGGCGTTGGGATGCGGTTCCGCCGTGACGATCCGCGCGATGCGAAAGCCGCCAAGGGTTTCCGCCGGGTCTTCGAGCCCTTCGACCTCAAGGCCGATCCGCGTGAGCGTGTCGGCGATTTCCGTGAGCGAGGCCTCGGTGTCGAGGTGGGTTTTCAGCCAGGAGAGGGTGAATTTCATTTTTTGTCTCTCAGAGCGGGGTTCAGCTTGAAAGGCCGCCCGCGAGCGTCGGCAGGTCGAGCGGCCTGAAGCCGTAATGCTGGAGCCAGCGCAGATCGGCTTCGAAGAAGGCGCGCAGATCGTTCATGCCATATTTGAGCATGGCGATGCGGTCTATGCCCATGCCCCAGGCGAACCCCTGGAACTCATCGGGATCGACGCCGCAATTGCGCAGCACATTGGGATGGACCATGCCGCAGCCCAAGATTTCCAGCCAGTCGTCGCCCTCGCCGAAGCGCATTTCGCCGTTTTTCCGCGAACACTGGATATCGACTTCGGCGGAAGGCTCCGTGAAGGGGAAGAAGCTTGGACGGAAACGCATCTTCACATTGGGCACTTCGAAGAAGGTCTTGCAGAACTCTTCGAGGACCCATTTGAGATGGCCCATATGCGCCTTGCGGTCGATGACGAGGCCCTCGACCTGATGGAACATGGGGGTGTGGGTCTGGTCGGAATCGCAGCGATAGGTCCGGCCAGGACAGATCACGCGGATCGGCGGCGGGTTTTTCAGCATGGTGCGCACCTGCACCGGGGAGGTGTGGGTGCGCAAAAGCTTGCGCTCGCCGTTCTCCTTGCGGTTGAAGAAAAACGTGTCGTGCATCTCGCGCGCCGGATGTCCCGGCGGGAAGTTCAGCTTGGTGAAATTATAGTCGTCGCTTTCGACATCCGGCCCTTCGGCGATGGAAAAGCCCATGTCGCTGAAAATCGCGGTCAACTCGTCCATGACCTGCGAAATCGGATGGATGCGGCCGGTTTCGAGGCCGCTGGCGCGGGCGGGAAGCGTCACGTCCAGCGTTTCCGCTCCGAGACGGGCTTCGAGCGCGGCTTCCTTGAGCGCGGTTTTCCGCGTCGAGAGCGCTTCGCTGACCTTGTCCTTCAGGGCGTTGATTTTGGCGCCTTCGGCCTTGCGCTCCTCCGGCGACATTTTTCCAAGCGTGGCGAGCAGGGCCGAGATCGCGCCCTTTTTGCCCAGCGCCGCGACGCGGACGTTTTCCAGCGCGGCCTCGGCGTCGGCGGCGTCAATGGCGGCGAGGGTTTCGGCTTCGAGTTTGGAGAGATCGGACATTTATTCAGCCTTGCGTTGCTGCGCGTAATGCCACGCGGAGGCAACGCTGAAAAGCAAAAAAGCCCGCCGGGTCGCGGCGGGCTTTCAACGCTTTATCGGCAAGCGACCATCACACCTGATCGAGAAACCAAAAGCCTGACTCACTTATGGCCCTTTTCGGCCCAACTGGCCAACAAAGTCTGACTCACTTGTCACCGTTCATCCGACTCTTTGGAAAAGAATGACACTCAAGACTGACTCAGTCGAAAAATAGGGGCTGCCAGCCTGCTTTCGGTCCCTTCCGGCGACGGACGGTAGTTTCCCTGCAACCAACGCGAGAGGTGTTCATTCGCGACTGTGGGTGCTGCCTATATATTAAAGTGAGTCGTCAAAGCGGCGCCGCTCTCCGCTCAACCGGAACTTATACGTCGAGATTGGCCACGTTGAGCGCATTGTCCTGAATGAATTCGCGACGCGGTTCGACCACGTCGCCCATCAGCTTCACGAACAGATCCTCGGCCTCGTCGCCTTCCTTCACCTTCACCTGCAACAGCGATCGCGCTTCGCGGTCAAGCGTGGTTTCCCAGAGCTGCTCCGGATTCATCTCGCCCAGACCCTTGTATCGCTGCTGGGTCACGCCTTTTCCGCCAGCGCCGAGGATCGCGCCCAGCAGCGCCACGGGGCCGCTGATCCGCGTTTCATCGCCCCGCCGCGACAAGACCGCCGGCTCCGAAAAGCTTTGGCGCAGGGTTTCGGCGCGCTCGTCGAGCCGGCGCGCCTCCGCCGACGCCAGCAATCCGGCGTCGAGGTGAAAAACCTGTTTCACGCCCCGCAACTCGCGCGTCAGCACAAACCCGCCGCTCTCGGCGCGTCCGGTCCACCCCCGCTCGACCTCATCGGCCAGGGCGTCGAGACGCCGCGCGATTTCCTGCGCCTTGCCGGCGGCCTCCTCTTCCGACAAAGCATTCAGGGGCTTCAGCGCGCCTGAAATCGCCGCCTGTTCCACGGCCGTGCGGTTGTAACGGTTGTGCAACTTGTTGAGCACCTGCCGGATGAAGCGCGCATCCTCGACCAGCGCGCGCAGATCGGCGCCGGCGCGCTCCTCACCCGAGGCGAGCCGCATCACCGAGCCTTCGACGCCATTGCTGATGAGGTAGTCGTCCATGGCCTTCTCGTCCTTGAGATATTGCTCGGACGACCCGCGCTTGACCTTGAACAGCGGCGGCTGGGCGATATAGAGAAAGCCATTCTCGATCAGAGGCCGCATCTGCCGGTAGAAGAACGTCAGCAGCAGCGTGCGAATGTGGGAGCCGTCCACGTCCGCGTCGGTCATGACGATGATCTTGTGGTAGCGCAGCTTGTCGATGTTGAACTCGTCGTGGCCAATGCCGGCGCCGAGCGCGGTGATCAAGGTGCCGATCTGCTCGCTGGACAGCATTTTGTCGAAGCGCGCGCGCTCGACATTGAGAATCTTGCCGCGCAGCGGCAAAACCGCCTGATATTCCCGGTTCCGGCCCTGTTTGGCCGAGCCGCCCGCGGAATCGCCCTCGACGATGAACAGTTCGGCCTTGGCGGGGTCGCGCTCCTGGCAATCCGCCAGTTTGCCCGGCAGATTGGCGACATCCAGCGCGCCCTTGCGGCGTGTGAGTTCGCGCGCCTTGCGCGCCGCCTCGCGCGCCGAGGCGGCTTCCACCACCTTGCCGACCACGGATTTGGCTTCGGACGGGCTTTCCTCAAGCCATTGGCCCAGGAGTTCGTTGATGACCCCCTCGACCACCGGGCGAACCTCGGACGAAACCAGCTTGTCCTTGGTCTGCGAGGAGAATTTCGGATCGGGAACCTTGACCGACACAACGCAGGTCAGACCTTCGCGGCAATCTTCGCCGGTGAGATCGACCTTTTCCCTCTTGGTCAAACCGGAATTCTCGGCATAGCCCGTGACCTGGCGCGTCAACGCCGCGCGAAAACCCGCGAGATGCGTTCCGCCGTCGCGCTGGGGAATGTTGTTGGTGAAGACCAGCACATTCTCGTGGTAGGAATCGTTCCACCACAGCGACGCCTCCACCGTGATGCCGTCGCGTTCGCCGCGGATCTGGATTGGTTTGGTGATGAGCGGAGACTTGGTGCGATCGAGATAACGCACAAAGGCTTCCAGGCCGCCTTCGTAATGCAGGGTCTCGGTCTTGATCTCGGCGTGGCGGGCGTCGGTCAGCACGATGCGCACGCCGGAATTGAGAAAGGCCAGTTCGCGCAGCCGATGTTCGATGGTGGCGTAATCGAACTCGGTTCCCGTGAATGTCTCCGTCGAGGGCAGGAAGGTCACGGATGTGCCGCGCTTGGCCTTGCCGTCCTCGATCGGCGCGTCGCCCACCACCCTCAGCGGCGCCACGGCGTCGCCATGCGCGAAACTGATCTCATGCTCCAGCCCGTCGCGCCAGACACGCAGGAGCAACGTCGATGACAGGGCGTTGACCACGGACACGCCGACGCCATGCAGGCCGCCGGAAACCTTGTAGCTGTTCTGGTCGAATTTTCCGCCGGCGTGAAGCTGGGTCATGATGACCTCGGCGGCTGACACGCCCTCCTCGGTATGCACGCCGGTCGGAATGCCGCGCCCGTTGTCCGTCACCGTGCAGGAGCCATCCGCGTTGAGCGTCACCGTGACCAGATCGGCGTGGCCCGCGAGCGCTTCGTCGATGGCGTTGTCGACGACTTCATATACCATATGGTGGAGGCCCGAACCGTCGTCGGTGTCGCCAATATACATGCCCGGGCGTTTGCGCACGGCGTCGAGGCCGCGCAACACCTTGATCGAGTCCGCGCCATAGTCATCATTGGAGGGCGTGGCTGCGGCTTCGTCTGTCACTTTGGGGTCCTTGAAAAAAACGGCGGCTTCGCCTTGATTCGGAATCGGCATCATAGAGGAAAATCAGGCGAAAGGGCGGTGGAACGCGGCGTTCCCGCCGCTTATCCCCGATCAGGCGCCGGTCAGGCTGCGCGGCGCCGGACTCACGACGGTCGTCGAGCCGTTGTTGACCTGAAGCACCGACAATCCCCGTTCGTTGCCGCCATCTGGCTTGAAGCGGAACACGCCATCGGCGCCGTTGAAGCCCGTGGCGCTGGTCAGAACCTCTTCGCTGAAGCCGCGGGCGCCCTGGGTCCGCGCCAGGGCCGCCGCCAAGGAAACGGAATCGTAGGCCAAGGTCGCGACTCGCGTGGGGTCGGCGCCGAATTTGGCGCGGTAGCGCTGGGCGAAGCCGACAAATCCGGCATTCTCGGGCGAGGCGAACCAGGCGCCTTGCAGCGCGGGGAGGCTCAGCACACGCGAATCGTTCCACAATCCCGTACCGAGAATTTGCAGCTTGTGCGAATCGAGGCCATTGGCGGCGAGCGCGCGGGCGACGTCCGGCATGGCCGCCGCCTGCTCCGGGATGAACAAGGCGTCGACCTGGCCGCCAAGCGCGGCGATCTTGCTTGCGGCCTCCTTCGCGGAGCCGGAATTGTAACGCTCGATCGCGGCGACGCGCATGTCGCGTCGGGCGGCGGCCTGTTGCAGGGCGCCGAGGGCGACGTTGGCGTAGTCGTTGTTTGGCGCCATCACCGCGATCGATTTCTTGCCGTGGCTGGCGGCGTAATCCACGATGCGGTCGACGTAATTCTCGACCAGGAACGACAGGAGATAGACGCCCTTTGTCGTAACCGACATGTCGGTGGAATAGGCGATCACCGGCTTTCCAGCGCCGTGCGCCGCTTCGGCCGCCGCGCGCACGTCGCCCGCGAACAGCGGCCCCAGGATCAATTCGGCGCCTTCGTTCAGCGCCACGTGCGTGGACTCCCTCGCGCCGTCGGGCGTCGAGCGATCGTCCTTGACCAGCAGGGTAATGTCCGACGCGCCCGCTTCGGAAAGCGCCAATTCCGCGGCGTTGCGCATGGATTGGCCAACGGCGCTCGGCCCGGAGCCTTGTGTCAGGGGCAGGATCAGCGCCACCTTGATCGGGCCTGAGCCAATGACGCCGCCATTGGCCGCCGCGCCTGGGAGGGCCGAAGATTGCACGGGAGCGACGGGGGCGTTCAGCGCCTCGTCCGTGCGGGTCAAGGACCCCAGACCAGTACTCGAACAGCCGACGAGCGCCGCAACGAGGCAGCAGCCGATGGCGCGAGGCCAAAAATCCATGGAAAGCCGCAAACTCTTCCTCCGCGTTGCGTCGAAGGCGGTCCTTCAGCTGTACGCGCTTGACAGATCCTGAAGCGCAGTCATACGGCATAGGCGAGCGGTCTGGCAACTGAAAGCGGCGAGTCGCCGAGGGCTGGCCCGCTTTTTGCGAAGTCGTGTTTCTCGAAAGGCGCGCGCCATGGTGCATGATCCGTCGAATGCGCAGCCGGTTTCATCCTTCGTCGCGTTCGGATTGCGCGCGGAAGCCGAGAGAATAGCGCCCGGATTGCACGTCGTCGCCACCCCGATCGGCAATTTGCGCGACATCACCTTGCGCGCCCTGGCGACGCTGGCGGCGGCCGACGCCGTTCTCGCCGAGGATACCCGCGTCAGCCGCAACCTGCTTGCGCATTACGGCATCGCCACGCCGCTGGTCGCCTATCACGAGCACAACGCCGCCGCCATGCGGCCGATCTTGCTGGCGCGGCTGCAAAAAGGCGAAAGCCTCGCCCTGATTTCCGACGCCGGCACGCCGCTGGTGTCCGATCCCGGGTTCAAGCTGGTGGTCGAAGCCGTGGCGCTTGGCTTGCCGGTGACTTCGGCGCCGGGCCCGTCGGCGGTGCTTGCCGCCCTGGTGGTCGCGGGCTTGCCGACCGACCGCTTTTTCTTCGAGGGGTTTCTTCCCGCCAAGAGCGGCGCGCGGCGCGCGCGCATCGCGGAATTGGCGGCCATTCCCGGCACGCTGGTGTTTTTCGAATCCGCGCGCCGGCTGGTGGAAACGCTTGGCGACCTCGCCGCCGTGCTGGGCCCGCGCGATGCGGCGGTCGCGCGCGAGCTGACCAAGCATTTCGAATCCGTGCGACGCGGCGCGCTCGATGTCTTGGCGGTGGATTATGAGCGGGACGGCCCGCCAAAAGGCGAAATCGTCCTTCTGGTGGCGCCGCCCGGCGAGGAAGCGCCCGCGCTTGCGGGCGCCGCCCTCGACGACCGCATTCGGGCCGCCTTGCGGAAATTTTCAGTCAAGGACGCCGCCAGCGTCGTCTCCGCCGAGACAGGTCACCCGCGACGGGTGATTTACGCGCGCGCTCTGGAGATTTCCGTCGAAGACAAGGCCGAATGACCCACGAAAGACAAAAGGCGCGCGCATTCGGACTGCGCGCCGAAAGCCTGGCGGCGCTCTGGCTGCGACTCAAACTTTATCGGATCGTCGCGCGCAATGTCGTGGCGCGGGGCGGCGAGATCGATATTGTGGCGCATCGGGGCGCGACCGTGGTCTTTGTCGAGGTGAAGGCGCGGCCCCAAGTGGATATGGCGCGGGAGGCGATCACGGCGGTCAAGGTCGCGCGCATCTCGCGCGCGGCGCGGTTTTGGCTTTCCCGCAATCATTGGGCCGCCAATCTCATTGTTCGAGGCGACGCGATTTTCATCTCGCCGGGCCGTCCGCCGCAGCATGTCGCCGACGCCTTCACGCTCGACCTGTTCCGCTGAACGCCGAGTTTTTTTGTCGCGCGCTCTAGCCTTTTCGCGACATTCTCTGTATGAGACGCGCTCTTGAATTTCCGCGCGCCCCCGATTGCGCGCCTAGAACATCCTCGCGCAAGCGGGCACGGAGAAGAAAATGGCTGTTCCGAAAAGAAAAACCTCGCCGATGAAGCGCGGCTTCCGGCGCTCGGCCGATGCGCTGGCCGCGCCGACCTATGTCGAGGACAAGGATTCCGGCGAACTGCGCCGTCCGCATCACGTCGATCTCAAGACGGGCATGTACAACGGTCGTCAGGTCTTGACGCTGAAGTCCAAGGAAGATTGATCCAGACAGCGATCTGGTGAAAGGGCCGGGGAATTCCAGCCCTTCAGTTTTGGCGTTGCTGATTTTTGCGACAGCTAAATTCCAACGTGAAGGGCCATGGCTTCAAAGCTGTGGCCTTTTTCTTTAACGTCACGCTTTTGCGCGGCGATGCGACGGCAAGGCTGGGTTTTCCCGCAACGGGCGCCAGCCTGCAAGACGACCAAATCCTTCGGAAAGCCGACACGCCGTGAGGGAGCCTCCGATCGGAGGCGCGGATAGTCGCGCAAGCGGGTCTGGTCAAAGGCATTGGAAAATGTTCCGTCGGGCGCTATAAATGCGCGCGTGGAGTCCGTAAATGCCTGAAAGCGCAACCACTGGGCAGCCCCCACGCGATGAACCGTCGGGCGCGGCTGACGAGGGCGGGTTGCCAGGGCCGCTCGCGCCGGACACGTTGACACCCGCCTTGATGGATGTCTTCAGCCACGCCGCGGCGAATCCGGCTTTTTGGCTCAAACAGGGGCTGGTCGCCTTTGAAGACGCGCAAGGCGCGATCCGCGACGGCGAGGTTCCCAAGACCGGTAGGGACGATCATCGATTTTCCGATCCCGCTTGGCGCGCGCCGCCGTTCAATTTCGTTGCGCGGAATTTCCAGTTGGCGGAAGGATGGCTGGAACAAGCCGCGCGCAACGTTCCCGGAATTTCAGCTCATCACGCGGATTTGGCGGCTTTTGCGGCGCGTCAATGGCTCGACGCTTTTTCCCCGTCGAATATTCCATGGATGAATCCCGAAGTTCTGCGCGTGACCCTGGAACAGGGCGGTCTCAACTTGGTTCGAGGAGCGCAATATTGCTTGGATGATCTGAGCAATGAATATTCTCACAAGCGCGCTCCCAGCGATTATATCGTTGGAAAGGATCTCGCCGCGACCTCCGGCAAGGTGGTTTTGCGCAATGAACTGATTGAGTTGATTCAATATACACCTGTGACCGAGAAAACACGGCCGGAGCCTGTTCTTATCGTTCCAGCCTGGATCATGAAATACTATATTCTTGATCTCTCTCCGCACAATTCGTTGATTCGCTACCTGGTTGGTCGGGGATATACGGTATTTTGCATCTCATGGCGCAATCCAGGCCGGGAGTTGGCTCAGACGTGTCTGGACGATTACCGCCGACTGGGTCCGATGACCGCGCTCGACGCCATTGAACACATCACCAAGGCCAAATCTGTTCACGCCCTCGGCTATTGCCTGGGTGGAACACTGCTCGCCGCCACGGCGGCGGCAATGGCGCGAGACGGCGATGGGCGCCTCGCGAGCTTGACGCTCCTGGCCGCCCAAACGGATTTCTCCGAGCCGGGAGAACTCAAGATCTTCATCGATGAGACGCAGCTTGATCGATTGGATCGCCTGATGGCCCGGCAGGGCTATCTTGAAGCGTGGCAAATGGCCGGAGCCTTCAGCATGCTCCGGGCGCGCGACCTCGTCTGGTCTCGGATCGTGAAAACCTATCTGCTCGGAGAAAGAGAGCATCCAAACGATTTGATGGCCTGGAACGCCGACGCGACCCGAATGCCCTATCGCATGCATTCGGAATATCTGCGCGGAATGTTCCTGAACAATGATTTGGCCAAGGGACGGTTTCTGGCCGGAGGGCGCGCCGTTGACCTTGCCGCGATCGCCGCCCCAATTTTCGCCGTGGGCGCGGAGACGGACCATGTCGCGCCCTGGCGATCCGTATTCAAGATTGTTGATTTGATCCCCGGCGACACCGTGTTTCTGCTGGCCTCGGGAGGCCACAACAGCGGAATCGTGAGCGAGCCCGGACACAAGAATCGCTCGTACCGCCTTATGAAGCGCGCAAAAGGCCAGCCGTCGCCAACGCCGGACGACTATCTGGCGCGCGCGCCACACTTCGCGGGTTCCTGGTGGCTGGCATGGGTTGACTGGCTCGATTCGCTTTCCGGTCCGCCTATCGATCCTCCTCCGATGGCGCCCGCGCTGTGCGATGCCCCCGGCATGTATGTGTTGCAACGCTGATATGTGTTGCAACGCTGATATGTGTCGCAACGCTGACCTGGGCGATGGCGCGGTCAAGCGGCGGGCCTCGGCCTTCTCGACCGAAAATTGTTGGTGCGAGCCCAAGGCATTTGCTACATGAGAAAGATCGCGTTCGAACGCGCGATAACAAATCCGCCGATTTTCCGCCGCAAAGCGGGCGGAATTCGGCGACTGAGCAGCGACTGCAATCAGAGGTGAGCTTGTGACTTCGGCCCCGAATGACCAGCAAGCGATGGTCAACGAGATTCTCAACGTGATCGCGACCGAGGGGATGATTTCTCGCGAAAAACTACAAGATGACGCGACGATTGAAAGCCTGGGATTGAAATCCATCGATATCGTCATGATCCTGACCGCGATCGAAGAAAAATTCGACGTTTATATCCCGATGGACGGCTCGTTCCAGGAGGCCAAGGACCTCAAGGGCCTGGTCGAGGCGATCGGCGCGCATATCATCAAGGAAAAAGCGGAGAAATGACCGCTCGCCGCGTCGTCGTCACGGGCATGGGATCCGTGTCCGCCGCAGGAACCGGCGTCGAACCTTTATGGCGCGCCGCCCGCGACGGGCAATCGTGCGTGGGGGCGCTGGAGGTGCGCCAGCCCTACGGTGGACGGATCAAGATTTCCGCCCAGGTGCGTGATTTCGATGTGGACGCGCGCCTCGAGCCGGGAGTCGCGCCATTTGCCGACCGTTTCGCCGCCTATGCGCTGGTTGCGGCCGATGAGGCCTTCGCCCAGGCGGGACTCGATCGCGCCGTGCGCCAGGGTCCGCGCTGCGCCGCTCTGCTCGGCACCGGCATTGGCGGCATGCACACGATCGACGACGGCATCTACTCCGTCTATTTCGCCAACAAGCGGCCCGAGGCGCTGACGGTGCCAAAACTCATTCCCAGCGCGGGGCCGGCGTTGCTGTCGATGCGATTTGGCGCGACCGGTCCGTGTTTCGCCGTGGCGAGCGCGTGTTCGTCCGGCGCCCAGGCCATCGGCCTGGCCATGCAGATGATCCGATCGGGCATGATCGATCGCGCCATCGTCGGCGGCGCCGAAGCCTGCGCAACCAACGGCGCCATGCGCGCTTGGGAAAGCTTGCGTGTTCTGACCCCCGATCTGTGCCGGCCCTTCGCCAAGAACCGCAATGGCATGGTGTTGGGCGAAGGCGCGGCGATATTCATCCTCGAAGCCGAGGAGATCGCGCGCGCGCGCGGCGCCCGCCCGCTGTGTTATCTCGCCGGATACGGCACCAACAGCGACGCGCTCGATCCGGTCCGCCCGGACGAGGCGAGCGCGTCCGCCTGCATGAACATGGCTCTGGACGACGCCGGCCTCAAGCCGGAAGATATCGCCTATGTGAACGCCCACGGGACCGCCACCGTCGCCAATGACGCCAACGAGGCGGAGGCGTTGAATCGCAGTTTCGGATCGCATTGCGAAAACTTGCTGGTGTCATCGACAAAGCCCATTCACGGTCATACGCTTGGCGCGGCGGGCGCGATCGAACTCGTCATTTCCGTGATGGCGTTGCGGGAACAAGTCGCCCCCCCCAGCATGAATGTCGAGCTTCAGGATCCGCGCTGCGCGATCAGGCTGGTTGGCGCGGCGGCCGTTGAATGGCCCATGCGCGCGGTGCTTTCCAACTCCTTCGCTTTCGGCGGCATCAACGCATCGCTCATTGTCACGCCGGCGGCTTGACATGACGGGCGCGCCGACAGTTCAGCGCGCCGGTCCCCTGCGCGTCACCACGGCGAAGGAGGCGGTGCGGGCGTTCCGGCGTGAAACCGGTTGGCGCGACGAGGACGGCGCGGTGCCCCTCAGTTTCCCGGTTGTCTGGATGAAAAGCCCGGAAATCGGCGAACCGATCCGCGCCGCCGCGCAAGAAATCGGTCTTCCCGTGCATGAGGCGCAAAATTTTGACTATTTCGAGCCGCTGCAACTCGACAAGGCTTACGATCTCATGCTGGAATTACGACGCGAGATGGATCCGCCCCGCCTGATTGCGACGGCGGAGATTCACGCCGTCGACGGCTCCATCGTCGGCAGCGTGGTTTCGACGCTTCGTTTGATCGATCCGGCTGCAATTCCTGTTTCCGAGGCCCCCGTTTGATCTCTCCGGCGCTTAAAAGTGGCGAGAAACTGCCGATATGGGTGATCGGCCCATTTTCTCATGAAAATTTGGCCGCCTATGCCGCAGCTTCCGGCGATTCAAACCCGTTGCACCTTGATCTGCCCTTCGCCCGCCGGTTCGGTTTTTCCGCGCGGCCCGTGCATGGGATGCGGTTGCTCGCGGCATTCGAGCCGTTGTTGCGGGACTGGCGCGCGGACCTGTTGGCTTTGAGCCTGAAAGGGCAATTCCTGACGCCCGTGCTTGAGGGCGAACGCGCGACGCTTTCGGGACGCGTCGCGAAAGTCGAGGACGGCGATGCCGGGTTTGTGGGGGTTCTGCGGTTGATGGCGCATACGGAGCATGGCGCGCCGGCCTTGATGGGCGAAGCGCGCATGGGACCGCGCTCGCCCTGACCTCCTCAAACAGACGCATGGACCAACGTTTCAGTATTGACTAACACCCCGCGAACGAAGCAGCAAAGGCGCGCATGATGAGAGACTTCTCAAGCTCCAGCGATCGTATCGTCACCGTCTTTGGCGGATCGGGCTTCATCGGACGCCATCTTGTCCGCGCCCTGGCGCGAGAGGGCTGGCGCGTCCGCGTCGCCACGCGCCGCCCCGAACTCGCCTATCACCTCCAGCCTCTTGGCAAGGTCGGACAAATTCATGCCGTTCAGGCCAACATCCGGTTTCCCGAATCGCTCGCCGCCGCGCTCAGCGGCGCCGAAGCGGCGGTCAATCTGGTCGGCATTCTCGCGGAAACCGGAAAGCAAAGCTTCGATCGGGTCCAGGCGCAAGGCGCCGCCGCCGTCGCGGACGCGGTGAAGAACGCGGGCATTGGCAAGTTCGTGCATATGTCCGCGATCGGCGCCGACGCCAATTCAGCGTCCGCCTATGCGCGCAGCAAGGCGCTGGGGGAGGCTGCGGTCCTTTCCGCCACGCCGCATGCGAATATCTTGCGCCCGTCTGTTGTGTTCGGTCCGGAAGACCAGTTCTTCAACCGTTTCGCCTCGATGGCCCGTTTGATGCCCGCTTTGCCGCTGATCGGCGGCGGAACCACCAGATTGCAGCCGGTTTACGTCGGCGATGTCGCCGCGACCGCTTCGCGGCTGCTGGCGGGCGAAGGAAGACCGGGCGCTGTTTATGAACTCGGCGGTCCCGCGATCCGGACCATGCGGGAACTCATGGCGTTCGTGCTTGCCGTGACCAAGCGGCCGCGCGTCCTGGCTCCGATCTCGTTCGGTCTGGCCTCGACCATCGGCGGGATCACGGAGCTGGCCAACAAGGCGCTGCTCGGCTTGCTGCCGGCGGAGTTCGTCTTCACGCGCGATCAGGTCGAGCTTCTGAAGCATGACAACGTGGTGTCCGCCGAAGCCGAGGCCGAAGGCCGCACGCTGAAAGGACTCGGTATTACGCCCGAATCGATGGAAGCCATCGTTCCCGCCTATCTCCATCGCTATCGCAAGGGCGGTCAATTCGCCGACGAGCGCCTCGCCTGATCAGGCTTGCGGCGTCGGTGGCGCGAGGCGTTTGTGGAGTCTAACCATGAACGCGACGCCAAACAGCGGCGTGACCAGGTTCAGGACCGGCGTCGCGACGACAACAGCCATGATCAGGCCTGCGCTGAAAATCGTGAATCGATTGCGGATACGAAGATTTCGCACCTCGTCGATCGGGTGAAACCGCAGGGCCGCGAGTTCGAAATATTCTCGTGAAAACAGATAGGCGTTCGCCATGAAGAAAATCACGGCGTTGATTCCGGGCAGCAGCCAAAGGCCGAAGGCGACGACGTTGACCAGCAGCGAAACCATCGAAAATTTCAGCGCCAACCAGATGGATTGCAGCGCCGGCGCGATCTTTCCCGTCCGTCCGGCGGGATAAATGCTCGTTTCAACATGCTCGGCCAGTTCGTCCAGGAAAAAGCCGGCGACGAGCATCGACACCGGCGCAATCAGGAAGATCAGGCCGACGAACAACCCCAGCGCCGTCGTCACCTTGACGATGAGGACCAGCCAGGGGGCCGTAATGGAACCGGCGGAAACGGACAGGGCAAGGCGATCGAGAACAAGCCAGAGGGCGGCCAGGATCGCGAAGGTCAGGCTCAAGGATTTGACGAGAACGCCCCGGAATGCCGGCGTGAAGATTTCCCTGAGACTGGCGAGTGCGTCACCAAGCATTGATCGTTCCCGAACAGCGCGCCAAACCGATTGTTTTAACGAAGAGTCGTTACCGTCATGCGGCGTCGGAAGCCCGCGCTGGCTGGATCAGAAGAGCATAAAGCGCGGAGGCCTCGCGGGTCGCGCGAATTTTGGCGACCGTGGCGGGGTTTCGCAGGACGCGGGCGATACTCGCAAGCGCCTTCAGGTGATCCGCGCCCGCCGATTCGGGCGCAATCAATCCAAAAATAATATCCACGGGCTGATTATCGAGCGACTCAAAGTCGATCGGGCGTTCCAGACGCGCAAAAAGCCCGAAAATACGATTGGCGTTCAACAGGCGTCCGTGCGGGATGGCGATGCCGTCGCCCAACCCGGTGGAATTCAGTTTCTCGCGTTGAATCCAGGCGTCGAAGATCTCGCGAGCCGGCAATCCCGATATCTCCGCGGCCTTCTCGCTCAACTCCTGCAGCGCCTGCTTCTTGCTGTTGACCCGCAAGGCAGGGATGATTGCATTGGGAACAATGATTTGTTCTAGCGGCATTCGGATCACATTCCGTCACAGCGCCGAAAGGGCGATTTTCGGGCGTAAATCACATCCCTGCTCAACTGGCTTCTCCAGAGCGGGAATAATGCCCAGACCATCAGCATCCCGTCGCAAGCTCTACGCACGACCGGCCAACCATTCTATATTGAAACGCGGCCATTGGCCATGCGTAGCGTAAACGCAAGGCCAACGCTCTCCCCTTTCCGAACAGCATCACGCCCCCGAAGACGCCTTGGCGCTTCCGGCTGGATCGATCCAGCCGATGTTGCCGTCCGTGCGACGGTAAATGACATTCACGCGGCCTGTGGTTGCGTGACGAAACGCCAAAACGGGCATGCCTGTCAGGTCCAGTTCCAGCACCGCGGCCGATACCGACAATTGCTGTAGCACCTTTTCGGATTCCGCAACGATCGCCGGCTTGAACTCGCTCTCGGAAGGCGCTTCCTCTGTCTCGTCAAGCGCGCTGAGAACGGTGTAGTGAACCGGTTCGGCCGGAGCCTCGCGTTGCTGCGATGCGCTGCGATCCTTCAGCTTGCGCTTGTATCGACGCATACGGCTTTCGATTCGCGTGGCGGTCTGATCGAAGCTCGCGTAAACTTCCTGGGCGCGGCCTTCGGCCTGAATGGTGACGCCCGAGGCGAGGTGCAGGGTGCAATCCGCGCGATAACCGGAACCTTCGGGTTCGATCGTGACGTGTCCCGTCACCGAGCCATCGAAATATTTCTCTGTTACGCTCTTAAGACGCTCGGAAACATGTGTACGCAGAGCCTCGCCGATGTTTATGTTCTTTCCAGAGATGCGCAAACCCATGTCATTGTTCCGATAGAGACGCTTTTCGCGTTGCTGACGACCATCCTTTGCGCGCCGCTCGAAGCGGGCTGCTTGGAACGAGAGGGTTAGAAGCCTACGCCACCGAAGTCAATGCTGGAAGAGCTTTCATGCGAAACGCGCCGTTTGCGACTGCTTTTCGCGCCGTCTCTCGACGGAAGACGGGATTTTCAAGCTTTCCCGGTATTTGGCGACCGTGCGGCGCGCGATATCTATGTCGTGTTCCCTCAGTTTCTCGACAATGGCGTCGTCCGACAGCACAGCGTTCGGCGCCTCGGCGTCAATCATCTGCTTGATCTTGAATCGAACGGCTTCGGCGGAGTAAGCGTCGCCGCCGCCGTGGGCGGCGATCGAGGCGGTGAAGAAATATTTGAGTTCGAACATTCCGCGCGGCGTGGACATGTATTTGTTCGACGTGACGCGGGAAACAGTGGATTCGTGCAAACCGACGGCGTCGGCGATATTCTTGAGATTCAACGGACGCAGGAATTCCACGCCCTGCGAAAGAAAGGCGTCTTGCCGGCGCACGATTTCGGTGGCCACCTTCAGGATCGTGCGCGCGCGCTGTTCGAGGCTCTTCGTGAGCCAGTTGGCGGTCTGCAAACACTGGGAAATGAAGGTCTTGTCATTGTCGCCATTGTTGGCCCGGGAAACGCGCGCGGCATAGGTTTGGTTGACCAGCACGCGCGGCAGCGCCTCGGCGTTCAACTCGATCACCCACGAACCGTCCCTGGCGGACTTGACAATGACATCGGGGATGACGAGCGTCGACGCGGTTGAGCCGAAGACCCGCCCAGGTTTGGGGTCAAGCGTTCGGATCTCCGCCAGCATGTCCGTGATATCCTCGTCGTCGACGCCGCATATTTTCCGCAGCGCCGCCAGGTCGCGCTTGGCGACCAGATGCAGATTGGCGAGCATCGCCTGCATGGCCGGATCGCACCTGTCGCGTTCGCGCAATTGCAAGGCGAGACATTCCGCGAGATCGCGCGCCGCGATGCCCGTCGGATCGAGGCTCTGAACCAGGGTGAGCGCTTCCTCGACCATTTCGTCGGTCGCGCCGAGGCGATTTGCAATATCTTCGGTTTTTTCCCGGAGGTAGCCCGCCTCATCCAGGGCGTCTATGATCGCCATGCCGATCATCCGCTGAACAGGGTCCGACGTCGCAATGGCGAGTTGGCGCGCCAGATGATTGGTCAGAGTGGTCTCTTCAGCGATATAGGCTTCGATATTGCTCGATTCGCCCGAGCTTTCGCCGCCGCCTGCTCCAGACCAGGCCGTATCGGACATGCCCAGCGATTCGAGCTTGGTCTGGTCGGCGGCGGGCGACAAGTCCCGCTCCGCATCAAATGCGTTTTCGACATCCGTTCCCAGGCTGTCCGACAGAGCCTGACCTGAAACAGCAAGCTGATCGCTGCTCCAGTCGGACTCTTGCGGTTCGCCGGACGAAAATTCGGATTGGGCTTTCTGGTCCTGCGCTTCCGCGAGCGCGTCAATGCCCGTCAGGGGTTGGTCGGCGGTTTCTTCCACCCGCTCGAGCAGCGGATTGCGCTCCAGCTCCTCTTCGACGAAGGCGGAGAGTTCGACGCTCGAATATTGCAACAGCTTGATCGCCTGCAAAAGCTGCGGCGTCATCACCAGCGACTGGCCCTGCCGAAGCAGCATTTTTGCGGATAAAGCCATTGAGACTCACGAACCTATGGAAAAACGGCCCGTTTCTTGCTTACACCCTTTTGAGGGAAGCCGCCAAGAAAAAAATCATCAACGAAATGAAGGGCGGGAACAAGGTTAATGCCGCCAAATAGTTGTTTTGTCTCTGCGTCAGACGGACCCCGCCGGGATCGTCACATCCTGAATCCTTCACCAAGATAATGGCGGCGGACCTCCGGGTTGGCCACGATCTCGTCGGGCCCTCCCTCCGTCAGAACATGACCGGAGTGGATGATATAGGCCCGGTCGATCAAGCCGAGGGTTTCACGGACGTTATGATCGGTAATCAGGACGCCAATGCCGCGCCCTTTCAGGTGATGAACCAGGTCCTGGATATCGCCCACGGCGATGGGATCTATGCCCGCGAAAGGCTCATCGAGCAGCATGAAAGAGGGATTGCTCGCAAGGGCTCTCGCGATTTCGCAGCGCCGCCGCTCACCGCCGGAAAGGGCGATGGAGGGGGACTTGCGCAGACGCTTGATGTCGAACTCCTCGAGCAGGGCTTCCAACTGTTGCGCGCGCTGGTTGCGGTCGGGTTCGGCGATTTCGAGAACGGCGCGAATGTTTTCCTCGACGGTCAGGCCACGAAAAATCGAAGCCTCTTGTGGCAGATAGCCAATGCCCAATCGGGCGCGCCGGTACATCGGCAGGCCGGTGACGTCATGTCCGTCGAGTTCGATCATGCCCTTGTCCGGCTTGACCAGGCCCGTGATCATGTAAAAGACGGTCGTCTTGCCCGCCCCGTTGGGTCCGAGGAGCCCCACGGCCTCGCCGCGTCTGACGTTCAGGCTGACATCCTCGACGACATGGCGAGATTTGTAGGCTTTTCCCAAGTGATGGACGTTCAGCATCGCTTTCCGACCTTCAATGGCCGGCGCGAGGATTTTGCGGGGGGGCTGGTTGCGCCGATTTGTCACCGGGAACGATCCGGCTCTTCACGCGCCCCTTGGACGAGACGACCGCTTGGCCGCTCTGTAAATCATAGACCAGTTCATCGCCTTTGGTGATGTTTTCTCCTTGCGACAAGGAAACATTTCCGCTCAGCGAAAACTTGTTCTTGGTCTTGTCGTAGAAAAGGGCGTCGCCGACGCCGACCTGATCCTTGTTGACGATCGTGATCGGGCCATCCCCCTTCATCGACCGCAGTTGCGAATTGGCCGCGTTTTGCCCGGAAGTCTTTGTGGCGGCGCCCTTCCGATCAAACAATATGGTCAAAACCGACGCATTCAGGCGTGTGTCACCTTGGACAACCACAACATTTCCCGAATAGATCGCTTTTTGCTCCTTGTCGAAATAATCGAGCTTGTCCGCTGCGATGTTGATCGGCTCCTTGCTGTTCGAGCCGGGGAGCAGCGCGCCCCCTTGGGTCGGCGTTTGGGTCGGCGCTTGGGTTGGCGCCTGAGCAAGAGCGCATGTCGTCATCGCGAGACAGGCGACGACAATTCCCAGGCGTTTTCGTGAATGCGTCAAGGACCGTTTCCTTCAGTTCTGGCGCGCAGGACTGGTTTCCCCATCGCCCTGTCTGAACGTCGATTGCACATTGCCAATGAATGAAAGTTGTGCGCCGTTATCGCTCATGGCAATTGAATCGGCGCTGATCGAACCGTCTGCGAAAGTCAAAAGGACCGGATCGTTCGAACTCATGGCGTTGGTCTTGAAATTCATCAAAGCCCGGTCCATGGCGAGATTATAAGAGCCGCTTGTAATGCGCACATGACCCGATAGCAATAAAGTCTGTCCGTTGGAATCGTAGGATCCGCGATCGCCGACTACACGCGTGTCGCCTTCGTCGGTCATGCGGAGTTTCGCGTCCAGCGCCGTCAACTCCATTCGACTGGGGTCGCGCGGGTTCTGGACGCCGGAGCGCGCGGTGACTTCGAACGGGCGCCCATCCCGTCTCACGCCCGTCAGTTTTGGATTTTCCATCGTGATCTTGTCGCCGGAAAGACCGAGTTTATCCAGTTGAAGGTGGGCGCCAGGCGTCTCGGGCGCACGGAAGAAAGAACTCCCAATCAGCACAATCACGCCAAGCACGGCGGAACCGACAATTGCAAGCCGGACCAGCCGAACCCGCCGCGAGTGACGCGAGGCGGCCACGAAGGCTTGTTGACGATGCGCGGGAACGTCCGGCAAGCCGTCGCCGAAATGTCCCTGCTGCCGCTCGCCCCGCATGTATCCGCCCTGCGACATGTTCGGCAAAATCCCTCCCGATCAAGAATCTTAAAAACAGCGCCATCCCTTGATCGCGCGGGATGAATACAAGCTGAACGATGGCGATATATGCGCTAGGGGTTCTCAGCTGTGCGCAAAAATATCAGTGTCGGGCCACCCCATCAAATCCAACTCGGCGCGCGTTGGCAAAAAGGCAAAACATTGCCGCGCCACTTCAAGACGATGTTCACGCTTCAGCATGCCATCGAGCTTTTCGCGTAGCGCGTGCAAATGCAACACATCCGATGCGGCATAGAGCAACTGCGCTTCGCTCAGATTTTTCGCGCCCCAATCCGACGACTGTTGTTGCTTCGATATGTCGACGCCAAGCAGTTCCCGTACGAGATCCTTGAGGCCGTGGCGATCCGTGTATGTTCTTACGAGCTTGGAAGCGATTTTGGTGCAATAGACGTTGGACGTTCTTATCTTGAAAGTCTCTTGCAAAATAGCAAGATCGAACCGCGCGAAATGAAAGATCTTGGTCACCTCGCTGGTCGTAAGCAGTCTGGTCAGATTGGGCGCTTCGCTCTGGCCCCGCTCAATTTGCACAAGATCGGCAGTCCCGTCGCCGGTTGACAGTTGAACGAGACAAAGGCGGTCGCGGTGGGGATTTAGCCCCAAGGTTTCCGTGTCGATAGCGACAGAAGAGCCGGGCGAAAAACTCTCGGGAAGGTCGCCCTTGTGCAAACGGATATTCATGTGTGATCCTGACCAGTCGGGATTGGTTAGCACCGACCCGGGACGTCGGCAAGCGCCCCGGCCCGTCGCTGCAATTTGGGGGGGCGGCCTCTGGCCCGATTGCGCGGCCAATGTGAATCCCGCGCGCCCGTCGCGAAATTTCGGGTTGGACGGCAAGAGGCGTTTTTGATCGCCTTTTTCAACGACTGTCTCCAATTAGGCACAGCCGCGCGCTCACCATTTGTCTAATGTACCGACACGATCCTCCCATTGCGATAACGTTGTGGCCAAGCCTTTCATCAATGCTGCAGATCAAACGTCGGTGGACGCCGCTCATTTTCTGATGCGAGTCGGCCTTATTCTGGGCTTTGTCGTTACTCCAATCGCCTTGCTGATGTCTCAACGCTCGATCTTCGTGGTGAGTCCGATCGCCGCCGTCTTGATCCTGGCCGCGGGATTGATGCTTTCGCAGCTCATGCGAGTCAAAGAGGTTTTCGCGTTCCTGGCCTCGCGCATCGGTCTGGCGTGCGTCTGTGTCTCTGTTTGGGCCTTCGCATCGCTGCTCTGGACCCCATTTCCGGCCGAGGCGGCGCCGCGTTTGTTCAAGATCGTTTCAACCTTACTCCTCGTCTTGCCCGTGGCTTCCGTGCTTCCGGCGCGAAGCCGGCCGGCGAATTTGTACGTGCTGCCGCTTGGCGTCGCTGTGGCTTCGTTCGGAGTCGTCGTTCTGGACATTGTCCTGTCGACCGAACGGCACAATGCCCTGACGACCGAAACTTTATCGCGCGCGACGAGCGTCTTGCTGCTGCTGGTGTGGCCGGCGATGCTGGCGGTGGTCCTGCGTGGCCGCCCGACCATGGCGGCGAGCGTTGCGATTGTCTCCGTCGCCGCCGCGCTTTCCGTTCACGCCACAACCGCGTTGCTTGCGACAATCCTGGCGGCCCTGGCGTTCCTGGCGGCCAAAATCAACAAAGAGAAATCCGGGTTCTGGATCGGTCGGATCGGCGCGGTCAGCTTCATATTCGCGCCACTCTTGCCTTGGCTTCTGGGGCCGCTGATTGGCGACGCCGTCGCCAGCCTGGCCTGGCTGAAGGACTGGAACGGCATTCTCACCGTCGATGGCGTCCGTTTGTTCACCGGGCATGGATTCAATTACGTGGCGTCGGGCTATTTCCACGGCTACCTCGGCGCGGAGACGCCGAAAAGCTCGCTTTTTGAGATGTGGACCGATCTCGGCGTTCTCGGCGCCTTGGCGAGCGCGGCCCTGCTCTACTGGGCTTATCGGCTGGCGGCAGTCCAGAGCGCAAAGGCGGCGCCGTACTGGATGGGCGCCTTGACGTTCGTGGTGGCGTTCGGCGTCCTCGGCGGCGGCGCGTTGCAGCTTTGGTGGGTTACGGCTTTGGCCTTGGCGCTGGTTGCTCTCATTCTCGCAACGCGGGGCGAGTTCCAGACCGCCCGCCCGACGGCCCCGCGCCACGTTTTATAATCCGAAATCCGAATGGATCATTCGGGTTTCGGATCACTCGGCCGGCGCGACCCCATCGTCAAGCTCCCGCGCGCCGAGCCAGCGCCGCAAAAACTCCACGGTCCAGCGCGCGATCGAGCGGTCGTGCTGGAACCAGCCGTCGATGTGGCGCTGGCGGGTCTGGGCGCTGGGATGGTTCACGCGATCGAGCGAGGTGATCGTCCAGCGGCAGATCATCTCATAGGTGACGTCGGGGTGGAATTGCAGCCCAAACGCGCGCTCGCCGACCTTGATCGCCTGCGCCTGAAAATCCTCCCCTTCCGCAAGAAGAAGCGCGCCGGTGGGACAGTCGAATCCCTCGCGGTGCCACTGATAGACCCGCTCGGGGAAAGGGGAATCGCACAGGCAATGGCCATGTTCGGTCGGATGGATCGGGTAATAGCCCACCTCCACCTTGCCTTCCGGGTGAACATCGACCTTCTGCCCGAGTTGGCGGGCCAAGAGTTGCGCGCCGAGGCAGATGCCCAGATAGGGCTTGTTTTCCTTGAGCGGCGCCGCGATCCAGTCGATCTCGCGCTTCAGCCAGTCGTCCTCGTCATTGGCGCTCATCGGCCCGCCGAAGAACACCGCGCCGGCATGATCCGCGAGGGTTTCCGGCAGCGGGTCGCCGAACCGGGGGCGGCGGATGTCGAGCGGCGCGCCCAATTCGCGCAACAGGCGCCCGATCCGCCCCGGCGACGAATGCTCTCCGTGCAGGACGATCAAAACCGGCTTGTAGGCGGGCAAGGACAAGGGACCATCGGCGCAGTTCATTCCGCGCCCTCCTTTTCGCGCCGCAATTGCATGGCGGCGACATTTTTGAGCAGCAGCGCCTTCGGGGTGAGGGACGCGGCGAAAACCATGATTTTTGTCAGCAGACCGGGGATTTCGACGCGCTGGCCCGCCATCATCGCGTCATAGCCGGCTTGGGCGACGTCCTGCGCGGAGACATAGGCCAGCTTGACGAAACCCATCTTGTCGCCAAATCCGGCGCGGTCGCCGAAACCGGTGGGAACCGGGCCGGGGCACAAAGCGGTGACGCTGACGCCCTGCGGCGCCAGCTCCTGGGAAAGGGCTTCGGTAAAAGACAGCACATAGGCCTTGCTGGCGTAATACACGGCCATGCCGGGCCCGGGCATATAGGCGGCGACCGAGGCGACATTGAGGATGCGGCCGTTGTTCGCGATCAAGGCTTTCGAGAAACGCAGACAAAGCTCTGTCAACGTCCTGATATTGAGGTCGATTATGCCGAGTTGCGCGGAAAAGTCGCTCTCCGCCGCCGCGCCCAGCACGCCATAGCCGGCGTTGTTGACCAGGATTTCCGGCTCCGCCCCGGCCTCGGCGAGGAAGCTCTCGACGGCGGCGCCGGCGCCGGGGGCCGCCAGATCGCAGGCGAACACCAGCGGCCGTGGCGCGCTGCGTCCGGGATAGCGCGCGATTTCGTCGGCGAGCGCGTCGAGCGCCGCCCTGTTGCGGGCCACCAGCGCGAGATCGTGTCCCTTGAGGCCGGCGATCCGCGCCAGTTCGGCGCCGATGCCGCCGGAGGCGCCGGTGATCAGCATGATTTTTCGTGCGGCGCTCATGTCCTGGACTCCTCGGGTTTGCCCAGGTCATCCCAAGGCGCCGGCGCGTGCGGGTCGAGTCCGCAATCGCCGCGAACCTTTCGACGCAGGGCGATGCGGTCGCGCGCGGGCACGCCGAGCAATTCCGACACGCGCCAGATGACATTTTCCTCGAATTCCACCGTGCCGCCATCGGCATAGGCGATGGTCCACATCATCTCGACCAGCCGGCGCCGTTCCGGCGGGCTCATGGCGTCTTTCAGGAGCGAGGTGAAGCCGTAGAGATCAATCGCCTCGCGATCGCTCTGGCGCCCGGCCGCGAGCAGTTTCTGGGCCTGGTCTTCGCTGACGTCGAAGCGCTGCTGGAGCAGCAGCAGCAGGGCGCGGCGCTCGGATTCCGAAAAAATCCCGTCAACTTCAGCCACATGGACCAGCAGGGCGGCGGAGGCGACGCGCAGGTCGGCGTCGCCAAACTGCCGGTCGCCCGGCTCGGCGCTCGTGAGGTCCTCGACAAACTGCCTGATACGCTCAAACACCGCTTCGCCGCTCCATCCGGTCCGAACTACTCTAATTCTGGACGCCGCAAGCTGAACAAAGCATTAACCATGCCGGTTTGGATTGAGCAATCAGCGATTTCGGCGGCGTTTTGTCGCAAAAACGCAAGGTGGTCAAAGCAACCAGGTCGCCTCTTCCAACGCGCGCCGCATTTCGAAGGCGCGAAACTGCGCGAAGATCGGTATCAGCCAGGATTTCAGGCCGGCGCGGACCACCAGCGACATGTCCAAGGGCGGATCGAGCAGGAAGTATGACAGCGACAGATCAACAGGCTCCAGCGCGCGGCCGACCAGCGTGTCGAGCGCGCCAATTTTCAGGCGCCGATGGGGCGGATATACGGCCAGCCTGTCCTGGAGTTGCTCGCCGAACGGCGCCGCGCCTTCATTATAGGTCAGCAGCGTTTCGACCGTCGGCAGCGCATTGGCGAGGGTGTAGGCGGCGGAGGGCGAAGCCTGCGAGGGATCGGCGTGAAACAGGATCACCGGCTCGATATTCTTGCCGCGCGCTTCCTCGACGAAGCCGATGTCCTGGATCAGGGTGAAGAAGCGGTCGTAGGAGCGGCTCCACAGATCGACGATCTTGGCCTCGCCGTCGGGCACGAGCAGGCGGTCGATCATGGCGATCTGGCCCTGCGTGGAGCTCAGGTCCACATTGCGCACCCGGCCGGAAAAGCGCGGGGCGTAATCGGGCTCGTGCGGGTCGGCGTCGAAGCCAACAAAACCGCGCCGCGAGGCGATGAAATAATCGGACAGCAGGCGTGCGGTCGTGCTCACGCCGACGCGCCCGTGCGGCGCGCAGCAAATGTAAACGTAGCTTCTGGGAGGGCGCGCCGGTTCGGCGTTGTCAGGCGGGTCGCCGGGCCCGCGCCAATCGCGCCCGGGCAGCATGTTATCTCAGTCCCTTTGAGCGAGAATGTCGAGCAGACGCACGCGCCGCAGTTCCTCGGCGATCTTGGCTTGCCAGGTGCGCACATAGCCGCGCAGCACGAACGAGGAATTGGCCGGATCGCCTTCCGCCGTCTTGTTGGCGACGAAGGTCGAAAAGGGAACGCCGGCGATTTCCACCTGCTCGTAGGCCATTTCGTCGAGCTTGGGCACGATGATCTCGCCCGCCGGATTGACGCGATCGAAATATTTGCGATTGGTGACAGGATCCCATTCGAAGAATGTCGTGGCGTTGATGTGGTTTTTCACCAGAAAATAATTGGCGTCGTCGATGAAGGGCGCGGTCTCCGCGATTTCGTCCAGCGAGGCGATGGAGGACCCGAGCACATGCAACAGGGTGAAACTGAATTCACCCGCCTTGACCGCCTCCAGGAAGCCGACGTCGCGCAGGGCGCGCAAGGTGGCGCCGAGCGCGCCGGCCCGCGTGTCGATGACGCTGACCTTGATCTGCGCGGAATTCAGCGTATCGAGAATGCGCATCTGGTCGGACGTCTCGCCGATATCCACCACTTCGGTGATCGGCCCGTGGAAACGCTTCAGCGTGCCGCGCGGGAATTCGGTGTCGAAGGCGCGGGTGAGAATGTTGTTGGCGGCGAGATAATCGAGCAAGGCGCGCGATACGGTCGTCTTGCCGACGCCGCCCTTGTCGGCGCCCACCAGAATGACGGCTGGCTTCATGTTGTGTCCCAATCCAGGCGTGAAATCAGCGTCCGGCGTAACCGGAACGTTCTTGGGGGAAGTCTTGCGTTGTGCCGCGGAACCCCTCGGGAGGGGGCGCCGCTTGTCAGAGTTGCGCGCCATACGGCTTTATAGCATCGAAGGGCGAGAAATTGGCGAATGCTGAAGACAAAGTTTAGAAACATGGTTTACGTGCAACAGTATGACCGGCGGCTTGAGACCAATCATGAGCAGGCATGACGCATATACGGCGAATTATCGACTTTTCGCCTGGGCGATTCCAAGGCTCTACAATATCGGCGTCGATGTCTGCGACCGTTGGGCCGCCGTCGACCCCGAGCGCCCCGCCATCATCGAGATCGATTCGACTGACCGGCCGATCCCGTTCAGCTATGGCGCGCTGCGCGCCGAATCGAACCGGATCGCCCATGCGCTGCGCAAGCGCGGCGTCGGGCGCGGCGATATCGTCGCCTTGCTGCTTCCGCAGTCGCGCCACGTCGCGGCGGCGCATATCGCGGTCTACAAGCTCGGCGCCGTGGCCCTGCCGCTCGCCAGCCTGTTCGGGATCGACGCCCTCGCCTACCGTCTGACCGATTCGCAAACCCGCGCGCTGATCTGCGACGCGTCCGGCCTCGCCAAGATCGACGAAATCGGGCGTGAAAAGCTGCCCGACCTGAAAAATGTGCTGTGCCTCGACGGCGCGGCGGCGGGGGCGGACGATTTTTTCGCCGCCATCGCGCGGGAGACGGAGGAATTCGAGCCGGTCGCGACCCTGGCCGACGATCCCGCGCTGATGATCTACACCTCCGGGACCACCGGGCTGGCCAAGGGCGCGCTGCACGCCCATCGCGTCCTGCTCGGCCACCTGCCCGGCGTGCAAATGCCGCATGACGGCTTTCCGCAACAGGGCGACCTGATGTGGACTCCAGCCGACTGGGCCTGGGCCGGCGGTCTGCTCAACGTGCTGCTGCCCTCGCTGCATTTTGGCGTCGCGGTGATCGCCCGTCACTTCAGAAAATTCGACCCCGAGGCCGCCTTCGCGCTGATGGCGAAACACCAGATCCGCAACGCCTATATCCCGCCCACGGCGCTGCGCATGTTGCGCTCGGTGGAAAATCCGCGCGGAAAATACGGTTTTCCCCTGCGCACGGTGAACACCGGCGGCGAATCGCTCGGCGCGGAAACCTTTCATTGGGGCCGCGAGCAATTGGGCCTCACCATCAACGAATCCTACGGCCAGACCGAAGTGAATCTGGTGCTGGCCTCCTCGGCCCTTTGGGGCGTGAACCGCGCCGGCGCCATCGGCAAGCCGGTTCCCGGCCATGACACGGCGGTGATTCGGCCCGATGGCTCGATCTGCGACGATGACGAAACCGGCGAGATCGCGATTCGCAGCCCCAATCCCGTGATGTTCCTGAATTACTGGAAGCGGCCGGAAGCCACCGCCGAAAAGTTCTTGGGAGATTGGATGCTGACCGGCGACCGGGCGCGGCGCGACAAGGACGGCTATGTCTTCTTCCTCGGCCGCGACGACGATGTGATTTCTTCCGCCGGCTATCGGATCGGCCCCAACGAGATCGAGGACGGCCTGCTGCGCCACCCGGCGGTGGCCAATGCGGCGGCGGTGGGCAAGCCGGATCCTTTGCGCGGCGAGATCGTTAAAGCCTTCATCGTGCTGAAGCCGGGTTTTTCGCCCTCGCCGGAACTGGCGAAGGAGATTCAGGTCCACGCGAAAAACCGGCTCTCGGCCCATTCCTATCCGCGCGAGATCGAATTCGCAGCCGAATTGCCGCTGACGACCAGCGGAAAAATCATTCGGCGGATTCTGCGGGAGCGGGGATAGGAACGGCGCGGACCGCCTTTCTCAAGGGCCAGTGAAGAGGAGTGAGACCGCTGACGAATCCGTGGACCGCCCTCGTCCTTCGAGACGGCCCCTGCGGGGGCCTCCTCAGGATGAGGGCTACTTTCTTGTTCCATATAGAGAACGTCCTCATGGTGCGGAAGCCCCGCAGGGGCCGCCTCGAACCATGGCCATCAAGACGGGACTTTCGCGCGACTCGGAGTCTGCGTCATTTGTTGGTCGCCTCGGCCCTGCTGGCGGCGACGTCGCTTGCGGCCGAGCCGCGCTATTCCCCGCCGCCCAGTCCGGGATACCTGCCGCAAATCGTTCCTATGCCGCCCGCGCCGAGAATCGAGATTCCACCGCCTCCGCCCAGGTCCCAGCCGACCCCGCCGCCGTTGCCGTTGCCGCTGCTGCGACGACACGGCGGAACCAGCTTTCCCGGCGGCATGACGATCACGGTGACAAAACTCCTGCATGACGATCGCGACAAGGACGTTGCGAGATCGACGGCCCCGATCGACCGCCCCAAACAGGCGGCGGACCAATTGGCGGCCTGCTGGTCGCCGCCGCTCCCTCCCAAGAAAGACACGGTGGAGATCACCCTGAAATTTTCGTTCAACGGCCGGGGCGAAATCATGGGCGCGCCGCGCACGCCCTATGTGAAGGCGGCGCCGGGAATCAGCGCCGACACGGTGCGCGAGTCCCTGCGCGCGGCGATCAAAACCTGTTCGCCGCTGCGCTTCACCAAGAGCATGGCGGCGAGCGCGCCGGGCTATCCCCTGTCCATCCGCTTCATCGCGCGTCGCGCGGACGATTGATCATTCGCCGCCCGGGTTCTCCAGGCTGAACGTCTGCGAGCCCTCGTCGAAGGCGAAAAGCTCGCCATAGCGGCCCCAGGTGATCACGCCCTTCAGCGTGTCCTCGGCGCGGTCCTCCGACATATAGTCTTCAAGCTCGCTCTGGAAGCGGGTGGCGGGGGCGCGGTGCGACGGACGTTCGTCGAGCACCCGGCGGATGCGGGCGGCGAGCGGCACATAGGCCAGCAGATGATCGGCGAACGTCTTCTTGCGCGCGTCGATGTCGGCGTCGGAGAATTTCAGACCGGCCGGGGTGAGCTTGATGTCGCCTTCCATCACTTCGGCGAAACGCAGCAATTGCAGGGTTTCGGCGACGGGGAACAGGTCGTCGATCTCCATGTTGAGGCTGTCGGCGAGCGCCGGCAGGTCGGCCTTGCCGTTATAGGGCGGAGCCGCCACCTCCTCGATCATGCCGGCGAGCGTGTTGGTGGAAATATGCGGCAGCGCCATGCCCAGGCCGAGGCCGGGGAAGACGCCGTCGCGCTCGGGCGCGGGCCGCTTGGTCATCAGCGCGTAGATCTTGTCCACCAACTGCCGGAATTCCGGGTCGAGCCGGTTGCGCGGATGCGGCAGGTCGACCTTCATCTCGGCGGCGATGCGACCGGGATTGGACGACAGCACCACGATGCGGTCGCACATCAACACCGCTTCCTCGATATTGTGCGTGACCATCAGGATGCTGTTGGTGGGCATCCGGCCTTCCACCCAGAGATCGAGCAGATCGGTGCGCAGGGTTTCGGCGGTCAGCACGTCGAGCGCCGAAAAAGGCTCGTCCATCAACAAGATGTTCGGCTCGACCACCAGGCCCCTCGCGAAACCGACGCGCTGGCGCATGCCACCGGACAATTCCTTGGGAAAGGCCGATTCAAAGCCGTCGAGCCCGATGGTGTCGATGGCCGCCAGCGCCCGGCGGCGCGCCTCCTCGGCGGGCACCCCCTTGGTGCGCAGGCCGATTTCCACATTGTCGAGTACGGACAGCCAGGGGAACAGCGCGAAGGACTGGAACACCATGGCCACGCCCTGCACGGGGCCGCGCACCCGCGCGCCCAGATAGGACACCTCGCCCTTCGACGGCGTCACCAGTCCGGCGACAATGCGCAGCAGCGTGGACTTGCCGCAACCGGAGCGGCCGAGCAGCCCGACGATTTCGCCTGACTTCAGCGTCAGCGAGACATTGTCCAACACCAGCGAATCGCGTTCGCCCGAACCCTTGGTATAGGTCTGGCTGACATTGATGAGTTCGAGCAGGGCGCCTTCCGGCCGGTCGAGCATGGCGGACTCCTCAGTTTATGCGCAGCCTGCGCTCGCCCAGGGCGAACAGCGGACGCCACAGCAGGCGGTTGAACAGGATGACGAAAATCGACATGACCGCGACGCCCAGCACGATCTTGGGATAGTCGCCGGCTTCGGTCGCCTGCGCGATATAGGCGCCGATGCCGTGGGCGGCGACCTTGTCGTCGCCCCATTTCACATATTCGGCGACGATGGCCGCGTTCCACGACCCGCCGGAAGCGGTGAGCGCGCCGGTGACGTAATAGGGAAAGACCGCCGGAAGAATCACGTCCTTCCACCAGTATTTGCCCTTGATTCCATAATTGACGGAAGCTTCGCGCAAATCGTTCGGGAAGGCCATGGCTCCGCCGATGACGTTGAACACGATGTACCATTGCGTGCCGAACACGATCAGCCCGGACAGCCAGATGTCCGGATTGAGCGAAAACTTCACCACCAGGACCACGGCGATCGGGAACAGCACATTGGCGGGAAAGGCGGCGAGGAATTGCGCCATCGGCTGCACCTTCTCCGCCAGCCGGGGCCGCAGGCCGATGAAAATGCTGATGGGCACCCAGAACAGGCTGGCGAACACGATCAGCACGAACACCCGGATCATCGTGTAGGTCGTGAGGATCACGGTCTCGCGCAGATCGCCCAGCGAGAGCTTTTCCGAGACGAATTCAAACACCTGATAGAGCGAATAGCCCACCATCGCCGCGATCGCGATGAACCAGATCGCGTCCTGGATGCGCGTCACGGCTTGGCCCGACCACCGCAGGCGCAGGCCTTCCGAATGCGGCATGTCCAGCCGCAACAGGGCGATGCGGTCGAGGATGCGGGCGGGCGTGGTCACCAGCGCCCGCAGGAAGCGGGTGCGCAGGAACAGCTGGCGCACCCAGCTCTCTTCCTGCGTCTGGCCCGCCGACAATTCCACCCGGAATTTCGCCGCGAAAGCGACGATGGGGCGGAACAGGAACTGGTCATAGGCGAGAATGACCAGAACCACCACGCCCACGGCGGCGAGAACGGCGTCGATGCGCTTGGCGTCAATGGCGAGCGCGAGATAGGAGCCGATGCCCGGCAGTTTTATGGTGGTGTCGCCGACCGAAATGGCTTCGGACGCCACCACGAAGAACCAGCCGCCCGACATGGACATCATCATGTTCCAGATCAGCGACGGCATGGCGAACGGCGCTTCGAGCTGCCAGAATTTCTGCCAGGGCGAGAAATGATAGCCCTCCGCCACTTCCTCCAGATCGCGCGGCACAGTGCGCAGCGACTGGTAGAAGGAAAACGCCATGTTCCAGGCCTGGCTGGTGAAGATGGCGAAAATCGCCGCCAGTTCCGCGCCCATGGTCGAGCCCGGGAACAGGCCGAGGAAGAAGGTGACGGTGAACGAGAGAAAGCCGAGCACCGGCACGGACTGCAACACGTCGAGCAGCGGAATCAGCACCATTTCGGCGCGCCGGCTCTTCGCGGCCAGGGTCGCGTAGGTGAAGGTGAAGACGAGCGAAGCGGACAGCGCGGCGAACATGCGCAGGGTGGTGCGCAAGGCGTAATAGGGCAGATTGGCGTAATCGAGCGACAGATCGGCGGTAACAGGCGCGGTGAGCGGCGCCGTCATGCCGACCGAGCCCTTGGCGACGGCGACAAAGGCGGCGACCACCACGGCCAGCGCGATGAAATCCCACTGGTTGGGCAGCGCGCGCCGGCCGAGCGAGGTGAAGGCGACGAAGCGGGAGGTCATGCTCGGCTCCCCGTGCGAAACAGGTGACGGAATCGGTGCGGCTTCGCCGCTCGCTTTCGTTGTACGACGAAGATTACAGAATTACGACAGTCCGTTCCATTCGTCGCGCCAAACCGCTGTCGCCGCTTTACTTTTGTCCTTTGGCTTCCAGTTCGGCCTTGAGCGCCGCGAGCTTGGCGAAGGGCGAATCGGGGTCGGCCCTCTTCTCGCGCTGGGGGCGTTTCTCGGCCGCCTGATGCGGACGCTCGCCCGGTTTGGCGTCGTCGCGGCGCTTGCCGTCGAACTTGCCTTCGAACCTGCGCTTGCCTTCGAAGCGCGGCTTGCCGCCTTCGGGACGATCCGAACGGTCGCCGCGTCGCGTCGCGTCGCCTTCCGCTTGCGCCGGGGCTTCACCGCTTGCAGCTTCGGGGCGTGGGCCGCCTTGACCGCGACGCGGGCCGCCGCGCCCGCGCTGTTCGGCGCCGCCCGGACGGCGTCCTTGATGATGCTGGCGATGCGGCTTCCACACTTCAATGAGCACAGGCTCGGCGGGGGCTTCCGGCTCCGCCGCTTCTTCGCCGGCGGCTTCGCCTTCAGGCGCGGCTTCCGCCGCCTGTGGGGCCTCGCTCGGCGCTTCCGCATCGACCTGAGCCGACTCCTCCGGCGTTTCGGCTTCAGGCGCCGCGTCGACCGCGGGCGCGGCCTCTGCCTGCGCTTCTTCCGGTGTCGATCCTTCAGCCGCGGTTTCTTCAGCCGCCGTTTCTTCCGTCGCGCTTTCTTGCGTCGCGCCTTCTTGCGCCTCGGCCTCGGGCGCTGGCGTTTCGACCTTCACGGGTTCGGTCCCGGCCTTGGGCAGCAGCGCGACCGTGATCGCCGGCCCCGGCCGCTGCTCGCTGACATAGCCGAGCGATTTCAGAATGCCGGCGAAGGCCTCGCCGGAACAGCCGGCCAGCGAGGTCATGGCCACGGTGACGATGAAACCGTCGGCATCCGCCGCGCCCGCGGGCGCTTCGCCTGGCGTGGCGCCCGGCCGATAGGCGATGGCGGGGCGAATCAGATCGGCGAGCCGCTCCAGAATATCGACGCGCACGGCGCGCTCGCCGCAGACGCGGAAGCCGGCGGCGCGATAGAGGCCGCGATTGATCTGCTGGTCGGCGGCGAAGGAGGTGCGGCCGGAGGAGGCGAGATGCGCGACCTCGTCAATGCCCTTCACGGTCTCCAGCCCGCCATGCTGCAAGGCCCAGAGCTGCGCGGCGAGCGCGCGGGGGGCCGGTTTCAGCAGCGCCGGCAGATAGAGGTGATAGGCGCCGAAGCGGACGCCGAACTTGCGCAGGGAGGCGCGGGCCTCCTGCGAAATGGACTTCATCTCGTCGGCGACGCGGGCGCGCTCCAGCACGCCCAGGGACTCGCCGATCTGGAAAGCGACGCCGCGCGCCACGCCTTCGAGGCCGTCGCCGATTTCGAGGTCTTCCAGCGGCCCCAGCAGTTTCTTGACATGCTGCGCCAGCCACAGATCGAGTCGCGCCTGAACCTGTTCGAGCTGTGCGCCGCTCAAAAGCTCGTCCGCGATCAGTTTCACACGAGGCTTGAGCAGGTGGTCGCCGGTGGAGATGCGGGCGACGGGTTCGCCGAGCCAGCGGATCAGCCCGTCATTGGCGAGGACGAAGGCGTCGTCCACCGCCTCATGCACACGGCGCGCGCGCGCCTCGATCTCGGTCGCCAGCGCCTTTTGCGCGGCGGCGTTGAGCGTTTTCGCCTCCTCGCCGACGGCCGATGGGTCCGGGGTGAAACAAAATCCCAATAAGGAACCGACATGGTGGCCTTCGACCATGACCTGACCCGTCGCGGTGATTTCGGCTTCCATAATGGCGTTCTCTCTTAAGCGGCGCATCAGCACACTGGCGCGCCGATTGACAAATCTCTGGGTCAGGCGCGCGTGCAAGGCGTCGGACAGATTGTCCTCTACCTGACGCGCGACGCCCTGCCAATGCTCTGGATCGATAAGCCAGTCATTTCGATTGGCGATGAAGGCGCAGGTGCGGACGATACTTATGCGCGCGGACAGGGCGTCGATGTCGCCATCCATGCGGTCGGCCGAGGAAATCTGCCGCGAAATCCAGTCGTCGGGGATGCGTCCGGCGCGCACGACATAGGTGAAAACGCTGAGACACAAGTCGGCGTGAGCGGCCGGGGATGTCTTGCGATAATCGGGAATCTGGCAGACATCCCAAAGCCTCTCGATGTCCGCGCGCGTCTTGGCATGGCGACGAACTGTCGCATCCCGCATCGCCGCCTCCAGCGCGACCTGGTCTTCCGCCATCGGCGCGCGCGTCAGGCCGGGATGGTCCGGCAGTCGGTCGAGCGAGGCGCAAAGGGATTCGAGCGAGGAAAAATCCAGCGTAGCGTTGCGCCATTGCAACATTGTGACGGGGTCGAAGGCATGGGCCTCGATCATGCCCGCCAACTCATCGTCGAGCGGGGGGCAGCGCCCCGTCGAGCCAAACGTGCCGTCCCGCGTGTGGCGGCCGGCGCGTCCGGCGATCTGTCCGAATTCGGCGGGGTTGAGCCGGCGGAACTGATAGCCGTCGAATTTCCGGTCGGAGGCGAAGGCGACGTGATCGACGTCGAGGTTGAGGCCCATGCCGATGGCGTCGGTGGCGACGATATAGTCGACCTCGCCGTTCTGGTAGAGATCGATCTGGGCGTTGCGGGTGCGCGGGCTGAGCGCGCCCAGCACCACCGCCGCGCCGCCCTTCATGCGCCGCAGCCATTCGGCGATCGCATACACATCCTCGGCGCGAAACGTGACGATGGCGCTGCGGCGGGGCAGGCGCGCGATCTTGCGGTCGCCGGCGAACAAAAGCTGCGACATGCGCGGGCGCGACTGGATGCGAATGCCCGGCAACAGTTTTTCCAGCACATCCTGCATGGTCCCCGCGCCGATCAGCAGGGTTTCCTCCGTGCCGCGCCGGTTGAGAATGCGGTCGGTAAAGACGTGGCCGCGGTCGAACGAGGCGGCGAGCTGGATTTCGTCGATGGCGACAAAGGGCAGGCTGAGGTCGCGCGGCATGGCCTCGACGGTCGAGACCCAATAGCGCGGATGGCGCGGCTTGATCTTTTCCTCGCCGGTGATGAGCGCGACCGCCTCAGGCCCGGCCTTGGCGACCACGCGATTGTAGACCTCGCGCGCGAGCAGCCGCAGCGGCAGGCCGATCATGCCGGCGCGATGGCCGAGCATGCGCTCGATGGCGAAATGAGTCTTGCCCGTATTGGTCGGGCCAAGGATCGCCGACACATTTTGGTCGGGCAAGAGGCGATTCACCATCACGCCTCCGTCCGCGAGCCCGAGGGAAAGCAAAATTCCATTGCTGTCTGGATGGACCGAAGCCGCCTTGATTGCAAGGGCGGCGCGCAGCGCGCGACCCGCCGTCGGCGGCGCCGCTGCGACAATTTGCGCCAGTTTTGAATCAATGGCGCTTGCGTTGGATCAAACCTCAACCGCTTGGCCCCAGCTATAAGGATGTCGTGACTTCACGTCGCAGATGCCCACTTTCATGGGCGTTTCCTCCCTGACTTGGACCGCTCCGCCCGGGCGGTCCCTTTTCTTTTTGGGGTTGGTTTTCGCGCGGCTGTGACCGGCGAATCGTCCGAAAAGGCCAGATCTGCTGCTGCGCGCCCCCCGGTTGAACCTAGGGCGAACGAATCGCGGTCGAATCGCCGACGTTCAGGAAGTCGTGCTTTGTTCGCGCAGGATGTGGGACCAGATCGCCTCCGACGCGCCAGATGTTGAATTCACCTCGGGATGACACGAGTCGCCGCGCGAGGGGCGCGCGGACTCTGAACGCTTTTTTTGTCAATCGTTTCAGGAAAAGATCAGGGCGTCACGCGCAGTTCCGACGCCTCGACCACGATGGCGCCAACCTGGGTCATCAGCGACACCCGATAGGGCACGACGACGTGGGTGCGGCTGACGGGCGCCAGCCAGACGTCCATTTGCTCGTTCTGCGCCATGAACTGCGTGCCCTTGGCGGTTGTCTTGTGCCCGGCGATGGGAAAGTAGCGCGCGGCGCAGACGGTGACGGGGCCGGAATAGCCCTTTTCCTTGACTTCCTTCACTTCGACAAATCTCAAGCTGACGTCGAAACGCGTATAGCCGTCATAGACGGGAACGTGCGCGCGGCAAGCGCTGGGACCGACGGGGTTGGCGTTTTCCGGAACCGGCATCAGGAAGGCGGACAGCGGATCGAGGATGCCGCGCCGGTGCGCGTCGGTCAGCGGCACGTGGTCAGGATCCTTGTCCTCTTCCCAGAACGGCGAATATTGCACCTGGCGCACGGTTCCAGAAGCGAGCGCCATGCGCAGCGTGCGGGTTTCGCGTGAATTGGAGGCCGTCGTGGCGTAAGTCATCGGCGTGGGCGCGCCGCCCTCGATGGCGCCGGTCGAGGCCAGCGCCATTCTCAGATTGGAGATCAGGCTGGCGACGCCCGTCAGCTTCACACTGAGGTCGACGCGATAATGTTTTTCGTCGATGGAGCTGGTGGCGTCGGCGGCGCCGATCGGCAGGCCGATCAGGGAGACGCGATAATGCGCGCGCACGTTTTCCGCATGGGCGCCGCTGGCGAACAAACTCGAGGCGCCGCCGGCGAACAGACTCAGGGACAGGCCCAGGCCGAGAAGCGGGGAGCGATGTTTGCGGACAAGAGACATACGAAGCGGGTCCTGACGGGCGCGTGGCCGGAGAGCCTCTAAAAGAGCTGATTCGCGCGGAATGTTAGTTAACATAATGGCGTCGACGTGACCTTCCTGATTTGCCGCGAAAATTCTTGAAGCTGGGGCCAGGGAATTCGGTTTACCCCCTTGCCGGCTTCGCGACTCGCAGCTATAAGGCGGGCCTCCAGGGCGTGACGGCCTCGCCGTCGCAAATGTCGGAGTGTAGCGCAGCCTGGTAGCGCACCTCGTTCGGGACGAGGGGGTCGGAGGTTCGAATCCTCTCACTCCGACCATTCTTTACACTTCAAGCGGGTGCTCCGGGTAGCCGGGCTGCTGCGGTCGCGCATGGCGTAACCGCAGGCTTGAATAACCAGTCCGAAGCGAATTCGGTTCTGGTTGGCCTTCAAGTTTGGACATTGGCGCGTTTTGCCGCTTGACCTTTCCGGGCCTCTTCCTTATGAACGCGCACCACTGAACCGTGCGCGCGGAAGGCCAAGTTCCCGCGCCGCTTTTGTTTTGACGCAACAGCGATCGACGGTTTTTATGAATTTCGGCCGAAAGGCCAACCCGGGACAGGGCGTTTCGCGCGTCCGGGGCCGGCGAGTTGAAAGTTGAAAGGAACACCCATGTCCCGCCGTTGCGAATTGACCGGCAAGGCTGTCCAGAGCGGCAATCTCGTCAGCCACTCGAACCACAAGACCCGCACCCGGTTCCTGCCGAACCTGGTCAATGTCTCGCTGATCTCCGATTCGCTGAAGCGCTCGGTGCGCCTGCGCATCGCCGCCGCAGCCCTGCGCTCGGTCGAGCATCGCGGCGGCCTCGACGCCTTCCTCATCAAGGCCCGCGACACCGAATTGTCGATCAACGCGCTCAAGCTGAAGCGCGAAATCGCCAAGAAGCTCCAGGTCGTCGAGACGGCCCAGGCCTGAGTTCACGGCGCCACGCATGCGAAACGGGCCCTTCGAGGCCCGTTTTCATTTGTAAGGCGAAAGCGGGGCCGGACCCCGCTTTCTTTATTCAGAGCACCGTGACGTCAGCGCCGATCCTCACGCGCTGGTAAAGGTCGATCACGTCCTCGTTCATCATGCGGATGCAACCGGAGGACACGTTCTGGCCGATGGTCCAGGGCTCGTTGGTGCCGTGGATGCGATACATCGACGATCCCAGATAGAGCGCGCGGGCGCCAAGCGGATTGCCGGGGCCGCCCTCCATGTGACCGGGCAGGTCCGGCCGGCGTTGCAGCATTTCCGGCGGCGGCGTCCAGTCCGGCCATTCCGACTTGCGGCTCACCGTCTTGTGGCCCCCCCACTCAAAACCGGGGCGGGCGACGCCGATGCCATAGCGCATGGCCCGGCCCGAACCCGTCACCAGATAAAGATAATGGTTGGGCGTATCCACCACGATCGAGCCGATCCCGCCGGAGCCGGCATAATCGACTTCCTGGCGGTGGAATTGTTCCGGCACGCTCCAATCGCGGCGGGCGGTCGCCAGCGCCGCCTGCTGCGTGTAAGGCGTGTTGACCTTGGGGCGTTCGGGCAGGGCGCGCGGTTCGGGCGCGGGCCGCGCGCGCATCTCGCCGCCGGTCACCAGAAATTCGATCAGGCCGCCGCCGAGATCTTGCGCGTGCGAGGGAAGGCTATGAAATAAAAGACCCAGGCCGCACAGGAGTGGTGGCAGAATATGTGACGTGCGCATGGTCGTAAATCCTGAAATCCCAGACCATGAGAGCATAAACCACATATATTCAGGATGAAGATTTACCTCGTGTTGTGGTTATTTGAGTTCTAATGGTAAATTGAGCTTTAAAAGTCTTGCCCGGCGCAGCAACGGGCGCGCCTTGGCGAGAAAGGCGGCGCGCAGGCCGGCGAGATCGGTCAGCCCGACCACGGCGAGGTAAAACCCTCCGGCGAGCGCCATTTGCGCGATCATTTGCAGCAGGCCGGGGCGCCAGTCGCGCCACGGCCCCGTCAACGCCGCCATGCCCAAAACCGCCGTCACCGTCCAGAACAGGTCGCGCGCCCCAGGCCATTGCGGCCGGCTGGCCTGGGCGAAGACGACCAGGGTGACAAAACCCAGCGCCATGGCGAGGCTCTGCGCCAGCGCCAGGCTGGAGGCGTCTTCAGCCTTCGGCAGCAGCAGGAAGATCACGGGATCGGCGGCGCAGACCACCACGGCGGCGAGCACCACCGGCCGGGTTTTGCGCGCGATCTGGAAAATGGCGTTGAGCGCGAATTGGCTGAGACCGAGGCAGAACAGGCCCGGAAGCATCAGCGTCAGGAATTTCCCGAAGGCGCCGCGATAGGCCGTCGGCACGATCAGAACCTCGATCGAGGGCAGAATGATCCAGATGCCGACGCAGGCCGGCAGCAGGAGCGCGAAAACCATGGCCATGTTGCGCGCGATCTGCTCGCGCGCCTGGTCCTGGCCATGCAGGTCGTGGGCGCGCACGGCGATCTGGAACAGCAACACGTCCAGCGCCGACCCGAGCGCCGAGACGGCGCGCAGGCCGAGGTCGTAAGCCAGCGCGAAGCGGCCGGTTTCGGCGAAACCGAAAAACCGCGTCGCCAGATCGCGATTGACCAGCGGAATCAACTGGTAAAGCACGACGGCCGCGACGATGGGCGCGGCATAGCCGGCGTAGGGACGCAGCAGGCGACGGTCGGCGCGGAAAAAACCCGCGCCGGGATCGCGCAGCCCCTTGAACGAGAAAACCAGCGCGCCCAGCAGCGCGCCCATGCCGGCGGCCAGCGTGACGCGCGCGGAGCCGGTCGCCCAGGCGCCGCCGGCCATGCCCGCCACGGACAGGATGTTCTTGATGACGATGATCCGCATGTACAGACGGTCGTCGAAGCGGGCGCGGGCGAGCGCGGTTTCATAGTCGAACAGGCCGTTGGCGATGGAGGCGGCGAAGGCCAGCGCCATCAGATCGCGCGGCAGCGTCATTTCCGGGCCGAACAGCGCGAAGGCGCCCGCCAGCGGAATGAAACCGAGGGTGAAAACCGCGAAGGCCGCGTCGAGCGTGGCGCGCACACGGGGTTTTTTCTCCCGCGAACGCGCCGAATAGAACCGGATCGCGCATTGGCGGATCCATTCGAAGCCGACAGCCTGCCCGAAGATCATCACGCCGATCGCCAGGGCGAAACGGCCATATTCCTCCGGCCCGAGGAACCTCGCCACGATCAGGCCGACGATCAGATTGAAGATCGTGTTGATGAGGAAGGCGAAGACGACCCTCATGGCGGCGCGATGCTGGTTCTCATCGGGTCGTTGTAGCGCAGGGCGGTCAAGAAAGTCTTGCCGGTGCTTGGGCCGAGGTTTACAACGCCGATGTGTCCATTTGAGCCGGCCGGCTCGCCGCCACGCGCAAATCCCAGATCCGCTCGCAAATGCGTCGCTTCGCGGCGCGAGGAATTTCCATGTCCGCCTACGATCGTCCCGCCCCCGACGCAAAAAAACTCCGCCCGCGCACGCAACTCGTCCATGGCGGCACCACGCGCTCCGGCTTTGGCGAGACCTCGGAGGCCCTGTTCCTGACTCAAGGCTTTGTCTACAACAGCGCGGAACAGGCGGCGGCGCGCTTCACAGGAGAGGACGCGGGGTTCCAATACAGCCGGTTCGGCAATCCGACCGTCGCCATGTTCGAGCAGCGCATGGCGCTGCTGGAAGGCGCGGAGGCCGCGCGCGCCACCGCGACCGGCATGGCCGCCGTGACCACGGCGCTGATGGGGCAGGTGAAAGCCGGCGATCACGTCATCGCGTCGCGCGCGCTGTTCGGCTCGTGTCTCTATATCGTTCAGGACCTGCTGCCGCGCTTCGGCGTCGAGACCACGCTGGTCGATGGCCACGATCTCGCGCAATGGAAGGCGGCGCTGCGCCCCAACACCAAGACCGCATTTCTCGAAAGCCCGACCAATCCGTCCTTGAGCGTGCTCGACATCCCCGCCATCGCGGAAATCCTTCATGCTGGCGGCGCGACTCTGGTGGTGGACAATGTGTTCGCCACGCCGATGATGCAGAAGCCGCTGGAACTGGGCGCCGATTGCGTCGTCTATTCCGCGACCAAGCATATCGACGGCCAGGGTCGCTGCCTCGGCGGGGTCATTCTCGCCTCGCAGGCGTTCATCGACGCCCACATCCAGGTTTATATCCGCCAGACCGGCCCCTCCATGTCTCCCTTCAACGCCTGGGTGCTGCTGAAAGGCCTGGAGACCCTGCCTTTGCGCGTCGCCCAGCAGCAGGACAGCGCCGGCAGACTCGCCGACTTTCTGGCGAGCGAGACGAAGATCGCGCGGGTCTACTATCCCGGCCGCGCCGATCATCCGCAATACGAACTGGCGCGCAAACAAATGAGGGGCGGCTCGACCATGGTCGCGCTCGAGGTCAGGGGCGGTCAGGCCGAAGCCTTCCGTTTCGCCAATGCGCTGGAGATCGTCAAGATTTCCAACAATCTCGGCGATTCCAAGAGTCTGATTACCCATCCTTCGACCACGACGCATCTTCGCCTGACCGAAGAGGCGCGGCTCGCCGCCGGGATCACGCAGGGCATGCTGCGCCTGTCGGTCGGGCTTGAGGACGCGGAGGATTTGATCGACGATCTGAAGCGTGGGCTGGCGGCGGTATAAAGTTACCGCATCCACACAACCGTCTTGCAGATCAGGCCGCCCATCACGCAGCCGCTGGTTTTCAGCTTCTTTCCGCTCAAGACCATCTTGCCGGAATAGGTGCGGCCGTCCTCGGGATTGAACGCCTTGCCCGTCCAGGTGATCTGATCGGCCCTCACCATATCGGAAAACACGCGCTGGCCGACTTTCGCGGCTCCGCTTGCGCTCTTCAGCCAGGACACCGCGCCGCAAACGGCGCCGCCGCAGGCCGAAAACTCGACCTTGACCGCGCCGTCGTCGCGTGTCCAGACGCCTTGCACATCCTCGGCCCGAACCTGTGTCGCGCCCGATGCGGCGGCGACCAGCAGAAGCGCTGAAACTCTGGTGCGAAGCTTGGCCAAGATGTACTCCCTGTCCCGGCGCGGGCGATCGGCTTCAACACATCAAGCTTTGCCTTAACCCACGGCGCAAGCGGCAATTAACCCGCCAAGAGGCTTAAGCCAAGCGTCCAACGCGCAATCGGCAAAGATATGGTTTAGGATCCCGCGCGCGAGGGGAGCGAATCGAGATGAGCACACGCCAGCTGGATCGGGCGTTTCAGCCCAAATCTGTCGCTTTGGTCGGCGCCAGCGAGCGACAGCCCTCACGTGGACGCGGGGTGATGGACAATATTGTCGCATCCGGCTTTTCCGGCGCCCTCCATCTCGTCAACCCCCACTATACGCGAATCGACGGCCGGGCTTGCCACGCGAATCTGGCCGCGATCGGCGAAGTTCCCGATCTCGTCATCATCGTCGCGCCCAAACAGGATGTGGCGGCCTATGTCCATGAGGCCGCCGATCTCAACGTCCCCGCCGTCATCGTGATGACCAAGGATCCGACGCCCGGCGCCGATTCCCTGTTTGAACAGATGCGCGCCATCGCGCGCAAGCGCGACATCCGCATCTTCGGCCCGAATTGCCGCATGATCGCCCCGCGCGTAAAACTCAATGCGTCGCTCGCCGCGCTGCCGGCGGCGCCGGGCGACCTCGCGGTGATCTCGCAATCCTACGCCGTGCTCTACGCCATCGTCGCCTGGGGCCATGCCCATCAGGTCGGCTTCTCCGGCCTGGTCTCGCTCGGCGGCATGGCCGACGTCGATTTCGACGACATGCTCGACTATTACGCGCTCGACCCGATGACCCGCGCCATCCTGCTCTATGTCGAGCATCTGGAGGACGCCAAGGGGTTCATGTCGGCGGCGCGCGCCGCGTCTCGCGTGAAGCCTGTCATCGTGGTGCGTTCGGGCCGCCACGAGGCGTCGCGGCGCGCCGGCACCCATGCGGGCAATCTCGCCACCGCCGACGATGTCTATGACGCGGCGTTCCGACGCGCCGGCATTCTGCGCGTGCCCGACATCGATTCGCTGTTTGACGCGGCCGAGGCCCTTGGTCGCGTCAAACCGTTCAACGGCGAGAGGCTGGCCGTCATCACCAACGGCCGCGGCGTCGGCTATCTCGCCATTGACCAGTTGCTCGACCTCGACGGCAAGCTGGCGGATATCTCGCCAGCCACCCGCGACGCATTGAAACCGTTGCTGCCGGAAAGCTGGAACGGCAATTCGCCCGTGGAGCTGTCGGGCGACACCCAGCCGGAGCAGTTCGGACAGGCGCTGGCCACGGTCCTGCAAGACCGCGCCAATGACGCCGTGCTGGTCCTTCACGCGCCCAACGTGCTGATCGACAGCCGCCAGATGGCGCTGGCGGCCGTCGAGGCGGTGAAGAAGCACCGGCGCTCGTCGATTTCCCCCAAACCGGTCTTCACTGTGTGGTACGGCGCCGACGAGGAGATCAACCATATTTTCGAGGACGCCCGCATCCCGCATTACCAGCGCGGCGCGGTGTCCGGCTTCATGCACATGGTCAAGTGGCGCAAGGCGCGCGAGGCGCTGATGGCGGCGCCGCCGTCGCTGCCGGTGGATTTCGCCCCCAACACGTCAAAAGCGCGCGCCGTGATCGCGCAGGCGATTTCGCGCGGGCATGAATGGCTGGCGCCGGTCGAGATCAGCGCGCTGCTGGAGGCCTATGACATTCCCATCGCGCCGGCGCGGCTCGCCCGCTCGCCGGAGGAGGCGGCGGAAGTGGCGCGGCTGGTGCTCGGCCGTTACGGCGGCTGCGTCGTCAAGATCATGTCGCGCGACATCGTCCACAAGTCCGATCTGGGCGGCGTGGCGCTCGACCAGCGCAGCATCGAGCAGGTGGTGGACACCACGCGCAGAATGCTGGACCGGGTCGCGGCGGAGGCGCCGCACGCGCGGGTCGATGGCGTCACCATCCATCCGATGGTGCGCCGTCCCAACGCCCGCGAACTGGTGATGGGCGTCACCGACGATCCCACTTTCGGGCCGGTGATCGTGTTCGGGCGCGGCGGCAAGGCGGTTGAGGTCATCAACGACAAGGCTTTGGCTCTGCCGCCGCTCGATCTGTCGCTGGCGCGCGCGCTGATCGATCAGACCCAGGTCGCGCGGGCGCTGCGCGATTACCGCGACGTTCCCGCGGCGGACGTCGACGCCGTCGCCCTGCTGCTGGTGAAGATTTCCCAACTCTCCGCCGACGTTCCGGAAATTCGCGAACTGGAGCTGAATCCGGTCCTCGCCGACGCCGATGGCGTGGTGGTGGTGGATGCGCGCATCGCCGTCGCGCCCTTCACCGGCCGCTCCATGTCGATCGCCAATCCGCGTTTCGCCATCGCGCCCTATCCCAAGGCGCAGGAGCGGCGCACCGCGCTCAAGAACGGAACGCCCGTGCAATTGCGCCCGGTGCGGCCCGAAGACGAGGAAATGTACAAGGTCTTCTTCACCCATGTCGCGCCCGACGACATTCGCTTGAGATTTTTCGGTCCGGTGAAGGAGTTTACCCACGCTTTCATCGCCCGCCTGATCCAGATCGACTATGCGCGCTCTTTCGTGATCGTCGCGGTGGAGGAGGAGACCGGGCTGATGCTGGGCGTGGTCCGGCTGATGCTCGACGTCAACCATGAAACGGGCGAATACGCCGTTTTGCTGCGCTCGGACATGAAGGGTCAGGGCCTAGGCTGGAAGCTGATGAAATACATGATCGAATTCGCTCGCGCCGAGGGGATACACGAAGTCGAGGGGCAGGTGCTGAGCGAGAATCAGCCGATGCTGTCGATGAACCAGGCCTTGGGCTTCAAAATCATGGACGATCCGCACGAGCATGGCGTGAAGAAGGTGGTGCTCGACCTCACGGAGCCGCCGACGGAGGCGGCGATCCGACCGGACAAATAGGTCACTCGCCGACCGTATCCACATTATAGACGTCGTCGCGGAAATGCACCGTGCCTTCGGCGGAGGCCCAGCCGGTCATGTAGACCCAGATCACCGGCACCGGCGAGGTCAGCTTGACGTCCTCGCGCGCGCCGGAGGCGATGCGGTCCTGGATGAGTTTTCCGGTCCAGACGCCGCCGTTGGGGGCGGGCGTCTCGCGCAGCAGCCAGGCCGCGAGGTCGTAAACGCCCTGCACGCGCACGCAGCCGTGCGACAGAAAGCGGTAATCGTTGGCGAACAGGTTTCGCGACGGCGTGTCGTGCATATAGACCGCGTCGGGATTGGGCATGGCGATGCGGATCAGGCCAAGCGAATTGCCCGCGCCGGAATCCTGCCGCAGCATAAAATTCTTGGCCTGGTCGGAATTCCAGTTGATCGAGCCCGGATTCACCTCCTGGCCTTTGTTGTTGAGAATGCGGATGCGCGCCCGCGACAGATAATTCGGCTGTGACCGCATTTTCGGAATGATCTCGTTCTTGATGATCGATTCCGGCACGGTCCAGGTCGGGTTGAGGTTGATGGCGACGATTTTGGTCGAGATTTGCGGCGAATGGTGTTCGGGGCCGCCGACGATCGCGGTGTAGCGATGCGCGACATGGCCGTATTCCACTGCATCCACGGCGGTCGAGGGCAGGTTGACCACGACATATTTGTCGCCGTAGGGGAAGACCATGCCCGCCAGGCGGTTGGCCGAGGACGCCAATTGCTTGAAGCGCACGCGGGCCGGCACGTTGATCGCCCGCAGCGTCGCTCCGGCGACGACGCCGGTCTGGCGCAGGCCGTTGCGGAACTGGAAATGTTTGACGCCGGCGGTGAGCGCGGGGCTCCAGTTGGCTCCACTGGCTTCGGCGCCTTCGAGATCGCCTTCGAGCGCCAGACGCTTGCGCAGCGCCGCGACGCCCGGCCCCTTGGCGCCCGGCGACAAGGCCGACACCGTCGGCCAGCCGCCGGCGTCGGCGATGGCCGCGTAGCGCTCCGAGGCCTTGGCCGTGGCGAAGAAGGTTTCCGGCTGCAACACCGGCGTCGGATCGTCCGACAGCGCCATTTCGGGCGCCGGCGCCACCGGCCTCGGCTTGGTTTTTTTCGGCGCGGGCGCCG
>NZ_NHSJ01000139.1 GCF_002937075.1 Rhodoblastus sphagnicola
CCCCGAAGCGGTTGTACCCCGAGCCTCCGCCGCCGCCCGAATAGCCGCCGCCGCCGCCGCCCTCGGTGGATCCCGCCCCACCGCCGCCGTAGCCGCCTGGCTCGCCCCATGTGTTGACGCCGCCAGCCAGGGATGGATAGGCGCCGCCGCCGGTGGCGTTGCTGCTGTTCTGGCCGCTGGTCAAGAAGCCGCCGCCGCCGCCGCCGTGGTTGTTTGGGTTGGCTTGACCCCCGTTGCCATTGGCGCCGCCGGCGCCCGCGCCTGCACCGCTGCCGGACGAACCGAAAGTGGTGATCTGGCCGCCTGCTCCGCCGCCGCCGAAAGAACCCGCGCCGCCGCCGCCGCCGGCGACCACGACCAATGTGGCGGTCGAAGTATCGAAGACGAAGCTTCCGCCGCCGCCGCCGCCGCCGCTGTTGGTCGAACTGCCGCCTTGGCCGCCGACGACAAGATTCAACACATCGCCGGCGGCAAAGCTGTAGTCTCCGATGATGATGGCGCCGGCTCCCCCCTGCTTTGAATTACCACCGTTGCCGCCTTGGGCGCCCGCCACGGTGATTTCGTAGATCCCCGCGGACGTGATGGTCAGAGTGCTGGCCGACCCTGTGTAGCCGAAGGTGATGACCTGAGCCTGCGCCATGCTCGCGATGGGCAGGCAGGCCAATACGCCACCGGTTAACAGATATTTACGGAACTTCGGAGGCCTCCGGGCCACGATTTGAATGGCCTTTATCATGTTGATTAATCGTCACCGTGAAGTTGAAGATCGTAGGCCGTCGCTCTCGTCGGAGCCGAAATGGTGAAACGCGTCACCGCCTCACCGCGCATATCGTGAAATGCCCATTCCCAAGCGAATGAAGCGGCGCCGATATTGATCTTCATTTGATAATTGCTCCCGGTTTCTAACGTCGATCCGCGAGGCGGATAAAATTGACTTTAGAATTTGCTGTCGCCGAGCCCACATTATTGGCCATTGCCGAAAGCAGCAATCATCCATGACGACTAAGCCAAATTGCTTGCGTGACGCTTGCTTCGTGCGAAATCGGCCTTCCCTCTCGCGTCAGGGCGATCATGGCTAGCCTTGCCGGCATTTTTGCCGACCCGGCAGCAAAATCGCCCACAAGCGCTGATCGCGTCGTCGAAACCAATGACAGCTTTCCAGCGAATATGCGGATAGGCTTATTGAAAACCCAAATTCCGGTTTTGGCGCATCCTTTCCGTTGAGCCATCGACGGGTCTGCCTCCGGGACCAGTCCTTCGCTTGAAGACCGCATTCCGCCCATCCTTGCGCTTGCTGGCGACGTCGACAGCATTCCGGTTCTTCATAATTCCGCTGACGCCGAGTTGGAAGCGGCCGTGCCCATTCTCTCCCAGTTGCTCAAGGCCGAAACCACTGAGCGCGACGTCCGCTCGGTCGCCAACAGGGTCAAGGCGGCGCGCTTTCCGTCCTACAAGGATTTGGCCGGGTTCGACTTCGCCTCAAGCGAGGCCAACGAGGCCCTGGTGCGCCAGCTCCACCGCTGCGCGTTCATCGACAGCGCCGACAACGTCGTCCTGATCGGGGGACCCGGAACCGGAAAGACTCACATCGCGACCGCGCTCGGCATTCAAGCCATCGAGAGTGACCGCAAGAAGGTCCGCTTCTTCTCGACGGTCGATCTCGTCAACGCCCTGGAGCAGGAGAAAACCCAAGGAAAATCAGGCCAAATCGCCGAACGGCTGGCGCGCTGTGACCTGATCATCCTGGATGAACTCGGCTATTCCGCGCCGCTGGGTGGTCGAGCGCACTTTCGCTTGGCTCGGAAGATGCCGAAGATTGGCGAAAGACCTCGAAAACCTCACGCGAAGCGCCGTGGCGTTCATTCGTCTCGCCTCAATCCGCCTCATGCTGCGAAAGCTTTGCTTGAAAACGTAAACTTTTGGGACGGTCTCCAAACTCAAGGTTTTCCGTATATGTTCGTCGGATATATGCGCGTCTTCTCGACCGACGACCGGCAATCGAATGACTTGCAACGCGACGCCCTGATCGCGGCGGGCGTCGACGAGCGCCATCTCCACGCCGACAAGGCCAGCGGCGCCCGCGACGACCGCCCCGGCCTCAAGGCCTGTCTCCTGGATTTGCGCACCGGCGATTGTCTTGTCGTCTGGAAATTCGACAGGCTGGGACGGTCGCTGCCCAACCTGCTCTCGATCATCGCCGACCTGAAGAAGAAGGGCGTGGCGTTCCGCTCTCTTACGGAGCAGATGGACACGACCACGCGCCGCATGGCGAGCTTCTGTCTTTGGCGCTCTGGCGCAATATGAGCGCCTTGACTCGCGAGCGGGTTCTGGCGGGATTGGCAGCCGCCAAACGCCGGGGACGCCGTGGTGGCCGCCCACCCGCCATTTCGCGCGCGCCGGCGTTCTTACTCCGTTCCGCTACACTCCACTTCGCAAGAACGCTGGCGCAAAATCCTGAAACCGTGAGTGGGAAGGTACAGGGGGGGGGCGCTCCGCCGCTCCCCTTTATGAATTGCGTTCATTAGTCTGTCGACGACGCGTTCCGTCGAGAAACACGCTGATGCAGCGCTTGATGTGCGCGCGATGTCGTTCCGGCTCGAATGGCGGCGGCTTAGGGAACTGCGGATTGGAGGTCGCGAACACCATCGCCATCAGCATGGAGCTGTAATCCGTTGGATCACCGGGAATTGCGATCTCGCCGCTTTCGCTGCGCCGCGCGAGCCAAGCCCCCAACTCGACCCTGGACTGATCTATGCCCCGCCGCCGAATGGCTTCTGCAAGCTCCGGCGACAATTCCCCTTCCTTTGCGGCAAGCTGCAAGATCGCGCGCCGTTCTCCTTCCTGTTCGACACTGATGTCGATGCGAAAAATAACGGCCAAAGCCTCGTCGATCGGCATGGCGTCGCTCACATCGTCGAACGCCAGCATCGTACCGCGATGTTGATCGACGATGGCTTCGAACAATGCGGTCTTGGACGGGTAGAGACGATAAAGGGTGTGTTTCGACATATGGCATGCGGCGGCGACCGCGTCGGTTGTGGTCCGTTCATAGCCATTCTCGATGAAGAGATGTTCGGCCGCCTCAAGAATTTCCCTGCGGCGCGCGGCGTCACTCTGAGTCGGCGGACGGCCGCGGCCCTTTGCGATACAAGACAAAACAACTCCTCGCGTTGAAGCCTGACGGGGGGCGACCCCTTGACCGTTCGGTCAGAATCATATTTAAGGTACCACAGCGTACTATAAATATGAGGCTGACGTTGCGACATTTTTTAACCCACAATGTGCGCATTCCGAAACGGCAGCTTCGCCTTCTTCCGCCGCTCGCCGCGATGCTCGCCTTGTGTGCTTGCAAGGACAACACCGAGGCGGATCGGCGCGCCCCCACGCCTCGTGTCGAGGTGAGCGTGGTCACGCTCCATCCCCAATCGGTCGCCATTACCGCCGATCTTCCCGGCCGCACCGCAGCCTCTCTGGTTTCGGAGATTCGTCCGCAAGTCACCGGCATCATCCGGGAACGGCAATTCAAGGAGGGCGGCGACGTCAAAATTGGCGATCCGCTTTACCTCATCGATCCCGCGACCTATCAAGCGGCCTATGACAATGCCTTGGCGACCTTGGCGCAAGCCGAGGCCGCGGTTCCCAGCGCCAGGAACAAGGTTGATCGCTACAAGATCCTGGTCCAGAAAAAGGCGATCGCGAGCCAGGACTTCGACGATGCGACGGCGACGCTCCAGCAAGCGACGGCGGCCGTCGCCATCGCCCGCGCCAATGTCGCAACAGCCAGAATCAACCTGGATAACACGCGGATCGTGGCGCCGATCAACGGCCAGATCGATCGCTCGTCGCTGACGCCCGGCGCGCTGGTTTCCGCCAATCAGACGACTCTGCTCACCACCATCCGCACCATCGATCCAATCTTCGTCGACGTGACGAAATCGTCGTCGCGCTTCCTGCAATTGCGCGAGGCCATGGCCAAGGGCGTGCTGAAAATCTCCGGCGACAACGTCAGGGTGCGGCTTCGGCTCGACGATGGGTCGTTCTACACCCAGGACGGCCAGATGGAATCGCGTGAAGACAATGTCAGCCAGACCACCGGCACATTCGCGCTGCGCGCCGTCTTCCCCAATCCAGATCATTTGCTGCTGCCCGGCATGTATGTCCGCGCCGTGGTCGAGGAAGGCGTGCGCGACAAGTCCTTCCTCGCGCCGCAACGCGCGGTCAGCCACGACAACAAGGGCGAGTCCGTGGCGCTTTTCGTCAACAAGGACGGAAAGATCGAGCAGCGCACCCTCCAGATCAGCCAAAGCATCGGCCATAGCTGGCTGGTCGAGAGCGGCGTCGCCGATGGCGACCGCATCCTTGTCGAAGGCGCCCAGCAGGTGCGCGTCGGCCAGGACGTGGCGACGGTGGAAGCTGTGATCGACGACAATACAGGCGAGATCGTCTCGCGCGGCGCGCGGCGCTGAACACGGAGCATCCGGATGGCGCGTTTCTTCATCGATCGGCCGATCTTCGCCTGGGTCGTCGCCTTGTCGATCATGCTGCTCGGCCTGCTGGCCCTGCGCAGCCTGCCCATTGCGCAATATCCGCAGATTGCCCCGACCAGCGTCAATGTCACCGCCAATTATGCCGGGGCCGATGCGCAAACGGTCGAGGATTCGGTCACCAAAGTGATCGAGCAAGGCCTGACCGGCCTCGATAATTTCGATTACATGACGGCGACCTCGACCTCGACCGGACAGTCGCAGATCACGATCACCTTCACCGCCGGCGCGGACGCCAATATCGCGCAGGTTCAGGTGCAGAATAAATTGCAGCTGGTTCAGCCCAAGCTGCCGTCCACGGTGCAAACGGCGGGCATCACCGTCGACAAGGCCACCTCGGGCTTTCTCATGGTGATCGGCTTCATCTCCACCGACGGGTCGATGAACTCGACCGATCTCGCCGATTACGTCTACAGCTCGGTCAACGATACCTTGAGCCGCCTGTCCGGCGTCGGCGAAACAACTTTATTCGGCTCGAATTACGCCATGCGCATCTGGCTGGATCCCAACAAGCTGTTGAAATATGCGCTGATGCCCGGCGATGTGGTCAGCGCCATCACCGCGCAGAACACCCAGCTCGCCGTCGGCCAGCTTGGCGCTCTTCCCGCCGTCAAGGGGCAGCAGCTCAATGTCACCGTGACCGCGCGCAGCCGCTTGCAGACGCCCGCGCAATTCCGCGACATCATCCTGAAGAGCCAGACCGACGGCTCGGTGGTGCGCATCGATGACGTCGCCACAGTCGAACTGGCGGCGGAAAACTTCAATTCCGCCAGCACCTACAACGGCCAGCCCGCGGCGGGCATGGCGATCAGCCTCGCGTCCGGCGCCAACGCCATGACCACCTCCGCCAATGTCGTGGCCGCGCTGAATCTCCTGAGCAAGAGCTTTCCCGTGGGCTTGCGCGTGGTTTACCCCTATGACACCACGCCTTTCGTGAAAATCTCCATCGAGGAAGTGGCGAAGACGCTGATCGAGGCGATTGGCCTCGTCTTCGTCATCATGCTGCTTTTCCTCCACAATATTCGCGCGACGCTGGTGCCGACCCTGGCTGTGCCGGTGGTGTTGCTTGGAACCTTCGGGGTGCTGGCGGCGCTGAATTATTCGATCAACACGCTCACCATGTTCGGCATGGTGCTGGCCATCGGCCTGCTGGTCGACGACGCCATTGTCGTGGTCGAGAACGTCGAACGGCTGATGCGCGAAAAGGGTCTCGATCCGCGCCAGGCGACCATCCAGTCCATGCAGGAAATCTCGGGCGCGCTGATCGGCATAGCCACGGTTCTGTCCGCTGTTTTCGTGCCCATGGCGTTTTTTGGCGGCTCGGTCGGCGTGATCTATCGCCAGTTTTCCGTCACCATCGTCACCGCCATGGCGCTTTCGGTGTTTTGCGCCCTGAGCTTCACGCCGGCGCTCTGCGCCACTTTGCTGCGGCCCCATCGGGAAGGCCATGAAGGCCGGTTCGCGCTGTGGTTCGACCGCAATTTCGAGCGCGGAGCCGGCGCGTATCAGGGCGGAGCGGCGCGGGTGCTCGCCCGCCCGCGCGCCGCGCTGGCCGTCTTCGGCCTGTTGGTGGCGCTGATGGTCGCGGCCTTCGTCCGCTTGCCGACATCGTTCCTACCCGACGAGGATCAGGGCATTCTGATCGCCTCGGTGCAATTGCCGGTGGGCGCCACGCGCGATCGCACCCAGGCCGCGCTGGACGATGTCTCGCTTTACTTCCGCGAGCAGGAAAAGGACGCAGTCGAAAGCGTATTCACCGTCGCCGGATTCGGTTTTGGCGGCCAAGGGCAGAATGTCGGCATTTCCTTCATTCGTATGAAGGATTTCGACTTGCGCCAACAGCCGGGTCTCAAGGCCGCCGCCGTGGCGCGTCGCGCCATGGGCCATTTCGCTCAGTCGCGCGATGCGATGATTTTCGCCTTCCAGCCCCCGGCGGTGCAGGGCATGGGCAATTCCAACGGTTTCGATCTCTTCCTTCAGGATCTGGGCAATGACGGCCATCGCGCCTTGCTCGACACCCGCAACAGGCTGCTCGGCCAGGCCGCGCGGGACCCGCTGCTGATGGCGGTGCGTCCCAATGGCCAGGATGACACGCCGCAATTGCAGATCGACGTCGATCAGGAAAAGGCCAGCGCCTTCGGCCTGGGGCTGAGCGATGTCAACGCCACCATCGCCACCGCCTGGGGCAGTAATTACGTCAATGATTTCATGGATCGCGGCCGGGTGAAAAAGGTCTATGTGCAGAGCGCGGCGGATTTCCGCATGCAGATCGAGGATCTCGACCGCTGGCACGTGCGCAACGCCAACGGCGACATGGTGCCATTCTCGGCCTTCGCCTCCTCGCATTGGACCTTTGGCTCGCCGCGTCTTGAACGGTACAATGGCGTCTCGTCCGTGGAACTTCTGGGCGCCGCGGCGCCGGGCGCCTCATCCGGCACGGCGATGAACGAGATCGACAAGATCGCGGGCCAATTGCCGCCGGGCTATAACGTAGCCTGGACCGGCCTGTCCTATCAGGAAAAGCTCTCCGGCAGCCAGGCGGCCGCGCTCTACGGCATTTCGCTCATCGTGGTCTTTCTGGCGCTTGCCGCGCTCTATGAGAGCTGGTCGATCCCCTTTGCCGTTCTGCTGTCGGTTCCCGTCGGCATATTGGGCGCCTTGATCGGCGCCACATTGTTCGGCCAGAGCAACGACGTTTATTTCAAGGTCGGCCTGCTCACCACCATAGGCCTGTCGGCGAAGAACGCCATTCTGATCGCGGAATTCGCGGTCGAGCGGCAATTGCGCGGCGAGGGGTTGGTCAAGGCGACGCTCGAAGCGGCGCGCCAGCGCTTGCGGCCGATCCTGATGACGTCCTTCGCCTTCATCCTCGGCGTCGCGCCTTTGGCTACGGCCAGCGGCGCGGGTTCCGGCGCGCAAAACTCCATCGGCATCGGCGTCATGTGCGGCATGATTTTCGCCACGGCGGTCGGCGTCTTCTTCATCCCGATGCTGTTTGTCTCGGTGCGCAAGCTGTTCCCCGCGCGCCAGCCCGTTGCGACTTCTCCGATTTCCGAGGCGCAATCATGATCCGCTCCGCCTGTCCCGTCGCGCTGGTCGCGCTGTTGCTGGGCGGCTGCGCCGTCGGGCCCGACGTCACGCCGCTCGATGCGCCGGTTCCAGAGAAATGGAGTGAAGCGCCCAAGGCTTCGTCCAGGCCGGTTCGGCTTGGCGATTGGTGGCGGGCATTCCGCGACCCGGCGCTGGATTCGATCATCGAACAAGCGGTGGCGCAAAATTTGACCGTGGCGACCGCCAGGGCGAAGGTCCGCGAGGCGCGCGCCACCCGCCGCGTCTCGGCCGCCGCTTTGGCGCCGTCCCTGAGCGGTTCGGGTTCGGCGAGCCGCGAGCAGACGCCGGGGAGCCAATCCGGCACAGGTCGAAACTATGACTACAACCTTTATTCGGGCGGTTTCGACGCCAGTTGGGAGATCGATCTTTTCGGCGGCAATCAGCGGACGCTGGAAGCTTCTCATCAAGCCCTGCGCGCGGTGGAGGACGATCTGGACGCCGCCTTGCTGACCTTGATCGGCGATGTCGCCAGCGACTACATCGAGGCGCGCGGCTACCAGGCGCGCATCGCCCTGGCGCAAAGCACGGCGAAATCGCAACGCGACACCGCCGCCTTGACGCGCAACAAGTTCCAGGTCGGCTCGGCTTCGGCGGTCGATACGTCCAAGGCCGAGGCGCTCGCCGCGAGTACGGAAGCGACCATTCCTCCGTTTCGCGCCGCCTTCGACCAGACCGTGCATCAGTTGAGCGTTCTCACCGGACAGGCGCCCGGCGCGCTGGCCGCGCGCATGGCGGCGGCGCGCCCCATTCCGTCGCCGCGCAAACCTCTGCCGCTCGGCCTGCCGGGGGACCTGCTGAAAAACCGTCCCGACGTGCGCGCGGCGGAAAAGCGCGTCGCCCAATATACGGCGCAGATCGGCTCCGCCGAAGCCGCGCTTTACCCCAAGCTGACCATCACCGGCGCGCTGTCCACCAAAGCCTTGCGAGCCGAGGATTTCGCAAAGGCTTCGACCCTCGCCTGGTCCTATGGGCCGAGTTTGACCTTGCCGTTTTTCCAGGGCGGAAGCCTGACCGCGCAGGTGGATCTCGCCAAGGCGACCCGCGACGAATATCTGATCGCCTGGCGCGCAACCGTGCTGACCGCGCTGCGGGATGTCGAAGACGACATTGTCGCGTTGAGCCAGGAAAAGCTGCATGCGAAGAAACTGGCGGAAGCGACGGCGGGCTACGCCAAGGCGGCGGAGCTTTCCCAATCGCTCTATTCCATGGGCAGTTCAAGTTACCTCGATGTGCTGGACGCCCAGCGCTCGCTCTATTCCGCGCAGGATTCGCTTCTCGTCAGCCGCATCGCCATAGCCACGGATCACGTCGCGCTGGCCAAAGCCCTGGGCGGCGGCTGGACGAGGCAAGTGGACAGCTCCACGCCGGAAATCATCGATCGTGAAGAGGCGCCGCATTTGCCGCCGACGCCGCCCGAGCCGGAGCTGACGCTGTTCGATCTCGTTCGACCGTGATGGGCGCGGTGGCCCCGGTCGGCCCTGGAAGGACGAGACGCCGCCGGCGGTGGCCTATTTTTCAGTCCTGACCGCAAGGGCGAACATCCGCGAAAGCATCTCGAAAACCTCCGCGGCGTGCTGCATGCCGATGGCTACGCCAGCTTTGGGTCGTGCGGCTGAGCGGACCAGGAAAGTGTCGTAAGGGGGATTGTTTCTTTTCAAAAGTCCCATTCGGAAGTAAGTATCCCCCGGCAAAGCCGGGTGCTTTAGGGACGTGAGCCGCTCAAAGCGGCAGATGGGGACGCTAAGGCGTCCCCGGATTATGGGGGCCACCTGAAGGTGGCCGTCAGCGCCAGAGGTTCAGTTGTTCGAGCCGCTGATCCTCTTGTTCTTGGTGTCGGATGTATTCGCGGATCACGGCTTCGTCGCGACCAACCGTCGAGACAAAATAT
>NZ_NHSJ01000140.1 GCF_002937075.1 Rhodoblastus sphagnicola
GGGTTCCGCGACCTCGCTCAGACCGCGAATGTCGTCGATTTCGAGCGTCATGTCGTCCATGACGAACAGGAACACGTCCTCGATCTCGGAGCGGCTGGCGTCCGCGTCGAGCACCACGGTCCAGCGCAGATACAGCGCGGTCGGGTCCAGTTGATCGAGCGGGGGAACGCCGCCGGCGTCGACGACAATCTCACAAGGCCCCAGCTCGCGCAGATCGTCGAGGAAGGTCAGGGGATTGACCCCGTTGATCATCGCGTTCGGCGGCAGGGTGAAACGAATGCGCCAACGCCTTGGCGGCGCGCCGGCGTTTTCGGGCGGCGCGACGGTTTCCGTCTGGCTCGGGGGCGAAGCCTTGCGCGCGCCGATATCTATGGCGGCGTTGAGTTGCGCGAGCAAGGCGATCTCTTGCTTGGCGTAATCGCCGTTGGCGTCTTCCACCAGCGCCCGCATGTGGTCGCGCGCCGCCAGCACCGCCGCCACCAGTTCGAGGGTGGCGGGAACAAGGCCCTTGCGCACTTGGTCGAAGGCGGTTTCGCAATGATGGGTGAAGGCCGCGAGCGCGTCGAAGCCGAACATCGCGCCCGAGCCCTTCAGCGTGTGCAAGCCACGGAACACGGAGTCGATCTGGTCGCGATCGTCGAGACGCTGTTCGAGATCGAGCAGCCCCTGCTCGATCTGCTCAAGCAATTCGCCGGCTTCGATCCGGAAGACGTCGATCGGATCGAGTGTGCTCATTTGCCTACGACCTTGGAAACGAGTTTCAGCAATTGCCCGGCGTCGAACGGTTTTGTCAGCCAGGCTGTCGCTCCGGCCGCCTTGGCGCGGGCCTTCATGCCGGCGTCGGATTCGGTGGTGAGGAACACGATGGGCACGCCAAGCTGGGTGGGCAGGCGCCGCAATTCCTCGATCATCCGCAACCCGTCCATGCGCGGCATGTTGATGTCGGTGATGATGGCGTCGAAGCGGCGGGTCTTGGCCTTTTCCAGTCCATCGAGGCCATCGACGGCTTCCGTGACGGCGTAGCCCGCGCCCGAAAGGGCGAGGCGCGTCGTCATGCGCATGGATGCGGAATCGTCAACGGTCAGGATATTCGCGGTCATTGCGCTTGCTCCTCGTGAAGCCAGAAACGAACGGCGTCGGGCGGCGCATTCGTCAAAAAGCCGGCGCGGTCGAGGACACGCCGAAGACCCCCTGTCGCCGGGCGGGCAAGGCTGATGGTCTTGCCACGGTCTTGTGCGTATAGGCGCGCCGAAGCGATCAGTTGGACAAAGCTCAGATCGACGAAGGAATCGTCGTCGATGATCAGCGTAAGTGCGTCCGTCGCTTCGAAGCGGCCAAGCAAGTCGCGCCAGACATCCTGAATCGCGCGAATTGTAATGTCGTCGCTAAAACAAACGTTTGCGCTCGATAGCTCCAAAGGTGGACCTTGCATGCGCATCTACTCCAGAATTCTGTTTTCATATTCACGGCTATCCGTGAAATTTTTCTTAACAAAAAAAAGTATGACGGCGCTGACATTACATAATGTTGCAGATCAGCTATTTGAGAATATCACCCAATATTACACGGAGCGTCATCTATATTACGTGCGTTAGGTTGATGTGCTACATGTAGCCCCTGATCCGCGCCAGGCGAAAGCCACGCATGTGGCGGCGCGGACAGCCGCGCCGATCCTTCGGCGCCATGCTTTCTCGCTTGAGCCCCGACGGCGCTGACCTAAAGGAAGAAGTCCTCGACCTCGTCTTCGGAGGCGCTGGTCGGGCGCGCGCCCTGGTCGCCGATCTGGACCCGCGCCCGCATGTCGGGGAACACGGTCAAATGCAGCTCTCGCTCGCTATCCATGGTGTAGCGCGCATAGGCCTCGTCGGAAAACGTCGTCAACGCCTCGGGGCGGACCGGCGTCTGGACGGGCCCGGCGCCGGCCAGGGCCTGGCGCAATGCGGTTGAGCACGCCACCAATTGTTCGCCCAATCGCCCGCTGAAATCGAGATCCTGGGCGACCGTTTCAATGCGCCGGGCGATCGCCTCGCCCTTTGCCGCGATCAACTGCACGCTCTCGCCGGAGTCCGCGTCCATGTCCTGAAGCGCGCCCCCGACCTCATCGAGGTCCGCGACCAAATCGCGATCGGCGTTGGCGCCGTCGGGATCTTCGCCGCCCGCGCCAAGCTCCGCCAAGGTCCGAAGCACGGCGGTCGCGCTTCGGCCGAGCTTTTCGCCTTCGAGATTGATCTCCGTGGCGATGGCCCCGATGGTCCGTCCGAGGTCGCCCATCCGCGAGCAATGCAGATAGGCGTTGATGGCCAGAAGGCGAATGTCGCCCTGGACATTGCGCAAATTGCCGATGTCGCTTCTGTTGTCGAGCAATTCGCGGGCGAGCCGTCTTATGGTCGCGTCGACGCTGGCGGATCGCTGTCCCGCCTCCTCGATCTCCACGACCAGTTCGCGCATGGATCCAAACCGATCCTTGACGGACGGCTTGGTCGGATCGGCGCGGCTCTCGGCCTGCGTGGCGAAATTTTGCACCAGAGTGTGAATGTTGCGCGCGTCGCTGGCGACGCCCTGAAGCGTCCCGACGACGTTGCGCGCGTCCTTGTCGAAATCGGCGGACAGCGAAGCGGTCAGGACATCGAACAGGTGCAAGGCGGGAACGCAAAGTCCCGCAGAGTCCGGCTCCGTCCGCATCCGTTCGAGCAACGCCTGGATGATCTCCTGCACGTGCTCGATCCGTTGGCGGGTCATGTCGCCGATTTGCAGGGCGGACAGGGTGTCGGTGAATTTGCGTCCCGCCGCGTGCATGACCGGCGCCGCCCGCGCCGCCAGTCTTTCAAGCTCGACGCGGCGGCGATCGATGGTTTGCGCCGCCTCCATGAGTTGCGGCGCGGCGGCGCCGACGGCGCTTCCCACCACGGCGACGACATTTTGGTGCTCCTCGCCCATGCGCGCGAGCTCGGACTCCATCTGCGTGACCTTGCGCAGGAAGCCCGCGACTTCATGTTCGGCGCTCTGGACGTAACGGGCGATTTCCTCGGCGAAGGACATGAACTTGTCGTTGCCGGCGGCGGCGACCCGCGTCGAGACCGCGCAGGCGGCGAGATACCGGAGAACGGCGTGGATCTTGGAGATTTCCTTCTGGATCTCCGTCAATTTATGCGCCATCGCGGAAAGCTTGTCGCCGCGCGCGGTTTCGCTCCCGACCCGGCCTTGCAAATCCGAAATTGCATCTTGCATCGTGCCGATCGTCCGATCGGTCCGCTTCTCGTCGAAAGCGCCGGCGATCCGGTCAAGGGCCTGGATCAAGACCTGAATATGCTCGCGAACCTCGACAAGGACGTCGCCGGCGCCGAGGAAACGCTGTTCGATCTCACGGCGCGCCTGTTCGAACTGGTCATGGACGGCCAGAAAAAAGGCCGGGTCGAGCGCGGCCTTGGTCTCGGTCATGAAGGCTTCCATCCCAAATCTGGATACGCCGTCTTCCGGGGCGCGACCTCGACACAGTCGCCGATGAACCTTGCCACAACCTTGTTGGCGTTTCGTGGGACTTTCGCGGTTTCGGCTCTCGCCATGTTGCGCATAAGTCATTCGGCTGAAAGCGACTCCACCGCGCTTTCCGGCGCCGGGCGGCGCTTGGCGCAAATCGCCCGCGCTTGCGCGGGGCGCCAAATTCCTGGCGCTGGACGAGCCCATGGCCGGGCCATTTGCGCCGTCCGGTCGCCGAGGGGGGCGGGGGGATGACGATCACCCGCCACTCCCACCGCGATGGGGGTAGTTTCCGAACCTTTCCGCGCGCCGTCGCTGTTCGTATCCAAGTGCGATCATGAAGCGATGTGCGTCACCGCTTTGATTTCAAACCGGGAGGAAGCCATGTCCAACGACAGGGTTCTGAAACAGGCCGTGCTCGATGAACTGGAGTGGGAGCCGAGCGTGAACGCCTCGCATATCGGCGTATCCGCGCAAAATGGAATCGTGACCCTGATGGGCCACGTCGAGTCCTATTTTGAAAAATCCGCCGCCGAGAAGGCGACGCGAAAGGTCAATGATGTCAAGGGGGTCGCCGAGGAAATCGAGGTGCGCCTGCCCATCGACGTGAAACATTGCGACGCGGACATCGCCGCCGCGGCGGTTGACCGGCTGAAATGGAGTTCGACGATTCCTCGCGACGCCGTCAAGGTGAAGGTGGAAAAAGGCTGGGTCACGCTGACGGGGGAAGTCGATTGGCGTTACCAGCAGAACGCCGCGACCAACGACGTTCGGGAACTTCTGGGAGTCGTGGGCGTTTCCAATGAGACCACCCTCAAGCCGAAGCCCAACGTGTCGAACATCAAGGAGAAGATCATGGTCGCGCTGAACCGGTCGTGGTTCGATCCGGCGAAGATCGATGTGTCCGCCGAGGGCGGGACGGTGAAGCTGACCGGACAGGTCCATTCCCTGGTCGAGCGCGACGAGGCCGATGCCGCGGCCTGGGCCGCGCCGGGCACGGTGCTGGTCGAGAACAACATCTCCGTCCGTTGAAATACGACGTTCCCGTCAACCTGTCGCAACGGGCTGACGGGCGATTTTTCAGGAAACGACGATCAGGAGCCGCTTGATGACCAGACCCCACCAGATCCGTTCCGCGCGCGCCTTGTTCGAACCCACGCAGGCGGGCGCGCTCAAACTCGCCAATCGCATCGTCATGGCGCCGCTCACCCGCAACCGCGCCGCCGAGGACCTGAGCCCCGGACCTTTCGCCGCCGAATATTACGCGCAGCGCGCCTCGGCGGGCCTGATCATCGCCGAGGCCACGCAGGTATCGGCGCAGGGGCAAGGCTATGCCAACACGCCCGGCTGCTACACCGACGCGCAGGTCAAGGGCTGGAAGAAAGTCACCGACGCCGTGCACGCCAGGGGCGGGACCATCGTCGTGCAACTGTGGCATACCGGCCGCGTCTCGCACACCAGTTTCCAGAAGGACGGGCAGGCGCCCGTCGGGCCTTCCGCCATCCGCGCCAACACAAAAACCTTCATCGCCGGCACGGGTTTTGTCGACGTCTCCACGCCCCGCGCGCTGGAGTTGCAAGAGATTCCCGGCATTGTCGAGGACTTCCGCAACGCCTGCGCCCGCGCCATCGAGGCCGGATTCGACGGCGTGGAATTGCACGGCGCCCATGGCTACCTGCTCGACGCCTTTCTGCGCGACGGGACGAACCATCGCGCCGACGCCTATGGCGGTTCGATAGAGAACCGCGCGCGGCTGCTGCTCGATGTCGCCACGGCCTGCGCGGGCGCGATCGGCGCCGAGCGGCTGGGCGTTCGGCTCTCGCCGGTCTCGACCGCCGGCGATTCCCACGACAGCAATCCACAGGCGTTGTTCAATCATGTCGTCGAAAGCCTCAACCCGCTTGGTCTGGCTTATCTCCACGTGGTCGAGGGCGAGACGGGCGGCGCCCGAGACAGCATCGCTTTCGACTATGAAGCGCTCAGCGCGCGTTTCGACGGCCCCTGGATGGTCAATAACGGCTACGACCGGCGGATGGCGATCGACGCGGTCGTCAGCGGCCGCGCCGATCTCGTCTCCTTTGGCCGCCCGTTCATCGCCAATCCGGATCTGGCGGAGCGCCTGAGCCAGGACGCGCCTCTCAACAAGCTGATGGGACCGGAAACGTTCTACGGCGGCGGCGCTCGCGGCTACACCGATTACCCGGCGCTGGCGCCCGATCACGCCACGGCGCGCCCCGAGGCGAAGGCTTCGGCCTGAACGCGGCGTCCTTGCGCCGTTTGAGGCGGGTCATCCGATCCAGGTCGAATGGCCCCGGGATTGTCTTGGCGCTGGCGACGCCGCTGTCGGCCCTTGCGATCAATTGGATGGCTTGGGTCGTCGGCGTCAGCGCCATCGTTTCGGCGCCCGTGTCGTGGGGGATAGCGCCATGGTTGCGCGCGCGGCTCCAACGTGAGACGACGCCGTCAGCGGCCGAATGACTTGAAGGCGCAGGCAGGATCGGAAACTCTCCAGTCCGCAAATACGTGTTTGCAAGGCCGGGCTTCATCACGACCCGGCGCGATGCGGCCCGACGCTTACGCCATCAGCGCAGCCTTGGTCATCTGCAGCGTCACGATGATCCCGGCTCCGTCCCAGTTCATTTCTACGGACCCGCCAAGCTCGGAAATGCTTCGCGTCAAGAGCTTGCTGCCGAAACCGCCTGTGCTCGGGTTCTGCGCGACGGGAGGGCCGCCGCGCTCCGTCCAGACGACCACCACGTGCTCACTGTCATGGTCGACGCAGGAGACGTCCAGTGTGCCGGTGTGGATCGAGAGCGCGCCATATTTGATGGAGTTGGTCGCAAGTTCATGCACGATGAGCGCGAGATGCGTCGCCGCGGCCTCGCCGACTCCCTGGCGCGGCACGGAAACGCGGATGCGTCCGGCGAACGCGTCTGTGTCGTCATAAGGCGTCAGCAGGACAGTCAGCAGGTCTCCCAGAAGCGCGGCCTGCGCTGATTGACCGGGACCAGGCCGCACAAGATCATGCGCGCGCCCAAGCGCTGTCAGACGGTGGCTCAGATCGCGCGCCATTTCGACGGCCGTGGTCGAAGACCGGGCCGTGATGGTGGTGAGGGCGGCGGCGATCGACAACAGGTTCTTGACCCGATGGCTCATCTCGCCGGCGAGAAGCTCGTTGCCCTCTTCGGCTTGTTTGCGGCCGGTGACGTCGAGGAAAACGCCGAACATGTTGCGGTCGAATATGTTCGCGTCCGAGCCTTGGCCCCGGGCGGAAATCCAGCGAATCTTCTTTCGGGCGGTGATACGGAAGTCAATTTCGTAGCGACCCGCGATCGCGCGGGTGGCGGCGAACGCCGCCCTGACCCTGTCCAGATCGTGGGGGAAAATGTGCGCGGACAAATCCTCGAAGGTCACTTCCTGATTTTCAGGAACGTCCCACAGATCACACCCCCGTCTGTCCAGCATGATCTTGTTGGTGTCGACATTCCAGGACCAGAGCGCGACTTCCGCTGCATTCAGCGCCAACAGGAGGTTGGTTTCATTCCATTTCATCATGCTCGCTCAACCCGGCCAACTGGGAAAAGATCTTCGGCGTTTTTGCCCTTGTTCGATCAAATGCGTAAAACCTTTCAGCACACCGCATTTTGTTCCATCGCCAGTTCCGCCTTGAGACTTTCGAGGTCGCGGTAAATCGAGGCGACGGCGAGCACACGCCCCTGTTTTCTGTATTTGAGCATGCAGTCCCGTCCCGCTATGTCGCCGCTGATCGCAATCTCGTCCCAGTTTTCGGCGTGACCGACATAGTTGATCGGCACATCGTAGTGCTGACTCCAGAAGAACGGCACGGCGTCGAACGGCTCGCGCCGCCCCAGCATGTTCCGCGCGGCGGTCTGGCCCTGTCGCTCCGCCACCACCCAATGCTCGACCCTGATGTTGTCCCGGCAATGCGGATCGGGCCAGCGCGCGATATCGCCGGCGGCAAACACGCCGGGGACGCTGGTTTCGAGATATTCATTGACGACAACGCCGCGATCGAGCGCGAGGCCGGCCTGTTCGGCCAGAGCCAGTCGCGGCCGCACGCCGACGCCGACGACGAAGACATCGGCCTCCAGCGCGCCGCCGCTCTTGAGCGTCGCGCGTTTGCCGTCGATGGCGACCACGGTGTCGCCGAGATGGAAGACGACGCCATGCTCCTCATGCAGCGCCCGCACGAAATCGCCCATTTCAGGCCCAAGCACGCGCTCCATCGGGCGTTGCTCCGGCGCGACCACATGGACCTCGATATTTCGCGCGCGCAACGCCGCCGCCGCCTCCAGCCCGATGAAGCTCGCGCCGATCACAACAGCGCGGCGCGCGCCGACGGTGGAGGCGATGATGGCGCGACAATCGGCGAGCGCGCGCAACGTATGAACATGCGGCTGGTCGGCGCCCGGAATCGGCAGCCGCGCCGGTTCGGCGCCTGTCGCCAGCAACAGGCGATCGTAGGAAACGGCGCCGCCATCGGCGAGCACGACTTTGTTCGCCTTGGTATCGATGGAAACGACTTCGGTCCTTAACCGCAGGTCGATGCCCGCCTCGCGATAAAACTCATCGGGGCGCAACGGCAGCCAGTCTTCCGGCGCGCTGCCGGCAAGATAATCCTTCGACAGATTGGGACGATCGACCGGCGCCGCGCTGTCGCTGCTCAACATCACGATGTCGCCGCGAAACTCCAGCCGCCGCAACATTTCAGCCGCCGCGAACCCGGCGGCGCCGCCCCCGACGATCACGATTTTTTCGGGCGCGTCGGCGGGGCTTTTGCCGAGCGCTGCCGGTTGCGCGCGCTTGTCCCGGACGAAGATGCGCTCGCCCTGTTGCTCGACCCGCCAGACGGCGAGCGGGTTCAGCGCGGGAGCGCGGGTGGCTTCCCCGGTTCTCAGGTCGAAACAGGCGTGATGCCAGGGACAGCGGATTTCGCTCCCGACCACAAGGCCATCCGCGAGCGGCGCGTGGTAATGACTGCAACAGGCGTCGATGGCGAAAATCTCCGGGCCGGAGCGCACCAGCAAGACATCCTGATCGCCGACGTGACCGAGCAAGGTTTCGCCGGAAAAATCGTTTCGCGAAACACCCTGCGCGAGGTCCGGGCCCGCAGGCGACGCATGATCTTCAGCCATGTTCAATTCCCCCCGTCGTCAAGACGCGGCATGGAGCGCTTTCCGGCCCCCGCCCGCCGCGCCGAACGGCGCGATCCGGATTTGTCGTGCACGCCTCACTTCAGCGGAGCGATCAGACCCCGGATTTCGCCTGAAGGATTCGTTTGCGTGTGGACATTGACGTACCATTCGCCATCGGCGAGGTTCTTGGCCTGCTCTGGCGTCAGGATCGCCGAGCCTTGCACCGGACTGATGGGAACGGCGCCTTTCTCGACGACCCAGAGCACGGGCGGCGCATTGTTGCCGGGGATGGCGGGACCATGAAAATGCACCATCGTGGCTGGCCCGGTGAGATCGCTGAATTCGAGCGTCCAGGACAATTCGCGAGTCGCGGGATTCAAGGCGAGCACAATCGTTCCCTTGCCGGGGGTTTGCACCGCCGGAACCTCATTGGCGCCGGAAAGTGTGGCGGTAATCCTGGACTCGGACAAGGCGTAGGTCGCCAGCAACACCGGCAGGATGCTCGCAATCACGCTATTGCGCAAAAGATTCAGAGGCGTCATTTTCATCTCTCCAAAATCCGCAAGCCATCGGAACAGAAACGTCCTGTCCCTTCGCCGAGACGCGGCGCTCACGCGATCGATAACGCGTGCTTGAGCGCTTGGGTTCCTGAGATCGTGTTACGCGCGGCGTCGGCGACCCCGCGTTCAACGCGCGCGCTCCAGTCTGTCGCCTTGACGCGAGCCGGCGTCCGCTTCGCGTGCAAACCCATTAAGCGGCCACCTCGGCCACAGGGAAAGTGATGGTCCAGGTGGCGCCGCCGCTCGAAGCGACATCAGCGGTTCCGCGAACCTGTTCCGCAAGCCGGCGCACCAGGCCGAGTCCGTGCCGCTTGCTCCCGGTCTTGACCTCGAAGCCCTGGCCATCGTCCTTGATGATCATGGTGGCCATCGCGCCATTGTCGGGATCGCGCCGGACGGACACGTCAATCGTCCCTGCGCCGTTGGGGAAGGCGTGATCGTAGCTGTTGGTGACCAGTTCGGCGACGACAATCCCCAAGGCCGTCACGACATCGAGGTCGAGGATGACGACGTCGCTGTCGCAGGTCAGGGTCACTTTGGCGGGCGAAGCCTGGATTTCGCCGAGGTTGGCGCACAGCGACTTCACATAGGTTCCAAAATCGGTCGTCCGCGTCATCTCGGCGCCGAGCAGATGGTCGTAAACCTGCGCCAGGGTCGAAACCCGGCGCGCGATCGCCTTGATGCCGCGTTGGCCGCCCGCGTCGGAAGTTTCGTCCAACTGCCGCGTCAACATGCCGTAGATCAATTGCAGATTGTTGCGCACCCGGTGCTGCAATTCCTCGGCCAGCACCTTCTTCTGTTCCAGCAGGCGGTCCTTGTCCTCGACCAACAGCTTCATTTGCGCGATGGTCGTGCGCAGCACCGCGGTGCGGTCGGCCGTGGCGACGGCTTCCGCCAGAACATTGGCGAAGCCGGTCAGGAAAATGACGTCCTGCTGGTCGTAGGTCTGCTGCTGGTCGCTGTCGATTTCCAGAACGCCAAAGGGCCGCAGCACGCCCTTGATCAAAACGTCGATGGTCGAGACGATGCCATGCTCGGCATAAAACGACGGCAGCTTGAACTGCCGGTCCCCGCGCAGATCGTTGCAGATCGACGGCTCCCCCGTGACGAACGCGCGCCCCTGGGGCGAACTTATGTCGGCCCGGGAGACGACATGGCCGACGACCCCGGTTTTCCAGCCGCAGCCGGCGACGATGAGAAGGTCTTCCGTGTCCGGCCGGTACTGGCACACCTTGCAAAACTTTACGCTGAGTCCCTCGGCGCAAACCCGCGCCGCTTCCGTCAACACTTTCTGCAAGTCGGTTTGACGGAGGGCGAAGCTGCCAAAGCTCGCCACCGCCGCCTGCTGCCGAAGCAGCCTCTTGACCTCGGCCGCGTTATCCAATCGTGGTTTCCGCCGGTTTGGAATAGGCGCGGCCGAGCACCTTGAACCCATGCGGAAATGGCGGCGCGACCGCGCCGGTGGCGGCGATTTCGGCGACGATTTCCAGGCCGCGCATGAGATCCTTGGTCTGGTAGGGCTTGCTGAGGTAAGCGTCGCCGTCCGCGTCGGGCATCCCCGCGCTCGCATCATTGCCGGTGGCGAAGAGGACGCCAATCCGGCCCGCGGCGCGCAACCGGGCCGCAACCTCGGTCCCCAGGCCGCCATCGGCCAACCGCAGATCGATGAGCGCGAGGTCGGGTTTATGCAGCAGCCCAAGGGTCACCGCCTCATTGACCGTGGGGGCGATCCCGCAGACCTCGTAGCCGGACTGGACCAGCAGATCCTCCGTCATGTCGGCGATCATGAAATTGTCTTCGACGATAAGAACCTTGAGCTTTGCAACCATGGACGACTCCCTCTCCCTCAAGGCGGGAGCAAAGCCGCAGCTCTCTGTCACACCGGCCCAGATCGATCCTGGAAGCTACCGCGCCGCGATGGAACCCAGGCAGGTTCGGAAACTACTCATTTGCGATTTGCCGCCGGCGATCCCCGACTCGCCTCATCCATCGGGTCGCTGGCGACCGATCAATGGACCGCGCGCGGCGCCGGCTTCGCCTTCTCGGCCAACCGACGCCAGAGGGCGGCATGGACCGCGCCGCGCAATGTTACGCCCGCGCCCCTTGCCCGCCCCGTTCTCTCCGCGTGAAAACACGACCTTGGTCGAGTCAGAGCTTGCCGAGCACGACCAGGACCAGCAAGATGATAACCAGGAGGCCGAGGCCACCGCCGCCGTAATAGCCTGTTCCGTAGAACCGACCGCCGCCGAGTCCGGAAAAGCCGCCCAACAAGGCGATGATCAGGATGACGAGCAGGATTGTCCCAATAGACATGATCGCGTTTCCCTTTTCTGGATGAGCAGCTACCGCCGATTGCGACGCGACGACAAAGCGCAACGCCGATCATGCGGTTGGGCGCGCCGCATAGGGCGGCAGGTGAAGATTATCAGCAGCGTCATCAGCCGAGACAGGTTCGGAATCTACTTACCCCGTCCGGGCCGGCGCGGCTCGCATGGGGAGGCGACGAAGCTGGCAAGCGCCCGCCAGCATGACGCCCCGGAGGCGCCGGAGACACCTCGCCGTCGCGCTTGCCCTGGCGGTCGAGGGGTCAACGCATCGCGAACAGTTCGTGATGAAACTGTCGTTCCAGGACCATGCCTGCGGCCCCGAAATCCCGACTGAGCGCCTGGCCGAGCCCAGTCGGCCCACAAAACCAGATGCTGGCGCGCCGCCAGTCCGAAACGGCCGCGCGAATCCGGTCGCCATCGAGAAACCCGTCGCGTTGGTCGATCAGCACATGCAGGCGCACGCCGGCGGCTTCCGCATCCGCAGCCAGCTTGGCCAGGGCCTCTTCGTTTTGTTCGGCCGTCGCGTGGAACAGATTTATGATCTGCGCCGGGCGGGGGTGCTGGGCGGCCAGATGCTTCATGCGGGCGATGAATGGCGTGATGCCAATGCCGCCTCCCACCCAGATCTGTTCCGGGCAAGTGTCCTCGAATGTGAAGCAGCCGTAGGGGCCCTCGATCTCCACCTCCTGCCCGACGCCAAGCCTGCCGCGCAGGCGCCCGGTGTGGTCGCCAAGCGCCTTGACGACGAAGGTGATGCGTTTGTCGCCGGCGTTCCATGCCGAGGCAATCGTATAGGGATGGGCGCCCTCGGACGTATCGGAGGTGACGAACGCGAACTGTCCGGGCTTGTGGCCTTTCCACCCTTCCGCGACATCGATGGCGACCTCAAGCGTTCGAATGCTCGGGAAAAATCGCTTGGACGCGATCCGGCCCCGGACCTGGCGATCGGCGCCGACATGGCCGACCAGAATCATGACGGCCGCCCACGCGCCGACGAGCAGCAGAGCGATCAACAGCAGTCCGACAGGCGTAATCCAATAGGAGAATTTGGTCAGGACGACGGTGTGGAGCACAAGGGCGAGATAGGCCGGCGCCAAAAAGCGGTGCGTCTTGTAAAACAGCCTGTAGGGAAACCATTTCACCAGCGCGACGACGATGAGCGCGGTCGTCGCATAGAACGTCCACTCGCCGACAAACTCGGCGCTTCCGCGGAAGGTCGAAAGCCACTGCGCGATCGGATTGGCGAGCACGGGATGCGGCCCGTGGGGACCGCGCTCAATCAAGCCCCATGCGCTCGCCCATTTCGGCGCGTTGCTCCAGAACCAGTGGAAAATGGTCATGGCGAGCACGCCGACGCCAAGCCATTTGTGCAAGCGATACATTTTGTCGAGGCCGCCGAACCATTGCTCCGGCCATCGGGGCCGCGCGGCGAGAACCATGGCGACGCTCATCCAGACCATCGCGACAAGGCCGCTGTACTGCACCATGAGGTTGCGCGCATGGATGAAGTCGGCGCTCTTGAAAACATCCGGCTCGGACGCCAGCCAAAGCAAGCTGGTCAGAGCAAGGATCAACCACCATGCGCTTGCAATTCTTTTCACGATTGACCTCGGTTCATCAGGCGCCGGGCGGCATGACCACGGCTGCCCCTGCGCGTCGCCGCGCGCTTCAGCCAGGCTTCGGCGCCGGTTTCCCTATGTCGGCTCGTCGCGGCGGCGAGGAAAACCGCCGACGCGCGACATCGCCTCAAGTAAACGCCAAGTCGGGTTTGCTCCCCATTCCGGACGCATCAATCGCAAGGGAAGTCCTGCCGGCGATCTCCGGCCAACCGCGGGGCCGAGTGATCGGCGCCGTCACAACCTAGCGTGACGGCGTTGAGCCGACAGGGTCGGAAAATACTCACGGCCAAAGGCTGCGGGTTGTCATTCTCGCGAGAGCCGGACAGCGCGGAACTGACAGGGCGTTTTCAAGCGAAGCGGACACCGGGTCTCGTCAAGAAAATGCGCCATGAAGCGACAGGATGCGCGGCGCATGTTGTGTTCGCTGCCGGTCGAGCGGTTCAGCCGACGCGCTTGCCCTCGGCGTCGATCACCGCCTGACCGTCTTCCTTGGCCAGCGGTCCCGGCGGTAGGCGGTCGAGCAGGTCGAGCACAAGCTCGCTGGGGCGGCACAGGCGCACGCCTTTGGCGGTGCAGACGATGGGTCGGTTGACCAGGACGGGATGCGCGACCATCGCGTCGAGCAGCGCGTCATCGGTGACGGCGGGATCGAGCAGCCCAAGCTGTTGCGCCGGCGATTTCGATGTGCGCAGCGCCGCGCGCGGAGTCAGGCCGGCGCGCGCGAACAGGTCTTCGAGTTGCGGCCGGGTCCAGCCGGTCTTGAGATATTCGATCACGGTCGGCTTGTAGCCGGCGGCCTCGATAATGGCGAGAACGTTGCGCGACGTGCCGCAAGCCGGATTGTGGTGGATCACCACCTTCATGTCCTCAGCCAATGGTCTTCTCCTTGAGATTTTCGGCGGCGACGCGGCGGACGGCGGCGCCGGAGTCGTACCAGCCGCGCGTCCGGTTGACGATGGCCACGACCGACAGCATCACCGGCACTTCGATCAGCACGCCGACGACCGTCGCCAGCGCCGCGCCGGAATGGAAGCCGAACAGGCTGATGGCGGCGGCGACGGCCAGTTCGAAGAAATTGCTGGCGCCGATCAGGGCGGAAGGCCCGGCGACGCAATGGGCTTCCCCGCTCGCCCGATTGAGCAGATAGGCCAACCCGGCGTTGAAATAGACCTGGATCAGGATGGGAAACGCGAGCAGGACGATGACCAGCGGCTGCGCCAGAATCTGTTCGCCCTGGAACCCAAACAGCAGGACCAGCGTCGCCAGCAAGGCGACCAGCGACAGCGGCTGCAAGGTTTTCAGCAGGCGCCCCAGCGCCGCCTCGCCGCCCTTGGCGATGAGGATGTTGCGCACGATCTGGGCGATGATCACGGGAACGACGATATAGAGCGCGACCGACAGCAGCAGCGTTTCCCACGGGACCGTGATCGCCGACAGGCCGAGCAGCAGGCCGACGATGGGCGCGAAGGCGACCACCATGATGACGTCGTTGAGCGCGACCTGACTCAAGGTGAAATGCGGCTCGCCCTTGCACAAATTGCTCCAGACGAACACCATGGCCGTGCAGGGCGCCGCCGCCAGCAGGATCAGCCCGGCGATATAGGAGTCGATCTGGTCGGCGGGCAGATAGGTTCTGAACAGACCGCCGATGAACAGCCAGCCGAGCAACGCCATCGAGAAAGGTTTTATCGCCCAGTTGATGAACAAGGTCACGCCAATGCCGCGCCAATGCGCGGCGACCTGAGACAGCGCGGCAAAATCGATCTTGACCAGCATCGGGATGATCATCAGCCAGATCAACCCCGCCACCGGCAGGTTGACCTTGGCGATCTCGGCGGCGCCGATGATCTGGAACGCGTCGGGAAGGAAATGGCCGAGGGCGACGCCCGCGACAATGCAGAGCAAAACCCAGAGGGTCAGATAGCGTTCGAACAGGGACATGGATTGACTCCGCGCCGTCACGGGCGACCGATTGAAGGATTTGGAGGCGGGTTCAGCCGGTCGGCGTTGGAGCTGCGGTCAGCCATGAACGGGCGCCTCTGGCGGGTGGCAGGGGGTGATGTCAGCGATCAGCGCGGCGCAAACATCAGCGCGGCCGCCGCAACAATCCTTGAGCAGGAACAGGACCAGCTCTCGGAAATGAGCGAGATCCACGCGGTAGATGATCGAGCGGCTGTGGCGCTCGCCTTTGACAAGGCCCGCGTTGGCCATGATCGACAAATGCGCGGAAAGGGTGTTCTGCGGCACGCCCAGCCGACGCGCCAATTCGCCGGCGGCGACGCCGGTCGGTTCGGCGCCGACGAGCAGACGAAAACAGTGCAGGCGAGTCGCCTGCGACAGGGCCGCCAGGGCGGCGAGAACTTTTTCATCATCCATAAATCCAGACTAACGGATAAGTAGGGCGGCGGCAAGACGTTCCGCGACAGATGTCAAACACTCATGGCCTGTCTCCGTTCGCCCGGTCCCGCGCCGCGCAAGATTTTTATTGTCTATTAGTTTTATGGATATTATCAGTTGCGTCCGGCCCCGTCTTCATGGCGCCCGCGTTTTCCGCTCGGGATTGCGAGAAACGCGATGTTCGTCCGGAGCAACGGGACGTTGAACATGACCAATCATGCCGCGCGAAAGGCCAAGCGATCGCGCCACGCCGGCGGCGGGTCGCCCCCACCCCGCGCGAACCATCGCCCAGACAGGATGACATGACCGACACCGATGTCTTGAGTTGCTCCGACTGCCGGCAGTTGCACTGCTACCGCCACGACAAGCATTACCCGAAATTCTGCCTCACCACCGCGCTGGATGACAGCGAACGCGCGGAGCTGGCGGCGCGCTACGCCGGCGCGCAAGAGGCGGACCGGGCGGATTCCTTCATCGCCCAGGCCGCCGCCGAGGTCGAGGGCCTGTATTACGGCAAGATCAACCGGGTCGAGGAAACCATCGCCTTCGCGCGGCGCATCGGCGCCGCCCGCATCGGTATCGCCACCTGCTTCGGCCTGATCGAGGAGACCCGGACCCTGGTGAAAATCCTGCGTCTCGCCGGATTTCACACGTTCACCGCGCTGTGCAAGGTGGGGTCGATCGACAAGACCGAAATGGGCGTTCCCGAGGATCTGAAGATCAAGTGCGACAGCTACGAGGCCGGCTGCAATCCGATCCTGCAGGCGCGCCTGCTCAACCGCGAACAGACCGGCCTCAACATCATCATGGGCCTGTGCGTCGGCCACGATTCGCTGTTCATCAAGCATTCCGAAGCGCCGGTGACCACGCTTGTCGTCAAGGACCGCGTGCTCGGCCACAACCCGGTCGCCGCGCTTTACACGGTCGGCTCCTACAGCGCCCATCTGCTGGACAAGGAGCGACTGCAAAGCCTGTGACCCTCAACGCTGTTCGACCGCCGAAAGTTTGTTTTATGACCGATCTTGAAACGTCCGCGTCGCTGTCCCTGGACATCGCCGCCTATCTCGACATCGACAAGCCCCGCCATCTGCGCCCGCGCGTAAAAATCGACGTGGCCGACCGCGCCTGGCGGCCCCCGGTCGAGGACCGCCAGCGCGACTGGGTGTCCAGCATCGTCGCTCCGGCGCTCAAGATTTTGCGCGCCCGACGCGGTGAAGCCGCCTGCAAGGCGTTTTGCGCGCTGGGAACCGGCGTCGGCCTCGACGCCCTGGCCGCCGTCGAATTGTTGGGCGCGGAGGTGGTCGGCGTGACCGACCTGTTCCCCGACGTGGTCGAGGCGGCCGCCGAAAATATCCGCCGCAACCTCGCGCCAAACAGTTCGGTCGCCCTGCACGCCGGGGCCGGCGACCTGCTGCAGCCGCTGCGCGGAAGCGGCGTCAAATTCGACCTGATCTACGAGAATCTGCCCAACCTGCCCCTGGCCGACGGCGCCAAGGTCGAGGCCGACAGCACCAGCGCGACGTTTCTCGCCCCGCGCGACGAGTCCGTTCCCCAGGCGGCGCGCGACGCGCTGCTGGCGCTGCACTATGTTGCGCTGGTCCAGGCCCATGAGTTCCTGAGGCCGGGGGGCGCGGTGCTGTCCACCATCGGCGCCCGCGTGCCGCTGTCGGCGCTGACGGACATGGCCGAGGCGGCCGGGTATGTCGCGCGTTTCCTGGGCTATTGGTGGAAGGCGCAGGTCGATCCTGAAGCGATCGTCGGGTCCTATGCCCAATGGCGGCGCCAGGGTCTGGGGCCGTTTCACTTCTACGAGGTGGACGTTCTGGAAGCCGCCTTCGCCGGGCTGGAGCTGGAACAGGCGGGCCGCGACGCCCTGTCGATCGAACAGGCCCTGCGCCCGCATCAACTGGATGCGGAAGCGGCGCTGGCGGGGTTGCGCCAGGGTCGGCGCATCGGCCACACCGTCGCGGCGCTGCTGTCGGAGCCGAACAGATGAGCGCCGATCTCGCCGCCCTCGTGGCGCTGCTGCGGGGCCGGCTGACACGGGCCGAGGGCAGGGCGGGCGCGGAGGCGGCCAAGGTGAGCGGCCTGCTCGACCGCGCGTCGGCGGAGGCCCCCTATGCGGCGAGCGCGCATCCGCTGGTCCGCCATCTGCCGGCCGCGCTGGCCGGACTGGAGCGCGACGCCCCGGACATCGCCGCCTTGCTTGGCCCGCTCGCCCAAGGCCTGCCCTGGCGCTACGGCTATGACGCCCGCGCCGACCTGCCGGATCTGCATCTCAACATGGGGTGGGCGGAGTTCGTCGGTCCGGCCGCGCCGTTGCGCAGCGACGAGGTCTGTCTCGGCCTGACCCTCATCGGCCCCCACACCCATTACCCGGCCCATCGCCATCCCGCCGTGGAGCTCTATCATGTGCTCACGGGCGCCGCCGAATGGAGCGGCGACTGGCGCCCGCCCGGCGCCTTCATCCTTCACGAAACCAACCAGGAGCACGCCATGCGCGCCGGTGATGAACCGTTGCTCGCCCTTTACACATGGAGCGGCGACGTCGTCTCTCCCTCGGTCTGGAGCGCGCCGTCATGAGCCTGCATCCCCAAACCCAGGCGCTGCACGCCGGCCATCGCGCCGACCCGCATACCGGGGCGGCGGCGGCGCCGATCTATTTCACCACCTCCTATCACTATCCCAGCGCCGAATATGCGCGCAGCCTGTTCGCCCTGGAGGTGGTCGGCTACACCTACACCCGCACCAGCAATCCCTCCCGCGACGTGCTGGAGCGCCGCGTGGCCGCCATCGAGGGCGGCAAGGCGGCGCTGGCCATGGCCTCGGGCGTGGCGGCCGTGGGCAACGCGCTGCTGGCCCTGACCCAGACCGGGGACAATATCGTGGTCGCGCGCCGGACCCTTGACGGCGGCGGGCGCGATCTGGCGATCCAGTTGCGCCGCTTCGGCATCGACGTGCGCGAGGCCGCCACGGTCGAGGATTTTGTCGCGGCCACCGATGCGCGCACCCGGCTGTGGTTCGCCGAAAGCCTTGATGTCCCCAGCCTGGAGCGCTTTCCCATCGCCGCCGCCGCGAAGGCGGGCCGGACGCTGGGCGTTCCGCTGGTGATCGACAATTCCAACCTGCCCTTCCTCGTCCGCCCGTTCGAGGAGGGGGCGGCCGTCACCGTCTATTCCACCGCCGCTTACCTGACCGGCCGCGCGGCGTCGCTTGGCGGGGTTCTGGTCGATGGCGGGACGTTCTCCTGGGAGACTGAACGCTTCCCGACCCTCCACACGCCCGACCCGTCCTATCATGGCGTGGTCTGGACCGAACTGGTCAAGCAATGGAACGCCTCGCCCCTGATCGCCCGGGCGCGCGGCGGCATCTTGCGCGATCTCGGCGCCGCCATCAGCCCGATGGCGGTGTTCGAGATCCTGCAAGGGCTGGAAACATTGCCGCTGCGCATGCGCGCCCATGCCGAAAACGCCGCGAAGGCGGCTGCGTTTCTGGCGTCCAGACCCGAAGTGACCGGCCTGAAAACCGAGGGCGGACTCGTCGCCCTCGACCTCCCCGATCCCAAGAAATTCGTGGCCGGGCTTGCGCTGTTCGGGCGCGGCGAAGACCTCGGAGGCCTCACAAGCTCGGTCGCGGTTTTGGCCGACGGCCGCATCCTGCTTTCGGTCGGCGTGGAACATGCCGACGACATTCTGGCCGACCTCGCGGCCGCCCTGACTCCTGAACAACAGAGAGACGCGCCATGACGCTGAAACCCGAAACCCTGGTCCTGCACGCGGGCTACCGCAGCGATCCCACCACCACCTCGGTGGCGGTGCCGATCTACCAGACCACCAGCTACCAGTTCCGCGACACCGAGCACGCGGAAAAACTGTTCGGACTGGCCGAACTCGGCAATATTTATTCGCGCATCATGAACCCCACCAATGATGTGCTCGAAAAACGCCTGACCGCGCTCGAAGGCGGCGTCGCCGCGCTCGCCGTCGCCTCCGGTCAGGCGGCCAGCACCTTCTCGATCCTGAACGTGGCCCAGGCCGGCGACAATTTCGTCACCTCCACCGACCTCTATGGCGGCACCTGGAATCTGTTCGCCAACACCTTCAAGCAACTCGGCATCGAGGCCCGCTTCGTCGATCCGTCGGACCCCGAAAACTTCCGCCGCGCGACGGATGCGAAAACCCGCGCCTATTACGCCGAAACCCTGCCGAACCCGAAGCTGCAGGTGTTCCCGATTCCCGAAGTGGCGAAAATCGCCGAAGAGCTGGGCGTTCCGCTCATCATCGACAACACCTCGGCTCCCATCATCGCCCGCCCGTTCGATCATGGCGCCCACATCATCGTCTATTCGACCACCAAATACATTGGCGGCCACGGCGTCGCCATCGGCGGCGCGTTGATCGATTCCGGCAAGTTCGACTGGGAAAAACACGCCGAACGCTTCCCGCTGCTGACCCAGCCCGATCCCAGCTATCACGGCGCGATCTGGACCGAGGCCGTCAAGCCGCTGGGGCCGATCGCCTACATCCTGCGCGCCCGCGTCATCCTGCAACGCGACATCGGCGCGGCCGTCAGCCCGTTCAACGCCTTCCAGACCCTGCAGGGCCTCGAAACCCTGCCGTTGCGCATGCGCGAGCACAACAAGAATGCGCTCGCCGTCGCCGAATACCTGTCAAAACACCCCAAAGTGACAAAGGTGATCCATCCCAGCGTGCAGACGGGCGAGCCGAGGCGGCGCGCCGACGCCGTGCTCAAGGGCGGCTACGGCGCGCTGGTGGGTTTCGAACTGGAAGGCGGCAAGGAGGCCGGCAAGACCTTCATTGACGCTTTAAAACTGCTCTACCACGTCGCCAATATCGGCGACGCCCGCAGCCTCGCCATCCATCCCGCGACGACCACCCATTCGCAACTGTCGCCGGAAGACCAACTGGCGACCGGCGTGTCCGAGGGCTACGTCCGCCTGTCCGTCGGAATCGAACATATCGACGATATCCTCGCCGATCTCGCCCAGGCTTTGGACGCCGTCTGAATCCTTGACGCATCCGGTTTCACCTGCTCGCGGATTCCGCACCGGATTCCGCGAGCGCGGGCGTCCGGGCGCGGCCGACGTTGTGCGAAAATGAGCAAAATCGCCGGCAAAGCGTCATGGACCGTTGAATACTATTTAGTTTATCGAGTAAGTTAACTAACAACGCCCCGTTTGGGGGGCTGTTGATTCGTCAACCGGGATCGGAGGCGCCATGTCCAGCGCAGGCAAAGGCTTGAGACGCGCAGCGCAAGGCGCCGACGATTTTCGACCTGTTCCACTTTGGGGGCGCCAATGACCTTGCCGGTTTCTCATTCGCCGATCGCGGCGCCGCCGCCGGTCGCGCGGGGGCTGCTGCCGCTGATCGGCAACACGCCGCTGGTTGAACTCACCAAACTCGACGTCGGGTCGTCCAGGCTGTTCCTGAAACTCGAAAGCGCCAATCCCGGCGGCTCGATCAAGGACCGCCCGGCGCTGGCCATGGTGGAGGCGGCCGAGCGCGCGGGCCAGTTGAAGCCCGGCGGCGTCATCGTCGAAGCCACCGCCGGCAATACCGGCCTGGGGCTCGCCCTGGTCGCCAACGCCAAGGGCTACAAGCTCACGCTGGTCATTCCCGACAAGATGAGCCGCGAAAAAATCTCGCACCTGCGCGCGATGGGCGTGGAGGTGGTGCTGACCCGCTCCGACGTCGGCAAGGGTCATCCCGACTATTACCAGGACAAGGCGCGTCAGATCGCGGAGGCGACGCCCGGCGCCATTTTCATCAACCAGTTCGAAAATCCCGCCAATCCGCTCGCGCACCAGATTGGAACCGGGCCGGAGATTCTCGCCCAGCTCGAAGGCAAGGTTGACGCCATCGTTCTCGGCGTCGGGTCGGGCGGCACCTTGACCGGCCTGAGCCGTTTCTTTGCCGAACATTCGCCGCAAACCAAATTCGTGCTGGCCGATCCCGCCGGCTCGATCCTCAAGGACGTCGTCGAGAAGCGCACGCCGGGGCCGGTGGGAAGCTGGCTGGTCGAAGGCATAGGCGAGGATTTCGTGCCGGCCATCGCCGATCTCTCGCGCGTGACGCACGCCTATACCATCACCGACGCCGAATCCTTCGCGGCGGCGCGCGCGCTGCTGAAAGCCGAGGGCCTGCTCGCCGGCTCCTCGACCGGAACGGCGCTCGCCGCCGCGCTCAAATTCGCCCACGCGCAAACCGAGCCGCAGCGAATCGTGGTGCTGTCGCCCGACAGCGGCAACAAATATCTGTCGAAAATGTTCAACGACGACTGGATGCGCGACCAGGGTTTCATCGAGAACGCGCGCCGCGGCGATTTGCGCGATCTGATCGGGCGGCGTCACGACCAGGGCGCGTCGGTGACGGTCGGCCCCGACGACACCTTGCAGGTCGCCTATGCGCGCATGAAGCTCTACGACGTCTCGCAATTGCCGGTGCTCGAAGGCGATCGCGTCGTCGGCCTGATCGACGAATCCGACCTGCTGCTCGCGGTGTTCGAGCGCGCGCTGGGCTTTCACGATCTGGTCCGCGCCGCGATGGTCAAAGACATCGAGACGGTCGGGGCCAGCCAGCCCATCCAGGCGCTGATCCCGGTGTTCGACAAGGGGTTTGTCGCCGTCATCGTCGACGGGCCGAATTTCCTCGGCCTGATCACCCGCATCGACCTTCTCAATCATCTCCGTCGTCGCAAGGAACAATTATGACCAAAAGTTCTGCGGACAAGAAGACGCCCGGCTTGCAGACGCGGGCGATTCACGGCCGCCAGCATCCCGACCCCCTGACTGGCGCGGTCAATCCGCCGATCTACGCCAGTTCGACCTTCGTGCAATCCTCGCCCGGCGTGCATTCGGGCTGGGAATATTCCCGCTCCGGCAATCCGACCCGCGCCGCGTTCGAGGCCGCGCTGGCCGAACTCGAAGGCGGCGCGGCGGGCTTCGCCTTCGCCTCGGGACTGGCGGCGCAGGCCGCCGTGCTGGATCTGCTCGATCAGGGCGCGCATGTGATCGCCTCCAACGATCTGTATGGCGGTTCGTGGCGGCTGTTGCATCGCGTGCGCGAGCGCACGGCGGGCCTGAAGATCACCCATGTCGACGCCAGCGACGCCGCCGCGGTCGAGGCGGCGATCACGCCGGAAACCCGGCTGATCTGGATCGAGACGCCGGGCAATCCGCTGCTCAGCATCGCCGATCTCCCGGGCATTGCCGAGATCGGCAAAAGGCGCGGCCTCATCACCGTCGCCGACAACACGTTCGCTTCGCCGGTGGTGCAGCGGCCGCTGGAGCATGGCTTCGACATTGTCGTGCATTCCGTGACCAAATATGTCAGCGGCCATTCCGACATTATCGGCGGCGCGGCCATCGTGCGCGACGCGCCTGACCTCATCGACCGGCTCAAGTTCCTGCAAAACGCCACGGGAGGCGTGCTCGATCCCTTCAGCAGCTTCCTGGCTTTGCGGGGCTTGAAAACCCTGCCGCTGCGGATCGCGCGCCACGCCGCCAACGCGCGGGCGGTCGCCGAATTCCTCGAAAGCCACGACAAGGTCGCTCAGGTCAGATATCCCGGCCTGCGCAGCCATCCCCAACACAATCTGGCGGCCCGGCAGATGAGCAGCGGCGGCGGCATGGTGTCGTTCTTCGTCAAGGGCAGTCCGGAACAGACGATCCGCGTGCTCGAAAGCTTGCGCTATTTCGCGCTGGCCGAATCGCTCGGCGGCGTCGAGAGCCTGGTCGGGCATCCCTGGTCGATGAGCCACGGCTCGATTCCCGAACCGCTGCGCCGCGCCGCCGGCATCACGCCGCAATTGATCCGGTTGTCGGTCGGCATCGAGGATGTCGAGGATCTGATCGGCGATCTCGAACAGGCGCTTGAAGCTTTGGGCCAAGAGCGTGCGCGCGTCGTCGTGGCTTGAAAAGACGGCGCACACACACGCCTCGCAAACGGTTGCGCCGCGCGCCTGTCGCGGCGCGGGACTCGGGGTCCGCATGGCTTGGCGTGGATCCCATCGGCGCTCCCGTCGCGCTCAAAATAAATAATCTTGTCTATAAAACTAATAGACTATAGCCTGCTCCCACTTCCGAGGATCGTCTCCCGACCGCCGATGCGTCCGGGGCCGTCCATCGCCGAACAAGGAACAGGACGATGAAAGACAGCCATAATCCGGGATCGCGCCGCGCCTTTCTCGCCGGCGCGGCGGCTGCAGGCGCCGCGGTCCCGCTGGGCCTGATGGGCCAGAAGGTGTTCGCGACTCCTCAAATCCTGCCGGCGCCGTTCGCGGACGCGCCGATCTGCACGACCGCCGCCGGCGCCGCGGCGGCCTCGGCCGGGCCGCTCAAGAAAATCTCCTTTGCCTGGAACGCCGGGGCGCCCTGCCTGCTCAGCGTGACCGTCGCCAAGGAGAAGGGGTTTTTCGCCCGCAACGGTCTCGACGTCGATCTGGTCAATTATTCCGGCTCGACCGACCAGTTGCTCGAAACCCTGGCGACCGGCAAGGCCGACGCCGCCGCCGGCATGGCGCTGCGCTGGCTCAAGCCGATGGAGCAGGGGTTCGACGTGAAAATCATCGCCAGCACGCATGGCGGCTGCCTGCGCCTGCTCGCGCCCACCGCTTCCGCCATCAAGACCCTGACGGATCTCAAGGGCAAGATCATCGCCGTCAGCGACATGAATTCGCCGGGCAAGAATTTCTTTTCGATCCGCCTGAAGAAGGCCGGCCTCGACCCCGAGAAGGACGTCGAGTTCAAGCAGTTTCCCGGCCCGCTGCTGCGCGTGTCGGTCGAGAAGGGCGAGGCCCATGCGCTCGCCGACAATGACCCGATCACCTTCCTGTTCCAGAAGGATGGCGCCTTCCGCGAGGTCTCGTCCAATCTCGACGGGGAATATGCCTCGCGCGTGTGCTGCATCATCGGCGTGCGCGGGAGTCTCATTCGCGACGACAAGCCGACGGCGGCGGCCATCGCCCGCTCGCTGATCGAGGCGGCGGAATTCGCCGCCCACCATCCCGAGGAGGCCGCCGCGACCTATGCGCCCTACGGCCCCGGCAAGGTCGAACTCGCCGACCTCGTGACCCTGGCCAAATACCACACCCACGCCCATCACCCCGTCGGCGCCGATCTGAAGAAACAACTGGCGCTCTACGCCGAGGAGCTGAAACTGGTTTCGATCTTCAAGCCTTCGACCGATCCGGCGAAATTCGCCGAACGCATCTATGCCGACGTGTTCGGCTGAGGAGGGGACATGTCGCTGCTCACTTTCGACGCCCCGCGAGCCGACAAGGCCGATGTTCGATATCGCCTGCCATCGCGGGCGACGCTTGCGCGCGTCGCCCTGGCTGTCGCCGCCGGCGGCGCCTGGCTGGCTTTCGCCGGCCTCACCGCCTATTGGCCGGATCAGGGCGACTGGGGACACGGATCGGAATTGGCCGCCGCCGCCGGCATTCTCGGCGGGGCGCTGGCGCTGGCCGGCGTTCTCGGCGGTCTGTGGCCGCGCGGCGCGGCGCGCCTGCGCCGCTCGACGCCCTGGCTGCTGGCGCTCGGCCTGTTCTTCACCCTTTGGCAGGCGGCGACCGCCAAATTCGCCTGGCTGCCGCAGCCGTTCTTCCCGCCGCCGCACGCCCTGCTGGAAGTGTTCGTCGACGATTGGGCCAAGCTCTGGACCAGCGTCGTCGCCTCGACCCAGCTTGAACTGCTCGGCTTCGCCGCCGGCGCGGGCGCGGGATTCATCATCGGCGTCCTGCTCGGCTGTTTCAGCGCCTTCGGCTATTGGGTGCATCCGGTGATGCGGCTGATCGGGCCGCTGCCGTCGATCGCGTGGCTGCCGATCGCCTTTTTCGCCTTTCCGTCGAGCTGGTCCGCCTCGATCTTCCTGATCGGCCTGACGACGGCCTTTCCCGTCGCGGTTCTGACGTGGTCGGGCGTCGCCAGCGTGAATTCCGCCTATTACGACGTCGCCCGCACGCTTGGCGCCAGCCGCGCCTTCCTGGTGTTCAAGGTCGCCATTCCCGCCGCGCTGCCGCATGTGTTCGTGGGCCTGTTCATGGGTCTCGGCGCGTCCTTCGCGGTGCTGGTCGTCGCCGAAATGATGGGGGTCAAGGCTGGTCTGGGCTTCTACCTGCAATGGTCGCAGGGCTGGGCGGCCTACGCCAACATGTATGCGGCGCTGCTGGTGATGTCGCTGATGTGCTCCGGGCTGGTGACGCTGCTGTTTCGCGTCCGCGACCGCCTGCTCTCATACCAGAAGGCCGACGTGCAATGGTGAGTCTCGCGCAAACTTCCGCGCGGGAGCGCGCCGCTTTTGAGCCGGGCGTGGAAATCGCCGTCGAGGAGGTCAGCCATAGCTTCGATCTCGAAGGCGCGCCTTTGCCCGTGCTCGACGGCGTCAGTTTCGCCGCCGCGCGCGGCGAGTTCGTCGCGCTGCTCGGCCCCTCCGGCTGCGGAAAATCCACGCTGCTGCGCCTCGTCGCGGGCCTGGAGCCGCCGACCAGCGGGGTGATCACCGAAAACGGGCGGCGCATTTCGGGGCCGGACCCCTCGCGCGTCGTTGTGTTCCAGGACCCGACCCTGTTTCCCTGGCGCAATGTGCGCGACAATGTCGCGCTCGGCCTGGAGGCGCAGGGCCTGCTGAAGACCAGGCGATCGCGCATCGACGAGACGCTGCGGCTGGTCGGCCTTGAGAATTTCACCAAGGCCTATCCGCACCAGCTCTCCGGCGGCATGGCGCAGCGCGTCGCGCTGGCCCGCGCGCTCGTCAACGATCCCGACCTGCTGATCCTCGACGAACCGCTCGGCAAGCTCGACTCGCTGACGCGTCTGTCGATGCAGGGCGAGATCGTCAACCTCTGGCGGCGCGCCGGCTTTACCGCGCTGCTGGTCACCCACGACGTCGAGGAAGCCCTGTTGATGGCCACAAGGGTGATCGTGTTCAGCGAGCGCCCGGCCTCGATCAAGGCCGACATCGCCATCGACAAGCCTTACCCGCGCCACCGCGACGATCCCGACCTCATCGCGCGCCGCCGCGAAATCCTCGGCCTGCTCGGCCTTCACGACTCCTGGTGATTTCCACATGCCCAACAAACTGATCTCCCTGGCCGAAGCGGTCCGCCGTTTCAGCTGGGACGGCATGCAATACGCCAGCGGCGCGGCCTTGCCGATCGGCTCGGACGCCATCGTGTTCGGCCGCGAACTGTTGCGCCAGAAGCGCAAGGACCTGCACGCCATCTTCCATTGCAGCGGCCAGCAGCTCAACCTGCTGGCGGCGGCCGGCGCGGCGACCAAGGCGGAATGCGGCTTCGCCGCGCTGGAAGTGGTCGGCTTCGCCAATGGCCTGCGCCGCGCCGTCGAAAGCGGCCGGCTGGCGCTGGAGGATTATTCCAACCTCGCCATGACCCTGCGCCTGCTCGGCGGCGCGCTGAACTGGCCCTTCGTGCCGGCGACGGTGAACATCGGCTCCGACCTGCAATATCGCAGCGCCTTTTCGCCCGACGAGTTTCCGGCGCGGTCGAAAATCCCCAGCGTGACCGATCCGTTCAGCGGCCGGGAAATCGGCGCGTTCAGCCCGCTCAGGCCGGATGTCGCCGCCATCCACGTGACGCTGGCCGACCCCAACGGCAATTCCATCCTGCTCGGCACGGAATGGAGCCGGTTCGAACTGTCGCGGGCGGCGAAAAAGGTGGTGGTGATCGCCGACGCGCTGGTCGATCCCGCCTGCATCCGCCAATATCCCAATCTCGTCCGCATCCCCGACATTTTGGTGGAGGCGGTGGTGTACTGGCCCTTCGCCGCCTGGCCGCATTCCTCGCCGGGCATGTACGACATGGACGAAGAGCACACGTTCTTCATGAACAAGGCGCTGGCGAGCGAACAGGGAACGGCGGACTACATCCGCGATTTCGTCGAGAGCTATTCCGACCTCGACTCCTATCTCGATCTGATCGGCCGGGAGAAAATCAAGACGCTTTCGGCCAGCGGGTCCAGCTTCCTGCTCGATCCCTATCGCCGCTGGATTTTTGCGCCCGAGGACGTTGCAAGTCTGACCGCGCAGGGGCTTTCAACATGAGCGCGGTCCTCGACTACACCCGCCAGGAAATGATGGCCATCGCAACGGGGCGCGAAATCCGCGACGGCGAACTGGCGATTTTCGGCGTCGGCCTGTCCATGCTCGCCGGCTTTTTCGCCCAGGCCGACCACGCGCCCAACCTGCGCACCATGACCGAAGGCGGGGTTTTCGGCGCGACGCCGGTCGGCGGCCTGCCCTGGGGCATTGAGTGCAACCGCCTCGCCGTCAACGCGACCAGCTTTACCTCGGCGCTGGACGCGCTCGGCTTTCTGGTGGCCTCCGGCCGCTGCGATGTCGGCGTGATCGGCGCGGCGCAAGTGGACAAGTTCGGCAATGTCAACACCACCGGCGTCTGGGACGGCGACATCGGCCCGCATTACCGTCCGCCGAAGACGCGGCTGCCCGGCGCCGGCGGCGCCAATGACATCGCCTGCGGCGCCAAGCGTTTCCTCATCATGGTGACGCACGAGCCCAAGCGTTTTGCGGAGAAGGTGACCTACATCAGCTCGCCCGGCTATCTCGACGGCGGCGATGCGCGCGCGTCTTACGGTTTTGTCGGCGGCGGCCCCTCGGCCATCATCACCACGCTCGGCATTTTGCGCCCGGAGCCCGGCGCGAATGAATTCGTGCTCGATGGCTGGTTTCCGTTCTCAAGCGTCGAGGAGATCAAGGCCAACACCGGCTGGGATTTGCGCGTCGCCCCCAACGCGCGCGAAATTCCCGCGCCGAGCGCGACCGAACTGGCCAATTTGCGCAAAGTCGATGAGACCGGCGCCTTGCGCAAGAAGTGACCGTTTCAGACATTCACCCATGATGGAGATGCAGCCATGACAGAGGCTCCCTTGCTGTTGCGCGCGGACGACCAGGGCGTCGTCACGCTGACCTTGAACCGGCCGCAATCGCGCAACGGCCTTTCGCTCGGCCTGTTGCAGGTTTTGCGCGAGGCGCTGGCCGAGATCGACGCCGATCCCGATGCGCGCGTCGTCGTCATCGCCGGCGCCGGCCCGGCCTTTTGCGCCGGCCACGACCTCAAGGAATTGCGCGCGAAAAATTACGACCCCTCTTATGTGGACGAACTTTTCGCCGTGTGCGCCGAGGTGATGCAGGCCATCGTCAATCTGTCCAAGCCGGTGATCGCCCGCGTGCATGGCGTCGCCACGGCGGCGGGCGCGCAACTGGTCGCCAGCGCGGATCTGGCCTTCGCGAGCGAGGACGCGCGCTTCGCCACGCCGGGCGTCAACATCGGCCTGTTCTGCTCGACGCCGATGGTGGCGCTGTCGCGCAATGTCGGCAAGAAGCACGCCATGCAGATGCTGCTCTCCGGCGATCTGATCGATGCGCCGACGGCCAAGAACTTCGGCCTCGTCAACGAGATCGTCCCGCCGTCGGAGCTTGAGGCGACCACGCTCGCCTTCGCGCGGAAAATCGCTGCGAAATCGCCGCTGACCCTCGCCATCGGCAAGAAGGCTTTTTACCGTCAGGCGGAATTGCCGCTCGCCGACGCCTATGCCTTCACCCGCGAGGTGATGGCCGAAAATCTGAAGGCGCGGGACGCGCGCGAGGGCATCGGCGCCTTCCTCGACAAGCGCCAGCCGGTCTGGACCGGGACCTGAGCGACCTTCACCCTCGCGGCGCCGCGAAAAAACGCGCCCGTCTTGTCACACGGTTTCCGCGAGATCGCGATCTGCGATCCGCTGAACAACGGGAGGTCCGAGCGGCGGAAGCAAGCGCCGCCGGCAATTTCTCAACTGACTCAAAGCGCGCAAGAAATCTCCTCGACTTCTAGAAAGATTGCGTCTATAGAATTAGTGGACTAATAGGCGGAACGGCTTGGCAAAACCTGCGAAAGGACCATCAGGCGCGAACATGATCGGCTCCCCATCGCAAACACAAACCGAACAGCCCTCCGCCGCCCAGTGCGACGCCTGTCCCGCCGATTGCCTCGACGCCTGCTTCAATGAGGCCATCGTCGCCGCGTCCGGCGGCGGCGTCGAGATCGAGGCCGCCAACTGCGCCGGATGCGGCGCCTGCGTCCCCGCTTGCGAATTCGGCTTCATCCGCTTGCACGACGGCGTCGCCCGCATCGTCTTCCCGGAGGGCAAGCCCAACACACCTGAATCCAGCCCGTCCCGCGCCCCACAATGGAGTGAATGAATGTCCGCCGACCAGGAAGAATTGTTTGAACGATTGGCGACCGCCGTTTTCGAACTGGACGAGGCGCTTGCCGCCAAGCTGTCGCAGGAAGTGCTCGATCGCGGCTACGACGCCTGGAACGCGGTCGAGCACGGGCTGCTCGCGGGCGTCAACCGGGCCGGCAAGCTGTTCGACGAGGAAGAATATTTCGTGCCGGAACTGCTGATCGCCGCCGACGCCATGTATGCCGGCTTGGCGATCCTGCGCCCGCACATCAAGGGGCATGACAGCGGCTTCAACCGCAAGGTGGTGATCGGCGTCGTCCAGGGCGACACCCACGACATCGGCAAGAATCTGGTCCGCATCATGCTTGAGGTCGCCGGGTTCGAGGTTCACGACCTCGGCCGCGACGTCCCGCCGCGCAAATTCGTCGAGGCCGCCATCGCCTTGAAGGCCGATGTCATCGCCCTCTCCACCCTGATGACCACCACCATGGAGCGCATGGGCGAAGTGGTCTCCATTCTCGAAGCCGAGCAGGTGCGCAACCGCTTCAAGGTGATCGTCGGCGGCTCCCCGCTGTCGCAGCAATTCTCAGACCGCATCGGGGCCGACGGCTATGCGCCCAAAGCCGCTCAGGCGGTGGAGTTGACCAAACGTCTCGTTGGATTGGTGAACGCGGCATGACCATCGCCATTCGCACCGAACAGAGCGAGGAACTCTCCTCGCTGGAGCGGGTGGTGCTCGCGCTGCAATACAAGAAGCCGGATCGTGTGCCGGCCGCCCCGCTGGTCTGCGGCGCCTCCTGCCGCGTGCTCGGCTATTCCTACGACCGCTGGTCGCAGGACCCCAGGATCGCCATCGCCAGCCTGGTCGCCGCGCAGGAGCTGATCGAATTCGACGGCTTCCTCACCCTGGTCGATCTGTCGGTCGAGGCGGAAGATTTCGGCCAGGAGCTGATCTTCCCCGAACGCAGCACGGCGCTGCCCAATTTCGACAATCCCTTCATCAAGACCGCCGACGATTATTCCAAGGTCAAGGCGGTCGATCCGCGCAAGTCGCGGCGCATGTCCACGGTGATCGAAATCGTGCGCGGGCTGGTCGAAGCCAAGGGCGACACGGTGCCGACCATGGGTTTTGTTTACGGCCCGCTCGGCGTTCTCTCGCAGATTCGCGGCCATGCCGAACTGTTCAAGGACATCATCAGGCATCCCGACCGGGTGCTGGAGGCCGTGCACACCATCAACAAGGTGCTGGTCGAATACGCCTTGGCCCAGATCGAGGCCGGGGCGCACGCCATCGTGCTCGATCCGCTTTATTCCTCGGCCAGCATTTTGAAGAAATCGACCTGGGTCAAATTCGAGGCCGAAATCTTCAAATCCGTGTCCGACGCCATTCGCGACGCCGGCGTGCCGGTGCTGGTGCACAATTGCGGCGGCGGCGTCTATTTCGACGCCGTGCTGGAGCACATCAACCCCATCGCCATTTCCCACGCCTATCCCGCCCATGGCTCGGCCAATTGGGAAGAACACGCCGCCAACTGGGCCAAAAAGGTGGTCACCATCGGAGTCGCCGATCCCGCCAAGGTCGGCCACGAATTTTCCCAGGCGCAGGTGCTGGAAGACAGCCGCCAGCAGATCGAGACGTTCAAAGTCGCCGAAGGCGGGTTCATCCTGTCCAGCGGCTGCGAGTTCCCGCCCAACGGCAATCTGCTGAGCGCCCGCACCATGGTGCAGGCCGCCCGCCTCTATGGCCGGTATTGAGATGGGCCTCGATCGTCGGGAACGGTTCTTGCGCGCCCTGGCGCGCCAGTCAGTGGACCGCGCGCCAGTGATCTGCACCGGCGGCAGCATGACCGCGACCCCAGAGGACGTGGTGGCGCTTTCGGGTTTTGCCCTGCCGGAAGCCCATTGCGACGCCGCCGCCATGGCTGGACTGGCCCTGGCGGCGGCCCGCATCACCGGCTTTGAATCGGTCGGCGTTCCGCTGTGCGTCACCGTCGAGGCCGAGGCGTTCGGCGTGAAGATCGATCTGGGCGACGCCCGCACCGAAGCCCGCATCGTCCAGGAGCCCTTCGCGTCGATCGTGGACGTCACCGTGCCTTCGGTGGACGACCTGTTGCGGCGCAGTCGCGTAAAAGTGACGGTCGAGGCGGTGCGCCGACTGGCCGCGACGGCCGGCGACCTGCCGATCATCGCCAATCTGATCGGTCCGGTCAGCATCGCGGCCTCCGTGGTCGAGCCGACCGTTTTCTTGCGCGAATTGCGCACCAGGCCGAGCGAAACGGCGGTGCTGTCGGCCCATGTCACCGATTTCCTGATCGCCTGGTCGCGCCAGTTGATCGCCGCCGGCGCCGACGCCATCGCCATCCATGAAGACACCACCACGCCCGCGCTGGTGGGACCGCGCACTTTTGAGACGGCGGTGTTTCCGCATCTGCAACGGCTGGTCGCGGCCATCCACGAAGCCGGCGGGCGAGTCCTGCTGCACATGTGCAACGCGCTGGGCAAGTCGGCCGAAACCGTGGCGCGTCTGGGCGTCGACGCCTATATCCCCGACGCCTCGCTCACCGCCGCCGAACTGCGCGAAAGCCTGCCGGATGTCGCCCTGGTCGGCAACATCAGCACCTTCCTGCTGCACCAGGGCCAGCCGGGGCCGATCGCCAAACTGGCGGCGCGGCTGTCCGGTCCCGGCGGCTTCGACGCGCTGTCGCCGACCTGCGGCATGTCCAGCATCACGCCGCTCCAAAACATTCGCGCCATGACCGGCGCAACAACCCAATCGCCCGAACAGGAGGTCGCAAATGTCTGACATCGCTCCAAGCGAACGTCTGAGTCGCGTTCTCGCCAACCAGCCGGTGGACCGCGCCCCGGTGATCTGCACCGGCGGGATGATGAACGCCGCCGTGACCCAGGTCATGGACGAAAACGGCCCGACCCTGCCGGCGGCGCATTTCGACGCCGAGGGCATGGCCGAACTGGCCCAGCGCGTCCACGCCGCCACCGGCTTCGAAAATCTCGGCGTGCCGTTCTGCATGACCGTCGAGCCGGAAATTCTCGGCAGCCGCATCGATCCGGGCACGCTGTCCTGCGAACCCAAAATCGCCGAAGAGGCGTTCGCCTCCTGCGGCGCGGTCGAAATCCGCGATGTGAAGAAAATCATCCGCGAGGGCCGCATCGCCACCGTCGTCCAGGCCGCCCACCACCTGAAAAAGCGCAACCCCGACACCCCCGTGATCGCCAGCCTGTCCGGCCCGGTCAGCACCGCCGCATCGGTGGTGACGCCGCTGACCTTTCTCAAGGAATTGCGCACCCGCCCGCAAGACGCCCATCGCGTGCTCGACTATGTGACGCGGCTGCTGGTGGAATATGCCCGCGAAGTCATCGACAACGGCGCCGATGTCATCGCCATCGGCGACCCCACCGCCACCGGCGAGATTTTGGGACCGCGCATCTTTGAAGATTTCGCCGTGCGCTACATCAATCAGGTGTGCGACGCGGTCCACGCCAACGGCAAGCAGGTGATCGTCCATATTTGCGGCGACATGTCCAAGAGCCGCAACCAGCTCGCCGCGATCCACGCCGACGCCATCAGCGTCGACGCTTTGGTCAATCTCAAGCAGTTGAAGGCGGACTTCCCCCAGATCAACACAATGGGCAACGTCAGCACCTCCCTGCTCGAATTCGGCGATGCGGAAAAAGTGTCGCGCAACACCGCCCGTCTCGTGCGCGACGGCATCGACATCATCTCGCCGGCCTGCGGCCTGAGCACCTCGACCGGCCTGCACAACATCCGCGCCCTCACCGAGACCGTGAAGGGAAACGCGTGATGGCGCAGGTTCATTTCCGCTCCCATGACCTGCGCATTGAAGTGGAGAAGGGCTCCTCGCTGCTCGACGCGGCGCGGCGCGGCCGTATCCGGCTGGACGCCCCCTGCAATGGCGCGGGCACATGCGGCAAATGCAAGGTGCGCCTCGACGACGACGCCCGCGACGCCGCCCGCATCGTAGCCTCCGACAAACTGTCGGAGGCCGACCGTCGCGACGGTTTCGTGCTGCTCTGCACGACGCTGGTCGAAGGCGACCTCGCCCTCGACATGCCGGTCGGCGCCGAGCACGGGTTGAAGATTCTGGAGCACGGCCAGCAGATCGACCTGCCGCTGGCGCCGTGGATCGGCAAACGCCACCGGCCCGAGTTGAACGCCACCGAAGTCCTGTCCGGCGCGGATGTGATCGCGCAGGAGCCCGGCGACACCACGCCCTACAGCTATGGCCTGGCGATCGACATCGGCAGCACGACCATCGTCGCCTCGCTGATCGATCTGGGGACGGGATCGCGGGTTGGTTCGGCCTCGGCCCTCAATCCGCAGGCGCACCATGCCCAGGACGTGCTGTCGCGCATCAAACTGGGCTCGACGCCGGAGGGGCTGGCCTTGCTGGCGGGCGAGGTCATTGGCGAGATCAACCGTCTCATCGGCGAACTCGTCGCCGAGGCCCGCATCCCGCGCCGGCGCATCTACGAAGCGGTGATCGCCGGCAACACCTGCATGCTGCATCTGGCCGCCAAGGTCGATCCCGAACCCTTGGGCCGCTATCCCTACACGCCGACGCTGACCGGCGACCGCCATCTGTCGTCCCGGGCCTTGGGGCTGGCGATTTCGAAATCCGGGCTGGTCTATGTGCCCCCGATCGTCTCCGGCTTCGTCGGCGCCGACATCACCGCCGGCATGTTGTCCGCCAGCCTCGCCGAGGCCAAGGGCGTCACCTTGTTCGTCGATATCGGCACCAACGGCGAGATGGTCTTGGCCCGCGACGGCCATTTGCAGGCGACCTCCACCGCCGCCGGCCCGGCCTTCGAGGGCATGAACATCGCCTGCGGCATGCGGGCGGCTCAAGGCGCCATCGAGCGCGTCAGTCTCGAAGGCGGCGACGTCAGCGTGCAAACCATCGGCGACGCGCCAGCTGTCGGCCTGTGCGGCAGCGGCCTGCTCGACGCCATCGCCGAACTGGCCGTGCATGGCGTGATCGAAAGCTCCGGCCGCTTCACCAAAAATCGCGGCGCGCTGCCGCCGGGCCTGCAAGCCCGCTTTGGCGAGCGCGACGGCAAGCCTGTGTTTCATCTCACCGAAACCGTCTTTCTGTCGCAGGGCGACATCCGCCAGGTGCAGCTCGCCAAGGGCGCCGTGCGCGCCGGCATCGACGTGCTGCTGCGCCGCAACGGCCTGATCGCGGCGCAAGTGGACCGCGCGCTGATCGCGGGTTCGTTCGGCTATCACCTGACGGTGCGCAGCCTGCTGGATATCGGCCTGTTCCCGCCCGAATTCGACGGCAAGGCGGAATATGTCGGCAACACCTCGCAGACCGGCGCTGAAGCCCTGCTGACCCACGCGCCGAGCCGGGAGTCGCTCGCGCGGCTGGTGCGCGCGGTCGAAGCGGTGGAGCTGGCCAATGACGACGCCTTTACCAAAGTGTTCGTCGCCGCCATGGCGTTTCCCCGCCCCAACCGCCCTGAACTGGAAGCCGTGGCGTGAGCGGCGCGGATTCGCGTATTCCGGTCACGCTGGTCACGGGCTTTCTGGGCAGCGGCAAGACCACCCTGCTGTCCGCCCTGCTACGCCAGCCCGAACCGGGGCGCCTCGCAATCGTCATCAACGAATTCGGCGAGGTTCCGCTTGATCAGGCGTTGATCGGGCGCACCGAAGGCCAGGTCGTCGTGTTGAGCGGCGGCTGCCTGTGCTGCGCCATCGGCGGCGACGTGGTCTCGACCCTTCTGGGCTTGCACGCGCTGCGCGCGGAAAAACCGTTCGAGCGGGTCGTGATCGAAACCAGCGGTCTGGCCGACCCCGGTCCGATCCTGGCGCCGCTGGTCCAGGCGCCGGAGCTGACCGGTCTGTTCCGCGTGGATGGCGTGGTGGCGGTGGTGGACGCCTTGCAAGGCCTGCGCGAACTCGGGAGGCAGCGGGTTTGCGTCAAGCAGGTCGCGCTCGCCGACCGCATCCTCCTCAGCAAGAGCGACATCGCCGCGCCACTGGCGGTGACGCGTTTGCGGGACCGGCTGGCCGAGATCAATCCCTGGGCGCCGCTGACGACGGCCAATCACGGCGCCGTGGACGCCGCCTGGCTGTTCGATCCGGGGGCCGCCCGCCCCATCTGCGAACACGCCGGTCACGATCACGACCATTCCCACGGCATCGGCGCGTTTTGCCTGTGGTTCGACCAGCCCGTGACATGGGAGGCGTTCGCGCGGGCCGTCGGCGACCTGACCGAGGCGCACGGCGAGGCCATCCTGCGCATCAAGGGTCTGCTGAACCTCAACGGACGCCCCGTCGCCGTCCATGGCGTGCAACACTTCCTGCATCCGCCCGAACCGCTGCCGGACTGGCCGGACCAGGAGCGCCGCTCGCGGCTCATTGTCATCGCCGACCGGCTGACAGAGGCGGAGGTGCGATCGTTTTTCTCAAACATGGACTTTGTTGCGCAAGCAAGCCGGAAAGAATGCGCTGACGCTTCCTGACCAGGGCAATCGGGTGAACGCAAATAGCGGTTAGGCGGGGACTCCTTCTCCCCTTGCGGGAGAAGGTGGATCGCCGCCGTCAGGCGGCGAGACGGATGAGGGGGTCGGCAGTCACGGAAAAACGCCTTTGTTCTTGCGTTTGAACCCCTCATCCGACCCCCATAGCCCGTCGCATGACGCCCGTCTTGCGATGGGCTTTGGGGAGAAGGAAACACGACCGCGCGTGCTTCTTCTTCATTCACCTGATTGCCCTGGTTCCCTGACAAGCGACAGGCGGTCGTTCTTCTCAATCCCGCGCCAGCGCCAGCTTTTGACCGAACGGCGGCGCGGCGCGCGCGTGGGAGTCCGGCACGGCCCAGATCACCGGCCATTCCGGCTGGAAGCGCGCCGGTCCCTCCAGGTCGGTCAGGACCACGCCAATGTCCGGCCGATACAGGTCGGCGCGCTCGAGCAGCGGCGTGAAATCGGTGCCGCCGCCGCCGGCGAAATCAATGTCGTCCAAATCAATGTCGCGCAAGTCGAACGCGCCCGGCTCGAAGACCTCGACACGACGGACCCGGTCATCGCCGATCACCACAATGAGGCCAGCCTCCTGCCGGCGGCTGATCGCCGCGATCTCCGTGGCGAATTGTTTGAGCAGATCGTCGTCGATCGAGCCGGACACATCGACGATCACGGCGATGCGCGGCGCGTTGGCGTTGGCGCAGGAACCGGGCTCGAACGGCAGGCGCCGGTTCGGGCCGGCGCGTCCCTGGTTGGCGATATAGGAGCGCGTCGGCCGCGACCACGACACCGCCTGCTTTCGCGAAAGTCCTCTGGCGAGCCGCGTGCGCAAAACCTGGCGCCAGGGGGTGCGGGTGCGCGGCAGATCGGCGATCAGGGCGCGCAGCATGGAAAAATCGCCGTCGCCGGCATGGCCGCGCAACAGGCGCTCGCTCCATTCGCGGGCCTGTTCGGTTTCAAGCTCCGGCGCGGATTCCGCGTCGAGGTTCGGCGCGAGGTCGTAAGCGATTTGAGCGCCGAGTTCGCGCGCCCGCGCCGCGCGCGGGCCATCTTGGGCGCTTGGCTGGGCGCTCGGCTGAAGCGGGTCGCCGGTCTGGCGTGGCGAACCGTCGCCCTCGGCCTGGGACGCGCGCGCCTTGGCGCCGGTCTCCGCCCGCGCGCCCTTGCCGCGATCGTCGATGCTGCGGTAGAGCCGCTCGACATCCCATTGCAACAAAGCGGTTTCGACATCCTGTTTCACATTCAGCGCCTGCGCCAGCAACTCGTCGAGGAAAACGGACGAAGCCGGCAGGCGCAGCCAGCCGAGATGCCCAAGCGCGCTGTTGACGATGGCGTCTGCGCAGATGTTGAACAATTGCATGTCGAGATCGCCAAGCACGCGCCGCAGATCGAGCGCGCGTTGCGGGTGGCGCAGCGCGATGTGCAGAACCTCGTGCGCGACAAATCCCGTCTGTTCGGGCAGGCCGAGGCGCTCGAAGGCGGGGCCGTACAACACCCGGTCGCCGTCGGTCATCACCATGGGCGCGTCGTCGTCGATTATGTCCTGGTGCCCGACCCAGAGCGCGAGACCGCCAGTGGACGGCGCGAATTCCACCATGCGCTGGATCGCGCGGACGCCCCGGTGATCATGCATCGACGCCATCCCGGCGGCGCAATTCGGCGTAGCGTCGGTAGGACGGACTGTCCAGAATCGCGGCCTCCAGCCCCGCGGCGAGCGCGCGCTGCATCAACAGCTCCATCGTCAGGGTCTGCGCCTCGCGCAGCGGCAGCGGCGTGGCCCCCTTGATATCGGGCAATTGCTCAACAATCTCAAGCGCGCGCGAAAAAGTCCGGTCGTCGGCGCAGGCGGCCAACAGCCCGTAGATCATGCCGTAGAGGGCGTCGAGCGATCTCGGCAGCAGGGCGGCGGTCTCGGCGCCGGGACGCGCCGCCAGCAGGCGCACCACGTCGGCGCCGGCCTGGATCTCGCGCAGCACGCCAAAAAACTCCGCCGCATTGGCGGCGCCTATGCGCCCCTGCACGAACACGCGTTTGGCCGAGGCGGACAGGCCGGATTTCAGCACATTGGAAATGTCCTCCCAGCCGCGCGGGCTGGCGCCGATCAGATGGTCGCCCGCAAGCTGCGCCTGGGAATCGTCGAGCTTGTCCGGCCGGATTTTCAGATAAGCCATAACCTCCGGCGCGAAATTCATGGAGGTCGCGTGGTCGAGAAAAGCCTCGATCACCGTCTGCACGTTGAAGTGGAACATGCGGTCGGCCAGCGCCGTTCCCATATCGTGGCCGACCGCGCCATGGAAACTGGCGTTGCCGGCGGCGATCACCTGCCAGCCATCGGGCAGAACGTAATTGCCGACGCGGCGATCGAGGATCAGGGAATAGGCCGAGATTTGCAGCCGTTGATCGGCGGCGGTCAGTTCGTCGAGAAACAGGATGCCATCGTGCGCGTCGGGCGAGGGCAGGAATTCAGGCGGGAACCACACGGTTTTCGCCAGTGCGTCGTCGGCATAGATGGCGCCGCGAATATCGACCGGCTCGATGGTGGTCAGACGCAAATCGACCAGCGGAATCTTGAAATGGTCCGCGACCTGCCGGACGACGGACGACTTCCCGACGCCGCGCGCGCCCCACAGCATCGAGGCGCGGCGCCGCAGCACCGGGTCTGAATATTGCTCGATCAAGGCGGCTTTCGCCGTCGCGATCGAAATCGGGGGAATGTTCATGGGATTGCCGCGCATCAGGCCCTTTCTTCATCGATGAGATGGGGTTCAACCGACGCTTCCGGACCTTCGCCAACGTCCGGCAAGGGAAACCATGACGGAGCCTTGGAAGGACGCGGCAGCGGCGGAATTTCGAAACGCGGCAGTTCACGCATGGCGAACAGCATGAAAAGCAGCACCGGCGGAAAGTTGAAGATCAGAAACCGGAAGGGGGAGTCCTCGGGGATGCCCGCGAAGGTCAGCGCCCCGGCGCCGGCGATCAGGGCGACGGACACCAACAGGGGGATCAGGCGCCGGAACACCACGGCCCAGCGCGCCCGCAAAAACCTGTCGTGGAATTGGCGCGGCGGCTCGGCAAAAGTCCGAGCGAGATGCGCCACGGTTCGCTCCAGCGCGCTCTCGATGTGGCGGCTGCGGCGGGGCTCCTTGCCCGGCGCGCGCAAGGAGCTGGTCCAACCGGCCCCGCGCGGTCGCAGCACCCGCCAATCCCAGCCTAAAATCGCCAGCAAGTCTTCCGGCAAGTCTTCCGGCATGGCCAGCGCACAATCCGGCCGGGGCGACAGCTCGATCTCCGCCGGATATCCTGTTCCGGTGTCCGCCTTCACGGCCAGATCGAGGCGATCGAGCCGGGTTTGCGCCGATGTGAGCGCCATCGGCATCGGCCGCGTCGCATCGCCCGGCTTAGGCGTCAGCCGGTAGCTGAAGGCGATGGGAATATCCGCGACCCAGCGAAACTGGCGCTCCAGCGGAACGGCCTCGACGCGGGCCAGCAGCTCTCCGGGATCGTCGCCCTCCGTCGTCAGCTTCGCTGTCGCGCCGCTTGCAAGGGTCACGACGCGGATCAGCCTGAACAGCGGGGGGCGTGGGTTCTCAAGCTGAAGGATTTCGCTCGCGCCAGCGCAGCCCGTCGTTGCGCTGTCGCGCACGATCGGCTTGAAGGCGAGGCGCCGCTCGATGCGGTTGCTCGCGGAGAGATCGACATGGCGGCCGCGACGGGTGAAAGGTTCGATCAGGCCGAGAATTTCGTGGTGGGTCAGAGGGGGCGCCGTCACGCCGCCTTGTCCGCGCGATAGGCCGCCGTCCGATGCAGACGCCGCCAGCCAAAGAAACGCCAGACAACAAAACGCGGACGCGTCCGCCGCTCACCAAACGTCAATCGATCGCCTCCAGCGCGCTTCACGCCCAAAGCGTATATCGGATCGGTCCAGTGTCAAAGCGCATCCGCCCCGACGGCGGGCGCGGGCCGGTCTCCGCCTTTCAGGCGGCGTCGCCCTGGCGCGACTGTCCTCTTTGCGACGCCAGCATTTGCAACTGTCTCACGGCTTCATCGACATGGTCGCGGGCCCTTTGCCGGGCGACCGCGTCCATGCTCGAGACTTCCAGTTCGGCGCGCGCGTAAAGCATGTGAATGAGCGCCAGTTCCATGATTTCCGCGATTTCGCTGTCCATTCACATGCTCCCCGTGACGCCGCATTGTCTTGTTATTTTCGGTCGTCAAGGCCAGTTTCGCACAGGAAGCAAGAAATCCGTATGTCACAGATCAAGTCAGTCTTTATGAATTGACGGGCGCAAGGTTAAGACCGGCATATAATTTCGGCCTTTTAACTCAACTTTGCCTGCGTCGAGATTCAGGCCAGTTTCGACCCTTTCCCTTGATCCGCGACGCGCGCTTCCAATTCCGGGAACGAAACAGCGTCACGCCTCGGCCGTGACCGCGACCTCCACCGACAGCCCAAGGAAGGCGTCGGAGGCGCCGACAAAACTGCCGCTGACGGGCATCGCCTGCCTGAGGTCGCGCGCGACGGCCACCGGGACGAGATTTTGCCCGCCGACGCTCCGGTTGGTCGGGTCGAAGGTGATCCACCCGGCGCCGGGCGCATAGACTTCCGCCCAGGCGTGGGTCGAGCCGGCGTCGGCCGATCCTTTGAGCCCCTCCGCCACGAAGAGATAGCCCGAAACGATCCGCGCCCCAAAACCCAGGCATCGCGCCGCCTCGACAAACAGCACCGCGAAATCGCGGCAGGATCCCCAGCCGCGATCGAGCGTCTCGACCGGCGATTGCACGCCTTCGTCCTCGCGGCTCTGGTAGCGGATCCAGAGGGAAACGCCCGCGCTAAGATCCTTGAGCAGCGCCAGCGTGTCGGTCTGGACGCCACGGACGAAAGCCCACGCCCAGTCGCGCAGCCGCCCCGTTGGATCGAGGTATTGCTGGAACATCAGGGCGCCGAGATCGGTCTGCTCGTCGTCGGCGTAGCGAAACGGATAGGTCATGGCGCGAACCTCGAGGTCGAAGATCGGCCAGGGGTCGTCGGCGAGCTGGAGTTGCGCGACGCTGTCGATGACGAGCGTGTCGGCCGTGTTGGAAAAGGTGGCGACGGCGACGCTGTTGCCGAACACGTCCTGGGACCAGGTCAGCGTGGCCGGCGGCGTGATCGTCACCTCGCTCGAAATCAGCCGGAGGTCGCGGCTCTCCCTGGGGCGCAACATCAGGCGGTGAGGGTTCAGGCTCACCGGGTGGCGATAGCGATAGGTCGTCCTGTGCGCGATCCTGAGCGTGATCAAGAAACTCTCCTTTTCACCGCAAGGGAATGTGGGTTCGCGTAAAGACAACGCGTCGAGGAGGGGTTTTAGCGCGCACGCGGCCAGATCGGCAATCCATGAATGAGCGCATGAAATATTATATAGCTTTTCACTTGTAAAATTGACGGGACTCGCTAAATTGGTGAAGTCGAACGGTGGCTTTCAGGCATGGTTTCCGAGGAAACTACTCGCGATCGCCCCACACATATCCTGCTAAAAAGTGCAAATTCGACTGCCGGCGACCGCGCTGGCACGCATTTCCGGCTTATCTAGAAAGGGGTTTCCATGTCTCAGGGAACCGTGAAGTGGTTTAATTTCGAAAAAGGCTTTGGGTTCATCGCGCCGGATGGCGGCGGTCAGGACGCCTTTGTCCATGTCAGCGCGGTCGAGCGCGCCGGCATCAGCCAGTTGCGGGAGGGCGACAAGGTCTCCTTCGAACTCGTCGCGGACCGCAGGACCGGCAAGATGTCGGCTGAAAAGCTTGAAATCGTGACCTGACCTTCACGCCGGAGGCGAGCCGACCACGGATGTACTGGCGGCCCGCCTCCGGACCTTGAAGGTCCGGCCCCCTCGATCTTGGGGGCTCCCGCGCGAAAAACGACTCCGCGCCAGGGTTCGTTCGGCGAACGCCCGTTCACCGGGCGATCGCCATTTTTATTTCATATTGTTGTCCGGCGAGAAGGTCCGCGTCCGCGGACGCCCGGACCATTTTTCGCAAACATGCCTGCATTTTCAAGCCAAGGAAATGCCGGGTCGCGTGAACAACACGCCCCCCAACCAAAGCCCCCTGTTTTCGCGCTTGAGGACGCCTGTCGTCGCGCGGGGGCATGAGGGCGCGACACCCGTTCCGACTTCGATTCGAGGCTCTTCTTGACATTTGTCCGCAACCTGTTCGCACGCGCGCCCTCGGCCTGGGACAATCCCGAACCCGTTCGCGAAGAGTTGTTCAGCGCCGAGCGCATCGAGGAGCACGCGCGCAGCCTCGCGGCCGCGCAAACCGTGACGCGAGAGCCGATCAAGGGACATCCGCTCGCCGCCCGCCTCGCGCAAAACGGCGCCGTGCTGCTCGCCGCTTACAAAAACCTGCTGCTGGGAGCCGACGAGGGCCGCGCGGTCACGCCGGCGGCCGAATGGCTGATCGACAATTATCATCTCATCGAAAAGCAGATCCGCGAGATCCGCTCGGACCTGCCCGCAGGCTATTACCGGCAATTGCCAAAGCTCCTGGACGGGCCGTTCGCCGGCTATCCCCGCGTGTTCGGCATGGCCTGGGCCTTTGTCGCCCACACCGACAGCCGTTTCGACTCAGAAATGCTGGTCGGCTATGTGCGCGCCTACCAGGAGGTGCAGCCGCTGACCATCGGCGAGCTGTGGGCGGTGTCGATCACGCTGCGCATCGTGATGATCGAGAACCTGCGGCGCCTCGCCGATGAGATCGTCCAGGGACGGGCGGCGCGCCATCTGGCGGACGCTCTCGCCGACCGCCTGCTCGGCGTGTCCGGCAAGGAAGCGGAGCCGGCAAGAGTCGTGCTCGCCGACCACGAGGACGACTCGCGCTCGAAAGCCTTCGCCGTCCAGTTGATCCACCGGCTGCGCGACCAGGATCCGAAGATCACGCCGGCGCTCAACTGGCTCGACCAGCGCCTCGCCGCGCAAAAGACCAGCGCCAACGATGTGGTGCGCGAGGTGCACCGGCGCCAGGGCGCGGCCAGCGTCACCGTGCGCAACATCATCACCAGTCTGCGCCTGATCTCGGACGTCGATTGGCAAGACCTGTTCGAGGAGGTCAGCCTCGTCGACGCGGCGCTTGGCGAACACGCCGCCTACAAGGACATGGATTTCCCGACGCGTAATCTCTACCGCACCGCCATCGAGGATCTGGCGCGCGGCTCCGATGGCGCCGAACGCGACATCGCCCGCCAGGCCGTCGCGACGGCCCGGCGCTTTGATACGCTTCCGCCCGAGCAAACCGACGCGCGCAAGAGCGATCCCGGCTATCATCTGATCGGCGGGGGGCGCCGGGATTTCGAGACCGAGATCGGCTATCACCCGCGCCGGCGCCGGTGGCGGGCGCGGCTGCATCGGGCGAACGGCATCGGCCTTTACGCGGGCGTGATCGCTTGCGCCGCCCTCATCCTGCTCGCCGCGCCGCTGCTGGCGCTCGCCGCGCTCGGCGCCGGCGCGGGAACGCTGGGGCTTCTGGCGTGTCTCGGCGCGATCCCCGCCATCGACGCGGGCGTCGCGCTGGTCAATCGCGCGGTTGGATTCGGCTTCCACGCCAACCTGCTGCCAGCTCTGGAGCTGGCCAAGGGCGTTCCCGCGCATTTGCGCACACTGGTCGCCGTGCCAACCCTCTTGACCAATGCGCAATCGATCGAGGAGCAGATCGAGGGTCTCGAAATCCACCATCTCGCCAGCCCCGAGGGCGACCTGCATTTCGCGCTGCTGTCGGACTGGCTCGACGCCGACGCCGAAAGCGTCGAGGGCGACGAAGACCTGCTGGCGGTCGCCGTCGCGGGCGTGGCGCGGCTGAACGCGCGTTATGGACCCGCGCCCGGCGGTCCGCGCTTCCTGCTGCTGCATCGCCGGCGCGTCTGGAACGAAAGCCAGTCGCGCTGGATCGGCTGGGAGCGCAAGCGCGGCAAGTTGCACGAATTGAATCGGTTTTTGCGCGGCGCTGATGGCGCCGGCTTTATCGCCTTCGATGGCGTCGCGCCCGTTGCGCCGGCGAACATCCGCTATGTCGTGACGCTCGATGGCGACACCCGTCTGCCGCGCGAGACCGTGCGGCGCCTGATCGGCAAAATGGCGCATCCGCTCAACCGGCCGCGTTTCGACGCCGCCGCCGGCCGCATCGTCGAAGGCTACGGCGTGCTGCAACCGCGCGTGACGCCGTCGCTGCCGGTCGGCCGCGAAGGCTCGCTGTTCCAGCGCATCTTTTCGAGCCTGAGCGGCATCGATCCTTACGCCTCCGCCGTTTCCGACGTCTATCAGGACATGTTCGGCGAAGGCTCCTACGCCGGCAAGGGCATTTACGATATCGACGCGTTCGAGGCCGCCATGGCCGGTCGCGTCTCCGATTCGATGCTGCTGAGCCACGATCTGTTCGAGGGCATATTCGCCCGCGCCGGTCTCGCCTCCGATGTCGAGGTGGTCGAGGAATTTCCGTCGCGCTACGATGTCGGGGCCTTGCGTCATCATCGCTGGGCGCGCGGCGACTGGCAGTTGCTGCCGTGGATTGTCGGAATGGGGCCGCGCGCGCCGGGAGCGCCGAAATCCGCCGCCGCCATGCCGGCGATCGGGCGCTGGAAAATGCTCGACAACCTGCGCCGCACCCTTTCGGCGCCCCTGGCGGTTTTCGCCCTGCTCGCGGGCTTCCTGCTGCCGTTTCCCGCCGCCCTTGTCTGGACGCTGTTCGTCGTTGCGACCATCGCCTTGCCGCCGATGATTCCGGTCATCGCCGCGGCTTCGCCGCCGCGCCCGGGCATCACGCTCAAGAGCCATTTTCGCGCGCTCGGCGGCGATTTTAAACTGGCGCTGATCCTGTCCGCGCTCACCATCACTTTCCTGGCCGATCAGGCCTGGCTGATGGGCGACGCCATTCTGCGCACGCTGCACCGTCTGCTGGCCAGCAGAAAAAACCTGCTGGAATGGGTTCCCGCCGCGCAGGCGTCGCAAGCGCGCCGGCTCGACCTCGGCGGTTATTACCGCCGCATGTTCGGCGCCTCGGTCTTCGCCGCGCTCGCCCTGGTCGCGGGTGCTTTCGCAGGCGGCGCCAATGCGCTGCTGGCGAGCGTCTTCGCCGCGCTCTGGCTGGCCTCGCCGGCTCTCGCGCGCTGGGTCAGCCTGCCGCCGCGCATCGCGGCGCGCGCGCCGCTGTCGGAGGAAGACGCCAACGGCTTGCGTCTCACCGCGCGGCGCACCTGGCGCTTCTTCGAGACCTTCGTCACCGAAGCCGATCACATGCTGCCGCCCGACAATTTCCAGGAGGATCCGACGCCAAGACTGGCGCGGCGGACCTCGCCGACCAACATCGGGCTTTATCTGCTGTCGGCGGCCAGCGCCCGCGATTTCGGCTGGATCGGACTTGAGGAGACCGTCGCGCGGCTTGAGGCGACGCTGGCGACCATGAGCGGCATGGCGCGGTTTCGCGGTCATTTCTACAATTGGTACGACACCGGCGACCTGCGTCCGCTCGATCCGAAATATGTCTCCTCCGTCGACAGCGGCAATCTCGCCGGGCACCTGATCGCGCTGGCCAACGCCTGCCGCGAATGGCGCTTCGCGCCGGCCGACGACGCCCGCGCGCTCGCCGGCGTCCGCGACGCCGTGGCGCTGGCGCGCAAGGAAGCCGCCGGCCTGCGCGACGGGCCGAAGACGCAGACCGTGACCTGGCGCCAGCTCGACACCGCGCTGGCGGAATTTTCGCGCGCGCTGAGCGAGCCGGCTTGCCCGCGCGACGATTTCCCCAACCGCCTCGTCAACCTCGCGCTCCAGGCCGCCACCATGGTCGACATGGCCAGGGCGCTGGCCAGCGAGCGCGGCGACGCGGCGGGCGCGGACATGCTGTTCTGGGCGCAGGCCGGCGTCAACGCCATCGCCGCGCATCGCGCCGATTATTCACGCGGCGCCGCCGCCTTGGCTGCGCTTCACGCGCGGCTGGAAGCGCTGGAGGACGCCGCGCGGTCGATGGCGCTCGACATGGACTTCGCCTTCCTGATCGACCGCCAGCGCAACCTGTTGTCGATCGGCTGTCTCGCCCCCGAAGGCGCGCTCGACGCCAATTGCTACGATCTGCTGGCCTCCGAAGCGCGGCTCGCCAGTTTCTTCGCCATCGCCAAGGGCGATCTGCCCGCCCGACACTGGTTCCATCTCGGCCGCACCGCGATCCCGGTCGCCCATGGCGCCGCGCTGATCTCGTGGTCGGGATCCATGTTCGAATATCTGATGCCGTCGCTGGTGATGCGGGCGCCGACGGGCAGCCTGCTGGACAATACCAACCATCTGGTCGTGGCCAAGCAGATCGCCTTCGCCACCAGGCTGGGCCTGCCCTGGGGCGTGTCGGAATCCGCCTATAACGCGCGCGATCTGGAACTGACCTATCAATATTCCAATTTCGGCATTCCCGGCCTTGGATTGAAACGCGGACTGGCGGACAGCGTCGTGCTGGCGCCCTATGCGACGGGGCTGGCGACCATGGTCGATCCCCATGCGGCGCGCGCCAATCTGGAGCGCCTCGCCAACATCGGCGCGCGCGGCCGCTATGGCTTTTACGAGGCGCTGGACTACACGCCGGCGCGCGTGCCCTTCGGGCAGGATTGCGCCATCGTCCGCGCCTTCATGGCCCACCACCAGGGCATGACCATCGTCGCCATCGCCAACGCCGTGCTCGACGCGAAAATGCGGACGCGGTTTCACAGCGAGCCGATGGTGCAGGCCACCGAGCTTCTGTTGCAGGAGCGCATGCCGCGCGATGTCGCGGTCACCCATCCCTGGGCCTCGGAAATCAAGTCGCCCGCAAGGAAGGGGCGCGATGTCGAGCCGCTCGGCGGCCGGCGCATCTTCTCGGCGCATCAGGCCCATCCGGCGACGCATCTTTTGTCCAACGGATTCTTTTCCACCATGCTGACGGCGGCCGGCTCAGGCTACAGCCGCTGGGGCAAACAGGCCCTGACGCGCTGGCGCGAAGACTCGACCAGCGACGATTTCGGCTCCTATGTCTTTCTGCGCGACGTTCACAGCGATGCGGTGTGGTCGGCGGCGTTCCAGCCGATCGGCGACCAGCCCGACTCCTATCATGTCGCCTTCAACGAGGATCGCGCCGAATTCACGCGGCGCGACGGCGCGCTGACGACCACGCTCGATGTGGTGGTGTCCTCCGAGGACAATTCCGAAGTGCGGCGCGTCAGCGTGACCAACGGCGGCGCCCGCGTGCGCGAGATCGAGATCACCTCCTATGCCGAACTGGCGCTGGCGCCGCAGGCGGCCGACGTCGCCCATCCCGCCTTTTCGAAACTGTTCGTCGAGACCGAGTTCCTGCCTGATGTCGGCGCGCTCGTCGCCACGCGGCGCCGGCGCGATCCCAACGAGCCGGAAATCTGGGTCGGCCAGCTCGCCATCGTCGATGGCGAAACCATCGGCGGGCTTGAGTTCGAAACCGACCGCGCGCGCTTTCTCGGGCGCGGTCAGGGCATAAGGACGCCGTTCGCCATGAGCGACCGGCGACGGCTGTCGAACGGCGTCGGCGCCGTGCTCGACCCGATCTTCGCGCTGCGCCGCCGCGTGCGCATCGCGCCCGGCGCGGTCGCGCGCATTTCGTTCTGGACCATGGCGGCCTCGACGCGCGAAACGCTGCTCGACATCGCCGACAAGCACCGCGACGACGCCGCTTTTGCGCGGGCGACGACGCTGGCCTGGACGCAGGCGCAGGTGCAATTGCACCATCTCGGCGTCACCGCCGGCGAAGCCAGCCTGTTCCAGCGTCTGGCCAGTCCCGTGATCTACGCCAACGCAACGCTGCGCCCGCCGTCGCCGACGATCGTCGCCGGCGCCGGCGCGCAATCCGGGCTGTGGCCGCAGGGGATTTCCGGCGACCTGCCGATCGTGCTGCTGCGCATCTCCGACGCCGACGATATCGACGTCGCCCGCGAATTGCTGCAAGCGCACGAATATTGGCGCATGAAGCAGCTCGCCGTCGATCTGGTGATCCTCAACGAGCGCCAGTCCTCCTATGTGCAGGACCTTCAGATCGCTCTGGAAACCCTGATCCGCGCCCGCCAGATGCGGCCCAGGCTGCGCGGCGAGGAGTCCGGCGGCTCCGCCTTCGTGCTGCGCAGCGATCTCATTCCCGCCGAGACGTCCGCGCTGCTGGCCTCCGTCGCGCGCGTCGTGATCGTGGCGCAGCGCGGCGGGCTGTTCGAACAGCTCGAACGCATTGTCGAAGCGGCCCGGCCGCCGGCCGGCGCGAAGGCGAAACGCCCGGTCGAACTCGCCCCGCCGCCGGCGCCGCCGTCCACGAAAAACCTGGAATTCTTCAACGGGCTCGGCGGCTTCGCGCGCGACGGCCGCGAATATGTCACCATTCTCGGACCGGGGCAGGCGACGCCCGCGCCCTGGATCAATGTCGTCGCCAATGAAAGTTTCGGCTTCCAGGCGGCGACCGAGGGCGGCGGCTACACCTGGTCGCTCAACAGCCGGGAGAACCAGCTCACGCCCTGGTCCAACGATCCGGTCTCCGACCGTTCCGGCGAAGCGTTCTACCTGCGCGACGAGGACAACGGCGACTATTGGAGCCCGACGGCGCTGCCGATCCGCCTGGAGGAGGCGACCTATGTCGCCCGCTTCGGCCGCGGCTACAGCCGGTTCGAACACACCAGCCACGACATCCAGTCCGAGCTGCTGCAATTCGTTCCGACCGACGGGGCGATCAAGATCTCGCGCCTGAAACTGCGCAACCTCACGGGGCGCGTGCGCCGCCTCGGCGTCACGGCATTCGTGGAATGGGCGCTCGGCCCGTCGCGCTCGGCCGGCGTCGCTTTCGTGACGACCGCGCTGGATTCCTCCGGCGCGATCTTCGCCCGCAATCGCTGGAGCGCTGGCTTTGGCTCCCGCGTCGCCTTCGCCGATTTCAGCGGGCGCCAGACCGACTGGACCGGCGACCGGCGCGAGTTCATCGGCCGCAACGGGACGTTGCGCCAGCCGGCGGCGATCGCCAGCGGCGCCAGCCTGTCGAACGCCCTGGGCGCCGGCCTCGATCCCTGCGCGGCGCTGCGGTCCAGCCTCACCCTCGCGCCCGGCGCCAGCGTGGAGGTCGTCTTCCTGCTCGGCCAGGGCGAGGACGCCCAGGCGGCGCGTCATCTGGTCGAATTCTATCGCGCCGCCGATCTCGACGCGGTTTTCGCGCAAGTCGGCCGCCATTGGGACGACCTGCTGGGCGCGGTCACCGTGAAAACGCCCGACAGGTCGATGGACATCATGCTCAACGGCTGGCTGCTCTACCAGACCGTCGCCTGCCGCCTGTGGGCGCGCGCGGCCTTCTATCAGGCCAGCGGCGCCTATGGTTTCCGCGACCAGCTTCAGGACGTCCTGGCGCTGGCGGCCTCCCACCCCGCCATGACGCGCGCGCAGATTCTTCGCGCGGCGGGGCGCCAGTTTGGCGAGGGCGACGTGCAGCATTGGTGGCTGCCGCATTCCGGCCAGGGGGTGCGCACCCGCATTTCCGACGACCGGGCGTGGCTGGCTTTCGCCATCGCCCACTATGTCCGGGTCAGCGGCGACGCCGCGGTTCTCGACGAGCAGATTTCCTTTGTGGAGGGACGGCGCCTGGAGCCGTCGGAGCATGACGGCTTCTTCACGCCGTCAATCACCGAAGAGACCGCCAGCCTCTACGAACATGGCGCCCTCGCGCTCGACAGCAGTCTGGAGCTGGGCGGCCACGGCCTGCCGCTGATCGGCGCCGGCGACTGGAACGACGGCATGAACCGCGTCGGCGCGGGCGGCGCCGGCGAGAGCGTATGGCTGGGCTGGCTGCTCTTCGCGGCGCTCAACCGTTTCGCCCCCTTCGCCGAGGCGCGCGGCGAGTTTGCGCGCGCGGAAACATGGCGCGCGCACGCCATCGCCTTGCGGACCGCGCTCGAGCGCGAGGGCTGGGACGGCGACTGGTACCGGCGCGGCTTCTTCGACGACGGAACGCCGCTCGGCTCCAGCCAGAGCGAGGAATGCCGCATCGACTGCATCGCGCAATCCTGGGCCGCCCTGTCCGGCGCGGCCTCGCCCGAACGGGCGGCGCAGGCGATGGCTTCGGTGGGGCGCGAGCTGATCCGTCGGCGCGATGGCCTGGCGCCCCTGTTCGCCCCGCCGTTCGACAAGACCCCGCTCGATCCCGGCTACATCAAAGGCTATCCGCCGGGCATACGCGAGAACGGCGGCCAATACACCCATGCCGCGCTGTGGTCGGTGATGGCTTTTGCCGAACTCGGCCAGGGCGACAAGGCGGCGAGCCTGTTCGCCATGCTCAATCCGATCAATCACGCCCGCACGCGGGCGGACGCGCATCGCTACAAGGTCGAACCCTATGTCGTCGCGGCGGATGTCTACACCGTGGCGCCGCATGTCGGGCGCGGCGGCTGGACCTGGTACACCGGCTCCGCCGCCTGGATGCAGCGCGCCGGCCTGGAAAGCATTTTGGGCGTGCGACGGGAGGGCGACACGCTCCATGTCGATCCCTGCATCCCGAAAAGCTGGAGCAGTTTTGAGGTCACGCTGCGCCATGGCGACTCCAGCTACGAAATCCGTGTCGAGAATCCCGACGGCGTCGAGCGCGGCGTCGTTTCCGCCTCCATCGACGGCGAGGTCAATCTGGAGCCGCGCGGCCTGCCGCTGGTCGACGATGGCGCCACGCGACGGGTCGTCGTTCGGCTTGGATGTGTTTGAACTGGGCGCATGACTCGTCGAAAATGAAAGAACCCTGGCGGATTTGCTGCATTCGCTCGAGAATGGGCGTATGACAGCCATGGGCGCGGTCGGCAAGGCGCACGACCGCGCGCGACGGGTTCCTGACGCGACGATTGGAGTTCGCATGCCCTGGTTCGTGGTCTATCGCAACAAGACGATGAACAAGGAGATGCGTTCGCCGCCTTGCCCAACGGAACGCAGCGCGCTGACGCATGCGCGCGCGCTTGACCGGGATGGCGCCGAAGTCTTGCGCGTCGAAGGCCCGGACGGAGCGGCCGTGCCGGCGCGGATGCTCGACGCATGGCTCGACGACGCTCCAGACATGGCCGATTGACGGACGCGACATGCGACGGCGGCCTCATCTTGTCGGCGTTAGAGCATTTTCAAGCGAAGCGGACACCGGTTCGCGTGAAAAAATGCGTTAAAACAAGAATCTGGAGTGTTTTCATGTTTCCACGAAACGTGAAGATGCTCTGGACGCGAACGGGCTTCAGCCGCCCGACGTGAAGAAAATATCCTCGTCGTCGGCGCTGTCGCGCGGCATCGACGCAAGCGCCTGGCGCCCGGTGAGATAAGCCGCGAGATCGTGAAGCCGAACCGGCTGCGTGGCGCCGACAAGATCAACGGCGACCCCGCGCTGCATCTGGCGCGCGAGCTGGCCGATAAACTCGGCGATGGCCGCGACCTCCTGCACGCTGAGGTCGAGTTGCTGCACATCGGTGAAATGCCCCGCCGGGGGCGTTTCCGATTGCCGCAAAATCTCCCCGACGGCGACCTCCACCCGCGACAGCCGCGAGGAGGTCAGGCGCAGGGCTTCGGCGGCCCGCGCCAGCGCGCCCGCCAGATCGTTGATTTCCCGTCGCGCCTTCATGAGAACAACTCCATGTCGCCCCCGGTGGAAGTCGCGGCGGAGGGAAACGCGCTGGCCTTTGCCGCCTCGGTGGCGGCCAGTTTCGGCCCCGGCGCGACACAGATCTGTCTGGCGCGGCCGGAGACGGGCCAGAATTGCACGCGCCGGGCGCGTGTGCCGCCGAGATCCTCGGCGACGATCCGGATGCCCTCGTGGCGCAGGAAGCGCCGGGCGAAATCGGCATTGTCGGCGCCGATGTTGGAAAGCCCGCGCACCATATTGGCGCCGCCGAAGATTTTGGCGTGGAGCCGTTCGCGGCGGGCGCCGATCTGCATGAGGTCGTTGATCAGCACTTCCATCAGATAGACGCCGTAGCGCTCCATGGTGCGAAGCTGATTGCGCCCCTCGGCCTGTTCGCCAGGCAGGAGAAAATGGTTTATGCCGCCGACCAGCGCCACGGGATCGTGCAGGCAGACGGCGACGCACGAGCCGAGCACCGTCGAAAACACCGTCGCAGGGTCGGCGCTGACGGCGCGCTCCCCCTGGACGATTGTCGTCGTGATCAGCGGCGCTTCGATCATTGCAGGCGTCCGACCACCGCCTCGATGGCCTTGCGCACGGCCTCGACCGTGAACGGCTTGGCGACGTAATTGTTCATTTGCAGCGCCTTGCCGCGATCGATCAGCGTCTTGTCGGCGCTGCCGGTCACCAGGATGAAGCCGATCCGGCTGGTCGAGGGCGTTTCGCGCAGCTTCTTCAGCAGCGTCAAGCCGTCCATGCCCGGCATGTTCATGTCGGAGATCACCAGATGGCCCGGCTTGGCCACGATATCCTTCAAGGCCTGCACGCCATCCTTGGCCTGGACGACGCGCGTGATGCCGATCTGTTCGAGCGCGTCGATGATGAGGGCGCGGCTCACCGCCGTGTCGTCCACCACGGTGACTTCCAGTCGTTCCGCCAAAGAGCCCATGTTATCGCCTTTCCAAAAAAGTCAAATCCAGGATGCGCCGTCCGATCTCGTGCAGCGGCGCCTCGCTTTCCACCGCGCCGCATTTTTTCGCGGCGCGGGGCATGCCGTGGACCATGCTGGTCGCCTCGTCCTGGGCGAGCGTGCGCGCCCCGGCCGCGCGCATGGCCAGCAGGCCGTCCGCGCCATCGTCGCCCATGCCCGTCAGGATCACGCCGACCGCGTTTTTGCCAAAATTTTTCGCCAGCGCGTGAAACAGCGCGTTGACGGAAGGGCGGAACACATCCCCCGGTTCGCCCGGACGCAAGCGGCAGGCCGGCCGCGAACCATTGGTGGCCTCGATGTGGACGCCGCCGGGCGCGAGCCAGACCCGTCCGGTTTCGAGCGGGGCGCCGTCCTCGGCTTCCGCCACCTGCGCCTCCGTGGCGGCGTTCAGGCGTTTGGCGAAGCTCTTGGTGAAAGCGCCGGGCATATGCACGGCGACCAGGGTCGGCGGGCAATCGGCGGGATAGCTGGCGAGCACGGCGAGCAGGGCCTCGACGCAGCCGGTGGACGCGCCGATGGCGACGATCTTGCCATCCCAGTGATAGGCGGAGTGGCGAAGGTGGGATTGAGGCGTCATGCGCTCGCCCACGCGCGCGCCCGCCGCCGCCAGCACGCAGGCCGGCAGGCTGTCGAAGGCGTTGGGATGTTCGATCGTGGGCTTGCCGACGCAGGTCACGGCCCCCAGCTCCAGCGCCGCGAGGGTCGCGGAAGCGCCGCGCGCCGTCTGGCTCGAAACCATCACCACGGGCATGGGGCGCAGCCGCATCACCTTTTCGAGAAAGTTCAGGCCGTCCATCTTCGGCATTTCGACGTCGAGCGTCATCACGTCGGGGTTGAGCTGCTTGATCGCCGCCCGCGCCTCGATCGGGTCGCCGGCCATGCCGACCACTTCGATCCCGGCGTCGCGCGACAGCGTCGCGGCGATCATGGCGCGCATGGTCGCGGAATCGTCCACCACGAGAACGCGCACCGGCTTCATGACGAAACCTCCGGCGCGGTCGCGGTATTGCGGCGGTAGCTGGTGACGCCCGCGCTGTCGAAACAGGCGGCGGCGGGTCCGTCCACCCGCTCGGAATGGCCGATATAGAGCCAGCCGCCGGGCGCGAGCATGGCGGCGAATTTCGCCCACAGGGCGCGCTGGGTGGCGTCGTCGAAATAGATCGCGACATTGCGGCAGAAAATGGCGTCGAACGGGCCGCGCATCGGCCAGGCGGCGTTGAGATTGAGGCGACGGAAGGCGATCATCCGCCGCAAATCCGCGCCGGCGCGCCGGCCGGCGCCCTCCTTGGCGAAGTAGCGCTGCAAGGCCTGGGGCGGAACGTCCTCGACCAGCGCGGCCTCGGGATAGAGGCCCTCGCGGCCATGGGCGATCATGCGGGGATCGATGTCGGTCGCCAGCACCTTTATGTCGAGATCGGCCACTCTCGGGTCCAGATGCAGCGCGGTCAGGGCGATGGAATAGGGCTCCTCGCCGCTGGAGCATGCGGCCGACCACAGTCGCGCCCGCTCGCCGCGCCGCGCCCGCGCCAGCAGCGGCGGCAGCACGGAATGTTCGAGATGATCGAAATGATGCCGCTCGCGGAAGAAGCGGGTGACGTTGGTGGTCAGCGCCGACAGCATTTCCTGCCGCTCGCCGTTGTCCTCCTCGCGCAGCAGCGCGCAATAATCGGAAAAGCTCTCCAGGTTCAGCGCCCGCAGCCGCTTGATCAGCCGCGAATAGACCAGGCTGGCCTTGTTCTCCGTCAAAAAAATGCGCGCGTCCGCATAGAGCATATCGGCGATGTCGCGAAAATCCTCACCCGTGAGCGGGTAGTCGCCTTCGATCAGATTGCCCTTGCGGAGCGCGCTCAAGCGGCTTCTCCGATCGAGGGCGGCGTCAGATGGTCGAGGCGGATCAGGCCGACCATGCGATCGTCAAAAGCGAACACGCCCTGCACGTAGAGTTTCACCACCTCGGACGCGACATCGGGAATCGGCTGGATGGTTTCGGACGGCTGCGACAGGATGTCGGACACCGCATCGACCAGCAGCCCCACCAGCCTGCTGCCGATCTGCACCACGATCACCACCCGGCGGGCGGAAATTTCGATCGGAGGGAACCCCAGCCGCTCCGCCAGATCGACGATGGGCAGCACCGCGCCGCGCAGGTTGATCACGCCGCGCACGTAGGAGGGCGCGTGCGGCAAGGCCGTGGCGGGAGTCCAGCCGCGAATCTCGCGCACCGCCATGATGTCGATGGCGAATTCCATCGCGCCGAGCCGGAACACGATGAATTCCTTGGAAACGCCGGCGCTGTTGTCGTTGTGTTCGATCATGGCTCGGCTCACTCCGCGGCCAGCGGCGATTGCGCATGCGCGGATGCGCCTGCGACGAAGATATCAATGTCCAGGATCAGGGCGACGCGGCCGTCGCCGAGAATGGTCGCGGCGGCGACGCCGGGGATGTGCTGGTAGTTGGTTTCAAGACTCTTGATCACCACCTGGCGCTGGTCGAGGATGGCGTCCACGATCAGGGCGCAGCGCCGGCCGCCCTCGCTTTCGACAATGATGACCACGCCCAAAGTGGGGTCGGCCTCGTCGTCGCGATAGCCCATCTCGCGGCCGACATCGATCAGCGGGACGAACACGCCACGGTCGGCCAGCACCCGCGTCTCGACGCCGAGACGATGCACCTGCTGGGCTTTCGGCCGCAGCGTCTCGACGATGGCGGTGAGCGGCGCGACAAGCGTCTGGTCGGCGACCCGCACCACCATGCCGTCGAGAACGGCGAGAGTCAGCGGCAGGCTCATGGAAAAGGTCGTGCCCAGTCCCGGCCGCGACGTTATGGAAATGCGGCCGCCGAGCGACTGGATCGAACTGCGCACCACATCCATGCCGACGCCGCGCCCGGAAATGTCCGACACCGTCGAAGCCGTCGAAAAGCCCGGCAGGAACAGCAGGCTGTCGATCTCGGCGCTGGACAGCTGCGCGTCGGCGGCGATCAGATCCTTCTCCACCGCCTTGGCTTTCACGCGGGCGCGGTCGATGCCCTTGCCGTCGTCGCTGACGTCGATGAAGATGCGGCCCGAGCGATGCGCGGCGCTGAGGCGCACCTCGCCCTGATCGGGCTTGCCCGCCGCGCGGCGTTCCTCGGGCGATTCCAAGCCGTGGTCGATGGCGTTGCGGATCATGTGCGTCAGGGGATCGGCCAGTTTTTCGAACACGGTGCGATCCACTTCGGTCGCCTCGCCCTCGGTCTTCAGCCGCACCTGCTTGCCGGTCATGTCGGCCAGTTCGCGCACGATGCGGGTCATGCGCTGGAACAGCGGCTTCACCGGCTGGGCGCGGATCGCCATGATGCCTTCCTGGATTTCGCGCGTGAGCTGCTCCAGCGAGGTCAAATCGTCGAAGGCTTTGCACGCGCGAGGAAGGCCCGCGTCGAGAATGCTTTGCGACAGCATGGCCTGATTGATCACGAGTTCGCCGACCAGATTGGCCAGCCGGTCCACCCGTTCGAGATCGACGCGGATGGTTTGCGAAACCGGCGCCTCCGCTTTGGCGGTTTCGAGTTTGGCGATCTCGGGCTTGGGTTTTTCGCGCGGTGTCGCGGCGGCTTCAGGCGCGGGCAGGTCGATGGTCAGCGGCGTGAAATCCAGTCCGTCGCCGTTGGCCGCTTCATCTTTCGCCGCCGACGCCGCCGCGACGGTCTCGATCGTGAGTTCGCAATCGTCGCGCACGAAGTCGAACACCTCCTCGACGGCGTCGCGGGGCGCGGCGGTGGCGAGGTCGATGGTCCAGGCGAGATAGGCGCCGTTGGGGTCGAACGCGTCGAGCAGGGGCAGCGCGGAGGCGTCGCAGCGCGTGCTGACAGCGCCGAGTTGGGCCAGTTCGCGCAAAATGCGGGCAGGCTCATTGCCGCGCCGGTAAAGGTCGGGCATGGGCCGGAAAAAAATCCGCCAGTCTTGCATCGCCGCGACGGGCGCGAAACCGTCGAGCGAGAGGGTCAGGGGCTGAAAGCCGAAGGAATCGCCTTCGTCCGACGCAGCCGCCGGCGCCGGGGCTTCGTCCTCCGAGAGTCCCGCGAGATCGGCGGAGAGCGCCTGGAGGCGCGCGTCCTCGACCTCCTGCTGGCCCTGCGCCTCGCGCACCAGATCGGCGAGCAGGTCGGCGGAGCGCAGCATGATCTTCATCACCCCCGGCGAGGGCTCCATCCGATGGTCGCGCAGGCGGTCGAGCGCGGTTTCGAACTTGTGGGCGAAGCGCACGAGACGCTCGAACTTGAAGGCGCCGGCGCCGCCCTTGATCGAATGAACGGCGCGGAACACGGCGTTGACGGTCTCGGCATCGGCCTCGCCGATTTCGAGCGCCAGCAGCCCGGTCTCGGTTTCGTTAAGCTGCTCCTCGCATTCCTGGAAAAAGGTCTGCCGGATCGTCGCCATTGTGTCCACGGCGGTCATCGCTCAGGCCGCCACGCGGCGCACGGCGCTGACCAGCTTTTCGGCGTCGAACGGCTTGACGATCCAGCCCGTCGCGCCGGCCTTGCGCGCCCGGTCCTTTTTTTCGGGCGCGTTTTCCGTGGTGAGGACCAGGATGGGAATGCTGCGATAGCCGGGATCGTTGCGGACAGCCTCGATGAAGCCGAAGCCGTCGAGCCGGGGCATGTTGATGTCGGTGATGATGACGTCGGGTTTTTCCTCGCGCAGCCTTTCGAGCCCGTGGGCGCCGTCCACCGCATCCACCACGCGGTAGCCGGCCTCGGACAAAGCGAGGTTGAGCATGTCGCGCATGGTGCGCGAATCGTCCACCGTCAGGATGGTCATGGGCATGGTTTGAGGTCTCCCGATCATTCTTGCGAAAACTCTTGCGCGGGATCCACGCCCATCGCACGGATCTGGCTCGAGGGTTCGTCTCCCAGGTTGATCAGCGTCAGCGCGACGCCATCGGCGCGCCAGCTTCGCGCGGCGGAGAGAAGGGTTTGCAGGCCCTGGGCGCCGATCCGGCGCGTGGCCTGGGCGTTCAGGGTCAGGGGCGCGTAACGCAGGTCGCACAAGGCGTTGGCCAGAGGCGCGGCGCCGTCGGCGTCGAGCACGGCCGGCAGGGCGAATTCAGTCTGCTTGTCTTCCAGCGTGAGCTTCATGGCCGCGCCTCAAAATTCGCGCCAATCTTGATCGTCCTCCTCCACGGCTGCGCGTCCGGAAAATCCGCCGCCCGCCGCTTTTTGCGGCGGCGCCCGCCTGGAGCGCGCGGGGGGCGCGGCCTTCTGCGCATAGGGCGCCGCCTTGGGCGCGGAAGACCCGGCCTTGGGCGCTGGCCCGGGCTTGCGGAAGGCGTGCGGGGCCGCCCGCTCCAGCTCGCGCCGCATGGAATGATCCGGCGCGCCGGGAATGTGGAATTCGGAGATCATCATGGCCAGACGGTCGGTTTCCTGGGCCAGCGACTGGCTCGCCGCCGTCGCCTGTTCCGACATGGCGGCGTTCTGCTGCGTGCCCTGATCCATCTGGTTCACGGCGCTGTTGACCTGTTGCAGCCCGGTGGCCTGCTCCTCGGCGCTGGAGGCGATGTCGGTGATGACGCCGGCGATTTCCGAGACCCTGTCCTCGATCTGCGACAGCGCCTTGCCGGTTTCCGCCACCAGCGACACGCCTTCGCTGACCTGGCTGCTCGACGTCGAGATCAAATCCTTGATCTCCTTGGCCGCGCCCGCCGAACGCTGCGCCAAGGCGCGCACTTCCGAGGCGACGACGGCGAAGCCGCGCCCGGCGTCGCCGGCGCGGGCCGCCTCCACGCCGGCGTTGAGCGCCAGCAGGTTGGTCTGGAACGCGATTTCGTCGATCACCCCGATGATCTGGCTGATCTGATGCGAGGATTTCTCGATCTTGCTCATGGCCTCCACGGCCTTGCGCACGATGGCGCCGCCGTGCTGGGCGTCGACCCGCGCGCCGCTGACGGCTTCGCGCGCCACGCGGGCGCCCGCCGCCGTCTTGTTCACCGTGGCGGTGATCTGGTCGAGCGCCGCCGCCGTCTGTTCGAGGCTGGCCGCCTGTTGTTCGGTGCGCCGCGACAGGTCGTTGGAGGCGACCGCGATTTCCTCGGCGCCGGAATGGACCGAATCCGTGGAGGCGCGCACGCCCTCGAACGCGTCCGCAAGCTGCTCGATCGCCGCGTTGAAATCGGCCTGCAATTGCGCGTAGGCCTCCGGCATGTCCTCGGTGATGTGATAGGTGAGGTCCTTCTCCGCCAGTTTGGCGAGGCCGGCGCCGATGGTGCGCGCCACGGCCGAGCGCTCCCTGGCCAACGCCTCGGCTTCGGCGTGCTTGCGCGTCTCCTCGGCCTTGGCGGCCATGTCGCGCTCGCGTTCGGCGGCCTCAGCCTCCTGGCGCTTGCGCGCCTCCTCGGCGGCGTCGATATAGACCGAAATCGACAGGTCCATGTCGAGATAGATGCCCTTCAGCAGCGCGGACAGCGACTTCGCCAGATCCTCCGCCTTGGCTTGCGCGCCGAACGCCAGCATCCCCTTGGGCCAGGCCTCCTTGACGATCGCCGTGACGAGGTATTCCGTGATCAGGGCGTAGGAGCCGATGTACCAGCGCGGCTCCAGCCCGATGCGCGCATGGGTCTCGCCGATGCGGCGGACCTGGGTGTAATAGCGCTGGTCGAACTGGCCGGAGCTGATCGCGGACCAATGCCCGAGCTGCATGGTCTTGGCGCGGGTAATTCCGCCTTCGTTGGAGAAGAACCGCCGCGTTTCCGGCGTCGCGCGCACCTGTTCGTAGAATTTGTCGAGCGCGGCCGGCAGCTCGCGCTCGATCACCGGCTTGATCTTCAAAATGGCCGCGCTGGCGCCCGCGTCCATCCGGATGAACTGCAATCTTTCGTTCAATGGGTCCGCATGCGACAAGTTCTGCTCAGTCATGGCTGATATCTCGCAATGCGGCGCCAGCTCGAAGCCGATCAGCCGGCCGCGACGCGCTTGATGGAATTGGAAACAACGTAAGGAGACATGCCGCTTCAACGCGACGGAATCGGGCGGCGTCATGCCTCAGGATCTCGCGGCGGAGCGCGGGAATGCCGATCACTGGATATTGATACAGATCAAATATTGCGCCGCTATTAACGCCGCCAAATAAACCCGGCCGCGGCGGCGCGCGGATGACCTTGCGTCACAGCAGGTTCAGGCGCCGACCGGAACGGCGATGCGCAGGGCGCCCCAATGCTCGCCGCGAACGACCACCGGCATCGAAATGTCCTTCATCATGTCCACGACGCCGCCGCCGAGGTCGCGCGGGTAGGACTGCACCAGCACGTCCTGGAGATTGCGCGCCGCCGCCAGTCCCGCGCGATCGTCGAAGATGCGCCGGTTGCGCGAATGGCGCGCGTTCCAGACGGGATCGTCGCCCTGGGGCTGGGACCAGATCTTGTTATGCACGGGAATGTAGCCATTGCGATCGGTGACGAGGCAGAACGTCAGGCGCGGGTCTTCGGTAAGCGCGGTTTCCAGGATCGGCGGCAGAATCTTTTCGAGCAGTTCCAGCGACACGGTCGTGACCTGCTCCGGGTCCGTGCCGGGAATCGGGCTGTAGTCGGCGCTGAACAGATCCTCCGGCGAAATGTCGCCTTGGGCCAGCGCTCGTTCGAACGCCTCCTGAACGCTGTCGCGCCGTCGCGCCGCCAGGGCGCGCAGCGGCGCGTCCTTGTCGATCTCGCGGCGCACCAGTTCGGCCAGATCGCCGCGCTGGGCGGGCGACAGCTCGACGAATTCGACGCGCAAGATGTCAGGGTCGCGCGCGCGGCATTTGCCCTGAATGGAGCCGATGCCCGGAAGGTTCATGACAATGTCCTCGCCCTCCTCAAGCCCGTGCGAGGCGATCCAGAGCGAGCATCCGCCTTCGGAAATCTCCATTGTCGAAACGTTCTCGCGACGGCCGTGAAGATCGAGGGTCACCTGTAGCTTGACGGGAATGCGCGGGTGGCGGCGCCCATCCACACCGAGAAAACCGCGCACGGTGATGGTGAGCCGGTTGGTCAACCCGCGCAGCATGCCCGCGACCTTGGAGCCGAAATTCTGGACGTTCAAGGCGATGTTTTCGATCTCGACGACGCCGGCGGTGAACATGCGCGCGCTGCGGCTGAGATCGTTGGCGCTGTTTGCCGCCGACTTGGCGTTGCCGGTGATTTCCTCCAGTTGCGCGACCTGATGCGCGGCATGGGTCGCCACCCCGCGCGCCATGCCATCCATGTCGCCGATCATTTCGCCGACCCGGCTCAGGGCGGCGGAGGCCGCCTCGGTCGCCGTGACGATTTCGGCGATCTGGTCGGAAATTTCTCGGGTCGCGACAGCGGTTCGCTGCGACAATTGCTTGACTTCGCTCGCCACCACGGCGAAGCCGCGTCCGGCCTCGCCGGCGCGCGAGGCCTCGATGGTCGCGTTGAGGGCCAGCAGGTTGGTCTGGGCCGAAATGGTGGTGATGAGCTTGACGATTTCGGCGACGCGGCCGGCGGTTTCGGTCAGCCGCACCATCCGTCGCGCCGCCTCCTCGGAGACGGCGACCGCCTCGGTCGCCATGCGCGATGTTTGCTCGGCCTGGTCGCCGACGTCGCGGCTGCTCGCCTGCAACTCGTCGATCGCCGCCGCGACGGCCTTGATCTCGTCGCGGTTCGACTTGGAGCCGCCTTCGATCATCTCGAAACCGCGCCGCAACTCCTCCATGGAGCGGGACAGTTCGCCGACAATCTCGGTCAGGTCGTCGGATCGGGCCTTGGCGGTCCGGTGCGCGACCATCACCTCTTCTTCCACCGACTTGACCATTTGCTGCGCGCCGCGGTGGAGCATCTGGTCTTCGGCGTTTTCGACATAGGCCGTGAGCGTCAGCTCCATGTCGAGAAAGAGGGCGCGGGCGAGGGCGATCAGTTCCTCTGGCGCGCGGGCGTTGTGGTCGCCCGCGACGACCAATTCGAAAAGAAAGAGATAGCCTTGCAGGACGAAACGCGGGGTGACGCCGGCCTTGGCGTTCTCCAGGCCGATCCGCCGCACGCTCGCTTTGAAGGCGTCGTCGTCCGCGCCCGTCAGCAGGCCGCGCCAATGCTCGGCCAGTTCCTTCTTGAACGCTTCGAGGCCCGCCTGCCGCGTCAGCACGGCCAGTTCGGGATCGTCGCGGAATTTTTCGTGATAGGCTTCGATGAGCGCGTCGAAGCGCGGCATGATGCGCGCGGTGGCCCGCGCAAGCGCGCCGCTTCCGGAGTTGGCGGACTGGGTCTTTCTCGCGCGGAGGCGAGAGAACTGCAACATGATGGGTCCAACTCCGGTAGGATCGTCGAGCGAACCATCGCGGGCTGGCGCGAAGCTTGCAGCCGCCGGCGCGCATGCCGGCAGGTCTGGATGGCGGCAGGTCTGGATGGCGGCGCGGAAATCCCGCAACCGCAAAACGTTCAGGCGGGCGCGGCTTCGCGCGCGTCCGCCTCGCGCGCAAGCGAAAGCTCGGCGCCGTTGTACGCCACGCCCAGCAGCGCCAGAACCTGATCGCGCAAGCCGATGAATCCGGGGCTCGACCGGTCGTGGGTCTGCGGTCCCGACACCGACAGCACGGTCGCGACCCGGCCGGGATCCGGCCGCATCACCACCACGCGGTCGCCGAGATAGACGGCTTCATCGACATCGTGCGTCACCAGGATCGCGGTCGCGCCCTCCTGACGCACGATGCGCAGCAGTTCATTCTGCAAGCGCAGGCGGGTCAGGGCGTCGAGCGCGCCGAGCGGCTCGTCGAGCAGCAGGAACCGCGGCCGGTTGACCAGCGCCCGCGCGATGGCCACGCGCTGCGCCATGCCGCCGGACAATTGCGCGGGATAAGCGTCCGAAAAGCGCTCAAGGCCGACGAGGCGCATCTGCGCGTCCACGCGCTCCGCCTTTTCCGCCTTGCCGAGCGGACTGTGGCGCAGGGCGACGGCGATGTTCGACCGGACATTCAGCCAGGGCAGCAGCCGGTGATCCTGAAACACGATGGCTCTGTCGAGACCGGGCGTCTTCACGCGAACGCCATCGATGCGCACCTCGCCCTCGTAATCGGTGTCGAGGCCGAGGATCAGGCGCAACAAGGTGGATTTGCCGCAGCCGGACGCGCCGACGATGCTGACGAACTCGCCCTCGTCGACATGGAGATCGACGCCGCTGAGCGCCAGCATTTTTCGCCCGGAGACGAGGAAGCGTTTGCTGACGTGGGAGATGTCCAGCGCGTGCGCGGCGGTTTCCCGCGCGGGCGCCGTCACAACGTCCTCCAGCGCAGCAGACGCCGCTCGGCCGCCCGGGCCAACAGGTTGAAGAGGAGGCCGACGCCGCCCAGCAGCAGGATGCACAGCAGCAGCCTGTCCATCTGGAACAATTGCTGGCCCTCGTTCATCTGGCCGCCGATGCCCGGCGCGATGTTGAACAGCAGTTCCGCGCCAACGGTCCCCGCCCATGCGCAGATCAGGGCGGAATGCAGGCCGGTGAAGATTTGCGGCAACGCGCAGGGCAGGGCGATCAGCCAGACGAAGCCCAGGCGGCCGAACAGCAGCACATTGGAAAGCTCCCGATAGGATTTGGGGACTTCCGCGACGCCGCGCCAGCTGTTGACCAGGGTCGGCTGGAACGCGGCCATGGCGATGAAGGCGATCTTGCCGGCCTCGTTGCCGCCGAACCACATCGACACCAGCGGAATCCAGGCGAACAGCGAAATCTGCCGATAGGTCATCAGGGTCGGGCCGAGCGCCCGCTGCGCCAGGGGCGAAAAGCCCAGCACAAGACCCGCCGATACGCCGGCGCAGGCGCCGAGGACGAAGCCGGCGAGATCGCGCCCGAGACTGGCGAGCACATGGTGAAACAGGTCGTCATGAACAAAACCTCGCCAGCCGCGAACCGCGACGGCTTCCAGCGACGGAAGAAATCTGGCGTCGACGCCGGGCAGATGCGCGCCAATCTCCCAGACCAGCAACGCCGCCAGCGGCGCGAGCCAAGGGCGCCAGCCGCTGGCGCCAAGTTTCGAGACGAGACGCGACAGCAAGCCCGGTCCCGCGCCTGGGCGGCTTTTCGCGCGCGCGGCGCCCAGCGCGACGGTGAAATTCATGCGGCGCCCTCCAGATGCCAGCGGCTCAAGCGGAGTTCGACCCATCGCAGCAGGGTGTGGAAAATGAGACCGATGAGCGCGATGACCGCCATCGCGGCCATCACCAGCTCCAACTGGAACAGCTGGCGGCCGTAGGCCATCATGTAGCCAAGCCCTTCAAACGAGGCGAGCAGTTCGACGGCCACCAGCGCGTGCCAGGCATTGGCCAGGCCTTCGCGCAAGCCGGTGAAGATCGAGGGCAGGGCGCAGGGCAGGATGATCGTGGAAAAAGTCGCGCGCCGGTCGAACATCAAGACCCTGCCGAGTTCGCGGTAGCCGGCCGGCACGTCGCGCACGCCCTGCAATGTGCAAAGCGTCGCCGGCAGGAACGCCGCCCAGGCGATCAGCACGATTTTCAAAGTCTCGCCAATGCCGAACAGCAGCATCAGCACCGGCATCCAGGCGATATGCGGAATCTGGTTGAAGGCGAGAAAGAAGGGCTCGATATAGCCGCGCAGGGTCGCCGACGCGCCGAGCGCGCCGCCGACGCCGACTCCGGCGACGATCCCGACGGCGAAGCCGGACAGGACACGCTGGAGACTGACGAGCGTGGCGCTTTGCAAGCTTCCGTCCGCGGTAGTTTCGCGCAGCGTCTGCCAGACCGCGTCCGGCGACGGCAGGATCTGCTCGGGAATCCAGTTCCACCGCGCGCAAAAGAACCAGGCGGCGGCAAGCCCGACGGGAACCGCGAGGCCCGCCAAGGCCTTGGCTGCGAACTTGGCGGCGAAGGCGCCGAACCGGCGCAGGCGGTCCGACATCGACATCCCGATCCCCGGTCGGGCGGGCAGGGCTAGGGTTCGTCCGAGGCTCATCGTCACCGCCTCGTCGGCCTGGATGTCGGGAGGCCCGCGACAGAGCGGCCGAAGCCCAGACCTCCCGTTCGTTCGACTGTCATGCGCAAGGCCTCCGACCTGGAATTTCCGTGGGGATCGCGCATCGCTTTCGAGGGCTGACCGCTGACGCGCGCGCCGGTATTATTTATGAGTAAGCCTATAGTCTTTATATTGTTTTAGTAAAAGGCATTCGCGCCCTCGTCAAGCGCTTTCTGGCAAACCCTCACTGGCTGGCGCTTCGGGTTTTTTCGACCTCGCCATCGGAAATCTTGTCGCCCTTGGCGTCATAGGCGGGCCAGAAATGTTCGAGGCCGAGTTCTTTCAACGCGTGATCGAGATATTTGGGCTCCAGCCAGGCATCGACATCGACGTCCTTTTTCAACAGGCCATAGGCCTTGGCGCGCTCGGTTTGCGCCTTGTAGCGACCGATGGTGTAGGGGTCTATCAGCGGGCTGATCCGCCACGCCAACCGCTCGCCCTGATGGTCGGCGACGAAGCTGCTCACAGGCAGGCCTGATTTCGCCCAGATCTCGAACACCTTGTCGCGATTGGCTTCGTCGGCGGTGAAGCCGGCGGCCTTGACGAAGGCGTTGACGACCTTTTGCGTCGTGTCGGGATGCGCCTTTTCAAAATCCTCGGTCACGAAGATCGCGGCGTTGCGGCCCAATGCGCTGACCTCGTCCTTGTTCGAATAGACGATCTTGACCAAGCCGTTTCGCGCGAGATCGAGATATTCGACCTGGCCGAACACCGCGTCGACATTGCCCGACAGGAGGGCGGAAACCGCCGCGGCGGAGTCGAGGCTGACGAAGCGGACGTCCTTTTCCGTCAGGCCATGCGCCGCGAGCGCGAGATCGGTGGCGATCTGAAGATTGGTGCCGCGAAACTGCGACACCTTGCGTCCCTTCAAGTCCGCGATGGAATGGATATCGGAATTGGCGGGAACCGCGAGATAGAGCGGTTCGCGCACGCTGGCGCTGAGCAGGAGGCGGGTGCGCAGGCCCCGGGATTTTCCGACCAGCGCCGGCAGGTCGCCCAGCGCGAAGACATCGATCTGTCCGGCCGCGATCGCCTCGTTGATCACGGGGCCGGCGCCGCGAAAGAAGGTCCAGGTCACCTTGACGTCGGGCTGGTCCTTGAACTCGTCCTCGACGAAGCGCTGCACATGCGCCACCGCGACAGACGTGCTGTGAACAAAGGGCCGGCCGTCGAGACCCGTTCCAGGGACGGCGATGCGAATTTCGGTCTCCGCCCATGCGGATGTCGCGGCCAGCGCGCAAAAATTCAGCGCCGACAGGGCGAGGGCGAACATCGAGGCGAGTTTTCGAACCATTTTGATGTCTCCGGCTCGCGAAAGACGCGGGACGGCGGTCGTTGCATCTTGCGCGAAGTTAGATTGTTATCCTATCGTATTAATAGATAAATACCAGCACTCACAACCCGCGCTCACGACCCGCTCTTTGCCGCCAAGGATTTCCGATGCCCTCTTCGCCCGCCCGGCGCCTGATCCTGGGCTATGTCCTTCTCAACGCCTCCAGCGGCGTCGCCGTGGGCATGACGCAACTCGCCATGCCGCTGTTCGCGCTGCATCTCGGCGCCTCGCCGCCGGAGATCGGCATGATTCGCGCCGTGGCCGGAGCGGGCCTGCTGCTGACGGCGATCCCCGCCGGATTCCTCAACGACCGCTTCGGCGCCGCGCCGATGTTCCATCTCGGCAACGCCGCAGGCATTGTGTGCTGCCTGATGCTTCCCGCGATTGATTCGCTCTGGCTCCTGCTGCTTGCGCTGGGCGCGGAAGGGATCGCGCGCTCGATCAAATTCAATGCGTTGAGCAGTTCGTTCTACCGGGCGTTGCCGGTCATGGGCGTCGACAAGGTCGGCTGGCCGCGCGGCTCGCTGTCGATCGGGCTCGGCTTCGCCGGGCCGCTCCTCGCCGGCCTTCTCATCGCGCGCGGCGATTTCGTCGCGGTATTCATGATCGCGGCGGCGATCCAACTGGTTCCCAGCCTCATTTTTTTCAGACTGGCGCCGGTGCATCCGCGCGACGACGACCGGCCGAAACTGGCCCTGGGCTTCAGAGGCGCCGCGCGCGCTTACGCCGATGTCATCGCCCATCGCAACGTTGCGGTCGCCCTTGGGGCGGAAGCCATCGGCGCCGGCGGCTTCTGCATCTTCAGCACGTTCATCGGCGTGGCCGCGACCTCGGACCTCGGCTTTCCCGCCTGGACCTCCGCTTTGTTCATCGGCGCCGAGGGCCTCGCCTATATTCTGTCGCTGTTCTTGCTGGGGCGGCTGACGCAGAGTCGGTCCTACCGGGAGACCGCGCTGACCGGACTCGGTCTGGTCGCGCTGGCGCTGACGGGCGTGTCGCTGTCGTCGCGACTCGACCTGCTCATGGGATTTTCCGCGCTGCTTGGCGTCGGACTCGGCGTGCTCAACCTCGTCAGTTCGACCCGCGCGGCCACGGTTCCCGGCGAGAAAGGCAAGGTGGCCGCTCTGTTCGCCACCGCCGTCAGCGTCGGCATCGTCATTGGGCCGATCTTCGCCGGTTTCGTCGCGGCCATGTTCGGCAGTCGCGCCGTCTTCATCGCCTTCGTCCCGCCCTGCCTGCTGCTGGCGGCTTTTACCGCCCGCAAACAACAAGCGTTTCCGCCCGAAGCGGAAGAGGCCGCCGAGGCGGCCTAGCGCATAGTCCCGAAAAGTGTGCGCGGTTTTCGGACAAGACTATGCGCCAATTCAGAGATCAAAGCATCCAGCGCCCGCCGTTGACGTCGAGCGTGGCGCCGACCAGATAGCTCGCGCCCGGCGACGCCAGGAACAGCACGGCGGCGACGATCTCGGCGTTTTCGCCAAGTCTCCCGATCGGAATATCCGAGAGATAACGCGCCCTCAGCTCGCGCGGCACATTGTCCCAGACCGAATCGAGGCGGGGGCTTGACCGGATGATGCCGGGCGCGACCACATTGACGTTGATTCCGAACGGCGCGACCTCGCGCGCGACCTGCCGGCTGAACGCTTGCACCCCGGCTTTGGCGGCCGAATAGGCGGGACCGCCGAGGATGGTCATCGCGCGTCCCGCCTGCGAGGAAATGTTGACGATCTTGCCATCGCCCTGCTGCTTCAACAGGGGAAGCACGGCCTGCGTCACCAGGAACACGCTCTTCAGATTGGCGCCGAGCACGCGATCCCAATCGTCCTCGGAAATCTCCTCGACCTGCTTCGGACTCCCATCGCCGCCGGCGTTGTTGACGAGAATGTCGACGCGGCCGAACGCATCGCGCGCGCTGGCGATCAGCCCCTCGACCTCGCTCTTGTTGGCGACGTCGGCCCGCACGCCGATCGCCTGGCCGCCGGCGTCGCGAATCCTGGCGACCACGCGCGCGATTCGGCCGGGGTCGCGGCCATTCACCACCACCGCCGCGCCCTCGGCGGCGAAGGCGACCGCGATCGCCTCGCCAATGCCTGATGAGGAGCCCGTGACCAGGGCGACTCTTTTGTCGAAACTCATGAATTCTCTCCGACTCGGAAAATCCCACGCCGCCCGGGCGCGACAGGTTCAAACCTCTTGCGCTGCCGAGCGGATCGTTCTAAATAACATCATAACGATAGGGTTTATAGGTAATTTGAAGGCAGTTTCGCGCGTCGGGCCGCTTTCGGCATCTGGAGAGACAACAATGGCGACGTCTGAAATCGGATTGAAAAACCGTTTGTATCAGGAGTTGGCTCTCAAGGCCGAATTGCAGACCGATGGCCTCGCTATCGATTCGGAGACGCTCAGCTTCATCGCGCCGGGCGTGAAAACGCAGGAGGCGGTGCATTGCCTGTTCGCCATGGATTTCGAGGTCTACAAGGGCCAGTTGCCGGCCTATTTCCGCCTTCCGCTCGGCCTTGTCGCGCCGTTCCGCTGGAACCCCAAGTCGCGCAACCGGCTCGCGCTGGATGGCGAGCGCGTCATTGTCGCGCGCGGTGACAATGAACTCAGCGAAGCCACCTTCCCCGAGCGTCCGGGCTTCTACGGCAAGAAGACCAGCGACGGCTCCGCGATGGAGACCATCGGCCTGCTCGGCGCCGAACGGCAGTTGTTCATCGCCTATTCCAATGAGTGCTCCTACAAGGAGAAGGGCGAGGACTGCCTGTTCTGCAACATCAATTTTACCGCCGACACCTACGGCGAGCGCGAAGGCATTTTCTGGAAGAGCGCGCGCCAGATCGGCGAAGTCTATGCCGAGGCGCGCCGGCTCGATCTCGTCGACAAGGTCACGATCTCCGGCGGCGTCATCCCCGAGCGGCGCGAACTCGAATATTACAACGACGTGGCCGAAGCGATCCAGCATTTCGGCGGCGTCGTGGATTTCAACGGCACCGCCGTGGTCGCCGCCCCGATCGACCTGCGCAACATCGACCGCTTCAAGGAGGCCGGCTACCGCACCACGGCGATGAACATCGAGATCTGGGAGAAGGGGATCTATGACGTGATCTGTCCGGGCAAGTCGCGCGAAAGCGGCGGCTGGGACCATTGGCGCTCCGCGCTGGAATATGCGGTCAAAGTGTTCGGCCACGGCCATGTCCGCTCGAACATCGTCGCGGGGATCGAGCCGAAGCGCTCGACCCTGAAGGGCATCGAATATCTGTCGGAACGGGGCGTCGTCGCCACGGCGAGCATCTGGTGCCCCAATCCCGGCTCCGAGCTTTACGGCCATCGCGCGCCCGAGCCGGAATGGTATGTGGACCTCGCGCACAAGATCGCCGCGATCTGGGGCAAGGCCGGCTTCACCTGGGCCAATCTCTACGATTCCAACGCCGGCGTCGAAACCTTGCAGCACGACATCTGGCGCATCGAGCGCGAGACGCTGCCGATCTTCCCGCGCAAGCAACTCGCCGCCGCCGCCGAGTGACGCTGGCCGAATGACGTTCTTGCTGAGCGGCCCGCCGGCCGCTCCGAAACCCTTCGGAGGAGAAGATCCTTGAGCGCGAAACCCAAGCATATCGCCATTTACGGCAAGGGCGGCATCGGCAAGTCCACCACCACGTCCAACATCAGCGCCGCGCTCGCCGAGTCGGGTTTTCGCGTCATTCAGATCGGCTGCGATCCCAAGAGCGATTCCACCGTCATCCTGCGTGGCGGCGCCGAACTGCCAACCGTGCTGGACTCCCTGCGCGATCGTTCCCGGCCGAAGCTGGAGGACATTTCCACGCTCGGCTTCGGCGGTGTGCTGTGCATCGAGGCTGGCGGCCCGGTTCCCGGCGTCGGCTGCGCCGGGCGCGGCATAGCGGCGGCCGTCGATTTGCTCGAAGAACTCGACGTGTTCGGGACTTTCAAGCCGGACTATGTGCTTTACGACGTGCTCGGCGACGTGGTTTGCGGCGGCTTCGCCGTGCCGATCCGCGATGGCATCGCCGAGGCCGCTTTCGTCGTCGCCTCCTCCGATTTCATGGCGATCTTCGCCGCCAACAACCTGTTCAAGGCGATTGACAAATATGCCGCGACGGGCGGCGCCCGGCTCGGAGGCGTCATCGCCAACAGCCTGCAAACCCCCTATGCGCGCGACCTGCTCGACGATTTCGCGGCCCGCACCGGCACGGAAATCGTCGGCTATGTGCCGCGCTCGCAAGCTGTCGCGCAGTCCGAGCTTTATGGCCAGACGGTGATTGAGGCGCAGCCCTATTCGGAGCAGGCCGAAATCTATCGCGCGCTGGCGCGCCGGGTGGTCGGCGACCATCCCACCCGCCTGCCAAAGCCGCTCGATGGACCGGACCTGAAGGACTGGGCCAAGCAATGGGGCGATCGCATCTTCGGCGTCGAGCATGGCGCGAAAAACTCCGCGGCGAGGCTCTGACTTGGCGCGCCGTCCCCGCTTGCAAACGCGAGAAACCCGCCTCGGCGCGCTGGGCGCGCGGCTGGGAGACGCCGAATCCGTCGTCGCCGATTTCGCCGGCGACGACCTGCCGCAAAAACGCATCCGCACCTTCTCGGAAGCCGCCCACGACGATCTCAGCGCCGCGCTGGACGTGCTCGGGCTGGTCGAGGATCTCGGTCTCGTCGTCCACGGGCCGCGCGGCTGCGCGGTCGGGCCGGGCGCCGCGCAGGAGAGCGCCACACTCGCGCGCATCGCGGTCACCGACCTCGACCAGCGCGACACCGTGCTCGGCGCCGGCGATGCGCTCGCCCGCACGCTGAAGCGGCTCAATGATGCGGTCAACCCCGCCGCGCTCGTCGTGCTGGGATCGCCGGTCGTCGCCATCAACAACGATGAAATCCGCGCCGTGGTCGCGGAGGTCGCTACGGAAATCGGCAAGCCCGTGGTTTGGGCGCGCACGGACGGTTTCCGCTCCCACATCGCCGCGACCGGCGCCGACGCCGCCGCCGACGCCCTGCTGAACATCGTCGATTTCCAGGGCGAACGCGAGCCGGACTTGGTGAACCTGCTGACGTCCTGGACTGGCCCCGCCATTGACGATTTCGCGGCGGCGATTTCGACGCTGGGCCTGCGCGTGAACGTGCTGCCGGCGGGCGCCAAGGTCGCCGCGCTGCATCGGGCGGCGCGCGCGCGTGCGAGCGTGGTTCTCGACCCCGACGGTCTCGACGCGCTGGCCTCGGGCCTGTCGGAGCGCTTCGGCGTTCCCGTTCTCGACGCGCCGCCGCCGATCGGGCCGAAGGCGACCGCCTTGACGCTCACGCGCCTCGCGGATCTCACAGGCCGCAAGATCCACGCGGAGGCGTCAGCGGCGGCCGTCGACTTTTTGCGCGACAAGCGTATCGTATTGGCGGGGCCATCCGCCTTCGCTTTCGCGCTGGCCGATCTCGCGGAAGCCGCCGGCGCCGAAGTTGTCGGCCTCACCCTGCCGCATCTCGACCGCACCCATTCCGAGCCGCTCGCCCGTTTCTCCGAACGCCGCCCCAAGGCGCAAATTCACATCGGGGAGGCGCAGGGTTTTGAACTCGCCAATGTCCTGCAACGGCTCGCGCCGGATCTGGTCGTCGGCGCCCCGGACGCCGTCGCGGCCGCGCTGCGGCTGGGCATTCCCGCCGCGCGGCTCGACCCCGCCGATGTGATCGGCGTATCCGGCGCCGACGCCTTCGCCAAAGCCGTCAGCGACGCTTTCGCCGGCGCGGCGCTGGCGCGGCGTCTCGCGCGCAGCTCGGCGCGCTATTCCGCCGGCTGGCTGCGCCGCAGCCCGGACTGGCACGTCAAGCTGGAGGTGAAGTAATGGCCCGTCCGCTGGTGGGATTCCACGACGGCTGCGCCCTGCATGGCGCGCTGGCGACGGCGGCGGCGATCGAGGGCGTGACGCCGCTGGTCCACTCGACGCCCGGTTGCGCGCTGCGCGGCGCGTTCTCGAGCACCGGCGCGCAAAATTTTCGCGGCGCGCCGATCCACCTGTCGCCGATCTCCTCGACCAATCTGGCGGAAAAACACATCGTGTTCGGCGGCGCGTCGCGGCTGCGCGAGCAGATCAAGAACACTCTGTCCGTGCTGCCGCGCGGCTTGCTCGTGGTCATCACCGGCTGTCCCACCGAAATGATCGGCGACGACGTCCCCGCCATGGTGCGGGAGGCCGTCACCCAGGGCGAAGCCGTGGTCGATGTCGGCGCCGCCGGTTTCCTGGGCTCCGCCCATCGCGGCTACGAACGCCTCGTCTCCGTGCTGGCGTCGCGGGTCGGCGAGCTCAATCTGGCGCCCGCGTCGGAGGCGCCGGGCCTCGTCAACATCTTTGGCATCGTTCCCCGCTACGACGAAACCTGGGCTTCCGACCTCGATGAAATCAGCCGCCTGCTCGCCGGCGTCGGCCTCACCGCCAATCCGATCTTCGGACCCGGCGGCGGCCTGTCTTCGCTGGCGGCCCTGCCCAAGGCCGTCGCGAGCCTCGTCCTCTCCCCCTGGGGCCTTGCCCCGGCGCAGGCGCTGCAAGAAAAGTCCGGCGTCGCGACCGTCGTCGCCGATGGCCTGCCAATCGGCGCGGACGCGGTGGAAAAGCTTTTGCGACAGCTCGCGGCGGCGACCGGCGCCGTCGAGGAAACCGCGATCGAGCGCCTGCTGAGTTCCGAGCGCCGCTACGAGGATTTCGCCCTCGACGAAACGCTTGATGCGCTGAGCCGTCTCGGTCGCCGCCGCGTCGCGCTGGTCGGCAACAGCCTGCTGGCGGGATCGCTGGCGCGCTTCCTGGTTTCGACGCTGGGCTGGGAGGCCAGCGCCCTCGTCCTCACCGACGAACCCGACGGCCCCCTCCCGACCGATCTGGCCGGACGGGTCGTCGCGACGGCGGACGGGGTTGAGACGGCGGCGGCGATCCGGGCGTCGGGGGCGGACTTCCTGATCGCCGGCGCGCGCTATGGCGCGCTCGCGGCTGAACTCGGGATTCCCCTGGCGGCCATCGCGGATCTGGGCGGCCGCGCATCGCTGTCGGGCGGTTTTGTCGGCGCGCGCGGCGCCGCCCGGCTGCTCGCCGCGCTCACCGCGACACCCGTCGCGCCAAAGCTTTTTACCCCGCAGGCGGCGCTCGCGGCGCGATAGCCGGCCGCCACAAGCAAACAGGAGAAGATCATGACCGTCATAACCTCACCCCGCCCGCTCGAACATGAAGTCGCCCCGCTGTTCGCCAATCGCTGGTCGCCGCGCGCCTTCACCGACGAGCCGATTTCCGACGCCGATTTGTTCGCCGCTTTCGAGGCGGCGCGCTGGGCGCCGTCGGCCCGCAACGTCCAGCCCTGGCGTTTCGTCTATGCCCGCAAGGGAACGCCTGCCTTCGATAAATTCATCGGCGTGCTGTGGGAGCGCAACCAGACCTGGGCGCGCAACGCCGCCGCGCTGGTGTTTATTCTGTCGAAGAAGACCTTTGAGGTCGAGGGCGAGGAAAAGCCGCTGCGCAGCCATTCCTTCGACGCCGGCGCGGCCTGGGTCAGCTTTGCGCTCCAGGCCAGCCTGAAAGGCTGGAGCACCCATGCGCTCGGCGGCCTGGACTATGACAAGGCGCGCGAGGTCCTGGGCGTTCCCGATGATTTCGAATTGGAAATCGGCATCGCCATCGGCCGTCGCGGCGACAAGGCGCAATTGCCTGAATCGCTGAAGGCGCAGGAGGCGCCGAAATCGCGCCTGCCCCTGACCGAACTCGTTTCCGAGGGCCGTTTTTCCGGCAAGTGATCTGAACCGGCGCCGCGCGTGGCGGCGTCGCATTTCAGCTTTTCCGGCCGTCCTCCGGCGCATCGCCGCCGACGAGGGCGCCGGGTATCATGCGTTATCGTCAGGACTCTGTTCATGCGTCGTCAAATCCCTGCGTTCACCGCCTTCGTCCTCGGCTTGACCCTGCCGCTCGCCAACGCCGGCGCGGAAAATTTGCCCAGGCCCGATGCGCCTTTCACGGGCGTTGTCGCCGACACGCGCGAGAAATCGACGCCGGCCTTTCCCGAACCCGTCAAGGCGCCGAAAGGCGCGCCCAACGTCCTCCTGATCCTGCTCGACGATGTCGGCTTTTCCGCAAGCTCCACCTTCGGCGGCGCCGCCGCGACGCCGGAACTCGACAAGCTGGCGGCGGGGGGGCTGCGCTACAACCAGTTCCACACCACCGCGATCTGCTCGCCGACCCGCGCATCCCTGCTCACCGGCCGCAACCAGCACCAGACCGGTTTTGGCAATCTCGCCGATGTCGCCACCGGCTATCCCGCTTACAATTCAATCTGGAAGAAGGAAACGGCCTCCATCGCGCAGGTGCTGAAACTCAACGGCTACAGCACCGCCGCCTTCGGCAAGTGGCACAACACCCCGACCTGGGAAATCTCGCCCGTCGGCCCGTTCGACCGCTGGCCGACCGGTCTCGGTTTCGAATATTTCTACGGGTTCCTGGCCGGCGAAACCAGCCAGTTGGAGCCGCAGCTCTATCGCAACACGGTCGCCGTCGAGCCGGGCAAGACGCCGACGCAGGGCTATCACCTCACCAGCGACATCGTCGACGATGCGGTCAAATGGCTGCACAATCACGAGTCGGTCGCGCCGGAAAAACCGTTCTTCCTCTATTTCGCCACCGGCGCGACCCACGCGCCGCATCATGTGCCGCAAGAATGGATCGACAAGTACAAAGGCCAGTTCGACCAGGGCTGGGACAAGTTGCGCGAGGAGAATTTCGCCCGGCAAAAGACGCTCGGCGTCATTCCCGCCAACGCCGAACTGACGCCGCGTCCCGAAGGCCTGCCGGCCTGGGAGACGCTGTCGGCCGATCAGAAGAAGCTCTACGCCCATCAGATGGAGGTCTATTCGGCCTTCCTGTCCCACACCGATCATGAAGTCGGCCGCCTGCTCAAGGCGCTGGACGACGAGGGCCGCGCCAAGGATACGCTGGTGCTCTATATTGTCGGCGACAACGGCGGCAGCGCGGAGGGCGGGCTGAACGGCTCCGACGCCAATCTCGGCACGCTCCAGGGCGCCAATACCGACGTCGCCTTCCAGTTGCAGCATCTGTCCGATCTGGGCAGCCCCAGTTACGACAACCATTACGCCGCCGGCTGGTCCTGGGCGACCACCACGCCGTTCCAATGGATGAAGCAGATCGCCTCGCATTTCGGCGGCACGCGCAATCCGCTGGTGGTGTCGTGGCCGGGCCATGTCGCGCAGAGTGAGGCGATCCGCGCCCAGTTCGGCCATGTCAACGACATCGCGCCGACCGTTTACGCCGCCGCCGGCGTCGCCTTCCCCGAAAAGGTCGATGGCGTCGCGCAGACGCCGCTCGAAGGCAAGAGCCTGCTGCCCAGCTTCTCGGACCCGAATGTGAAGAGCGCGCATACCGAGCAATATTTCGAAATTTTCGGCAATCGCGCGATCTACAAGGATGGCTGGGTCGCCGGCGCGCGGCGTTACCAGCCCTGGGAGATTTTCACCGACATCACCAAAATTTTCCGAGGTGGATTCGAGAACGACAGGTGGGAGCTTTACCACGTCGAGGAGGATTTTTCGCAAGCCCATGACCTCGCCGACAAGAACCCCGAAAAGCTGGCCGAGCTGAAGGCCGAATTCGACAAGGAGGCGCGCCGCAACGGGGTTTATCCTCTGGTCCCGATCCCCGAACCGGGCAAGCGCCCGATACCCGCCGCCGGCAAGACTCATTTTGTCTTCTATGACGGCGTGGACCGGCTGCCGGCGCAGGCGCTGCCGGAAATCGGCGCCCGCAGCCACCGCATCACCGCCACCCTCGACAATGCCGACGGCAAGGCGGAGGGCGTGATCATCGCCGATGGCGGCCGTCACGGCGGCTTTTCGCTCTATGTGAAGGACGGCAAGCTGATCTACGCCAGCAATCTGTTCGGCCAGAAACTGGAGCGGGTCGTGGGCAAGGCCCTGCCGAAGGGCAAGGCGACTGTGGTCTACGAGTTCGACGTCGATTTCTCGCTCAAGGAAGCGGCCAAGGGGCTTGTGTCCGCCGCGCTGGTCGCCAAGGCGCGGCCGGGGCAGGCGCGGCTGACGGTCAATGGCGAGGAGGTCGCCAGCGAACATTTGTCGTCCTTCGGCGGGTTCGGCAGCATCGGCACGGAAACGCTGGATATCGGCAAGGATCTGGGTTCCCCGGTCTCGCCCGATTACGAGTCGCCGTTCGCCTTCACCGGAAAAATCGAGAAGGTCGAACTCGAACTGAAATGAGGCGCGCGCTCTCGAAATCGGTTAAGTCCGCCGCATGAGAATCTTGCTTCGTCTTGCTGCGGGCTGCGCCCTTCTGGCCACCCTTTGTCTCGCCGTCGGGCGCGCGCCAACAGCCGCGCCCGACGTTTCCTATGTCGGCGCGCAAACCTGCGCCGGTTGCCATCAGGCGCAAGCGAAAGGCTGGGCTGGCTCGCATCACGCCAACAGCATGACGGCGCCGACGCAAAAAAATGTGCTGGGCGATTTCTCCGGCGTGGACCCGCGCTTTTTCCGGCGCGGCGACGATTTTCTCATTCACGCCGAAGGCGCGGACGGCAAGCCGGCTGATTTCCGCGTCGCCGCGACGTTTGGCGTCGCGCCCCTTCAGCAATATCTCCTGGAATTTTCCGGCGGTCGCCTGCAAGCCTTTCCCACCGCCTGGGATTCGCGTGCGAAAAGCGAGGGCGGGCAAAAATGGTTCAGCCTCTATCCCGGCGAGAAGATTCTCCCCGGCGATCCCCTGCATTGGACCGGGCGCAACGCCACCTGGAATTTCATGTGCGCCGATTGCCATTCGACCAGCGTCGCAAAAAACTACCGTTTTGACACCGACAGCTATGACACGCGCTGGCGCGAGCAAAACGTCGCCTGCGAGGCCTGCCACGGGCCGGGCGCGCGCCATGTCGCCTGGGCGAATGCCGGAGGGGGCGGGGCCGACAATGGCCTCATTCCCCTGAAAGAAGTCTCTGGCGTCTGGGCCGATTTTGACGCGCGCGGCATCCGGCATTGGCAGGGCGAAGCGCGGAAAAATCCGTCGGAAGACATTTGCGCGCCCTGCCATTCCCGCCGCCGCCCGATCGCGCCAGCCAAACCCGGCGACGCCTTTCTCGACGCTTTTTCGCCGGCGCTGCTTGACGCCGGCCTCTACTTCCCCGACGGCCAGATCAAGGACGAGGTTTTTGAGTGGGGTTCGTTCCAGCAGAGCCGCATGCACGGCGCCGGCGTGACCTGCATCGACTGCCACGAGCCCCACGGCGCCGCTCTGCGCGCCCAAGGCAATGTTTTGTGCGGCCAATGCCACGCGGAAAGCGTGTTCGACCAGCCACAGCATCACCATCACGCGGAAAACACGCCCGGCGCGCAATGCGTCTCCTGCCACATGCCGCAACGCACCTACATGCAGGTCCATGTCCGCCACGATCATTCGCTGCGCATCCCCCGTCCGCAGGAGAGCGCGCGCGTCGGCGCGCCCAACGCCTGCACTGGCTGCCATGCCGACAAAAACGCCGATTGGGCGGCGGAACGCCTGCGCGACTGGGGCGCGAAGCGCCAGTCGCCGGAACAGCCGGCCTCGGACATCGCCAAGGCCACTGCGCTCGCCGCTCTCGCCGCGCAACCCCGCCCCGCCGCCCTGCAAAGCCTGATCCCGGCGCTGCGCTCGTCCTCGCCGCTGTTGCGCCTCGGCGCCCTGCGTGGCCTCGCGCCCTATGACGAGAGTTTTCGCGAAAAACTCGCCGGGCCGCTGCGCGACGATTTTTCGCGCGCGGTCCGCATCGAGGCCGCGCGGCTCACGCCACGAACCGACAGCGCCGCGCTCGACGAATGGCGCGCGGCGGAAACCCTCGCCGCCGACCGCCCGGAAAGCCACCTCAATCTCGGCGCGCTCGCGGCTGAGCGCGGCGACGCATCGGAGGCGGAGACCGAATTCCGCCGCGCGCTAAAACTGGACGAAAACTTCGCCTCCGGCTGGCTCAATCTCGCCGACCTCCTGCGCGCCACCGGGCGCGATTCCGAGGCGGAAGCGCCGTTGCGAAACGCGCTGGCGCGCGCGCCCGAGGACGCGGATACCCATTACGCGCTGGCGCTGTGGCTGGTGCGGCAGAAACGGCTCGCGGAGGCGCGGACGCAGGCCGAACAGGCGGCGCGGCTCTGGCCAGACGATGCGCGGTTCGGACAATTGAGCCGTCTGCTGAGACCGTGAGTCCAACAAGAGGGATCCTCAACCATGGATTGGCGGATCGAACGGTTGATCGACCAGACGATTGACGGCTTTCGCGCCCCCGGCGCGCCCCGTTATGATATCGGGGATATGAATGCTTTCGTGTCGCCTCTCGAAGAACGGGCCTCGAACGCTTGGCCGGCCGCGCGCGCGATCCTGGTCGGCGGCTGGGCGTTTCGCTTCGCCAATGGGTTCTCCAAGCGCGCCAATTCGGCGAACGCCTTGTTCCCCAATACGGACTTTGCCGAAGTGCGTCAGGCGGCCGAATGTTTCTACACGCGCCATCGCTTGCCCGTGATTTTTCGCCTGACGCCGCTGGCTCCGCCCGAGGCCGACAGCGCGTTGGAGCAAGCGGGATATGCCAGGATCGAGCCTTGCCGTGTGATGGTCGCCGACATCGGCGCGGTCGCGCGCGGGTCCCTGTCGCTGGATGACGCGCCCTCACCCCAATGGCTGGATGGTTTTGCCCGCGCCAGCGGCGAGTCGCTTGAGGCGCGGCGCGACCACGCCGCACTTCTGGAAAGGATTTTCGCTCCGCGCGTTTTTGCGACGGCCCATCGTCAGGGCGCGCCCGTGGGCTTTGGCATGGCTGTGCGCGAAAGGGGCCAGATCGGGCTGTTCGATCTCATGGTCGCGCCGGAGCATCGCGGAAGCGGAATCGGGCGGAAGATCATGCAGGCTTTGCTTCATTGGGGGCGGGAGGCCGGCGCGCGCCAAGCCTACCTCCAGGTCCATCAATCAAACGCGGTCGCCCTGAACCTCTACGAAAGCTTCGGTTTCAGAGCGGGTTACGACTATCATTATCGCTTCAAGCCCATTTGAGTTGGCATCCTGCCCGCTCCGCCCCTGCGCGACCTCCGCGCCGACGGCAAAAACAATGGTAAATAGATCGGATTAATCAAAAATAATATCAAGCGCCGGGTCCGCGAACGAGGCGACAAAAATCAGGCCCGAACGGCCAGAGATCCGTCCGGGCCTGGACCCATGCGTTTCGCGCATTCGGAAACGCCTGGGGTTTTTGACGCCAAGAGCCATGCGTCAAGCTGTTTTCCGCGTTCAGGCGGAATGATCCCTCGACCCGCGCGCGCCCTTGTCGCGTCGCAGGGTGTCGGCGGCGCGCTGCGCCTTGGCCAGACTGTCGAACAGGCGGCCATCCAGTAACCGAAAGGCGTCGGCGGCGGCGTGAAATACAAAACCGCGACGCTCGCGGGTGACGATGCCGGCGGCGAATTCACCGGTTTCAATGATATAGGCGTTATGCATGGGAAAACCCGCAAGGATGCGCGCCCTAAGGCGCTGGAACAGCTCAATCGAGATTGCGCCAATCCGGACATCGAAACGCGAGATTCATGACCTAAGCCTCTTCAAAACCATATTAAAATAATAGGAAAATAGCGGAGATTAGTCAACGGCAAGGTCTTGCGAAATATTTCCCAAATGGAGTGAAAATTCCTCCTCAGATCGCATAGCTGAAGGAATCGTAGGCGAGCTGGCCCAGCACCTGATCCATTTCGCGATAGGGCTCGCCCTGATGCCGCGCCACGATTTTGGCGGGCACGCCGGCGACGGTGGTGTGGCCCGGCACGGCATGCAGCACCACGGAGCCCGCCGCCACCCGCGCATATTCGCCCACTTCGATATTGCCGAGGATCTTGGCCCCGGCGCCGATCAGCACGCCGCGCCGCACTTTCGGATGGCGGTCGCCCGCCTCCTTGCCGGTGCCGCCCAGCGTCACATTTTGCAGGATCGAGACGTCGTCCTCGATGACCGCGGTCGAGCCGACGACGAAGCCGGTGGCGTGATCGAGAAACACGCCATGACCGATGCGCGCGGCCGGGTGAATGTCGGTCTGGAACAGGTCGGAGGAGCGGCTTTGCAGATAGAGCGCGAAATCCTGTTTGCCCTGGGACCAAAGATGATGCGCGATCCGATGGGTCTCGATGGCGTGATAGCCCTTGAAATAGAGGAAAGGCTCGATGAAGCGGTCGCAGGCCGGGTCGCGGTCGATCACCGCATTGATGTCGGCGCGAAAACCCGCGCCGATTTCGGGCGCGTCCGCCACCCCGGCCTCGAAGGCGGCGACCAGATGGCCGAAGGGCAGCAGGTCGTTGCCGAGGCGGCTGGCGATGCGGTGGACGACCGCGTCCTCGAACGAGTCGCGGTCGAGAATGCATTGCCGCAACAGCGCGCGCAGGTTGGGCTCGGCGTCGAAAGCGCACCGGGCCTCGTCCAGCAGCTTGCGCCACAGGGCGTCGTGCGCGGCGGCCGGATGGGCCAGAGGCGCGGGCGCTTCAACGGAGGCGATGAGGGTGAGATGGCGGGGATTTGACATTGGAGCTCGCGAGCGCGGAACGTTTGTTCCATACAATGATTATATCTATAAAAAAGATCAATTAAAAAATCTCCGTCTCCTGAGCGGCCCGACCGCCGGTCGCGCGCCACGGCCGCAAGCGCGCCGGAGGGCCGTAAAAATGCTTATTGGATAGGAAAGGTTTGGATTACCGCCCTGGGGCGGCGGCTCTAAGTCCTCTTGCGCGCATGGTTGCGATGGAGGTTTTGTCGAGGATGAGGGCCATGGCGTCGCGGACGTCGAGCATGACGTCGCGAATCGCGCAGGCTTCGACATCGCCGCAATCGGTGC
>NZ_NHSJ01000141.1 GCF_002937075.1 Rhodoblastus sphagnicola
TCCGGGGAGGCCGGCCCGTCCTCCCGGGTGTGGGGAGGGGTGCGGTCAGCGCTTGGTTTGATGGCGCATCTGCTCGACGTAGGAGCGCAACACCGCGTTGATCCTGGTCTGATAGCCCCGGCCCTGGCTGCGGAAAAAGTCCATCACCTCGCGGTCGACGCGCATGTTGAGAACCGCTTTTGGCCGGGGCGTTTCAACCGAGGCTTGCGCCCAGTCGATGACCATCCCGGCCTCGTCGGCGTCCTCGGCGATGGCCGCTTCGATCTTATCCTCGGTCATGGCGGCGGCGCGCGCCCAATCGCTTTGACTCTCGCCGCGCGCCTGCCTCGCGCGCAATGCGTCAGCCGTGTGCCTCTCGATATGCTCTTTCTTCGCCATGACGCGCTCTCCGGAATGAAATGATGCGGCGGGCCTCGCCGCGCCATGTCCATACGAGGGACTAGAATTTCGCGTGGATCATGGCGGTCGTGACGAACCTCGCTTCCACGGGCGTGTTGGAAGGGGCTGTCAGCGTGGGCCTTCCATCGAACATCAGAACCGCATCCACAAAGTCGAGCTTGTGCTTGGCGAGGTTCGTCTGTCGCTTGGTCTCATCCCATTCATACATAGTGTATACACATTTTGCCCATACAACAAGATGAGAGTGGTTCGGACGTAGTTGGGCCATCCCGGGCCTACGACCCGGACGTGCGAGTCAGACCCCTTCCGAGGCGCGGTTTTCAATATATCGGTGATTGGCGTTCTTCTAAAACAGGCTGTAATAAGTTTCTTGAGAAGGAGTTCAAACTGTTCGCAAATGATCTTACAGATTGCAGGTGAGCGACGAGTTCTTCTTTTGTTAATCCACCTTCATCGGATTCACGTGGACGCAGTTTCTCGTGTTCGCCGACCCGAATCGTAAGTGTAGGCTCAGGCAGCTTGTCACCAAAAACGCCTGCGCCGAAGGGCGTGATGCCAAATTGAAATGGTGGTTCTGATTGGAAGGCGACCGGATGATGAGCGATTCTCCTGCGCGTTGTTAACAGGCTCCTAATTTGCTTTAAAATGCGGCTCCATTCCTTGATGCTTTCATGACCGTGTTCCCCGGGAGCCTTTTTCGGAAGTATTGAGCGCACTATCTCGTCAGTCAGGCTTAATCTCGCGTCGAGGCCTGGAAGCCGGTAAAAAATGATCGCGCATTGCTCGCGCGGGCCTACGCAGCAATGAAATATTCTAAATAGCTCGTCATCAATCCACGCCCATGTGGTGATACATCGCCCAACCAATTCGAAGAATTCTGATGTGGGATTTTTGCTTGTAGTTACTTGTTCTCTCATCATGATATAATCGGACCCACCCCCTCCTCCCTGATATGCACCGCCAGCCACAGCGTCGGCGGTTCGCTTTGCGTCCATTCGACGCGATGGCGGCGGCGTGGGGCGATCAGGATGTGATCGCCCGCCGTGAACAGACGATCTTCCGTTTCGTCTTCGAAACGCAGCCGCGCCGCGCCCGCGAGCAGGACAACCCATTCGGTCCAGTTCTGATCGTACCAAAAACCCGGCGGGCTGGCCTGCCCCGTCGAGACGATGCGTTCGATCATCACGCCGGGGCGCTCGAACAGAACAAAAACATCCTCTTCCATCGACGCCAGCGGCAAGTCTTCGAACAGATTGGTCGTGTCGGTCATGGCGGGTCCAGGAACAGGGCTTTTTCCGCCTCTACCGCAGCGTAAATATGCTCGGCGACGGCGCGGATTTGCGGCGAATCGCGGCCGTCCGCGTGCATCAGCAGGTAGAAACCGCGGGTGATGGAGATGACTTCGGGCAGGACGGGAATCAGGGTGTCGAATTTTTGCGCCAGAAAGCGCGGCAGCATGGCGATGCCCAGCCCCGCCAGCGCCGCCTCCAGTTGCGCGATCAGATTGGCGCTGCGGAATTGGGCCGAGAAGCCCGGCAGGATTTGCGGCAGATAGTCCAGTTCCGGCGTGAACAGCAGTTCGGGAATATAGCCGATCAGCCGACGGCTTTTGATGTCGTCGCGGGTTTCGATGCCGCCGCGCTTGGCGAGATAATCGCGCGAGGCATAGAGGAACAGCCGGTAATCCACCAGTTTTCGCCCGAAAATGCGGCCCTCGCGCGGCAGGGCGAGGCTGATGGCGATATCGGCTTCGCGCTTGGACAGGCTGAACAGCCGCGCCGTCGCCACCAGCTCGAGCTGCAATTCCGGGTGCTTGTCGGCGAGCGGACCGAGCCGGGGCGCGAGGAAGAACGAGCCGAAGCCGTCGGGGGCGCCGATCCGCACCGTGCCGGCCAGCCGCGCCGCGCCGCCGGAGATTTCCGCCTGTCCGCCGCGAATTTGCGATTCGATGGTTTCCGCCATGGCGGCGGCGCGGCGGCCGGCGTCAGTGAGTTGGTAGCCGGTTTTGCGGCGGGCGAACAATTTGGCGCCGATGTCGCGCTCGAGACGGTCGATGCGGCGGATGATGGTGGCGTGATCGACGCCGAGTTTTTTGGCGGCGGCCGACACCGTGCCGTCGCGGGCCACTGCCAGGCAGAATTGCAGATCGTTCCAGTCGAGCGCCATGCGACCTCTCAGCTCGCCCATTGTGCAAAGGTTCCGGCCGGCGCGCAAATCCATTGCGCACTTTTGCCAAGTTCCGCGCGGCGCGCGCGACGCCTATAGCTGAGGCATGACCGATGAAATCCTGCTTTCCCGCCAAGGCCGCCTCGGCCTGATCACGCTCAACCGCCCCAAGGCGATCAATGCGCTCACGCTGAACATGGTGCGCGCGATGACGCGCGCGCTGAACGACTGGGCGGGGGATGCGAGCGTCGGCGCGGTGCTGATTCGCGGCGCCGGGGAGCGCGGCCTGTGCGCCGGCGGCGACATTGTCGCCATATACAATGCCGCGCGCTCCGGCGACCGCGCGCCGGTCGATTTCTGGCGCGAGGAATATGCGCTGAACCTTCTGATCGCTGACTATGCCAAGCCGGTCGTCGCCCTGATGCATGGCGTGGTGATGGGCGGCGGCGTCGGGGTTTCCGCCCATGCGGCGCATCGGATCGTCACGGAGGGGTCGACCATCGCCATGCCCGAGGTTGGCATCGGCTTTGTGCCCGATGTCGGCGGCACGTTCCTGCTTGCCCGCGCGCCCGGCGAATTGGGAACGCATCTGGCTTTGACGGCCGGGCGCGCCGGGCCAGCGGACTGTGTCCTGCTCGGCCTCGCCGATGTTTTTGTCGCCAAGGACCGGCTGGAGGGGCTGGCGGACGTTTTATCCGATTGCGCCTCGCATGACGATGTCGGGGCGGCGCTTGCAAAAATCGCCGCGCCCGCCGGCCCGCCGCCGCTCGCCGACGCCCGGCCGTGGATCGACGCCGCCTATGCCGCCGACAGCGTGGAGGAGATCGCCGCAAATCTTGCTGGCGTGCCCGACCTGTCGGCGCAGGCGGCGCTGGCGCTGCTGCGCCGGCATTCGCCGACCTCGCTGAAGGTCACGCTGCGCGCCCTGCGCAAAGCCCGCGCGCTTGGCCGTCTGGCGCCCTGCCTCGACATGGAGCTGATCGCGGCGACGGCCTGCCTTGGCGGGCATGACTTCCCCGAAGGGATACGCGCGGCGGTGATCGACAAGGACCGCGCGCCAAAATGGGCGCCGGCGCGGCTGGAAGAGGTGTTGGAGGATCAGATCGCGCGCTATTTCGCCTGAGGCGGGCTCAGATCTGATAGCTGTGGGCCAGTTCCACCGGATCGCTCAGCGCCCGCATGTCGGCGAGGGTGTGATTGTCCAGCACGTCGGCGATGGCGTTGCGCGCCTTGACCATCATCAGCCTGACCGCACAGGCTTTTTCGTCGCCGCAATCGTCACAGGGGCGATAGGCGGTGACGCTGGCGCACTGGATCGGGGCCAGCGGGCCGTCGAGGATGCGCACGATCTGGCCGACGCTGATTTTGCTCGCCTGTTGCGCCAGGGCGTAGCCGCCGCCCTTGCCCTTCTTGGAAAACACCAGTCCGGCATTGCGCAATTCGGACAGAATCTGATCGAGAAACTTCTTCGGGATCGCATTGCGGTCGGCGATATCCTGCACCTGGGCGAGCGTCCCCGGCTCCATCCCCGCGAGGTGGACCATGGCCTTGAGGCCGTATTTTCCCTTGTTGGTGAGCATCGCCGAATCCCTTCACCGCAATCCTAGCAGCATCGGGCGGCAACAATCCAGTAAATGACTGGAAAAGCTGAGCGGTTGCGCCGTTTGTCCAACTTTTTCGCGTTTCGTGCGATAGTCTGCTCCCATGACAACCGAATCGCCGCGCGGTCGCAAAAAACTTTTCGCCGACCGCACCCTGCCGCTGATGCTGGCCCTGGGTTTTTCCTCGGGCCTGCCGTTCCTGCTCGTGTTCTCCACCCAATCGACCTGGCTGCGCGAGGTCGGGGTCAGCCGGGAGGCGATCGGCATGATCTCCTGGGTGGCGCTGGCCTATTCGTTGAAATTTCTGTGGGCGCCGCTGCTCGACCGCTATGACGCGCCATTCTTCGGCAAGAGACTGGGGCGGCGGCGCGGCTGGATGGCGCTGATCCAGATCGGCGTGATGCTCTGCCTCGGCGGATTGGCCTTCGGCGATCCCGCGAAAAGTCTGGTGTGGACCATAGCCTTCAGCTTCCTGCTCGGCTTTTGCGGCTCGACCCAGGACATCACCATCGACGGCTGGCGCATCGCCGTGGCCCCGCCGGACAAGCAGGGCGCGCTCTCCGCCGCGAGCCAGGTCGGCTACAAGATCGCGCTGCTCTGCGCCGGCGCGGGCGCGCTCTACATCGCCCAATTCCAGTCCTGGCGCGCGGCCTATCTTGCTATGGCCTGCCTGATGGCCGTCGGCTTTGTCGCCAATCTGCTGGCGCCGGAGCCGAAAACCCATATCGAGGCCGCGCCGGGAGCGCGGAAATCTCTGATCGAGACTTATGCCGAGCCGCTCAAAGAGTTTTTCGCGCGCAACGGACGCGCCACCGTGCTGTTCCTGCTGCTGCTGGCGATCTATCGGCTGCCCGATTTCGTCTCGGGGGTGATGGCCAACCCGCTTTACATCGACCTCGGCTTTTCCAAGACCGACATCGCCAACATCACCAAGATTTTCGGTTTTGGCGTGGGTCTCGGGGGGATTTTCGCCGGCGGCTGGTGCGCCTCGCGCTTTGGCCTGATGCCCACTTTATTCGCGGGCGGCATGGCGGCCTCGGCCTCGCATCTGAGCCTCGCCTGGCTGGCGCATGTCGGCAATGACATGGGCATGCTGACGGTGGCGATCTGCGTCGAGAATTTCGCCGGCGGTTTTGCCGGCACGGCGCTGGTCGCCTTCATGTCGTCGCTGGTGTCGCCGCTGCACGCCGCCGCGCAATATGCGCTGTTGTCCTCGCTCTACGCCCTGCCCGGAAAAGTTCTCGGCGGATTCTCCGGCTTTGCCGTCGCCAAATTCGGCTATTCCGCCTTTTTCATCGGGACGTCCTGCATCGGCCTGCCGGTGGCGGCGCTCTGCCTCGCGGTGTGGCGCGTCCATGCCCAAGATAAGCGCGACCAAGATAAGCGCGACCAAGACAGGCGCGACCAAGACAGGCGCGACAAGGATGACGCTGGCGCCGAGGAAAACTCTCTGGCATGAAGCTACCATGAAATCACGAAGGTGAGCCGATGACCGCGCCATTGCCGATCAAGACCGTTGCAACCAAACCCTTCAACGACCAGCGTCCGGGCACGTCCGGCCTGCGCAAGAAGACCAGGGTCTTTCAGCAGCCGCATTATCTCGCCAATTTCGTCCAGTCGATCTTTTCCTCGCTGGAAGGTTTTGCGGGCAAGGCGCTGGTGGTCGGCGGCGACGGCCGGTTCTTCAACCGCGAGGCCATCCAGCTCATCCTGAAAATGGCGGCGGCCAACGGTTTTGGCGAGATCATCGTCGGCCGCTCCGGCATTTTGTCCACGCCGGCGGCTTCCGCCGTCATCCGCCATGACAAGGCGTTCGGCGGCATCGTGCTGTCGGCCAGCCACAATCCCGGCGGACCCGATGCGGATTTCGGCATCAAATACAATATCTCCAACGGCGGCCCCGCCCCGGAAAAGATCACCGAGGCGATCTTCGCCCACAGCAAGGCGATCGAGAGCTACAAGACGGTCGAAGCCGCCGACATCGACATCGACAGCCTCGGCGAGACGTTCATCGGCGCGACGAAGGTGCGGATCATCGATCCCGTCGCCATCTATCGCGACCTGATGGCCAGCCTGTTCGATTTCGCGGCGATCCGCGCGCTGTTCGCCTCGGGCTTCACCATGAAATTCGACGCCATGAGCGCCGTCACCGGCCCCTACGCCAAGGCGATCCTCGAAGGCGATCTCGGCGCCGCGCCGGGAACTGTGTTGAATGGCGAACCGCTGCCGGATTTCGGCCATCACCACCCCGACCCCAATCTGGTCCACTGCAAACATCTGTATGATTTAGCCATGTCCGATGCCTCGCCCGACATTTGCGCGGCCTCCGACGGCGACGGCGACCGCAATCTGGTGATCGGGCGCGGCCAGTTCGTCACGCCCTCGGATTCCCTGGCGATCATCGCCGCCAACGCCCATCTGGCGCCGGGCTACAAGAGCGGCATCGCCGGCGTCGCCCGCTCCATGCCGACCAGCGCCGCCGCCGATCGCGTGGCGCACAAGCTTCATGTCGGCATGTATGAGACGCCCACGGGGTGGAAATTCTTCGGCAATTTGCTCGACGCCGGCAAGGTGACGATCTGCGGCGAGGAGAGCGCGGGCGCCGGCTCCAACCACGTCCGCGAAAAGGACGGGCTCTGGGCCATCCTGATGTGGCTCAACGTCCTCGCGGCGCGCAAGCAGAGCGTGAAGGAGATCGTGCGCGCCCACTGGGCGGAGTATGGCCGCAACTATTATTCGCGCCACGATTACGAGGAAGTCGCCACCGAGGGCGCCAACGCGCTGGTGGCCGCGTTGCGCGCCAAACTCCCAACCCTCGCGGGCCAGCAATTTGGCGCCTTGACCGTCGAGTCCGCCGACGATTTCGCCTATCTCGATCCGATCGACGGCTCGATGTCGCGACAGCAGGGCGTGCGCATCCTGTTCGCGGGCGGGTCGCGCATCGTCTATCGCCTGTCGGGCACCGGCACCTCCGGCGCGACGCTGCGCGTCTATATCGAGCGTTATGAGCCGGACGCCGCCAGGCACGATCTCGAAACCCAGGCCGCTCTGGCCGATCTGATCGCCCTGGCGGAGCAGCTTGCCGACATAAGCAAGCACACCGGCCGCGACAAGCCGAGCGTGATCACCTGAGCGCGAGGCCTCTGCGCCCGGCCTCCGGTCAAGTGGCGCAATGAACCGGGAAACGCCATCGAAGGATCTCGCGATCCAGCGCCTCGAAGCGCAACTGACGCGCGCCGCCGTCATCAAGACGACCACGGGAGCGGACGCCGGCGCGCGGGCGGCGCGGCTGCGCCTGCGCGCATGGCAGGCGGCGCGGCTCGCGCGCAGCCACGCCGATCTTCTCGTCCATCCGAAATATGCCGCCGCCGCGCGCTTCTTCCTCACCGACCTGCGCGGACCGCAAGACCGCGGCGTGGACGAGGACGCGATCCGGCGCGTCCTGCCCTTGATGAAGAAGGGCCTGCCCGCGTCGGGCATCGAAACCATCGCCGACGCCATCGAACTCGACACGCTCTCGGACGCCCTCGACGCCGAAATGGCCGCCATCGTGGAGCGCGGCGCGGCTTATGGCGAGGCCTATCGCCAGACCGGGCGTCGCGACGACCGCGCGCGCCAGATCGAACTGATGCGCCATCTCGGACACAAACTGGAGGCCCTCGCCGGGGCGCCCTTGATCGGACTGGCGCTCAAGGCCATGCGAAAGCCCGCGCAGATCGGAGGATTTGGCGAATTGCACGGCTTTCTCGAACGCGGCTACGCCGCCTTCCGCCAGATGGGCGGCGCCCGCGACTTCGTCGAGACTTTGGCGCGGCGCGAGGAGGCGATCAGCGCGGCGCTGTTTTCGGGAGACGACAGTCCGCTGACGGGATGATCCGGCGAAGCGCGGCCTAGAGCATTTTCACGTTTCGTGGAAACATGAAAATGCTCTAGATTCTTGTTTTAACGCATTTTCTTCACGCGAACCGGTGTCCCCTTCGCTTGAAAATGCTCTACTCCGCCGCTTCTGGCAAAAACCTCCCCGCCAGCGCATCCGCGATCAGCGC